>CAZCTN010000005.1:0-100401 GCA_964501655.1 uncultured Syntrophomonas sp.
AGGCTAGGGCAGAAAACAAGGGGAGGGGACGGTTCTTTTGTTTGCTTGTGCACAAGCAAACAAAAGAACCGTCCCCTTGTTTTCTGCCCTAGCCTTTTTTTAACAGTTGAATGAAGTGCTGCAGGATAGAGGCGGTAAGCCCCCAGATGGTTTCACCTTCCCAGATGTAAAAATACTGGGGTACGCATCCCGTTCGGAAGGGATAGTCGCGGCCATTGGGGATAAGATGAAAAGGAAAATCATCGGGTATCCGGGCAGCGGTCTGGATATAGTGGACTTCGGGTTCCTGCTCCATGAAGAAGGGTAGGGGAACCAGGAGGATCTTCTCCACTTCATCCCGGTTAATATTTAGTTGGCTGATATCCTTTAATATTGCCAGGTAAGGAATAACTATGGCACTGAAAGAACTCACCATGATATCCAGGGGAGCTATTACTTCGAAGCATTCTTCGGGTATACCTAATTCCTCGCTGCTCTCCCTGATCGCAGTATATTCGCTGTAGTCATCAGTTGGTTCCTTGGTTCCGCCGGGAAAACATATTTCCCCTGGCTGCCGGTTCATAGACCGGGCGCGCTTTTCAAACAACACATGGTAGCAGCCATCCTTAAATAGCAGGAGAAGAAGCACGGCCGACTTGGAAATATTTTCATGACCAAGTATTTTAGCCTTGCGTCCATTAAAGGAGCGAAGGGTTTCTGCGGTAATAATAAATTCCTCCATAAACACGCAACCTCCGGAAAAAACCTGTCATAACAACCTGCTGCGGATGACGCAGAACTAGAAAACACCACACTACAATTTTCATGGTAAAATATTTTAAGCACATTAACAAGTTGAAATCAAAAAAAATTGGTATCGGTTGAATTGAAGGCAGGGGTTAAAATAACCATGAATGGATTCCAGCATCTGCTTAAGCCATTGCAGATAAAATCAATGGAATTAAATAATCGGCTGGTAATACCACCAATGACCACCATGCTGGCTAACCCGGACAACAGTGTGAGCGAGGCTAACCTGGCCTATGTAAGAAGATTGGCCGGCAGTGGTGCGGCCCTGATGATCGGTGAGGTGTCGGCAGTTCATCCGCAGGGCATCGAAGGGCCCGGGATGCTGGGGGCGTATGATGATCGTTTTATCCCTGGTTTGAGTAGGCTGGCTGAAGAAGTGCATCGGCAGGGGCCGAAGGTAATGGCACAGATTTTCCATGTCGGGCGCGAAAGCCTGTTTCAGTTACAGAGGGGGACGGCAGTAGGACCATCTGCTCTGCCCGGGATCTTTAAATTAATGCCTCGCGAATTGAGTTGGGAGGAAATCCAGGATATAGTGAGGTGTTTTGGCCGGGCGGCTTTGAGGGTAAAAAAAGCAGGGTTTGATGGAGTAGAGCTTCATGCGGCTCACGGTTACCTGATGATGCAATTCCTGTCGGAGATATCAAATCACCGTGAAGATGAATACGGGGGTGATTTCAGGCAGCGAACCCGTTTTATCCTGGAGGTTATCAGAGAGGTGCGGCAGCAAGTGGGAGCAGACTTCCCGGTGTCATTGAGGATATCGGCTGAGGAATATGTTGAGGGCGGGTATAGGGTTGATGATACTATGGACATAGTAGGATTGCTGGCGGAAGCTGGTATTGATATGTTAAATGTGTCTTTCGGTACCCAGTCTACCCCCGGAGGCATGGTTTGCCCAAGTATAGACTGCCAGCCGGGCTTCAATGTGCACCTGGCCGCCAGGATTAAGACGGTGACAAGTATTCCGGTTATAGCGGTGGGCAGATTTACCCGCCTGTCGCAAGCGGAAGCAGTCCTGGCCCGGGGGGAAGCGGACCTGATCGCCTTTGGGCGTCAGCATCTGGCTGACCCGAAATTCTTCTGGAATACCATGGAGGGACGTGAAGAGGACAGCATTGAATGCCTGGCCTGTAATCAGGGTTGTCTGGACCGGCTTTATCGGGGGGAGAGCATTCGCTGCGCTATTAATCCCGTGACCGGGCAGGAGTTAATCCATCCTGACAGAGCGGCAGGTGAGAAACGCCGGGTTTTGATAGTGGGTGCCGGGCCGGCAGGTCTGACGGCTGCCCATCAAGCAGCTCTTTTGGGACATCGGGTGGTGCTGGCGGAGCAAGAGATGGAGTGCGGAGGCCAGCTCAGAATGGCCTCAAGAGCCCCATATAAGGAAGCTTACAGCCGTTGGATAGATAGGCTGGCTGAAAAGACCAAAAGGGCCGGGGTGCAGATCAGATTAGGGAAAAGGGCGGATATCCATTTTGTAAAAGAGCAGGCAGCAGAGGTGATAATCATTGCCGCCGGAGCCAGCAGCCTGAAGCCGGATATACCGGGAATAGATTATCCTCATGTGGCATCAGCCTGGCAGGTTCTGGCGGGTGAAGTTGAATTGACTGATCATACCCTTATTGTCGGCGGGGGACTGGTAGGTATGGAAACCGCTGATTATTTGCATGATCGAGGGGTGTCGAATGTAATAGTGGCCGAAGCTGGTCCCCGTTCTCCAGTCAAGAAGTCGAATGGACACGGATACATGTTGCATCGCAGGCTGCGGGAAGCGGCATATCTTTTATGTCTGGATACCCGGGTGGTGGAAATATTGCCGACTTCTGTACTGCTGGAAACAACCGGGCAGATAGAGAGGGTTACTCCTGTGCGGCAGGTTGTCATAGCGATTGGCAGTGCTTCCTGTCGGGATCTGGCCATGGACCTGGACAGAGAGAAGATACCCTATCAACTGATAGGAGATGCCTATAGGCCCCGAGGGATAATGGAAGCAGTAGATGAGGGTGCCCGGGCCGCCTGGGGCATTAAATGATACTAACTGGTTCTTGGTTCGCAAAACAGTCCTTCCATTTAATAAGTTAGATGCCATCATATTTCTAGTATTTTTTCGAATACAATAGAGCAGGTAAGTATGGCAGAAGGGAAAAGTTGAAAATATGGATGCCAACGGTAAGGGGGGCAGCAATGACAGAACTTCGCAGAGACGTGTTGAGAGATAGCTGGGTTTTGATAGCCAATGGAAAAGCCCTGAAACCTTCCGATTTTCCAATTAACAAGAGTGCCTTGATATATCGCCTGGGTGACGAGATCTGTCCTTTTTGTGAAGGAAACGAGGCTCTTACTCCTGGAGAACTGGATGCCTTCAGGCAGGATGGTTCAACCGCCAACCAGAAGGGATGGCTGATCAGGACGGTGCCCAACAAGTTTTCTATGTTCAGAATGAACCGGGATGACCTGGAATGCTACTCTACCGGTATTTATACCCGCTGTAACGGACTGGGTTATCACGAGGTGGTAATTGAAACTCCTCATCACGGTATACAATTACATCAACTTCCAGCCCAGCAAATCTCTTTGCTGCTCAGAATGCTGCAACAAAGGTTTAGGGCTTTGGCAGCCGATGAGCGGGTAAAGTATATTCAAATTTATAAGAATAAAGGTTTGTTTGCCGGGGCTTCCCAGGATCACAGCCACACTCAGATTCTGGCTTATCCCATGGTTCCAGAGCATAACAAAGGAATGCCCCGATACTATCAGGATCAGGGCTGCTGCCTGATGTGCCGGATAATTCAGCAGGAGATGGGCGGGGATAGAGTCATATATGAAAGTGAGCACTTCATTGTTATCAGTCCCTATGCCCCCAGGTTCTCTTATGAGGCCTGGATCATTCCCAAAGAGCACCGGGAGTATTTCGCGGATATCGAGGAAGAGGAGATAAGGGATCTGCAGGCAGTATTAAGAGGTTACTTGAGTTCCATGCTTGCTTTACTGGATAATCCTTCTTATAATATTATGATAAACAGTGCCCCGGTAAACGTTCCCCGGCAGGAGGGTTACCACTGGTATATAGAAATAGTACCCCGGCTGATTATTTCTAATGCGGTAGAAATAGCCAGCGGTTACTTCATTAACCCGGTGGACCCGGAGTCAGCGGCCGAGTTGCTGCGTAACGGAATTATAGTGCAGTTTTGATCTCCTGCTAATGGAAGGAAAATAATTATAGACTTGAGGAAAGAAAATGTTGAAATTGCTTTACCCTGATTCCTATGTGGAATCTATACATGATATAGCCCTGGATGAATTGCAGAAAAGGCAAATAAAAGGATTAATATTGGACCTGGACAATACTATCACCCTATGGAACAGCAATGAGATCAGCAGCCAGGTTGATGCCTGGTTCAGGAAAATTAGGAGCATGGGCTTCCAGGCCTGCATCCTGTCCAATAATGGAGAGAAACGGATTCTCACTGTGGCTCAGGTTCTGGATATACCGTACATTCACCGGGCGGCCAAACCCCAGCCGGCTTCCTTTCTTCGAGCAGTGCAGTTGATGGGATTAAAACCAGCAGAAGCGGCTGTGATCGGGGATCAGATCTTTACAGATGTACTGGGAGGAAACCGGGCAGGCTTGTACACCATTTTGGTAGTTCCGCTGGGGGGCAGAGAGTTTATCGGCACTAAAATATCCAGAATGATGGAAGGCCTGGTTATCCATAAAATCAGAGAAGCAAAAGGCAAAAGTTAAAGCCAACTATGTAAATAAATGGTAAAATTAACCCATTACCGGCAGGCGAATGATACAGCATTCGCTTAAATATTAACTGGGGGCAATAACCATGGATATTAACTGTGATACTAAATGCCTGGCCATAATAGGTAACCCATTGGGGCACAGCCTCTCTCCGCTTATGTATAACCGGTTGTTCAGCCGCAGAGCTTTGAATTGTGTCTATCTGCCGTTTGAAACTGATTCCGAGGAACTTGAACAGGTCTTAAACAGTCTTAAAACCCTTAATTTCACTGGTTTCAATGTTACTATTCCTTTTAAACAGAAGGTAATCCCCTTCATGGATGAACTCTCGGATGAGGCCAGGGCCTGTCAGGCAGTAAACCTGGTCAAGAAACAGGGGGCCATTCTGAAGGGTTATAATACCGATGGTCAGGGTTTTGTCAGGGGACTACAGGAGGCCGGTATCAGTCCGGGAGGACGAGTTATATTTATCGGAGCGGGAGGAGCGGCCCGGGCCATCGCATATCAGATGGGCCGAGTGGGAATGGAAAGAGCAGATTTTCTGGATCTGGACTATGGACAGGCCCAGATGATGGCTGAATTTATAGCCTGCGAGAGTGGTCTGCCCGCTTCGGCTGCTTTAATGACCCGGGACAATTTTATCGATATAGCCCCTCAGGCTGATCTGCTGATAAATTGTTCTCCGGTGGGAATGTGGCCGAAGGTTGATGCCTCTCCCCTGGAGAGTCTGGAAGGGCTGAAACAGGATGCGGTTGTCTGCGATATCATATATAATCCGCGCCCGACCCGTTTGCTGAAAATGGCGCAATCTCGCGGAATGAAAACTGTGGATGGATTACCTATGTTTATCAATCAGGCTCTGCTCACCCTGGAGATATTACTGGAGCAAAGCTTTAGTCCGAAAGAAATGGAGGAGGTAATTGCCCCTTATGTTAAATCATAAAGGCTTTACCTTGATAGAATTGCTGATCGTTTTTCTCCTCCTGGCTCTGGTTTTGTCCTTTTCCTGGCCGGTGTTGGACCGCGTCTATCAAGATTATGCACTCCATACCGCATCATCGCAGCTGGCCTGGACTCTGCGCGATGCTCGCAGTGAGGCCATGCTGAAGGGTGGAAGCAGCAATATCAAATTCTATGTATCCTTAAACCGCTACCGGAGTGAAAAGAAAACCTATTACTTGAATAAGGGCATAGAATATGCTGGAACTCCCACTTTTCCCAGCCGGATAGGAAGCATAACGGTATGCAGTTTTAATTCTACCGGGGCTCCGGCCGGAGGAGGAACCGTGGTTTTGAAAAACCGGCTGGGGCATAAAAAATATATCATTGTAAATCCGGTGGCAGGCAAAGTCAGAATATCTGATAACCCGCCAGAAAACTGGTAGAAAGAGAGAGCAATGGTTGGCCAGGGGTTGATTATATTTTTCGCCAGAGTACATAATCAAGAAGTAGGAGGTAGGTTTTTTTGCTTAAATATTATACTGCCGGAGAATCTCATGGGAAAGGGCTGCTTGGGATTATCGAGGGCATGCCGGCCGGGTTGCAGATTAACCAGGACCAAATAAACCGGGAATTGGGCCGAAGACAAATGGGATATGGCCGGGGAGCCAGGATGAAGATCGAGAGCGATCGGATGGAGATATATTCAGGAGTTAGAAACTGTATGACCATAGGGAGTCCTATCTCTTTTGTGATAGAAAACCAGGATCACCAAAACTGGCAGGATATAATGGGGGCAGGGGTATGTGAGAGGGCAGATGATAGGGCGGTTAAAAGGCCGCGTCCGGGGCATGCGGATTTGTCCGGAGCCATGAAGTATGACCATGCTGATATGCGGAATGTGCTGGAACGAGCCAGCGCTCGGGAGACTGCGGTCAGGGTTGCTGCCGGGGCATTTTTTAAGCAATTATTGGCCGCCTTTGACATATATATTTATAGTGAGGTAGTTAGTATCGGCAGGGTTAATTATCCAGGATATGCTATCCAGCCCGGAAACCTGGCTGAATTTTACCGGTTAGTTGAAGCTTCCCCGGTACGCTGCTGCAGCCGGGATGTTCAGGAGAATATGATAGATACGATCAAGCAGGCCATGGAGACGGGTGAATCTCTAGGCGGATGTTTTGTGGTGGGTGCGGTAGGAGTACCCCCGGGATTGGGAAGCCATGTAAGCTGGGACAGAAAATTAGACAGCAGAATCGCAGGAGCCCTTATGAGTATTCCGGCTATAAAGGCGGCAGAAATTGGCGAGGGAATTGCCAGTGCCGGTCTTCCTGGTTCGCAGGTTCATGACCAGATTTATTATCAGGCAGAGCAAGGGATATATCGCAGGAGCAATCAGGCCGGCGGAGTAGAAGGCGGAATGAGCAATGGTGAGATTCTATGGGCCAGAGCTTATATGAAACCAATTCCAACCTTGATGAAACCACTTAACAGCGTTAATACTGAAACCTGGGAACCGGAGAAGGCGGTAATTGAAAGAAGCGATGTATGTGCGGTCCCTGCAGCTTCGGTGGTTGGAGAAGCTATGATGGCTTTTGTGACTGCAGCCGCGCTGCTGGAGAAATTCGGCGGGGACACAGTTGAAGAGATGGAACGATCATACAGGAGTTACCGGACTTATATAGAAAAGGTGTGGAAATGGAAAAGAATATAGTATTAATTGGATTTATGGGTACTGGAAAGAGTACCATAGGCATGAAGCTGGCGGAACGACTTAAAATGCAGTTCATCGATATGGATCGAGAGATTGAAAAGCTGACCGGGATGAGTATTCCGGTATTGTTCAAAAAACATGGAGAACTGCGATTTCGCTCCGAAGAACGTTTGATGTCACAAAAACTGGGGGCAAAAAGGAATTTAGTAATTGCTGCCGGCGGAGGGGTAGTTCTCAATCGAGAAAATGTGGAGGCCCTAAAGAAGAATGGCATCATGATTTGCCTGGAAGCTGATCCGGAAGTGATACTGGCCCGGGTAAGCCGCAAAAAAGGCAGCCGGCCTTTGCTGAAAAAAAACCTGGAAACAGCAGACATTGAGAAAATGCTCCTGGACCGACAAGAGTTCTACGCTCTGGCTGAATACAGGGTGGATACTACCGGCCAGGAAATGGATAGGATTATCCAGGGAATAATTCAACTGGTCAAAAAGCATGCCGCCGCAGGAGCTGCTAGCGGCAAATGTATTGCCGATTAGAAAGGATGGATTATGTGCGTGAGGTTGAGGTTGCCCTGGGAGGGGACAGGTCCTACCAAGTAATCATTGCGGCAGGGAACTTGGAGCAGATCGGACAGCTGACTGACAGTCTGATAGGCAGGACCAAGGCAATGCTGATCAGCAACCCCTTGGTTTTTTCATTGTATGGCCAACGAGTGGCAGACTCTCTTAAGGCTGCCGGGTTTAGAGTCACTGTTGCGCTTATGCCGGATGGTGAGGAGTACAAGAACCTGGAACAGCTTAGCTGTATGCTGGATGAAGCGGTTGCTGCCGGTCTGGAGCGATCAAGCGTAATAATAGCCCTGGGTGGAGGCGTGGTTGGGGATCTGGCCGGATTTACCGCCTCGATTTACCAGCGGGGGATTTCGTATATTCAGGTGCCTACCACCCTTCTGGCTCAGGTAGACAGTAGTGTGGGGGGGAAAACAGCAGTAAATCATCCCCGGGGTAAGAACCTGATTGGGACTTTTCATCAGCCGGCTCTGGTCTTAATCGATACTGCTACTCTGGATACCCTGGCTGAAGAAGAGTTTCGGGCCGGATTGGGCGAAGTGGTCAAGTACGGGGTAATCTATGATTATGATTTGTTCCGGCTGCTGGAAGAAAAAGCTGACCTGCTGAAATGCAGAGACCCCGAAACAGTGCTGGAAGTTGTTTATCGCTGCATAAAAATTAAGAGTGATATTGTCTCCAGGGATGAGAGAGAAACCGGGTTGAGAATGATATTGAACCTGGGCCATACTTTTGGTCATTCCATTGAGAAACTGGGTAATTATAAAGAGCTCAAACATGGTGAGGCAGTAGCGGCAGGAACCCTTATGGCATCCCTGCTGGCTCAAAAGCTGGGCTGGCTGGAAGCGGAACAGGCCGGAAGGATAACCCAATTGTTCCAGCGTCTGGGGATTACCCTGCAGATTCCCTCTTATCGAGGGGAGGATATATACGAAGGAATGCTGAATGACAAAAAGGTGGAAGACGATGGGCTGAGATTGGTTTTGCCTAAAGGAATCGGCGGATTTGCTATATTTAGCAATCCCTCCAGGGAACTGGTCTTACAGGTTATCCGGGAAGCTTTGGATTATTAATAGCCGAGGCTGGTCGCTATAATTTAGTGATTCAGGTTTTCCCAGTGTTCCATTGCTTCCAGTAGTTCAACATAGGCTTCATTTTTTTGCCGTAGTTCTATGTGGGCCTTCATCCTGGCCAAATTAACATTTATGGCATTGATTTCATCTTTTTCTACGCTGAACTGTATCCTGGCTACCGTATTCCGCCAGGCCAGCATCAAATCCTGGCAGTTTATTTCCGCCTGCTTCCACTCCTCTGATTGCAAGGAATGCCTCATATCCCGGAAATCATCTGACAGACCTCGGGCCAGGAAACTGCCGCTGTTCATTACTGCAACAAGGAACAGCAATGCCATAACAACAATTAAGTAATAAGCTGGCTTTTTCATCAACTCACCCTGACTTAATAGATTTTGTTACAACCCGTCAGCTATCCAGATATTTATCTATGTATAGACCGGAGGAAGCCGGGTTATAGGCAGCCATGAATACCTCCGAAGGATTATTGATACCCTGCATTTTCAGCTGCTGGTAGAGCCAGAGGCGATCCAGTCCTGCTGCAGACAGGTTACTGTCAACTATAACTCCGGCATAAATTAATTCCGTGCCGACTCCACTGGCAGGAGGGGGCAGGTTTAAGTCCCGGGGAGTAGTATAATTGAATTCGGGTTTGAGCAGCACTGATAGCTGACCATTGGTTTCCAGGATGGCGAAATCCACCTGGCTGATATCAAATACGTTTTTGCTCCTCAGCTGTTTGAGCAGATCAGCAATGGTATATCGCAGCTTCTTCATATTTTCTTCCATTATCAACCCGTTTTGTATAACAACGGTAGGTTCTCCTACCAGATACTGGTCAATTGTTCTGGACCGGGAGGTTATCAGTTGCAGGGTAAAGACGGTGCTGGTCCAGGTTAAAAGACCTACCCAGTGCGGCCAGGCTCGACTGCTCAGATCTACTGACAGGGAGGCAGCTATTGAGCCGATAGTTATGCCCAAAACGTAATCAAAAAAACTCAACTGGCTGATCTCTTGTTTCCCCAGTAAACGGGCGAAAATAAAGAGGGTGAAGAATCCGATCAGACTTCTCACTACCACTACCAGGGCCTCATTCAGGGTCAACACCTCAATCTGTTTAGTCCCCGCTGAAAAAGCAGTTCCGGGCAATGGTCAGGGCGTTGCTGCCATGCTCCCACAGACCGCTTAAGGAAACGGGGGGGAATCTGTTCGCCGGGCTATTATTTTTCCGTGATATCTATTAATCACTAATATTATGCGCCGGGGGCAGATTAATAATACCGGCTGCTTAGCAGGGAGAAAACAGCAAGTAATTGACGGGAACCAAGTTTACTAGTATTTTATTAATAGCAAAAATCGGCGGGATAGTATGGTCAGGCAAATACAGTTGCGGAATGCTGAAAACCCGGATATGCCCGCCGCCTGGCTAATGAAGAGATAAGCCGGAAATAATGCAGTGCATCAGGGAGGTAGGACCGTGGATATCATACAAGCTATTAACCATGCAATACAGGAGGAGCTCAAGGCGGCCGAGAGATACCGTAATATGGCCCGGGAAGCTGAGGATCCTGAAACCCGGCTGCTGCTGGAACAGCTGGCCCGGGAGGAAGACATGCACTTTCGTAAACTGAATGAGAGGCTAAAAGCCATAAGGCTAATGGGCTGATTGGCCTAATGTGCCCCGCTGCTAAAAAATACAGTGCCGATCAGGATTAGCAGGAACAACAGGAATAGAGGAATCCCTGCTATTATGACCTTTTTCTTCTGGTGTTGGTCTCCCTGCAGGTATTCAGCCAGGACATGAGTGAGATAAGTGGTTAGGCCTGAGAACAGAATTACGGCAACAAACTGAACTGACGGCGGTATAGCCATATAGGCCGCATGAGCCAGGTTTTTCCACAGGGAATGGCTGTAATATGCCAGTAATACAAATTCAATCAGTCCGGCCGCAAACTGAAAAGCCAGACCCTGCTTTTGAATGGAGGTATTTAGTTCCATTAACTGGCGAATTTTCTCCTGGGTGGCGATATTGGACCGGCTGTTCATTATGTCTATTCGGCTTCGGACCACATCAATGCCTGCTTGGTGACTATCCCGGGAAGCAACCAGCATCTCATGCAGATTATTCATCTGCTTCAGGGTTTTGGTGAAAGGCTGGACGATATTATCCAGCTGGTATTGCTCCAATTTCAGGGCTGGTTCACGCCCCAGTCTGCTCTGGAACTTTATCAGACTATCTTCCAGACGGAGGCGTCCGTCATTTACTAAACTGATATTGGCTGCTGTCATTCCGTAGGCAGCTGAAAGGGATTGGACTTGCTCTTCCAACTCTTCCACCTGTTTCAAGCCGTTTTGATCCTTGACCAGATGGGAATGCATAATTTGCGAATGCTTTCGCTCAAGATCATTCAATTCCCGGGTGATTATTCGGCTGCGCTCCCGCATTAGCTTGGATATCATCTGCAGTTCGATATATCTGGCTTCTATCAAGGGCAGTCCGTAGGTTGCTAATCGGGTTGCGGTTTGATTATAATGGTCGGGCCGGCAGGCGTAGAAAATATGGTGAGGCAGGGGGGTATAACGGCTCATTTGTCCCGCCTGCATGGGCAACGGCTCTCCCCCTTGGTTTCCCGAGTGATGCGGAATATCTTTAATTAACTCTATCCAGGGAAGTTCGCTGCTGAGCAACACGGTAACCTGTCCCAGCAATTCCTCAGCTGCCAGGCAGCCTGATTCCATTTGGGCCAACTCATCCAGGGCCTCACTGATGAGTATCTGAGCTCCGGAGATATGTACTATCAATATCCTGCTCTTATCCTGCTGCAGTTCAAAAAATACTTGGCCTTTGCCACCCGGGACAGGTTCCCGTAGGAGATCAGGTGATCTCAGGTACTGGAAACCCAGTGACCCTAGTGCCTCCAGCATAGGTTTAATTTTGCTCTCGTCGTCAGATAGATAGATATAGTATCTTAAAACCGAAGTTGAAGCCAACATGGTTTAGCCTCCCCGCAAGTTTACCCATACGGCAGTTTTTCCCCAGTCCGGATGGTCTTGTTAAAAAGATAGCAAAGCCTGGGAATGATGTCCAGTCCAATGCCCGCCTTAACCATAATGAAGATGGCGTTAACCCTAAAGAATGCCGGTATTTTAACGATAATAAAATAGACGGTCTCGGTACTGCTGTTCTAACAATAGGAATAATATGCCGATAGAGGGGATATATTGCATTTTTGCTGCCTGATATTAATATATTTGTTGATTATTGCCAAAAGTAAATGTATAATAATGTAAAATATGGGAAAGCAATGGCAACTACCTAGCGGGGATTCGGAGAAAATGATGACATTGCCGAACAGTAAGCCGGGGCAAATACTTATGGAACGAGAAATCTCTCCGGCAATTGGATGCCCGCGGTGGGAACAGAGCCAGAAGGGTAAGAAATTGGGAGAGATTTTGCCTCAATCGGGATTGATGAGCGAAGTGCAGCTGGTGGATATGCTGGAATATGCCCTGGGAATTCCCCGGGTCAGCTTGAGCAATATAGATATCGACCCAGAGATAGTAAAACTGGTACCTGCAGATATTATCAAGAAGTACGGATTAATGCCGGTAGGCCAGCAAAACGGCAGTATTTTGGTAGCCATGGCCGACCCATTAAACCAACAGGCTATCGACGATTTGTGCATGTCCAGCGGTATGGAAGTAGTGCCGTTGATGGCCTCCATTGAGGAACTGGAAACTGCTATTCGCCAGTACATAGCCTTTAATCCCGACCCTAATTGGGAGAAACTAATCGGCCAGTTTAACCATGAGGGCATCAGTATCGGGGCCAGTCCGGATAATGCTCCGTCTGTACCCATAGACTATGAGGCACCGGTAATAGGCTTGGTAAACTCCATTCTCAGCAAGGCGGTTCACAGCGGATGCAGTGATATACATATTGAACCCCAGGAAAACCGTACCAGGATAAGGTTTCGTATGGATGGAGATCTGCATGAAGCCATGGCCTTGTCCCGGGATTGGGAAGCAGCCATCATATCCAGAATCAAAATACTGGCGGGAATGGATATAGCAGAAAAACGTCTGCCCCAGGATGGAAGGTTTAGCCTGGAGTTCGATGAACGCCAGGCTGATTTCAGGGTATCGACCCTTCCAGCGGTTTATGGAGAGAAGATAGTGCTAAGGATTCTGGACCGCAGCAATGTGATAACCCGGATTGAATGCCTGGGATTATCAGCGGAAAATCGCAGGAAACTTATACACTTGAGCCGGCGCTCCCTGGGAATGATACTTATAACCGGTCCAACCGGCTCGGGAAAGACTACAACCCTTTATTCGATATTATCAGAAATCAATAACGTAAAACGAAATATTATAACCCTGGAAGATCCGGTGGAGTATTCTCTGCCCGGCATCAACCAGATACCGTTGAATACCAGAGCCGGCTTTGGTTTTGCCTCCGGACTTCGTTCGGTTTTGCGTCAGGATCCCGATGTAATTATGCTGGGGGAGATCAGGGATACAGAAACTGCCAGAATGGCAGTACAGGCTGCTCTAACCGGACACCTGTTAATCTCCACTCTTCATACCAGCAGTGCACTTGGGGCACTGGCCCGTCTGATTGATATGGGAGTGGAAAAGTTTCTCATTTCTTCAGCCCTGTCAGGGATAGCGGCTCAGCGTCTGGTGCGAAAACTATGTTGCAAATGCCGTATCAAGTACAGTCTGGATGGTGATACAGCCGGATACCTGGGACGCCCAGAGTTGGAGGGCAAGGCATTTTATCGTTCGGGAGGATGCAAGCTGTGCCGTCAATCAGGATATAACGGACGTCTGGCGCTGCACGAGATCCTGCTGGTGGGATCAAGGATCAGGGATGCCATCCACTGCGGCAGTACATCTGAGCAGACAATTAGTGAGATAGCCAGAAAAGAGGGCATGAAGACTATGCTGGAAGATGGGATAGCCAAAGCCGGGGAGGGTCTTACTTCTCTGGAGGAAGTATTACAGTCTATTTGCTTGGAGGGAGAAGAAAATGGCAGTCGATATAATGGATATTTTGAAAAAAGGTTTGGCATATAGAGCATCGGACATACATTTAACCGTATCCCGTCCGCCTCTTTACCGGGTTGATGGAGAACTGTTGTCTCATCCGCAAGATTCGGTGCTGAGTCCGGCTGATACTGAAAGATTATCTATGCAGTTAATGCCGGCCGAGTCCGCCCGGAATGAACTGCAAAGTACAGGACAGGTGGATTTTTCTAATTCTCTGGCGGGTATTGGCCGTTTCCGGGCTAATATATATCGACAGAGAGGCTCCCTGGCTGCCGCGGTTCGTCTTATACCGGTGGAAGTGCCGGGTTTAAAAGATCTGGATCTGCCTCCTATGGTGGCCAATCTGGCTTTGAGGGAGAGGGGACTAATTCTGGTGACCGGGGTGACCGGAAGTGGCAAGACTACTACTCTGGCAGCAATGATCGATTACATAAATGAAGAACGAAAGCGGCATATTTTAACTCTGGAGGATCCTATCGAATACCTGCATAAACACAAAAATTCTATCGTCAACCAGAGGGAGATAGGTACTGATGCCCATTCTTTCGGGGAAGCGCTTAAGTCGGCTCTGCGCCAGGATCCAGATGTCATCCTGGTAGGAGAAATGCGGGATCTGGACACAATTGCCACTGTCTTGACCGCAGCGGAGACCGGGCACCTGGTTATGGCCACGCTGCATTCCAGCAGCGCCGCCAGTTCCATTGAACGCATAGTGGATGTTTTTCCTCCCGATCAGCAGAGGCAGATTAGGATACAGCTGGCATCCTGCCTGCAGGGAATAATAACCCAGCAATTGCTGATGAGGCAGGATATACCCGGAAGGGCGGCGGCGGTGGAGATTCTGGTTGCCACTCCTGCTATCAGAAACATGATCAGGGAAAACAAGGTTCATCAGATATATTCCGCTATGCAGACCGGGCAATCGGTAGGCATGATTACCATGGAAAAATCCATCAAAAGTCTTTATAGTGAGGGATTGGTCAGCCAGGAGGAATATGAACGCCTGTTGGGCAGCAACGGACATTAGGATGGACCTGGCTCGTGATTCTTCGAGAATAAGGGGGTTTTTCCTTATTAAACTGGCCTATATATCCACTCCATATTTTTAGATTCTATTCTTTTTATTTATCCAGTTAAAACGAGGCGAAAGGGTCTCTCCCGCTTCATAAAGCGGAGGGATCCCTTTTATGAAAACCGGGGGCTGTTTTTAGTCTCCCGCCTAGTGGCAGCGGCGGGTTGAAACTGCTGGGCAGTTTCTGCCGATGCTTAAAGGAGGGTTTATTCTGCAGTTCGAATATCGGGTAAAAAACCAGCAGGGGGAGTTGATTGCCGGGCAGATAGAGGCTCCGAATGAAAACTCTCTGATCAGAGGTTTACTGAAAGAGCAGTATTGCATTTTGCAAGTTAAAGAGATCAAAGGAAGGTCGGTCCGGGCAGGTGGAGTTGACCCGGGCCTTGCAGGCCGTGATCTCCTGGTAATGAGCAGGATGCTGGCGACTATGCTTGCAGCTGGCCTGCCTATTGTCCGAGCATTAGGGATTATGCAGCAGCAAAGCCGCAGCAGGAAAGTAAAAACCTTGTTGAAGGGAATCCAGAATGATATCGAGGGGGGCTATGCCCTGCACCAGGCATTGGGAAAGTACCCCCGCAGTTTCAGTCAGCTTTACGTAAGCATGGTCAGGGCAGGTGAACTGGGCGGGGTGCTGGAAGAAGTATTGCTGCGTCTGGCCGAGCACCTGGAACGCGAGATCAGGATAAGGAACAAGATGATTACTGCCGGTATATATCCGGGCATAATCCTGATATTTACTATACTGACGGTCATATTTATTTTGATTTATGTTTTGCCGGTATTCAGCGGACTTTATGAGTCCGCTGGGGCAGAACTTCCTCTGCTTACCCAGATGTTGCTGGCAGGTTCCAATTTTCTCTGCCATAACTTCTTCTATCTGCTGGGAGGGGCAGCCTTGCTGACCCTTCTGCTCAGGCGAATCGGTCAAACCCCAGAAGGCAGATATTATCTGGACCGATGCTATTTAAAGCTGCCTTTGTGGGGAAGGATAAATTCACGTTTGCTGGAATCTCGTTTTACACGTACTATGGGCATTCTTATCAGCAGTGGCATACCTATCCTGACTGCCCTGCAGATTGTGGAAGCTGCGGCAGCTAATGCCTGGGTATTAAGGGGTTTGATGAAGGCCCGAGAGAACATCAGCGAAGGGCAGTCTATCGCCCGGCCCCTGAAAGAATCCGGAATTTTTGAACCACTTTTGATTCAGATGATAGCGGTGGGAGAGGAGACCGGAACCCTGGAGAAAATGTTGCTCAGGATGTCGGGTTATTATGAACAGGAGCTGAATCGCACAGTAGAACAGGCGGCAGCAGCTCTGGAGCCGCTGCTGGTAGTAATGGCTGCCTTGGTAGTTGGAGGGGTGGTAACAGCAACTCTTCTGCCGGTATTCGAACTACTTAGCGGCCCGGGGATTTAGGGCGCTATTTTGAAAACCTGGGAAAAAAGGGGGGGTAATGATAAGTGAATCAGGAGCAAGCAGTTGTCTGAAGAGAGGAGGATAGTGGATGATAGTTAAAACCAGCAGCGATGAAAAGAGGCAGCAAAAAGGCTTTACCCTGGTAGAACTGGTGGTGGTGATGGCTATCCTGGTGCTGCTCACGGCCCTGGCTGTACCCAAATTTACTGCCGTACTGGCCAATGCTCGCACCGATGCCAATGAAAGCAATAAGAAGCTGCTGCAGGAGGCAGTAGACCTGTATATCAGCAGTGAAAATGTTGCTCCGGCAGAGGTGGACGATCTCCAGGATTTATTGGACCAATACCTGAAAGAGGTGCCATCGGCACCGGCCGGATATAGCCCTTATACGGTGACTGATGGTATTGTAGGGGGAGGAGAGCCAGAATAGGAAGGTTAAAATGTGGTGTGGAGCGGTAGTGAAACCATGATTAGCAGCCTGGCGGTTTTTATTTGGGGATTGGCAGCGGGTTCCTTTACAAATGTAGTCGTATATCGCCTCCCACGGGGAAAATCGATAATTTGGCCGAAGAGTCACTGCCCGGCCTGCGGTTGTTCTCTTGCGGCTCGGGATATGGTGCCTCTGCTGAGCTATATGATGCTGAGGGGCCGATGCCGCTGCTGCCGGAAGTATATAAGTCTGCGATATCCCCTGATTGAGGTTCTAGGTGGTTTGAGCTTTCTGCTTATATACCGGCATACCGGCTCAGGGGCTGCAGTTCTGGCCGGATGGATTATGAGCATTTTCCTGATTGCTGCGGCCTTTATAGATATAGACCATGGGATAATACCGGATAAGCTGACCATGAGCGGATTACTGGCCGCAGTGCTGCTGTCTCCCCTGACTATTGCTCCGCTATCCGCAGCAGCTGGCGTGGTATTCTTCGGGGGAGTATTGTGGATGGCCGGAGTATTGAGCCGGGGAGGAATGGGAGGGGGGGATGTCAAGCTGGCCATGGTGATCGGGGCTTTTTGCGGTATGCCCCAAGGGGTGGCGGCTTTTATTATCTCTGCTTCCCTGGGCGGCTTGTGGGGATTGCTCCTGATTATGAGTCGGCAGGGGAACAGAAAGACTCCGATAAAATTCGGACCTTTTCTGGCTGTCGGCGGTTATACGGCCTATTTATACGGCAGCCAGATTTTGGAACTCTACCTGGGAATCCTGGGCTGCCAGGGGGCGATATGAGTTATTTCCGGCTGGATTGGGGAGCGGTAAGGGTGATTTGGAAGGATGGATATATGAATTATTACAAGAGAGATCGGGACAGATCTATAAGAGAACAGGGCTTGACCTTGATTGAGGTGACTGCAGCACTGGCGATTCTGAGCCTGATAGTCACCAGTCTATTCACGGCCTTTTCTGTTTCCCGGCTGTGGATTGGCCAGAGCAGGGATGAAACTCTGGAATCCGCTTATGCCGCAGCAATTATGGAGTTGTTGAGGACCAATTCCTTATTGCTGCAGCGGCAGCTTTTGCATGAGGAGCCATGGACTGCCCAGGATGATAATTCCGCAGATGAAGTGTTTGCTTTTACCCTGGATGGGAAGCTTATCAGCCTGGAAGCCCCGGCGGGTATCAATACCTTTATAACCGCGTCCTGCTATGATGACCGGGCTTATTATGATGGCACTTCAGCTGAGGGCAGCCAACAGCTCGGCTATGGGAGTGATGCTAGGGATATATTCTTTGGCAATAGCCTGATAGAAGTTGCCGTCCGAGTCACATACATTGAAGGGGGGGACGGCTGCCAGCTATGCAGCATAATCTCCGGCAGGTAGTAAGAATGGAAAATAAATCTTCATCGGGGATGACTCTGCTGGAAAACACTTTAGCCCTGGCTCTAATGGTTTTGCTAAGCAGTGCTTTGATGACTGTTTACTGGGCGTCCAGCAAAGCCTTCAGCCAGGTCGGCAATATCAGTGAGATTCAGTATAACGTGAGAGAAGCCAGTCAACTGATACGCAGAGATCTTTACAGCAGTGAAAGCGCAGAGGTACTCGATGCCTATGGCCGTCCTGTGGCTTTCGGAGTATCGGGCATTGGCCTGAGATTGGTGGTGCCGGTTGCATCAGAAGCCGGAGTTCTGTACCATTCAGTATCATATTACTGCCAGAACCATACCCTGTATCGGGAGAGAAGGAGGCTGGATGCAAGGCGAAGCAGCAGTGATGGCCAGTTATTGGATAAAATACCCTGTGCGGACAGGATAAGCCTTCTGAGTTTTTCCACTACCACCTTCGGGGCAGTGGAATATGAGGTTACTGGCGGTGAGGATGGTTTTAATTTTTGCTTAAATGGCAGGGGAAGCAGCAGGGCGCACGGGATAATAGAGTAAAAAAAGGAGAACCATGAGCGGATCAAATACCGGACCGGTCCGGGGAAGTGCGGTAATAATGGCCCTGTTCGTGCTGCTGATAATAACTGTGATGGGCAGTGCGGTTTTAAGGATGGCAGCGGTGGAGAAAAAGGTAACAGAGTCTCAAAAATACACGGAAATGCTGAGACAGGCTGCTGATGCAGGGATACAGACCGGACGCAACATAATCATGAACTATACTGCAGCCAGACATGAGCTGCCCGAGCTTGAACACCTGTATCTGAATAATGGGATAAGGGTAGAAATAAGCTTTGAGGCCGGCTTGCTGGATGGACGTGAAATGGTCAGCGTTACTTCCCGGGCCTTTCTAGCGGATGTTTCCCCGCAGATCAGCAAGGCGGTTCGAGCGCTTATTCTGATCGATGCTTTGCCAGCTTATGTTATCCGGGCTGACACGCTGAAAATAGCGGGGCGCTATGAAGCGGCAGTAACTACCCGGCCCGTGGAGGAGGGAAGGCAGGATTGGGAGGTATACGATGCCGAACCTCGTTTGGAAGGAGATCCAGCCTGCCCATCGGATTATCCCTTAAAAGGAGTCGATTATCTGCAGTTCGTCGACACATTTCGGGAAAATCATCCTTATTTTCGGTTGGATCAACAGCAATGGCCGGAATGCCATGAACCGGAGAGCACCTGGGAGATAAGCTATGAATACGGGTGTGTCGGGGAATCATGCTTTCACCAGCTGGAGCAAAGCAAGATCAGGGTCAATCCATTTTATTATCCCCGGGGATATCTGCAGGTAGTAGACGGGGAAGGGCGGGAAGAGATAATGGCCGTAGCCTCCGGATGGTGTAATAGCATGGCTGAGGATGAAACCAGCTGGTTGTTTGAAGATAATCTGCCCTATCCGCTCTGGGGTGAATGCCCGAGCGAGAATTATTGTCAATCCCTGGTTTTAAAGGACTTAATGGAGTCGCGGAGCAGTATTATTTACCCGGATAAAACCTTGCAATCCAGAGATTTTGTCAAGGCTGCTTCATTGCTTACCAGCCTTGCGGCTCCTCATTTACCCCTGGATCTGCTGACCAACTGCCGCCGCTTGGCTCAGCTGGATCCGGAGTGGGATTACTTGGCGCCGGATTCCGGCCGCCTGCGGTTGGAGGGGAATGTCTACCAAGTGGATATCAACCGCTTGAACAGTACTTGTATCTTTATTGACCGGCCAGCCGGGGAAACAGTGGAATTGAACTTCAATGCCTGGTTGGATCCGGGGGAATCCCGCTTGTCGGATTGGCTGGAAGGTCCTCGGGAGCACTTTTACCATCTCATCCATGAGGGTTGGGGCGTGATTATTATCAGCCCTGCCAACCTCCGGATAATTGCAGACAGTGCCATGTTCGACCATCTCAATTCCCGGGTTGCTTTTTATGTTCTGTCCGGCGGGGATATGGACTTGGCCCTGGAACCGGTGTTTGCAGATTGCAGGGATGAACCTAGGAGTATTCGGGCTTTTTTACAAGCGGCGGGGGATATACATATGCTGTCCCGAGCATCTGGATGCCATTACCAAGGCTGCATATATGCCGGTCAGCAATTATACATACAAATGGCTTGGGAAAGGGAGTTGGAATGGGAGCCCTATTTCACGGTTCAAAAGGATGCCGGAATCATGCAGTTGTTTCCGCAATCATGGGTTTTCCTGGGATTGGCTCCCATCGTAGCCTGTACATATTTGGACTGAAGTTCGGGGGGTGAATGGTTTGAATATGTCTGGCATAGGGCTGGATATAGGAAGCAGGAAAATCAAAATAGTTAAACTTAGGAAAAACAAATCACAGCTGGAGATTTTAAGTTTTGGCAGCCGGGAGACTCCGCGGGGGAGCCTGGAAGGAGGTTCGGTTTTGGACCCCTACGTACTGGGGGATGTGATCGCTGAACTGGTACAGGAACTGGGCTTGAAGGAACGGAAAGTAAACAGTGCGGTAGCTGGATCACAGGTATACACTCGAATAATAACCATGCCCAGGCTGTCACTGCCGGAACTCCGCCAGGCGGTCAGATACGAAGCTGCAAACTTCCTGCCTGTTCCGCCAGAACAGGTAGCCATGGATGTATTTCCGATTCGGGAGTTCCAGGATAGGGAGGGGCAACGGACAGAGCTTTTTTTTGTTGCGGTAAGGAGAACGCAGGTAGAGAGAATACAAACTGCATGCCGACTGGGCAAATTGAAGCTTCAAACCCTGGAGATCGAATCCCTGGCCCTCAATCGGCTGTTTGCATGGGAAGACGCCAGTACCCGCGCTTTTCTTAATCTGGGTGCCCTGCGGCCATATTTTTCTGTATACCGGGAGGGGGTGCCGGTTTTCAACCGTAATCTGTCTTTTGCCTATTCCGGTTATCAACCCGGAGCAGCGCTTCCCTGTCCGGCTGAATATGCTCAATTCCCATTTCGCAGTACGGATCGGGCCATAAATGATATAGTACGGGAGGTTGCTCGTTCCTGTGAATACTATCGCTTGCAGTATGGAAACGATCCGGGGAAGATACTGATTACCGGAGGAGGGGCCAGGATTCCTGGTTTGGAACGGGCTTTGGCCGAGGGTCTGGGTTGTGAGGCAGAGGTGGGAGATTGGCTCTCCCGGGCCAGAATTCTGCAGCCCTTGCAGGAAGCAGAGTCAAATGAACTCAGGTATGATTTTGCGGTAGCAGTTGGATTGGGATTAAGGGGTGTAAGGTCATGGGGAACAATAAGGAAATAAGCATTAATCTGCTGGAAGCTGAACAGCATGTCCGGGGGCAGAAGATAAAAGCGGCCGCTGGTTTGTCTCTGGTTCTGGTACTTATGACAGGGATTATGATAGGTCAGCATGCCCATGGCCGGCAGCAGATTGAGACCCTGAAGCAGGAGAACATAAGGCTGAATCAATCCTGTGACGACACCCGGATACTGTTGGAGGATCGGGAAGAGGAAGAGATCAGCCTGGAACAGCTTAACCGCAAAAGTCAAAGAATTCAGCGGCTGCGGAACGGGATTGCCTCAAAGCTTGAAGTGCTGGATGCCATTGAGGCAACGATACCTGCCGAACTGGATTTAACAGAAATAGTGATTGAGGATGACCGGGTCATGGTTAAGGGAGTTGCTTCTGCCTATGGGCCCGAAGTTATCTGGTTGAACAGTATTGGCGGTACCCCATTGCTGAAGGAGATAATAAGCATAGACTCAGGTCGGAAGGCAAAGGAGGAGGGAGTAAGTTTTGAACTGGTCCTGGCGCGGGGAGATGATTAGCGGGATGTTGACCCGGAGAGAAAGAGCTTTGATAATACTTCTGCTGTTCCTGTTAATGATATACATATACTATCTGCTTATATTTAACCCTTTACAGAGAGAGTTTAACCGGGTCAAAGAGGAAAATCGGCAAATGCTGGAGAGCATATCGGCTCAGCAACAGCTTCTGCAGCATGAAAGCAGAGGAGAAGGGGAACAGATAAAAGAACAAATGCAGGACCTTTTTCAGCAAGTTCCGGATTCACCTGCTATTCCACAGGTAATGAGTTCTGTGCAGGAAATGGCTGACGGATCGGGGGTGGATCTGCAGAGGATATATTATAAGAAACTGCCCGAGGATATAAGTATTAATGGCCAGGATCAGACCGGCCTGCTCAGTGAAGATATCGAGATTCAGGTTACGGGCCTATACCAGCAGTTGAGAAACTTTATAGCTGCCATTGAAGATAAGGATACAAGGATTATGGTTTTAAACAGCTGTCGAATAAAAAGCCCGGGATTATCCCAGAGTACAATTGACCAGGATGCCGAGTCAAAGACCGGCCTCTTCAATTCCCCCTGCCTGCAGGCGAATATAAGCCTGAAAGTATATTATGATCCCGTTCTGCAGGGTGACATAGGGGAAGATGTGCTGCAGATCGGGAATTAAATCACGCCTCCGATTAGCTCCGGCTGCTAGCTGAAAATCTCCCGGGCCAGGGATTGCCAGGCGGAGATTTTGCCTTGCAAACCGAGTTTTTCCAGGTAGGGCAAGCAGAGTTCAGTTTTTTTACAGGGTATAATACTCCTGAGCGGTGATGGAGCCAGAGCATGTGCTGCATGCAGGGCCGTCAGGATGGTAAAACCTTCTGTGGGCCTGGTCTCGGGCCGGTAATAATGGGCCACAGCTTCCAGGAGCGCATCATCGAATCCCCGCAGCCCTAGATAATAGGCGCCCATTTCGGCATGAGTTATTCCGGTAAGTAATTCTTCTGCCTCCAGCAGGGTCATTCTGTTGGCAGTCAGGATAGTTTGTATTTCACTCTGGGTCCGCGGATTATTTAATAATAACAGGTAGCCGATATTGTTCAGTATACCCGCTATTTTTGCCTGCTGAGCCATGGCTGGACTGCCGGTTTCCAGCAGGGTTATACCATAAGCCAGGTGGCCTATACCGAAGCTGTTGTGATTGATAGACTCGGCAGTGGCCAGGATAAAGGCGGGTAAATGAAGGTAACTGTTTACCCCGGCATGAATTACTATAGCCCTGGTCATCTCCAAGCCCAGCAGGGTGACCGCCTGTTCCATGCTGCTGACCCGGTGCGGCAGGCCGATGGCAGGCGAATTTATTGTCTGGGTGATATGAGCCGTTATTGAACTATCATGTTCGATAAGGTTTGATATTCTGGCAATGGAAGGATCAGGATGAGAGATTTCGTCCATGACCTGATAGAATGCTTCGGGCAGGCTGGGCAGAGCATTTATCCAGGTGCAGATCTTGATTATTGTCTCAAATCCAAGTATATGGCGTATTTTATTTGTTCGGTCCAGATAATGCTTAAGTGTATCAGGTTCAACTGCTTCGTCAAAAAAATGGTGAAAATAGGGCAGAAACCGGAGCAGCATCTCCCGGTCATGTTTTTTCAGCAGGGCGATGCGGATTAGGTCAGGGTTAGTATGGACGAGGGACTCAAAAAAGGCATTGGTATTATCATTAGACAGAGGAAGACGGCAGATAAAAAAGTCTACCTGCTGGGCTAGCAGCATACTATATATCTCTGACTCATTGCGGGCATATAAAAACTGATAATGTCCTCCCCCAAAGGCTGAATAATTATCCCATATTCTGAATGTATCGGGCCTATCGTCGGCGAAAAGTATGGAACTATGCAAAATTGATCTCCTTCACCTGGCAAATTTTATCTTGCTAATGGCATATGTTCATTATAGTAAATACCAACTGTAAAAGGCGATACCTAAATGAAAAATAATACCGGGTATTACCTTAAGTGACATACTGGGCGGTCAGGGGAATACTGCCAGCTGTCTGGAAGTGGCGGGAAAGCTTGATCCGGAGACCCAGGCATATGAAGCGCAACCCGATGGAGGCAGACGGGTCTGTCTGACAACTGCTGAAGGATTTTTTAGGATAATTGCAGAGGTAGTTTCCCGAGTTTGAAGTTTATGGCAGGAATTTTACCAAAAAGTGTCGAAAGTTTCAAAGGCTTAGGACAATAAGGAGGAGGTAGGCTGGATTATGAAGTTTAAGAAAATTGCGGTGGTGATGCTGGCAGTAATGCTGCTATGTATATTTGCAGCGGGATGCGGTAAAGATGCTCAACCCGAGTCGCAAGCCCCAGTTGAACAAGGTGAGACCATTAAAGTCGGATGGGTATACATCGGTGTTCCTGGCGATCATGGTTGGACGTATGCCCACGACCAGGGACGCAAGTACCTGGAGGAGGCGATTCCCGGAGTGGAATCTATTAAACTGGAAAACGTACCGGAAGGTGCAGATGCCGAACGCAGTTTCGAACAGCTGGCCCAGGAAGGATGTTCAATAATATTCGGCACCAGTTTTGGCTATGGGGATGCCATGCTGGCAGTAGCCCAGAAATATCCGGAGGTTAAATTTATGCATGCCACCGGGTTGCAGACCGCAGAAAATCTTTCCACTTATTTTGGCCGGATATACCAGGCTCGTTATCTGAGTGGAATGGTAGCCGGGGCAATGACTGAAAACAATCAGTTAGGTTATGTAGCGGCACTTCCGATTCCCGAAGTGGTGCGGGGGATAAATGCTTTCACTTTGGGAGCCCAATCGGTCAATCCGGATGTTAAGGTTAAAGTTGTATGGACCAATACCTGGTTTGACCCCACTAAGGAGAAGGAGGCAGCCAAGAGTCTGCTGGAAGCCGGTTGTGATGTTATAGCCCAGCACCAGGACACCACTGAACCGCAGGTGGCTGCTGAGGAAGCAGGCAAATATTGTGTGGGCTATAATAATGACATGCGGCCATTTGCCCCGGAAGGTAATCTGACTTCTCCCATCTGGAATTGGGGACCCTTCTATGTGGAAACCGTGCAGTCAGTTATCGATGGAACCTGGAGCAGCCAGGCATACTGGGGTGGCTTGGATGAAGGAATAGTGGATCTGGCCCCAATCAATGAAAAAGTTCCACTTGAGCTGGTGGAGCAGGTGGAAGTTAAAAAACAGGCTATGATCAACAAGGAATGGGATGTATTCACCGGGCCGGTCATAGCTCAGGACGGAAGTGAAAAAGCAGCAGAGGGACAGGTGCTTAGCGATGAAGAAATGCTGAGCATGGAATGGTTTGTTGCTGGAGTTGAAGGAAAGATATAGCAGGTATTTGCAATACTCAGGCGGGGCGGCTAAAGCCGCCCTTTACTGTGGAGGTAGGGCAGATTTGAAAGCAGTTCCAGTAATAGAAATGCGAGATATAAGCAAAGGTTTCCCCGGGGTTCTTGCCAATGACGGTATCAGTTTTAGGGTCTATCCCGGGGAAATCCATGCTCTGCTGGGAGAGAACGGGGCTGGCAAATCTACTCTTATGAGTATTCTGGCTGGTTTGTACCGACCCGATGCCGGCATCATCAAGGTCCAGGGCAAAACGGTGAAACTGGATTCCCCCCGAAAAGCTCTGGGGGAAGGGATAGGCATGATTTATCAGCATTTTCGCCTGGTGAATAACTTCACCGTGGCTGAAAACATTGTGCTGGGTTCTCCTAAAATCAAAGCGGTTATTAACCGGACAATAATAGAAAAGGAAGCAGAAAGGATATCGCGCAGCTATGGGTTTCAGATTGATCCCCAGGCCAGAGTCCATCAACTTTCACTGGGAGAACAGCAGCGAGTGGAGATACTGAAAATGCTTTACCGGGGCTGTGAAGTTCTGATCATGGATGAACCTACCACGGTTCTTACTCCGGGAGAAGTCCGGGAGCTATTCAATATTCTGCGGGAAATGAAAAAGCAGGGCAAGAGTATAGTATTGATCACCCATAAACTAAACGAGGTCATGGAAATTGCTGATTATGTAACAGTACTGAGGCGCGGGCGAGTGTCAGGCTATGACCATATCGAGAATTTGGATGAAGCTCGATTGACTGAAATGATGGTAGCCCGCCAGGTGGTTTACTCCCAGGCCCGGCGGGATAAACCAGCGGGAGACACTATCTTGAAAGCAGACAAATTAACCATCCGGGGAGACAGGGGGAACAAGGCCGTGGACCAGGTCAGTTTCAGCCTCCGCCGGGGCGAGGTACTGGCTATAGCCGGGGTGGCCGGCAATGGACAGAAGGAACTGGTAGAGGCTTTGGCTGGGTTAAGAGGTACAGTATCCGGCAGTATAGAATACCAGGGGGAAGAAATCAATCATCTCCAGGTCAGGGCCAGAAATTTCCGGGGTATTAATATGGTTCCCGAGGATCGTCTGGGTACCGGGCTGGTACCGAATCTGAATGTTATGGATAATAGTATTTTGCGCAGTTATTATAAAGCAGAGTTTAACCGCGGTATTTTTCTTAATTATAATAGAATTCGAAGATATACCGAGCAACTGGTGGATGAATATAATGTTTATCTGTCTGACCCCAGACATCCGGTTAATTATCTTTCTGGGGGCAATTTGCAGAAGCTGCTGCTGGGAAGAGAGATTGATCAGGCTCCCCAGGTTTTGCTGGCGGCCTACCCGGTCAGAGGCCTGGATGTGGCTGCGGCTGCAAGTGTCTATGACCTGTTGCTGCGGGAGAGAGACAAAGGGACTGGCATATTACTGGTGCTGGAAGATTTAGATGATATATTCCGGATTGCCGACCGGGTGGCAGTAATGTACCAAGGAGCAATATCCAGGATTTTAGAGGTGGACAATACTTGTATAAATGAAATTGGAGCTCTTATGGTTGGAACTCGGTTTATAGGAGTGAAAGATGACTAAGATTAAATTAGTCAGGAGAGAAAAAGATTCGGCCCTGGCTCGTTTTTTGATCCCGCTGCTCTCCATATTATTAGCCTTGGGATTTGGCTGGGTTATTCTAGTCCTGTCCGGGCATAATCCGGTGCTGGTCTTCAGCAAGATGTTTAAAGGGGCTCTGGGCACCCCTTATGCCTTAACAGAGACTATAGTGAAGGCCATTCCCCTGATGATTGCAGGACTGGCTGTTTCCTTGGCCTTTAGAATGAAGCTGTGGAATATTGGTGCTGAAGGTCAGATATACATGGGCGCCTTTGCTGCCAGCTGGATAGCCCTGAGCCTGGGTCAGGGCAGCCCGTATATAGTCATTCCGCTGATGATGATTGCCGCCTTTGCCGCCGGAGCTATGTGGGGAATGATACCCGGGGTATTAAAAGCCTGCTGGCAGGTCAATGAGACCATTCTGACCCTGATGTTAAATTACATAGCCATTTCCTGGGTTGATTACCTCATTTTTGGCCCTTGGAAGGACCCTAACAGTATGGGCTTTCCCCTGACACCGATATTTGCACCGGCTGCCCAGCTGCCTGCCTGGGGTGACAGCCGTCTGCACCTGGGGCTCGTGCTGGCCATAGTAATCGCAGTACTGTTTTATCTGACCATACAATACACTCGCTGGGGATATGAAGTCCGGCTTATTGGAGAGAGCCCGCAAGCAGGCAGATATGCCGGTATGAGTGTAGGCAGAAACATCATACTGGTCATGATGGTCAGCGGAGGTATTGCCGGGATAGCGGGCATGATTGAAGTTTCAGGCATTACTCATCGGCTGCAGCAGGGAATTTCCCCGGGTTATGGATATACCGCCATCATTGTGGCCTGGCTGGCCCGCCTCAATCCTCTGGCCATAATCCTGGTAGCATTCCTGTTTGGGGCTCTTCTGGTGGGGGGATATGCGGTACAGATTGTAGGGGTGTCTTTCTCCATTACTCAAGTATTGCAGGGTACCGTGTTATTCTTGCTGCTGGCAGGAGAAATATTCTTGCACTACCGGCTGGTGCTGAGCAGAGAGGAGGCAGCCTGATGGACAGTACGGCATGGTCGGCTCTGCTGGCGGCAACTATCATAGCCGGCACCCCCATTTTATATGCTGCTGCGGGAGAACTGCTGGCGGAGAGATCAGGCATAATGAACCTGGGGGTAGAAGGCATGATGCTGGTAGGGGCAGCTTTCGGCTTTATTATAACAGTTACCACCGGCAGTCACTGGCTGGGTTTGCTGGCCGCCTTACTCGGAGGCGGGAGTATGGCGGCTATACATGCCCTGGTCACCATCACCCTGAGGGGAAATCAAGTAGTAAGCGGTTTGGCCCTAACCATATTTGGCAGCGGTTTGAGCGGCTTCCTGGGGAAGAATTTCCAGGGAATCCCCATGCTGCATGGCTTCAAATCTCTTAACCTGCCATTTTTGTCTGACATTCCATTCCTGGGGACCATACTGTTCAGGCATGACATACTGGTTTATCTGTCTGTGCTGCTGGCTGCAGCTATGTGGTATTTGCTGTACAAAACCATGTGGGGACTGGCTATTCGTTCGGTGGGAGAAAATCCCCAGGCTGCTGATGCCGTGGGTATTAATGTATCAAAGGTCAGATATCTATGTACTATCGCGGGAGGAATGATGGCCGGACTGGGAGGAGCCTATATCTCTCTGGTTTATGCTCCCACCTGGCAGGAAAACATGACGGCCGGAAGAGGGTGGATCGCGGTGGCCTTGGTTATATTTGCCCTTTGGAATCCTACCCGGGCCGTTTTGGGAGCTTATTTGTTTGGCGGAGTAGAGGCTCTGACCTTCAGGCTGCAGACCATGGGCATCAATATATCTTCATTTTTCCTGTCCATGTTTCCATATATAGCAACGATAATAGTACTGGTGCTGGTTACTGCCGGCCGGCGCCGGGATGCAGGTACTCCCCAGGCTCTGGGAGTGGCTTATGATCGTGAAGAACGATGACTGATAACCCAGTTTGCCATCAGGCAAGGCCGCAGGAAGTTTCCCTTGATAACCTGGCACCGCTTGTTCAAGCGGATATATCAACGGAACGGCAGTGGGTTGAAAAGCTAATATCATGATAATATGGATTACGGCGAATGATTTGCGGCGGATAACGGAAAATAAAAATACAGTACCGGTTGGAGGGAGAAAATGTTAAATAGAAGCTTGCTGGCTGAGGTAATTCAATATGCCTGTGCAGATGGACTGGATTTTGCCGAAATATATGTGGAGGAAAAGCAGGCCAGCAGTATATTGTGTGAAGATAACCGCATAGACAAAATATACAGCGGCCGGGAAAAGGGAGCGGGCATCCGGGTGGTGAAGGATTTTGATACTGCTTATGTATATACCAATGATCTGAGCAGGAAGGGACTTATATCCGCGGCCAAACTGGCTCGGGATGCAATTGGAGGGGATTCGGCTCTGAACCTTAAGCCTCTCAGTCTGGTAAAAAAGGATGTTCTTTTCCGGCCATCCCGCCTGCCCCGGCCGGAGCAGGCGGGATGGGAAGAGAAGATAGCGCCGGTGTTACAGGCTAATCAAGCAGCCCGGCAAGTCTCCGCTCTAATTCGTCAGGTTATGGTTGCTGCCGCTGATGTACAAAAGGGGGTACAGATAGCCAACAGCTACGGCGAGTATATAGAGGATCAGATAAGCCGGGTGCGTCTTCTGGTTAATACCGTGGCCGAGAGCAAGGGGATCATTCAAACCGGGTATGAGTCATTTGGAGGGGTTTGTGGCTGGGAACTGCTGGAACAGATTTCTTTGACAGAGGCCGCGGTACGAGCAGCGGAACTTTCGGTGCGGATGCTGTCCTCCCGGGCAGCCCCGGTGGGCAGGATGCCGGTGGTAATGTCTTCTGAAGCGGGTGGAACCATGGTGCATGAAGCATGCGGACATGGTCTGGAAGCAGATCTGGTTCAAAAAGGACTTTCAGTTTACCGGGATAAAATAGGTCAGCAAGTAGCCGCAGAAGTGGTGAGTGTGGTGGATGATGCCACCCTGGCCAATAAATATGGGTCGTACAGTTTTGATGACGAGGGAACTCCAGGACAGAGAACGATACTGATAGAGAACGGTGTACTTAAGAGTTATCTGTATGACCGGCTTACTGCCCGGAGGGATGAGAGCGTGTCTACCGGTAATGGGCGTCGGGAGTCCTATCAGCACAAACCGGTGGTTCGGATGAGCAATACCCTGATATCTCCGGGTCAGGATAAGCCGGAGGACATTATCTCTGCCACCCGCCAGGGACTGCTGGTGAAGAAAATGGGCGGCGGGCAGGTTAATACTACCAATGGGGACTTTGTTTTTGATGTTCAGGAAGGTTATTTGATAGAGGAAGGCAGGGTAAAATGCCCAATTCGAGGCGCAACCCTTACTGGAAACGGCCCCCAGGCACTGTCCCATATAGATAAAGTGGGAAATGACCTGGGTTTTAGCCTGGGAGTATGCGGCAAGGATGGACAGGGAGTTCCGGTGGGAGATGCCCAGCCCACCATCCGCATCCGGGAGTTAACTGTAGGCGGCACCATGCCGGCCCAGGGAGGCTAGGAGGCAGCGGCTAAATGGTCCGCGATTTTAATAGAAGTTAATAGAAGCGGGAGGCATACGATGGAACAGATTCTTCGCCTGGTAGGGGAGAGAGCGCTGGAAGAGGCAGTGCGAAGCGGAGCAGATGCGGAAGCTTTTCTTATGCAAACCAAAGAACTGAGTATAGAAGTGGTTGAAGGTCGGGTAGAAACTCTAAAACAGGCCGAGGAAACAAGTCTGGGTATAAGAGTGATTAAACAGGGACGAACCGGATTTGCTTTTACCAGTGACCTGGGTAATGAAGCGGTAAAACAGGCGGTACAGGATGCCATCAGCATTTGTGCCTATACCACCCCGGATGCATTTCAGGTACTGCCGGCCAAGGCCGAATATCCTCGACTGGAGTTGTTTGATAGGGATATGGCGGCTATGAGTGTGGAAGAGAAGATTGAGATAGCCAGATCGGTAGAACGTTCAGCCAGAAGCACCGATTCGCGGATTGCCATAGTGGAAAGATCAGGCTATGATGATTTGGAGTACTGTAAGCTGATCATTAACAGCAGAGGTCTTTATGCTTATGAAAGCGGTAACTTCGGAGGGGTATATATATTTCTGGTGGCGGAAGACGGAGCTGATGCCCAGAATGGGTTTTCAACCATGGCGGTTAGAAAATTGCGGGAGCTGGCTCCGGAGCAGGTTGGCCAGGAGGCTGCGGCAAATGCCATCCGGGTCCTTCACGCCAAAACCATGAGGTCAGGATGCCTGCCGGTAATAATGGAGCCCTGGGTGGCTGTCAGGTTTGCTGGGATCTTGGCCTCCATGGTGAATGCCGAGGCGGTGCAGAAAGGCAAATCTCTGCTGGCTGGCAAAATTGGAGATCAAGTAACTGCCAGCTGCTGTACGATAATTGATAATGGGCTGTTGGAAAATGGCATAGCCAGTGCTGGTTTTGACAGTGAAGGGGTTCCGGCCAGGAATAAGACCATAATTAAAAAAGGTACCCTGGAAACTTACCTTCATAATACCTATACCGCCGGCAAGGATGGAGTTGAATCTACCGGCAATGCCCAGCGCGGGTCTTTCCGGGGACTTCCCATGGTGGGAAGCAGTAATTTTATGATTGCGCCAGGCTCGGAGGATAAGGATACATTATTCATGGGGATCGAGAAAGGTTTGTATGTTACCGAGGTTATGGGAATGCATACCGCCAATCCCATATCGGGCGACTTCTCAGTAGGCGCATCGGGCCTAATGATTGAGCAGGGGAGTCTGACTTACCCGGTTAGAGGGCTGACTATAGCTGGTAATATGGCGGAATTTTTAATGAATATCGATGCAGTCGCATCAGATTTTCGTTTCTATGGAGGAAAAGGCTCCCCCAGTTTGCGAATCAGAGCATTGAGTATAGCAGGGGAATAGGTAGGAGGAGATCAGATGGCATATAAGATTCTGGTTGTTAATGGACCCAATCTCAATCTTTTGGGAGAGAGAGAAAAGGAAATCTATGGTACCGCCACCCTGGAAGAGATTAACCGTGAACTGGAGTCCCTGGCCCGAGAGGAAGGGACGGATATAGAATTCTTCCAGTCCAATCACGAAGGGGAATTGATTGATAAAATACATTCGGCCCGGGGAGATGCTCATTATATAATAATAAATGCCGGGGCTTATACCCACTACAGCATAGCTCTTCACGATGCCCTGAAGGGCGTGCAGATACCTTTTATCGAGGTGCATCTGTCCAATCCCGAGGCGCGGGAATCTTTTCGCCGGGTATCCCTCTTGTCTCCCATCGCATCCGGAAAGATTTGCGGCTTGGGGGCCACGGGTTATAAGATAGCACTGCTGGCCGCCTGCGAAATCCTTTTGGGGGCAAAAGGGGGAAGGGAATGAGTCGGGATCGGATAGTCAGACTTCGCCGCCAAATGCATGCCTGCCGGCTGGATGCGGTGCTCATAAGCAAAGCCGAAAATATAAGATATTTATCGGGGTTCACGGCTGGAAATGATGCGGTATTATTAATAAGTGATGAGGATCAGTTTCTCTTTACCGATAGCCGATATACCCAGCAGGTGCAAAGAGAAAGTCCGGGCTGGGAGCTTAAACTGGAGAAGCCGCCCTTACGCAGAGAACTGTTTAATGTGAGCCAAAGATATGCCTATATCGGTTTTGAAAGTCAGGTCATGTCCTATAATGATTACAGCCAATTAAGCCATAAACTCTCAGCCCGGCTGATTCCCTTGCCGGGGTTGGTAGAAAATTTGCGACTGACTAAAGAGGAAGAAGAACTGGAGCGATTAAGACAGGCAGCCCACACAGGAGATCTGGTTTTCGATAAAATATGCGGTTTAATTCAACCCGGAATCAGCGAAAGACATATAGCCAATCAGATAGGGTACTGTTTAAGAGAATACGGTTGTGATAAAGAATCTTTTGATACCATAAGTGTTTCAGGCCCCAATGCAGCCCTGCCTCATGGACAACCAGGCGGAAGGCTGCTGCAGCCCGGTGATATGTTAACTATGGATTACGGAGGATTTTATCAGGGTTATGCCAGTGATATGACCAGAACCATAGCTGTAGCCAGAGCCGAGCCCTTGTTCAGAGATAGGTACGAGGCGGTGCTGGAAGCTCAAATGGCTGGAGTCAGCATGGTGCAGGCCGGGGTCTCCTGTCGGGCAGTAGACCAGGCGGTCAGGGCATGTCTGAGCAGACACGGCCTGGAAGAGTTCTTTATTCACGGCACCGGACATGGACTGGGACTGGAAATTCATGAACCGCCCCGGGTCTCTTCCCAGAGCAGTGAAATCCTAAAAGAAAATATGGTGATAACTATAGAACCGGGAATATATATTTCCGGATGGGGAGGAATTCGCATTGAAGATACCGTAATTGTTAAGCAGGGTGGATGTGAGATTATAACTCATTCAGATAAGAACTTATTAATTATTGATGGAGGGATAAAATGATTTCAGTCAATGATTTTAAAACCGGAGTAACAGTAGAGTTGGATGGAGCAGCATACCAGGTAGTGGAATTCCAGCATGTTAAGCCCGGGAAGGGGGCCGCATTTGTAAGAGCTAAACTGAGAAATGTTCAAAGCGGGGCTACAGTGGAGAAAACCTTTCGCGGTGGGGAGAAATTAAGCAAGGCCCATTTGGACCGCCGGGAGATGCAATATCTGTACAATGATGGTGATGGTTATGTTTGCATGGACAATGAAAACTATGAACAGATCAGTATAAGCAAAGAACAAATAGGCGATGGAGTTAAATGGCTGCTGGAAAACATGAATATACAGGTGCTTTTATTCCACGGCAACATAATCGGACTGGAACTGCCTAATTTTGTGGAGCTGCGGGTAGCAGAAACCGAGCCTGGGATCAAAGGAGATACTGCTACCGGGGCCACCAAAAATGCCACCCTGGAAACTGGAGCGGTAGTACAGGTGCCTCTTTTTATAGAGGAAGGAGACCGTCTGCGCATTGATACCCGTACCGGGCAATACATGGAGCGGGCCTAGGCAATATCAACTGCCGGCTATTAGTCTTTTTCCGGGGAAATCAGTCAGCATAAGTAAACCTTGGTCGTAACTACTGTCTAACTGATATAAAAGCCAATATCGGTGTTAAAGCCAAAACCCCGCTCAATCAACATACTCCGGCCTTAGCCGCGGGGTTTTCAGCTTTGATCTTCACTTCTGTCATAGGCCCTGTCTGCTCTGCTGGCAGCTTGGCAGTAGATGGGTTGTATGCTTACCTTGGGCTTTTCTGCCCGCTTTTTTCTTCTGCCGCTTTTTGATGTTTATTTGTTTCCTGTCCGGCAAATAATAAATCCAGATTATTAAACGAGGCGGGAAAGAGATTCCCGCTTATTTGACAGTTAGGGTTGCTGCTGACAAAACCGGCGGCGGGTGCCAACCTCCGCCTCGTTGCGGCGGCAGGTTGAAACTGCTTAGACTATGTTTAACATCAACAGGCGGCAAAGGAGGATATCAATGAAGGGTATCACGGAAAAGGTCAGCTATCTGCAGGGGTTGTGCGAGGGATTAAATGTCAGTGATTCAGGTTCTAACGGCAAGATTATCTCAGGAATGCTGAAGGTAATGGAAGACATGGCTGAAATCTTAGAGGGGATGCAGCAGGAAATCGGCAGTCTGGAGGAATACATCGAAGACCTGGATGATGAAATTCTGGATTTGGAAGAGAAGATGTGGGGTTGTGAGGAGGACCTGCTGGAAGTAAAATGTGTCAACTGCGGAGAACAGATGTCTTTTGACGGCAGTATCCTGGACGATGACGTACTGGAGATAACCTGTCCCAACTGCAACACGGTAGTATATATTAATGACGGCTCTTTTGATTTTGAGACTTACAATGATGATGAAGACAGCAGCAGCGTAAATTCACGGGTAGGCAATCCCTCACCTGCCTGAAAATAAAGCCAGGCGAAAAGATGTCCCCCGCTTCTTTAGACGGCCGGGTACCTATTGACCAACCGCTTATGGTGGCGGAGGGCTATCTGGGAATATAGAATTGCATGCGGGAGGCCGGCGGGGTTTTTCACCACCGGTTTAATCTTCAAGCCTCAGGGCCTCCGAAATCTTGTCCAGGAGAATCTGGGGGGATACCGGTTTGGGGATATAACCCATGGCTCCTAGTTTTATGAGCCTGTCAATCTCTTCCTGGCAGCTATAACCAGTTATCAGTAGTACTCTTACCCGAGGCTGTATGTGTCTTAACTGGTGAAATACCTCACTCCCATCCATACCCGGCATTATCATGTCCAGCAGTATCAGGTCACTGGCCGATCCATTTTTCCGGTAGTAATTAAGTGCGTTTTTACCATCGGCAAAGGAGATAACTTCATACCCGTGATCTTTGAGGAGGTCGGTGAAAAGCTCCCGGATGACCAGGTCATCATCTATAATCACTATTTGGCTCCGCCTTTCCTTTTCCTTGATGGAGGCGGTATTGTCGGGGGCAGGACAATGGGAACTGGTAAAGGGCAAATAAATATGAAAGGAGGTTCCCTGACCAGGCCTGCTTTCAACCTTGATACCCCCTTTATGGGAAGTAATGGTGCCAAACACGGTAGACAGTCCCATTCCGGTTCCCTTGCCAGTCTCCTTGGTGGAAAAGAAAGGCTCGAATATGCGGGAGATAGTTTTTTCATCCATGCCAGATCCGGTGTCGGTAACGGTTAGGGACAGATAAGGACCAGGTTCCAGACGGGCCAGGATATTACGGATTTCAGGCTCATCCAGAACCGATACCCGGGTGGATATTCGTATAGTTCCGCCTCGGGGCATGGCATCTCGGGAGTTTAAGCATATATTTAACAGAGCATTCTGCAATTGCCCCGGATCCCCTTTGACGATTGGATTCTGAACCTCCAGATCCACTTCCATATTGATGCGCCGGTCCAGAGTGTGCTGCAGCAGGGATACGGTGTCGCCAATCAAGCTGTGTATGTCTACATAGGTCATCATTAATTTGCCCTTGCGGGCAAAGGTGAGCAACTGCTGGGTTAAATCCGCTGAATGCCGGGCAGCGGAAGTTATCATGCCGGCATACTTGATTAGCAGCGGATCATGGGTTTTATTCTGCAGCAGTTCAGCATAGCCCAGTATCCCCATGAGCTGGTTGTTAAAATCATGAGCGATTCCTCCCGCCAGCTGGCCGATAACCTGCATTTTCTCAGCCTGGCGCAGTTGTTCCTCCAGTTTCACCTTCCCAGTCACGTCTTCATAGACCGCCAATAGCATGATGGGATGGCCCTCCAGGTCATAAATGGGAATCTTTACGTAATCAGTAATGATATCGACACCAAAGTCCAGCAGGTGCTTTTCGCTTACCTGCAACACCTCTCCCAATTCGATCACTTTCTTGTCTTCCTGGTAAATGAGCTGGGCCTGGCGATCATTGAGCAAGTCGAAATCAGTTTTGCCCAGGACCTCCTTTTGCCTTCGGCCAAACAGTTTTTCCAGAGCGGGATTGAAGAAAGTGTAGCAGAAGTTGTTCTGAGGATCTTTGGCCGATATACCGGAAGGCATGTTACTCAGCAGGGTTTCCAGTAAATTCTTTTGCTGCAGTATTTCGGCTTCTGCCTGCTTGCGTTCGGTGATGTCCAGTATAACGCCCAGAATCTGGGTGGACTGGCTCTCTTCGTCCCAGGCGATATGCATATTGTCCTGTACCCACTTTAGCTCCTGGGCAGCAGTTATCATCCGATATTGAATGGACCATCCCGGAGCATGATTATGAAGGGCTTCTTTTGTTGCCATATGGATGAAGGCCAGGTCGTCCGGGTGAACAAACAGTTCCTTATGGGCGAAGTTCTCTATCAGGTATTCCGGCTCATAACCCAATATGGACTTACAGCGAGGACTGATAAAGATAGACGAGGGATCCTGGAGCCGACCGTAATAAACAATGGCCGGCAGGGTATTGATCAGCTCCCGATAGCGGGCTTCGGACTCCATTAGGGCTTGTTCCGCAGTCCTCAAAGGAGTAATATCCTGCATGATGCCGCTGTATCCCAAAAGGGACTGCTGCTGGTCAAAGTCGGATACGATCCTGGCATAGACATATTTCTTATCACCATCGTAAGAATGCAGCTGATAGTATCCCTCGTGACTGCCCTTTTCAGCTAGATCCTTATTGATCCGGCCTAGAGTGTGCTGCTGCTCTGACGGGGGCAGCAGCGAAATAAAGGAGCGTAATGAAGGCTGGATCTCTCCCAGGCTGCACCCCAGTATATGGTAAATTTGGTCGGAGCAGTAACAAGTACCCTGAGCCAGGTTATAATGCCAGCTGCCTATATGGGCTATAGCCTGGGCATGTTTTAATTGTTCGGCTCTATCTTCAGCCAGCTTGCGGGAAGTTTCCCATTGGTCGGCAATGGCCCGCAGTTCCAATACCAGGCCCAGTGAACGGGCGGCAAAGCGCAGGGCCGCTGCCTCTGGCTGTGACCAGCGGCGCTGCCGGCGGCACTCATCAAAGCCAATGAGGCCCCAAAATTCCCGGTTAACAAATATGGGCACATGCACCATGCTCAGGATATCCTGTTTCTCCAGGATCTGACGTATCATGCCATCGGGCAATTCAGCCGTATTAATAATATATATATCGTTATTCAGCATTGCAGCGCTAATCTCAGGATCATATTCATCCAGGGGAAAGTCTTGCAGATCCGGATCCGAGATGAAAGACTCGATGCTTTCCGCACACCATTCCAGGTGATAATGAAGGATTATTTTGCCATTCATATCGCGGGAGCTATCAAACAGATAGATACGACTGACTTCTGCCGCCTCTCCCAGCAACTGAAGAGCCTTTTGCAGATCAGCGCTAATATCTTCCGAAGGGATCAGGATATCGGTGCTGAGCGCCAGGGCTTGAAAGATATTTATACTGCGTAGCATCAACTGCTGAGGCTGGTCAGTTTCCAGACTATCCGGGTATAATCCGGCTGCCCTATCCGGACCGAAAGTATTTCCTCCAGGGAGAGGGGTGGCGGTGGAAATGGGTGTACCTTCAGGTAAATCCATCTTAAGCAGAGCCAGTTCATGACGCAAATGCTGGTTTTCTTGTTCCAATTTCCTTATCAGACGCTCAAGGTGCTGCATCAACATCCCTCCCGAATATTATGGTGGTCTTGTTCAGGCCCACACTTGGCATTATAGTCTATATTTTATCATTATTATCCCTCATATGGAAAAATAAAATTAGAAGTTAGGCCATTAGCTATAATATATTAAATAATTATGACTAAGGACCCAAAAAATTATTGCGGAGCCTATTGTCGTTTCCTTTGACCGGGAGGGGCAGACGGAGGCTGGGGCTCTCTTTCAGGAGGTAAAAATAAATGGCATATTTTGCAGGCAATGCCAGTATCTATGTAAAACAGAGGTGATAGCAGAGATGTCTGACCGGGGAGAAAGGGATATTTTTAAAAACGAGATCTTGCCTATATTTCCGCCCTCAATTAGAAAGGCGTTAGCCCGGGTTGACGAAAAGCATACGATCAGAATTGAAGAGATTCGCATGCGATGCCAGCAGCCAATTATTATCCGGGATGCAGAAAAGGAGTATGGTTTGGACGCCAATACCGGACTGACCAGGGACATTACCCGTTCCTACCGGATCAGCCGGGACGAGGTCATGCGAACCATTGCCGCTGTCAGTGAAAATTCCCTCTATGCCTTTGAGGAAGATATCAAAAAAGGCTTTATTACTATAGCTGGCGGTCACCGGGTCGGATTGGCCGGACAGGTTGTTATGCAGGATGTTGGTATTAAGGCTTTGAAGGAATTCTCCAGTATCTGTATTCGCATAGCCCGGGAAATCAAAGGCTGTTCGGCGCAAATTATGAATTTCATCTACACCCCTGCCGGTCAGGTGGAGAATACCCTTTTAGTATCCCCTCCCCGCTGCGGCAAAACCACCCTGCTAAGAGATATGGCCCGGTTGATTTCCCTGGGAAGCCGCCAGTCTCCAGGAAAGAATGTGGTGATAGTAGATGAGAGATCGGAACTGGCCGGATGCTGCCTGGGAGTACCGCAGTTGGATGTAGGGCCCCGGACCGATGTCCTGGATTCATGTCCCAAGGCCGCAGGAATGATAATGGCAGTTCGATCCATGTCTCCCGAGGTTGTAATTACCGATGAGATAGGCCGGCAGGAGGATGCAAATGCCATCAGGGAATGTATCAACGCAGGTGTGAGTATCATAAGCAGCATTCATGCCGGAAGCATGGAAGAATTGCATCTGCGGCCGGTAATGAGCGAGTTGATAAGAGACCGGGCGTTCAGGAATGTTATATTGCTATCCAGGAGCAGAGGCCCGGGGAGCATAGAAAAGATGGTCAGGTGGGATTAATATGGCCTGGTTTAAGATGATAGGCATGGCTCTGGTTATTTCCGGATTGGGAGTCTGGGGATTATCCGGTGCCCGGGGGATGGGTAGAAGAACTGAGGAGTTAAAGGAATTAAGGTTTGCTTTGGCTTTCCTCGAAAAGGAGATTTCCTATATGCATACTCCCTTGACCCGGGCACTGGAAAGAACGGCGGCAGTATGCCAAGCTCCCATAGCTTTGTTGTTCGGGGAGACCGTGAGAGCTTTAAAGGCCGGTCAGGGCAAAACCGCAGGAGAAGCCTGGGATCAGGGGATAAAATACCTGCAGGAGGAAGCTCACTTGAAACCCCCGGATATAGAAATACTAAAGGCTGCTGCTCACCAACTGGGTATGAGTGACAGTTCTGATCAAAGCAAGTTTTTGTTGATGCTGCAGGAAGAAATAAAAGTACAGGAAGATAAAGCACGGCAGGAGCAGGCGTCCAACCAAAAACTTTGGTCTTACGGGGGATTTATACTGGGCATGCTGATAGTTCTGCTGTTGATTTAACTACCCGAAAATAGATAAGGGATGGAATATGGACAGGAGGTTGCTGCATGGATGTGGACATAATATTTCGGATTGCCGGGATTGGTATACTTATAGCCATTCTATCCATTGTTCTGAAACAAGCAAAAAAGGAAGAACAAGCTGAGATGCTGACTTTAGCCGGGGTGGTTGTGGTGCTTATACTGGTAGTGCAATTGATGAATCAGCTGTTTACCGTGGTAAGGTCGGTATTTAGTCTCTGAAAATCCATTGCTGGGGAGGTTCTCCTCCTCCCATCATTACAGTATTCAGCATTTGCCCTGGTCCCGGTGGGGAGGGCGGGACAAGTAGGTCTGTACATGTCTGAATCCATAAACCCGCTAGGGCAGAAGTATGTAGTCAAGAGGGGAGAGTACATTGGAAATAGCTCAGATTGTAGGATTAGCTCTGGTAACTACCATCATGCTCCTAATTTTAAGGCAGGAAAAACCGGTTATGGCAATAATCTTGAGCATTGTATTCAGTATAGTAATTTTCACTTTTTTGATGGGTAAAATGACTTCAATTATTAACGTGATGAGCGATTTAACCAAAAGGGCTGGCATCAATTATTTTTTTCTGAGTACCCTGTTAAAAATACTGGGGGTTGCTTACCTGGCAGAATTTGCCGCAGCCATATGCCAGGATGCCGGCGAACAGGCGGTAGCCAAAAAGGTCGAGTTCGCAGCCAAAATAATCATAGCTGTACTAGCCCTGCCTATAATGGTGGCTATACTCGAATCATTGCTGGAACTCATGCCGGTATAAATATGGGTTCTCCTATAAGTTGTCAGGGGAGGAACGGCCATGCATTCCAAACGCGCTCTGGTGATGGTAATAATATGGATAATACTGCTGTCCTGCTCTGTCAATGTAATGGCTACGGAGGAAGAGAACAGCGAGTCGGTGTTTTCTGTGCAGGAAACCATGCAGAGCCTGGATATGAATTTTTTAGAGGAATATAAGAACAATATTGACAGTGACATGGCTGCGTACCTGGAAGGGAGTTCAGTCAAGGACTGGATAATGAATTTTATCAAGGGTGAATGGAATTTTGAGTGGCATGATCTGGGGCGGGACATATTTCGCATGCTGTTCAAGGAAGTAGCAGCTAATTCCGCTTTGCTGGGGAAAATCCTGATTTTGGCGGTTATATCTGCTCTCCTGCTCAATCTTCAGACTGCTTTTGCTTCGGATATAGCCAGAATATCGTATCTGGCCTGCTTTCTAGCCCTGTGCGCCATAGCCATTAGTTCATTTAAGTTGGTGCTGGGGGTGGGTCAGCAAACCATAGAAAACATGGTTACTTTTATGGTGGGCATGCTGCCGCAGATGCTGGTTTTGACGGCCGGCCTGGGCAACATCAATGCTTCGGTGATGCTTTTCCCCCTATTGATGACAGCCGCTACGGCATTTGCCAATGCCATCAAAATCATCGTTTTCCCTTTGATCATCATGTCAGCCATCTTGTCGATAGTCAACCATATGTCGGAAACCATCAAGGTAGAAAAGATGGCTAAATTTTTTAATGAGATGGCTCGGATATCGTTGGGATTTTTTCTAACTCTCTTTGTAGGAATAATGACTTTAAGAGCCCTTTATGCTTCCGTGCTGGACAAAGTAGCGCTTAGAACTACCAGGTATTTTAGTGACAACGCTATCCCTATGATCGGAAAAATGTTCTCCGACACTATAGAAGTGGCAGCCGGGTATGTAGTGATGCTGAAGCAGGCCCTAAGCATATTTGGAGTATTGATAATCCTGGGTTTGATTATGATGCCGTTAATAAAAATTGCGGCCATTGCCCTGATCTATAAAGCGGCGGCTGCCATTGCCGAGCCCCTGGGCGATCCTCGTACTGCTGCCATATTGGAGAGCATGAGCGCTCATTTATTCTTTATGCTGGCAGCAGTGATCGCTGTTGCCCTAATGTTCTTTGTTATGATAGCCATCGTTGCCGGTATGTATAACGGATGGGCCATGCTGAAATGAGAAGGGGAGGGGCGGGTCATGAGCGTTCTGGCTGATATAACAAGAAATGTTCTGGTCATTATAATACTGGCCAGTTTCCTGGAACTGCTGCTGCCAGGTGGTGCTATACGCCCTTTTGTGCGTTTTGCCATAGGATTATTCATTCTTATCGCAGTGCTGAATCCGGTGCTGGGTTTTTTCTTCGATGGCCGTGATTTACAGGTAAGCTGGTGGGATTGGCGCATCGAAGTAGAGGAGGAAGAATTTATTGCTGAGCGGGGACGTAAAATCAATGAAAACATGATTAGTCAAAATAATCAAACCCTGAAGGAAAAAGTAGAAGGACAGGTGAAGGCAGTTGTACTTCTGGTCCCGGGAGTGAAGGAGGTTGATACCGAGGCTGAGATCCGGCAGGGTATGCTAGAGAGCATTTGTTTTAATATTTATCCGGAGGATATGCAGTCCTCCGAGGCAGAGGGAGAAATGAGTGTATTCATTGAAACGTCCGGAAATAATGCGGAACAGCGGAAACAGCAGATAGAGGATAAAATACTCCAGGTAATCAGCAACATGTATGGTTTGGGAGCGGAAAAAATAGATATCAAATTCGAAGGAGGAGGATAAGATGCTGGAAGAATGGATCAGGGAAAAGAGCAATAAAGGCCCGGGAGCATCGTTCCTGCGTTCCCGGAAAGGGCAGTACATACTTATTATCTTAATCTGCCTGGGGCTTCTGGCTTTGATATGGCCGGTTAAGGATGATAAGAGCAGTAGTTCCGGGATAGGAGTTGAAGCAGCAGGTACAGAAAATTACCGGGACAGCAGAATGAGCCGGGAATTGGAGTCGATACTGGCTAAAATCGATGGAGCGGGGCAAGTGGATGTTAGTATCACTCTGGCTTCCGGGGGGGTTAAGACCTATGCTGCCAATGTGAGAAACGAAAACCGGGAGAGCAGTGAGAGTGATCGCCAGGGAGGCAGCAAGAGCAGCCTGGAGCAAAGCAGTACCCAGGATATAGCTGTGTCATCAGGCAGTCCTTTGTTAATAGAAGAAAGAAATCCGCAAATTATGGGAGTCCTGATAGTAGCAGACGGAGCCCGATTACCCGAAGTGCGAGAAAAGCTCACTAATGCAGCAGCTACTCTACTGGACCTGCCGGTTCACAAAGTTCAGGTTATGCCCCGCAAAGGAGGGATAGAATGATAATAAGACGGAAAAGCAGATGGAAAAGCAGCCTGTATCTGGCTGCGGTGGCCATTATATTATTACTGGCTGGATATGGAGTTCTCAATCAGACTCCAGATATGAATACTGCTGCACCTGCTCCGGGGCAGGAGGAAGGCAGCAGTACAGCAGATAACTTGTTGTCCGAGCAGGAAGGTTTTGATTTTTTCGCCGAATACCGAATGGCCAGAGAAAGAGTAAGAAGCAAAGAGGTGGAGACCCTGAAGGAGGTCATCAACAAGGAGAACAGCAGCCAGGAGGCCCGGGATGCGGCAGCCCTCCGTCTGGTCAAGATAAGCGAAGACATGGAAAAAGAACTTAAAACCGAAAGCTTAATAAAATCCCGAGGCTTTGAAGATTGTGCAGTAATCATCCAAGGAGAAACAACTACGGTGGTGTTAATGGCCCCTTCTCTGAGAATGGATCAAGAAGAAGAGCTGAAGAAGGTGGTCGGCGGATCGGTTCAATGCTCTCCGGACAGCGTTTTCATTATCACCCGGGACAGGTAAGCAGGGGGCAGGTTATGGTCAAATATCTGGATACCTGGAGGAGATTGCAATATGCCCATTTTATTCATATAATAATATCAATCACTATGCTCAGGTCTGTGACCTGAGCCTTTATATGTACAAAAACCGGGTTGAATTTCCGGCCGCAGATTTTTCCCTATTCCCCAGACCGGGTACATATTTGATGAACCTGGCAAGAACAAAGGCCAAGAAGGTATCGGATAAGCTCCGGACATGAGGCTAGGAAGGAAATCACCGGAGATGGAAATGAGGCTGCAGAACAGCAGGGAGCTGAAGCAAAGAAGAAAAGACCAGTTTGTGGGGGCGATGACGAGATGAATATCGACGAAATAAGAGAACTGATGTTATTAATGGATAAGACCAGTATTACCGACCTGGAAGTCCAGAAAGATGACTGGCGTATATCTATTCGAAAGGGCAATGCCGCGATTCCGGTTCAGCCTCATAGCAGCCGGGACAAAGGCGTTGGTGATTTCCCTGCCCCGGGGCAGAAAGAAGAGGATAGAAGCAGCGAAGAAGCCATAGAAGTGCTTGCTCCTATGGTGGGAACCTTCTACTCGGCTGCTTCGCCTGATTCCGAACCCTATGTCAGGATTGGCGACCATGTGGAGGCGGGGCAGACCCTTTGCATACTTGAAGCGATGAAACTATTTAATGAAATAAAATCGGATTTTGCGGGGACCATAGTTGATATACTGGTTGATAATTCAGAACCGGTGGAATTCGGCCAAACCCTGTTTAGAATTGACAAAGACTAGAGGTGATAGGATTGTTTTCCAGGGTTTTGATTGCCAATCGAGGAGAAATTGCGGTAAGAATTATCCGGGCCTGCAAGGAGTTGGGGATAGAAACGGTAGCAGTATACTCCACAGCTGACCGGGACAGCCTGCATGTCAAAATGGCTGATGTGGCTGTATGTATAGGCGCTGCTCCGGCTCGTGAGAGTTATCTGAACATATCCAACCTAATTGCAGCGGCTCAAAACTCAGGGGCTCAGGCCATTCATCCCGGATACGGTTTTCTGGCGGAAAATCCTCATTTTGCAGATTTGTGTCAGACTTATAACATTAAATTCATTGGACCCCGGGCGGAGGTTATTGAAGCTTTGGGAGACAAAGTCCAGGCCCGGGAGATTGCCCGGGCTGCCGGAGTACCCCTGGTTCCGGGAAGTGACGGGGCAATCAGCAGTTATGAGGAAGCGGTACAAGTAGCCGCAAACATAGGCTATCCGGTGATGATCAAAGCTTCGGCCGGGGGCGGAGGCAAGGGGATGAGACTGGCCCATAGCCGAGAAAATTTAAAAGAAGCCTTGAGTACGGCCAAGTTGGAAGCTGATGCCGCCTTTGGCAACGATCAGATATATATCGAAAAATATATTGAAGAACCCCGGCATATAGAAATACAGGTTCTGGGTGATGAAAGCGGGAACATAATCCATCTGGGAGAGAGAGATTGTTCCCTGCAGCGGCGGAACCAGAAGCTGCTGGAGGAATCTCCTTCCTCGCTGCTCAACCAGGAGATGCGGCAGAAAATGGGAACGGTGGCAGTAGAGGCGGCTCGGGCAGCAGGCTATTATAGTGCTGGCACAGTGGAATTTCTGGTGGATAAGCACCTCAATTTCTATTTTATCGAAATGAATACCAGGATACAGGTAGAACATCCAGTAAGTGAAATGGTTACCGGCATCGACATAGTCAAAGAACAGATTAGAATTGCGGCAGGTTATCCGCTGGGATACGCTCAGGAGGAGGTGAGGCTGAACGGCTGGGCGATAGAATGCCGGGTGAACGCCGAGGATACTGAGAATAATTTTCGGCCTTATCCGGGAACTGTGGGCCAGTATATAGCGCCCGGCGGGCCAGGAGTAAGGGTAGACTCTTCGGTATATTCCAGTTGCACCATAAGCCCTTATTATGATTCCATGATAGCCAAAGTAATCGTATGGGGTCAGGATCGTCCCGAGGCCATACAGAGGATGAAACGCGCTTTAAATGAGTTTATCATAGAGGATATTGCCACCACCATTCCCTTTCACCTAAAAGTACTCGATAATGCTTTTTTCCAGCGGGGCGAGGTGTATACTAATTTTATCCAGCGTAGAATGAGTGACGGAGTGTAAAGATATTAATATATCAGGCTATAATTTGATAATTGCCAGTAATTTCTGGTAAAATGCTTGTATAAGGATTAATAGGAGGTGTAGAAAATGGATATACAGAAACCAGAGATCAATACTGAAATGGGTACCATAAGGATAGCAGATGAAGTAGTATCAACCGTTGCCGGTATTGCTGCCTCAGAAGTGGAAGGCGTGGCAACTCTTAGCGGCGGATGGGGGACTGATTTGGTTGAGAAACTTGGCCGCAAGAATCTGGGCAAAGGCATCAAAGTGGAAGTTATTGATGGTTCGACTAGTATTGATATATCCATAGTGGTTAAATTTGGACATCCTATCCCTGATGTGGCTGAAACAGTACAGCAGGAAGTTAAACAGTCGGTAGAAACCATGACTGGTTTGCAGGTTAAAGCAGTCAATGTAAATGTTATAGCGGTTGAGATTAAAAAGGAAGAACCGGCAGAAGAAAACCCGGCTGATGACAGCGATTTAGCATAGTGGCCGGCTTGATGTATTATTGTAACCCCCTGTCCCCGCAGGGGGTTATCTGCATTCTTTGATAGGTGAAAGGAGTGACCTTAATGTCTGGATTATTAAGGGCCATATTGTTCCTGTATAATGTAATCCTGCTGGCTCTGGGAGTAGTGATGGCGGCAGTTGCTCTGGGACGACCGGAACCCATGAATTATGTGGATATTCTTTTATCCAGTGCTCAGAATCGGCTTGCTTTAGCCATTTGCGGTGTGATTCTGGTGGTTCTGACTCTGGCCGTATTCATGGCCATTTTTAAGCGGGAGCCCCGGGAAAGGGCCATTGTAATTGAGAATGCATTGTCAGGGCAGATATCCATGACTGTGCCTGCCGCCAAGGTAATAATCCACAAAGCCGTGCAAAAGGTGGAGGGAGTAAAAGAAAGCAAGACTTCCATAGAAAGACTGCCTCAGGGGATTATTATTTATATACATATGATGATTAACCCTGAGTTAAGCATACCTGAGCTGAGCAGGAGGATTCAGGAGGCAGTAAAAGAGGATATGCTGCACATCGGCGGCTTGGAAGTACAAGAGGTCAAAGTCATTATTGACGATCTGGGGAACACTGGCAAACCGGGGGCAAGATAAGGGAGGCAGGATCATGTGGGAAAAAATATTGTCTGAACTGCTGGTAAAAAACCGCGGTAAAACCATAGGTGTGGCACTGGGATTGATAGCCAGCATCCTGCTGGTCAGTTTTGGTTTCTGGAAAACACTTCTGATCGTATTGTGTATAGGCCTGGGGTATCTGCTGGGTAAAAGCATTGACGAAGATAAGGACATAGAACTTTGGCTGCAAAAAATATTTAAAGACAAATGATTTTTAGAAAGGCAAACAAATGAGCAGAAGAAAAGCACGGGAATATGCTTTTAAAGTTTTATTTCAGGTTGACCAGGTAATGGCCAGACCAGGCGCAGCCCTGGATTATCTGCGGCAGGAATCTGAGCTGGCGGAAAAGGACGTTAAGTTTTCACAGGAACTAATAGGAACAGCTATAGAAAACCTGGATGATATAGATAGTATTATAGCCTCTTATGCCAGTGACTGGTCTATTGAACGAATGCCGGCAGTAGATAGAAGTATAATGCGTCTGGCTGCCGCCGAGATGCTGTTCCAGGATAGTGTTGATTCCGTTGTCATCATTGATGAAGCGGTGGAAATAGCCAAGAAATATGCCGGGGAGTCTTCGCCGGCTTACATTAATGCGATACTGGACCGGCTGGCGGGAGAAATAAAAAACAAGTCGAAACAATCATAAAGGAGTTGTCATTGGTGGAATTAATAAGTGGAACCGCAATCGCCGAGGAGATACGGACAACCCTGGGAGCCAGGAACCAAGCTAATGATTTGAGCCCTAACCTGGGGATTATCCTGGTGGGAGATAATGAAGAAAGCATGCTGTATGCAGGTCTGAAAGAAAAAGCTGCCCGGAGTATTTCCGGAAGGACCAGTATAATAGAGCTGCCTGCTGATATAAGCAAAAAAGCATTGCTGGAGGCTATTGCCGCAGCCAATGATGAGCCCTCCATTGATGGCATTATTATTCAGCTTCCCCTGCCCGATCATCTTGCCCCATTCCAGGATGAGTTTCTGGAGGCGGTAAAAGGGGAAAAGGACGTGGACGGGTTCAATCCTTCCAATAGAGGCCGATTGATCGGAGGTGAGCCGGCATATATCAGCTGCGCGGCTCTGGCTTGTATGGAGGTTATTGATCGGTATATTGATGAGCCAGCCGGGAAACAGGCGGTACTGGTAGGAGATTCCTTTGATTTGATACTTCCCCTGTTTATTTTGCTGATTAGAAAGGGATGCAATGTGCAGGTTATAAGCGGCTATCAACAAGAACTGGTACAGGAAGCTGACCTTCTGGTAGTGGAAAAAGGAACCGCCGGCATGGTAAAGGGAGAGCATCTGCGGGATGGGATGCTGGTGATTGATGCCGGTTTTCATTGGCAAAACGGCAAGACACTGGGTAATATTGACAAGGATTCGGTTGGGGAATTGCAGGGGCATCTCCTGCCGGTACCCGGAGGTACAGGGCCTTTGCTCATCGCCAAGCTGATGGAGAATCTATGCCGGGCGGCGATTTCCCGTCGGAGCATATGATGCCAGGCTTTATCAGCGTAAGTGAACTAAATCAGTATATAAATAATTTATTGGCTGCAGATGAGTTCCTGGCAGATTTCTGGCTGAAAGGTGAGATATCCGGATTTAGGTTTTATCACCAGTCCGGTCACATGTACTTCACTCTCAAAGATGAAGAATCTGCGGTGAGCTGCGTGATGTTCAGGAATCGTAATCAGGGTCTGAGGTTCGAACCTGAGGATGGTTTGGAGGTTCTGGTCAGGGTTTACCTTTCAGTCTATCCCCGCCAGGGCAAATACCAGGTGTATGTACAGGAGATGCAGCCTTACGGCCGCGGGGGCCTGTATCTGCAGCTGGAACAATTGAAGCGGAAACTGGAAGCACAGGGGTATTTTGCCGCCGGGTTAAAAAAGCCTATACCGGAGCTGGTTAATTGTGTGGGAATAGTAACCTCACAGGATGGAGCTGCACTAAAAGATATATTGCGGGTAATACGGCAAAGACACCCGGGATGCCGGGTGATACTGGTTCACAGTTCAGTACAGGGAGAAACTGCGTCGGCTGAGCTGGCGGAGGGGTTAAGGATTATTAATGCTCACGGTCAGGCTCAGGTAATAATTATTGGCCGGGGCGGTGGGTCCTTGGAAGACTTGATGGCTTTTAACAGCGAAATGCTGGTAAAGGCCATCCATGAGTCTGCCATACCGGTAATATCAGCGGTAGGCCATGAGATTGATACCAGCCTGTCTGATTTGGCTGCTGACCTGCGGGCAGCAACCCCGACCCAGGCCGCCGTCCTGGCTGTGCCGGATATGATAAAGCTAAAAAATGATCTGCTCCGCTGGGGCCAGAGGATGAATCGGATCATGGAACGCAGAATAGGCCAATATAGCCAAAACCTGGATCGCCTGATGCTGAAAAGAGTTTGGAGAGAACCGGATATTATCATTAAAGAAAAAAGAAAAACAGCAGCCGAACAACAGGAGCAAATACATAGAAAAATGTGGGATATGCTGCAGAATAGCCAGTATAGATATGCCAGGGCGGTTGATTCCCTGGACAAATTAAGCCCCCTTAAAGTTTTGCAGAGGGGCTATACAGTAGTTTATAAAGATGGTAAGTTACTGGCCCGAATGGGAAAAACCGGGATCGGCGACTATCTGGAGCTGACCTTTAATGATGGCCGATTGGGTGTTCAGATAATGGACAAGGAGATGTTCTCAAATGAAAAAAATCAAGTTTGAAGAAGCCCTTAAAGGATTGGAAGCCATAGTGGATAAATTGGAATCAGGGGAGATGGATCTGGAGGAGTCCATCAAGCTGTATGAAGAGGGGATAGAGCTGTCGGTGTATTGTCAGAAGCAGCTGGCCCAGGCAGAGGGCAAGATACAGCGCCTGGTAAAAAAGCTGGATGGGGAGATACAGGTATTGGAGTTGGACAATATTTAGCAGACGGTCCGCTAATGCAGGCCGATGCTGAAGGTTAAGGGGTTATGGATACATGACTAACGATAGGGAAGATTTCCTGGACGAGATATTATCCAGGAAAAGATTTGTGGACGAATGTCTGCTTCAGCACCTGCCGCCGCTTAATGCCTATCCTCCGCTGATCCATGAAGCCATGCACTACGCAGTGTTTAACGGCGGCAAAAGGCTGCGGCCCATCATGGTTTTTGAGGGAGCGATACTGGCCGGGGTCAGAAAGGAAGATGTTATTCCGGCGGCTTGTGCCCTGGAGTTGATTCATTCCTATTCACTGGTTCATGATGATTTGCCGGCTATGGATGATGATGAGCTGCGCCGGGGCAAAGCTACCTGCCATATTGTCTACGGGGAAGCCAATGCAATATTGACCGGAGACGCGCTTCTGACCGCAGCCTTTGAATTGCTGGCCGAAAACCTGAATGCAGCCAAGGTCCAGGCGGAAAGGGTTATTGAAGTAATCAAGCTGGTCTCTGCAGCTGCCGGGAGCAGCGGCATGATCGGAGGGCAGGTACTGGATCTGCAATCGGAAGGCCAGAGGATAGATTTTCCTACTCTGAAAAAACTGCACAGTTTGAAGACCGGACAGTTGTTCCGAGCGGCACTGAAGACCGGGGCCATATTATGCGGCATGAGTAAGCCGGGCATAGAAGCTCTGGACGATTATGCCGCCAGTTTTGGGCTGGCTTTTCAGATTACTGACGATATATTGGATGTGGCAGGAAGTGCTGAAATAATTGGCAAACCGGTTGGCAGTGATGAGAAAAATCAGAAAACCACTTATGTAAGCCTGCTGGGGATAGAACAATCATATCAACTGGCCCGGGAAGCGGTCCAGGTCTGTCAGAAGAGTCTGGACGGTTTTGGCCCGGAGGCTGGTTTCTTGAGGAGGCTGGCTTTTTATACCCTGAGCAGAAAAGCTTGAGAGAATCAGATAAACTGCCCGTTTCATTCAGGCATATGGGGTGATTGCCGGTCTCGCTTTGCAATGACTGGCATGGAACTTCTGGCTGTGTTATAATCATGGGTGAATAGGAAACTGGCAGAAGGTTGCAGTATTCTAGTCGGCTCTATTGGTTTCGAAGACGGGGCTAAAAATCCGTTAAGGGCACATCGATGAAGCTTCTGGTGTTGGCTTGTGACGCCCAGTCGGGGGTCATCGCTGGGAGTTAAGGGTCTGGGGGCTATCCGCAAAGGCATGCGGGGATGACCCTCAAATCCGTGGAGGCTCATCACCGCTACCGGTGATGAGAAAACCTGCATTCTGGTAGAAGCTGGGTGCAGTGTAGCCTGCCTTGAGTGGAGGCGGCGAATAAGCATACAGGGGTGATGGCTTTCTCGGCCAAGAAACTGTCACCTGTTTTGAAACCGTCGCTGCAAAAGAGGCTAGAAGCTAATGGGAGTTGTTGAGGAAAACTCCTAGACTGAATGCGTAAGCATGGTTGGTTGAGGATTAAAGTGCGTACTTAGTGGCAATCCAGTTCTATTTTCGGTGACGAAATAGGGCAGACATAAAGGGAAACCGCCCTTTTGGCAACATTAGGGAGATCTGCCGGGAAAACCTGCTGGACCTATGTCGCAGCGTTTACTCAATGAACAACCTTTTGCCAGGCCCGTTTATATTGGGGGAAAAATACGAGTTGAGTGGGCAGAATAAAAAAAATATATTGATTTCTGGATTACTGGTAGCTTTTATCACATTTTTTATGGCTCTTTTAGTTAGTCTGGGGTCAGAGGCTTTGGTAAGGGCCGTAAACAATGTGCTGGTAGCATTTATTTTGCTGCTGGTTATTATTTTTCTGGGAATTTTTTTTGATATAGTAGGGACTGCTGCTACCGCAGCGGAATTGGCACCTTTTAATGCCCGGGCGGCCAAGAAAATATTTGGGGCCAAACAGGGTGTAAAAATGATACATAATGCAGATATAGTTGCCAATGTATGCAATGATGTGATAGGGGATATCGCCGGAACCCTAAGCGGAGCTATTGGAGCCGGAATAGTGATAACTCTGGTCGGCCAGCTCCCCATCAATGATGTGGTTTTGGCCGGTTCGGCCATGACCAGTCTAATAGCTGCCCTTACGGTAGGCGGTAAGGCCATGGGTAAAAAAATCGCGGTTAATAATGCCGATAGTATAATATTTCAAGCCGCAAAGGTGGTAGCCTGGTTGGAAGAACTCAGCGGATGGGAGTTATTCAGGAACAGAAAGTGAGTAAGAAGATGGCGGACATGCTTGACAACATAAAATGCTCAGAAGATATTAAGAAAATGACCATAAAGGAAATGAACCAACTGGCCGCAGAGATCAGGGAATTACTGATAACCAGTGTATCCCGTTGTGGAGGGCATCTGGCCCCCAATCTGGGGGTGGTGGAATTAAGCATTGCCCTGCAATATGTACTAGATACCTCAGTTGACAGGGTCATTTGGGATGTGGGGCATCAGAGTTATGTGCACAAAATTTTGACCGGGCGTAAAGATGCAATGATGAGCCTTAGGCAGTACGGAGGTCTGAGCGGATTCCCGAAAAGTGAAGAGTCTGTCCATGATGCCTTCAATACCGGTCACAGCAGCACTTCCATTTCAGCCGCGCTGGGGATGGCTATAGCCCGGGACCTGCAGGGTCTAACTTATTCAGTTGCGGCAGTTATTGGAGATGGAGCCCTGACCGGTGGTATGGCTTTTGAGGCGTTAAACCATGCCGGTAATGAAGGCCGGGACTTGATAGTAATATTAAATGATAATGAGATGTCCATATCCCGGAATGTGGGAGCCATGTCAGGGTACCTGAACAGACTGCGGACCGATCCATCCTATTCCCGGACCAAAGAAGAGATTGAGAATCATCTGCTTCGCATCCCCGGTATCGGTCCTAATATAGCCCGGGCTGCAGGCAGGTTTAAAGACCTGGTCAAATACTTGATGGTGCCGGGAATATTGTTCGAGGAACTGGGATTTACTTATATCGGGCCGGTAAATGGACACGATTTGGAAGAACTACTGCCGGTATTGAATAACGCCCATAAAATGAAAGGACCGGTGTTTATTCACCTGATAACTGAAAAGGGCCGAGGCTATGAGCCCGCCCGGCAGGACCCTGGAACTTTTCACGGGGTCGGACCCTTTGACATTAATACCGGCCAGACCATCAAAAAGCCGATCAAAACCTACACCGAGATATTCGGAGAATATATGGCAGACAGGGCCGGAAAAGATCCTCAAGTAGTAGCCATAACTGCGGCTATGGCTAGTGGGACCGGGTTGAGCGAATTCGCCCGGCGCTATCCGGATCGATTTTTTGATACCGGCATTTGTGAACAGCATGCGGTTACTCTGGCTGCCGGTATGGCCAAGGCAGGGTTGAAGCCGGTGGTAGCCATTTATTCCACCTTCCTGCAGCGAGCCTATGACCAGATTATACACGATGTGGGCCTGCAAAAACTGCCGGTGATTTTTGCGGTTGACCGGGCTGGCCTGGTAGGAGAAGACGGTCCCACTCACCATGGGGTTTTTGATCTGGCTTACCTGAGGAGCATTCCGGAGCTGACTGTAATGGCGCCGGCGGATGAAAACGAATTGCTGGACATGCTCCATACGGCCTTTGCCATCAACGGACCGGTAGCCATAAGATATCCCCGGGGAGCCGGAGAAGGTGCAGAAATTAAAGCAGTAAGAAATATAATCGACCCCGGTCAGGCTCGGGTTATAAAAAGAGGCCTGGACCTGGCGGTCATGGCAGTTGGCCGAGGGGTTAGCATAGCCCGGGAAGTCTCCCATCTCTTGGAAGAGAAGGGCATCGGTACCCTGCTGATAGATGCCCGCTTTGTTAAACCACTGGATATCGTTCTGATCAAGGATATTGGAGTTAATTACCAGCGTTTGCTGACCATCGAAGACAATTGCCTGGATGGGGGATTCGGCAGCGCGGTCCTGGAGGTTCTGGCTGAGAATGGTGTTAATATCGATATTATGCGGGTCGGGATTCCGGATGAATTTATTGAGCAGGGAAAAGTGGAACTGCTGTTTAATTATTTGAATATGGATGCCATATCCGTAGTCGAAGCCATTATTAGCAGATGGCCTGAGCTCTTGGGCTACAGCAGAGAATTGGGGTTGTTGAATTTTGGCAAAAATTAGGCTGGACACCCTGGTATACCAGCAAGGCTTAAGCAGCAGCCGGGAGCGGGCCAGGGCTATGATCATGGCCGGTGAGGTCATTGTCGATGGGAAAATGATCGATAAACCGGGGACCAATGTGAATAGTGAAGCTAATATAGATATAAAAGGTTGCGCCGCCCGCTATGTCAGTCGGGGAGGAACCAAGCTGGAGAAGGCGATTCAGGCTTTTGCTGTGGATTTTACCTCCGCTGCGGTCCTGGATGTAGGAGCATCAACCGGTGGTTTTACCGATTGCGCCCTGCAGCATGGAGCCCGTAAAGTATATGCAGTCGATGTAGGATATGGACAACTGGATTGGAAACTGCGCAATGACCCCCGGGTTGTCAATCTGGAGAAAACCAACATTCGTTATCTGCCTCCCGATGCCATAAGCGCCAAGTTGGATATTATAACCGTAGATGTATCATTTATCTCCACCCGGTTGGTCTTTTCGGTGCTGAAAGACTTGCTTAATAAAGAGGGGGTTATAATATCCCTGATTAAGCCGCAATTCGAAGCGGGGAAAAATCAGGTCGGCAAAAGGGGAGTAGTCCGGGATCCCTCAGTACACCGGAAGGTAATTGCTGATTGCATTGGTTATGGAGAACTTGCAGGACTGAGCTGTACGGGTATTGCTTTTTCCCCGATAACCGGACCTCGTGGGAACATAGAATATTTTATCAAGCTGGAATATTATCCAAGCCAGGGATTGAAGCTCGAACTGGATGAGGTTATAAATACCGTGGTCAGTGAAGCCCACAAGCAGCTGGGAGGGTGAGATTTGAAAACACTGCTGGTAAACAACCAAAAGTATAGTCACAGGACCCAGTACATTACCGAAGAGGTTAGTGAAAAGCTGCGGGCCAGAGGGGTGGAGGTGCTGGTAGATGATGGCAGTGGTACCATAACTGCTGACGATATTGACAATATTGTGGTTCTGGGCGGTGACGGCACCATGCTGAGAGCCGCCCGCACCTACGGACAGAGAGAGCTGCCTATTCTGGGAGTAAATATGGGTACGGTCGGATTCCTGAGCAACATCGAAGTGAATGAGGTGGATGAATACCTGGACCAATTTCTGCGGGGAGATTATACCCTGGATACTATGATGATGCTCCAGGTTGACCTTTATGAGAAGGACGAAATTATCAATACCTATTATTGCCTGAATGAAGTGGTCATAAAATCCCGGGCTCCTCACATGATTACGCTCAATTATCGAATTAACGGGCAACCCTGTCTACCCTATAAAGGAGACGGATTGATATTTGCTACCCCGGCCGGTTCCACTGCTTATTCACTGTCTGCCGGAGGACCTATAGTTGATCCGGATTTGGAGGCCTTGCTTATAACTCCGGTTGCACCCTATACTTTTTTTGCTTTTGGGCAGAAACCGGCTGTAATATCCGCCCATCGAGTTATTAGAATTAACCCCCCGGCAGATAAAGAGATTGTTATGAACATAGATGGACATGTAACCTTGGAATTTAAACCCCATAATTTTATTGAAATCCGCAAAGCCACTCGGGGACTGCAGCTGGTAAACTTGAAGGAAGTTCCCTTTCTGGCTACTATCAATAAAAGATTGAAACGAAATGCGGGCAAATAGAAATGCACAAAATTTCCAAAAACTCATTATCTATGAGCAGACACATATTAGGCCGCTGTCTTCATCCGGGTGATACGGTGGTGGACGCCACCTGCGGGAGGGGGCAGGATACCTTGCTGCTGGCCGGTCTGGTTGGGAAAACCGGCCGGGTATATGCCCTGGATATTCAGGTTCCGGCCATTAACAGTACTTATCGTCTGTTAAGAGACCAGGGGTGGCTTAATAACGTAATCCTCATTAAAGATAACCATATTAATATCGGAGATCATCTGGCTGGTCAGTCTCCCCAGGCGGTGATGTTTAATCTGGGCTACCTGCCGGGAGGCAATAAAGATGTTACAACCAGACCGGATGATACTATAGCTGCTCTGAAAAGCACTCTTATGGTTCTGGAGGCAGGGGGCTTGATCAGTGTGGTGTTCTATACCGGTCATCGGGGAGGAAGTGAAGAATACCAGCAGGTGAGTCGTTATTTATCCGGCCTGCCTCAATCCCTGGTGACGGTTATGGAGATGAGATATACCAACCAGATCAACCATCCGCCTGGGCTGTTGCTGGTATATAAGATTAGTGAGGTTTAAACCATGAAAACACAACGACATTATGCTATTATGGATATCATTTCCCGTACACGCATAGCCACTCAGGAGGAATTGTGCGAGGTTTTGAAAAGGCAGGGTTTTGATGTGACCCAGGCCACCGTATCACGGGATATCAAGGAACTGCAACTGGTTAAAATTCCAGACCTGGAGGGCTATCGCTATTCGCTGCCGGATAATACCGCTTTTAAAAACTCCTATGAGAGAATGAAAAGGATCTTCCAGGACTCGGTAGTTAATATCGATTGCAGTGAAAATATAGTGGTAATAAAAACCCTGCCGGGTGCGGCTCAATCAGTTGCTTCCATGATTGACACTTCAGCCCTGAACCGGATAATAGGAACCGTAGCCGGAGACGATACTATACTGGTAGTAATAAAACCGGTACAGGCAGTGGAAGAAGTAATGAAGGAATTTCTGCGTTTAATACGATAGGATTTGTCCCAACCGGGTCTGCCCGTTTTTATTACGGCCGGCTTTCGGATTGGGTTTTACAATGTAGTAATATGAGTTGGGAAGGGATTCAATGCTGCGGGAGATATATATCAACAACTTTGTGCTCATAGATGAATTGCGTCTGGAGTTGCTTCCCGGGCTCAATGTTCTTACGGGTGAAACCGGCGCAGGCAAATCCATTATTATAGATGCCCTGGGCCTGGTTATCGGCGAACGGGTTAGCAGCGATTATATTAAGGACCATAACCGCAAAGCCATAGTCGAAGCAGTATTTGAGGCGGAGGAAAACAGCCCCGCCGGATTATTCCTGCGTGATAACGGTTTGTCGGAGGATGACGGGATGCTGATACTGAGCCGGGAGATCGCCCCGGGAGGAAGAAGCATAGCCCGCATCAATGGACGCAGCGTAACGGTATCATTGCTCCGTAACCTGGCCATGGACCTGCTGGATATGCATTTGCAGCACGATCATCTCAGTATACTGAAACCGGAAAGCTACCTGCGTTTTGTTGACAGCTTCACCCCGGGCAGTGCAGAAATCTTGACCCACACCAGAGTTAATTTCGGCAGAATAAGGGAAATTCGGCAGGAATTGGAAAGTTTGGAACTGGATGAGTTGAATAAACGCCAGAAGTTGGACTTCCTGGATTATCAGATTGATGAGATAGAAAAGGCCCGTCTGATCTCCGGGGAAGAAGAGGAATTATCCACCCTGATCCGCCGTATAAGAAATTCCCGTAAACTTATGGAAGGATCGGAACGAGTGCTTAATCTATTGTATAGTGGACCTGAAGGGGGCAATGCTTATGATTTGATATCGATGGCTATGGACACCTGTTCTGAAATAGGAGATGAAGAATTCTTTGCTGATCTCCAGGTTAAATTGGCAGAAGTTTATTATCTGCTGCAGGACCAGGCGGCAGAAATCTCATCCTATCGTGACAGTCTGGAGTTCGAACCAGGTCTCCAGGAAGAGGCCGAGGAAAGACTGTACACTATCAATAAGCTAAAAAGCAAGTACGGCAGCAATATAGAGGAGATTCTGGCTTATCTGGAAGAAGCCCGGGAGGAGAAGTCTATGCTGGATAACTGCCAGGCGCGGAAGGAATCTATGCAATTGGAATTGGATAAACTGCTGAATGAATACCATACTGCTGCCCAGCGTTTAAGGGAAAAGAGAAAACAGGGGGCTATGATCCTGCAGGAAATGGTAAACCAGGAACTGAAAGAATTAAACCTGCCTGATACCCGCTTTGAGGTAGCGCTGGAGTCAATCCGGGAAATAAGCCCTTCCGGACTGGATAAAGCAGAATTTCTGTTTTCCGCCAATCCGGGAGAAGAACTTAAACCTATATCCCGTACGGCTTCGGGAGGTGAGGTATCTCGTTTTGTCCTGGCTTTGAAAAAGACCCTGGCGGAAATATATCAGGTTCCCACCCTGATATTTGATGAAATTGATATTGGAGTCGGGGGGACTTCCCTGACCGCTATGGCTTTAAAACTGCAGCAGCTTTCTGCCAGCCATCAGGTTATCCTGGTCACCCACTCTCCCCAGGTGGCCAGCTATGCCCGCCAGCATTGCTTAATTGAAAAACAGATGATTGACGGAAGAGCATCTACCCTGGTTAAAACTCTGAACCAGGAAGAAAAAATAAGAGAGATAGCCAGAATGCTGGGGGGGGACAACTATTCCGATCTGACTCTGGAACACGCCCGGGAGATGTATGATTTGGCGCAGAGCCATCCTGCCTGACCATCTTCACTGCGATTGTCGTCCTTTCTGGGCCCCAAAGCCTTGGTTTTCTTGATTGCTTGAACCTGTACTGCCGTTTACTTGAACATGTATCATCAGCCTAACTGCGCTCCCCCCTTCCTCCCAACTCACCAGGGCATATTTTAAAGAAAACAAATTTAATTTGATAACAAATCCCTGTTTGCCGGAGCTTGTTTGGCACCAGTATAGTTTTGCTCTATCAAGGCAAAAATATATTCAAGCAAATCCAAGGGGAGTGAAGCAGTTGAAGAGAAGCAGAGCGATTGTAGGAATCATCATGTCCCTGTTATTTATATTAATATGTTTTTCCTCCCAGGGCAGAATAATCCTCAGCCTGCCTGACAACCAGAAGATGGTAGTTGGTGAAAGAAACACTATCCATATTAATTTGCCTCCGCAGTTAAATGCCAGATTGGATATTCGAATTACCGAAACTTCCCGCAGTGTGCTGGCTTCTTCCCAGAACGCACCAGTCAGCGTGAGCCGAAATGATACCGGCTATGAAATAGCCGCAGTGAAACCGGGCAAGGTTGATCTGCAGCTGAAGCTGCTGGGTTATATACCGGTCAAATCTATTTCAATCGAAACCATGGCTCCTAAACGAGTGGTTCCCGGAGGTCATTCCATAGGCGTGCTTCTGCAATCCAAAGGCATAATGGTAGTAGGATTTGCCCCGGTATTAAACGATAGCGGAGACAAGATATATCCGGCCCGGGATAATGGAGTGCAGATTGGAGATCTTATCCTGGCGGTCAATGGTCAGGAGGTAAAAAGCGAGACGGATTTGGCCCAGATAGTAGATTCCAGTCAGGATCAGGCCATGGAACTTAAAATAAAACGCAAGGATAAAAGCTTGAATGTTCCGGTTAGCGCCAGATTATGTCCAGAAACCCAGAGGTATCGAATCGGGCTTTATGTCAGAGACGGGGTGGTAGGAGTAGGAACTCTGACCTTTTGGGACCCCAATACCAGGAATTATGCGGCTTTGGGACATATCATCCTGGATGCAGATACCAAACAGGGTATAGATGTGCTGAGAGGCAAGATTGTCAGCGCATCGATACAGACTATCAAGGCCGGAAAACCTGGTAAGCCTGGGGAAAAAATCGGAGTCTTTGATGATTCCGGGATAATCGAGGGCAGTATAGATAAAAACGGTTCCTTCGGTATTTACGGGAAAACAGCCAGCGAACTGCGTAATGAACTGACAGATTATACCGTGGAAGTAGGTTATGCTCACCAAGTAAAGGAAGGGCGGGCTGAAATATACACGGTAGTAAATGGCACCGACATAGAGAAATTCGAAATAGAGATTGAGAAGGTTTATCCGGAAAGAAAGAATGGCAAAGGCATGGTTATTAAAGTAACTGATCCTCGACTGTTGAGTTTGACCGGAGGAATAATTCAGGGTATGAGCGGGAGCCCGATTATTCAAGATGCAAGAATAGTGGGGGCTGTGACCCATGTCTTTTTAAATGATCCTCAGCATGGTTACGGGATATTTATGGATCAGATCCTGTCTGAGACTCCAGGCGAAGCGGATCTCCAAGCTTTGGCCAGTTGAGCAGGCCATCTCAACCTGAGGTTTTCTTGGAAATGTCGCTTCCTCTCCCCCTTTCTGTTTATTTACTCAGATTTTAGCTATCCAATCTGCAGCAAACCTGTGTCTCCCCTCAAGATTAATTTGTGGTTTTCCACAATAACAAAATAATTTCGACAAATCAATCAATACTGCTAGATTATGCCAGAATTAATGATCAGCGGGGTTTGGGGGTCTGCTCATGAACGCAGCCGGCTATGCTCCTGTGTATCAAAATGGTGCTGGTTGTGATAATATAGGGTAATTTGGTAGAAAAAAAAAGGAGGAAATGCCTGCCGTATAATAGAAAAAAGATATTAAATCAATAATATCTAGATATTTAAAGGGATGAGGAGGATTCATTTATATGTTTAGTGAATCAAATCAAATCAAGGTTTTAGTGGCTGATGACAACCGGGAATTTTGTGGAATATTAAAAAGTTATTTTAGCAATGATTCTGATTTCGAATTGATAGATGTATGCAGCAATGGCATGGAAGTAATTAACGTACTGCAGAAAGAGGAAGTTCAGGTATTGATTCTGGATTTGATAATGCCCTATATGGATGGAATAGGAGTACTGGAGAAGATCAACACTATGAATCTGCCCAAACGTCCACGGATCATTATACTAACCGCTTTTGGACAGGAGAACATCACTCAGAAAGCAGTTCAGCTGGGAGTGGACTACTACATTCTTAAGCCCTTTGACCTGGAAGTTTTAGGCGATAGAGTCCGGCAGGTAGTCTCCGACGTTAAAGGAGATGACAGCCCGAGTACCATTGCCCCATCTACTCTGCCTGCCCGTAATGCACGCAATTTAGAAGTTGAGGTTACCCGGGTAATCCATGAAATCGGCGTACCGGCTCATGTGAAAGGTTATCAGTACCTTAGGGATGCAATCATGCTCGTAGTGGATGAAATAAACTACCTGGGAGCTGTTACCAAGGAGCTGTATCCTACTATTGCGCAAAAATACGATACAACTCCCAGCCGGGTGGAAAGAGCTATCCGTCATGCCATAGAATTGGCTTGGGATCGCGGTGATGTGGACAAGATCAATAGAGTATTCGGTTACACCATCAGCGGAGAAAAAGGTAAGCCTACCAATTCAGAATTTATTGCCATCATTGCCGATCGTCTGAGGCTGGAAAACAAGGTAAGCTAGGCAAAAGGCAGACTTAATACGAGGAGAGAAAGACGCACTGGGCCTTTGTTGCGGGATGCAATGAAGGTCTTTTGACTTAGAATGGAGAGGATATGAAAGAACTACGGTCCAAATACGGTAAATATTAAGAGGCGAAAAGATACCACCTTAAGCTTCAGGTTCCGATTAGCAAAATCGGGGGTGGGTTCTGATCCTCCCTTTACCTGTTTTTATTTTATTAACACTATGTGTTAATATAAATTGGTAGTTGCAGTAGTTTTACCCTGCCATAATGCGCAACCGAGGTGGAAAATGATTTTAAAAGGCCGAGCCAGGATGGATCGCAGGACTAAAAACCTGGTCCAAAGGTTAAAAAAGAGTGATATAGCAATAATCGATCACGACGATATCGACGAAGTAGCAGCCAACTCCCTGATCGATATTAAACCTCAGGCTATAATTAATGTGGCCGCCTCCATTACCGGACGTTACCCTGCCCGGGGAGTGTACAAAATACTGAAGGCGGGCATCCCGGTTCTGGATGAAGTGGGTGAGGATATATTCCAGGAGGTAAAAGAGGGGGTTATGCTGGAAATCAGAGGTGATCAAGTTTATGCTGGAGGCCGGCTAATCACCCAGGGTAATCTCATCAGCATGGAAGATGTAGAAGCCAGACTGAAAGAAGCCAGCCAGAATATCCAGCAGGAATTGGATCGATTTGTGGAAAATACCCTGGAGTATGCCAGAAAAGAAAAAGACATTCTTCTTGGAACCATGGAAATACCGGCTATTGATACCCATATGCTGAACAGGCATGTATTAATTGTCGTAAGGGGCAGCAGCTACAAGGAAGATCTGAAGACCATAAGTTCCTATATTCTGGAGGAACAGCCGGTTCTGGTAGGAGTAGACGGAGGTGCCGACGCTTTGCTGGAATTTGGATTGAAACCAGATATTATTGTAGGCGACATGGACAGTGTGTCTGACCAAGCTCTGGCATGCGGAGCGGAGATAATTGTCCATGCTTATCCGGACGGGACAGCTCCGGGATTGGAACGAGTAAAATCCATGGGAATGAAGGCCAAGACTTTCCCCATGCCCGGAACCAGTGAAGACGTAGCCATGATCATAGCATGGGAAGAAGGAGCCAGTTTGATAGTGGCGGTGGGAACCCATTCCAATATGGTCGACTTCTTGGAAAAAGGACGCAAGGGAATGGCCAGTACCTTCCTGATTCGTCTGAAAGTAGGATCAATTTTGGTGGACGCCAGAGGCGTAAGTCAGCTTTACCAGCACAGCGTACATAGAAGATATTTGATTCAGCTGTTTGCCGGTGCCCTGGTGCCCATATTGATTATTCTTTGGGTATCACCGGCCACCAAACCTTTATTTCAGATACTGCTGCTGCAGCTCAAGCTTCTATTTAATGTATAACCAAATGTATATAATTGAGGTGGCTTAAGAATGATCGATCTTAAATATCATATTGCTTCTATTGTAGCTGTATTCCTGGCTTTGGGCTTGGGGGTGCTGATTGGCAGCACCATTGTGGGCGATGATCTGCTGGTTGATCAGCAGCAAAAAATGATTGAGAGATTGGAAGAGCAGTTTTACGGCCTGAAGGACAGAGAGGCAGAACTAATAGCTGAAAATGATTATAAGGAACAGCTTATAAGCAATTACGAGAATTATAGTCAGGCCTTGTTGCCGGCGGTGGTCAGCGATAGGCTGGAGGATTACCGAGTTGCGGTTATTGTTACCGGTGACAGCGAGATTCCGGCCGGAATGATTAATGCCCTTTCCATGGCCGGAGCCCAGGTAGTTTCCAAGACCGTACTTCTCTCCAATATGAAACTGGAAGATGAAGAAACCGAGCAGCGGCTCAGAGAATATTACGGACTGTCGGAGAATGACAGTAAAGCCGGAATCAGGCAGCAAATTGCTGACAGTGTAGCCGGAATCGTTATGAACCGGGGGGAAGAAGGGTTGGTATCCTTCCTCCAGCAGAATAATCTGGTCAAGTTCAGCGGATCCAATGACCTGTCGGTGAACGGCATTGTTATAGTCGGAGGAGCCAACAACTTCAGCAACTGTTTTGTGGATGATTTCGACAGCAGACTGATAGAAAACTTTATACGCCAGGAGATGAAGGTGTATGGAGTTGAAGGGGTACAGGCAAACTATTCTTATATAGGCATATTTCAGCAGTACAATATCAGCACAGTGGATAATGTAGATAAAAGCCCGGGTCAGGTATCACTTATACTGGCTATGGAGGGAGAAGCCGGAAACTACGGCGTAAAGGCTACCGCACAGAAGTTCATGCCTACCATACCGGTGGATTATCAATTATAACCAGGGCGGAAAAGGGGCACTGCTTCTCTCCAAGCGGTGCGGGTTTTATTTTCCCAACCGGCTGAAGGTTCCAATTCCATGCCTGATTGCAGCGACGGTTTGAAACTGCTGAGCAGTTTCTTTAGATGCTAAATGAGGAGATAAGAATGAAATCGGTTATGGCAGTTATTCCTGCTTACAATGAAGAAAAGACTATTGCATCCACTGTCGCAGCGGTGCAAAGAATCCCGGAAATCAGCCGAATATTGGTGGTTGATGACGGCTCCGGCGACGAGACTGCTGAGCAGGCCCGGCAGGCTGGAGCCCAGGTTCTGCGTCTGGAAGAAAATTGCGGCAAAGGAGGAGCCATGAACCGGTCAGCAGAATTTATTGATAGTGATGTGGTAGTATTCCTGGATGCTGATCTGGGAGAAACAGCCTCCCAGGCTAGTTTGATAATCAGGCCGGTCTTGGAAGGTAATGCGGATTTATGTATTGCTGCTTTCGGGCCTCCCAGCCAAAAGGGAGGCTTTGGCCTGGTTAAGGGAACAGCTTCCAGGGCTATAAAAAGAATTGCTGATATGGAAGTGCGATCACCTTTGAGCGGTCAACGGGCCATGAGCCGGGAAACCCTCCTAGCCCTGCTGCCCTTTCATGAGGCTTACGGAGTAGAGCTGGGGATGACTCTAAATGCCTTGAGTCAGGGTTTCCGGGTGAAAGAGGTTCTAACCCGGATGAAACATAACGAAACCGGCCGCGACCTTAAAGGCTTCATGCACCGGGGCAAACAGTTCCTGGATGTTATCCGAGTAATTAAACTGGAAAAACATAAGAAAGGTGTTTGATGGCAATGCTGCTGAGTATTCTGGGGCTGCTGGCCGGTTTCGGACTGGAGGCTTTGCTGCTCTTTTTTTTGCTGAAGCTGTTGCAGGAGGCAGGAGCAGTTAGAGAGAATTATCTGGGTAATGCAATACCAGTAAGTGCCGGTATAAGTTTCCCCATGGTAACCCTGGCGGTCTATCTGCTTTACGGAATAGGCGGCAGGTACGAAACGGGCTTCCATGTGTTCCTGCTGGGAATTACGGCCATTTCCTTGCTTGGTTTTATCGATGATATACTGGGAAAGCGGGATGTCACCGGATTTAAGGGACATTTCCGGGCCCTTTTTAAAGGGCGCCTGACTACCGGGGGATTGAAAGCCATGGGAGGCGGAGTCATAGGATTTTATCTGGCTCTTACCAACCCCACGGTCACCTCCTCCATCAGTGCGGGGGAAGTAATCCTGAATACCCTAATAATTGCTCTATTTGCCAATATGCTTAATTTACTCGATCTCAGGCCGGGAAGAGCAATAAAAGGTTTTTTGCTCATCTTGGCGTTAATTGCTATACTCGGTTTGGGAACGACAGAATGGATCTTGATAGCCCCCCTGCTGGGTGCAGTATTATGTTATTTTGGCCTGGATCTGAAGGCGCGAGCCATGATGGGAGATGCCGGATCAAATGTACTGGGATTGGCTCTGGGCTATCTGTGCGTTATCAGCCTGGGATTGACGGTGCGGATTTTTATATTAGCGGTTCTGCTGGGCATGCATTTATATACAGAAAGATATTCCCTGTCCCGAACCATTGAGAAGGTACGGATTTTGAAGGTATTGGATGATCTGGGAAGGAGCTAAGCGGTGATAAATGAATCCAGGCTAATCCAGAATTTTATTAACATGGCGGAGATTGCATCGGTGTCAGGACGGGAAGCCAGGATAAGGGATTACCTTCTGGCGCAGTTTGCCGCTCGGGGTTTGCTGGCCTGGGAAGACCAGGCGGGAGCAAGTCTTGATGGCGAATCGGGTAATTTATGGGTTAAAATACCCGGTTCCCTGAAAACCGAAACCCTGCTGTTTGCTGCCCACATGGATACGGTAGAGCCGGGCGAAGGTATCCAGGCTGCAGTAGAGGATGGAATTATCAGAAGCAAAGGGAATACCATCCTGGGAGCTGATGACAAGGCGGCTATTGCCGCTATTCTTGAAGCACTGGATGTTCTGCAGGAGAACCACATAGCTCATGGTCCCCTGGAACTGCTTTTTACCGTGAGCGAGGAGCAGGGCCTAAAAGGTGCCAAGTACTTTGATTTCCAACAGCTCAACGCATCTATGGCTTATGTTTTGGACGGCGGGGGAGTGCCGGGATCGATTATAATCCAATCACCCTGTCAGAATGAAATAGAGTACAGGGTGTTTGGGCAAGCAGCCCATGCCGGCATAAATCCGGAAAGCGGTATTAATGCCATACATGCAGCCGCAATAGCCCTGTCCCGCATGCCCTGCGGAAGAATTGATCCTGAAACAACTTGTAACCTGGGTATAATTGCCGGGGGGACCGCTCGGAACATTGTGGCTGACTACTGCCATATCAAGGGTGAGGTTAGGAGTCTTGATCGTTCGCGGTTGGATCAAATTACGGAAACGTTAAGCAAAAGTTTTATTGAAGCGGCAGAGCAGCAGGGAGCAAGAGCAGAAGCAGAGGTAAAATTTCTATATCCGGAAATAAGACTGAGCACCGAAGACCTGGTGGTTAAGACTGCAATTAACGCGGTGAAGGCCGTGGGATTGGAACCTGTATTGGAAAGTACCGGCGGCGGCAGTGATGCCAGCATCATACACGGCCGGGGAATACCCTGTGTAAATCTGGGGATAGGAATGAGCAACGTACACACCTGTGATGAATATATAACAACAGCTCATCTGGTTCAGGATGCCGAAATAATACTGGCCATAATCAAGGAAGTCGCAGCTGCTGGATAGACAACGGAGGTACCCATGATAGAAATTAGACGCGGGATAATCACCCGGGAATTATTTTCCCGCCGCGGGATACAGGCCTTTATGGTCCAGGTGGAAGGCCGGGAAGAAAAATGTATAGTGTACCCGGAACTGAGTGGAACTGCCGTAGCGGGAGATCAGGTAATGCTTAATACCACCGCGGTCAGCCTGGATTTGGGCACCGGAGGCTTTCACTATGTCATTGCCAATCTTAGCCAGTCGGAGAAAAGTTTGGCAGAAGGCGGACATATAATGAAAATGCGGTATACTCCGTTGCAGGTAAAGGTCATGAGTGTGGAAGAGGAGGACAGTCCCCACCGCCAGGCTATGGCAGAAGCAGAATCTCTGGAGAATACTCCGGTACTGGCAGCCGCTCTGCATTCCATGCTGGCTCCATTGGCTCTGTATCTGCATGATCGCGGATATAAAACCGCCTATCTAATGACGGATGGAGCAGCATTGCCCATCGCATTCAGTAATACTGTCAACATTTTGCGGCAAAAGAACATCATATGCGGGACGGTAACCACCGGTCATGCTTTTGGCGGTGACTTGGAGGCGGTAAATGTATATTCCGGCTTGCTGGCCGCCAAAAAAGTGCTGCAGGCGGATGTTATTATCTGTGGGATGGGACCGGGGATAGTAGGAACTGGCACGAAATGGGGATTTACTGGCGTCGAACAGGGCGAAATCTTAAATGCGGCCGATGGTCTGCAGGGGATACCCATTGCGGTTCCGCGTATTGGTTTTACTGATTCCCGAGCCAGGCATCGAGGGATCAGCCATCATACCTTGACCGTTCTGAAAAAAGTATGCCGGGTTAAATCAATACTGCCTCTGCCCGGCCTGGAAGAAAAAAAGATGAATATAATCCTGGAACAACTGAGGATGGAAGGTTTATTGGAAGACCATCTCTGCTGTATAGAGCAGGCAGAAGAATTCAAACCTTTATTGGAAAGAAATGACATAAATTTCTCCACCATGGGACGCGGACTGGAAGATGAGCCTGATTTCTTCCTGGCCCTGTTAGCTGCGGCCCGGGTGGCCGAGCGGGTTTTGCGGGGAGAGCAATTGAATCCTGTCCGCCTGGCCTGAATTTCCGCATCAATGCAGATGCAGCCTTAGATATTCCTTTAGGGAAATATTCAGGGGAAGGTTATGGAATATTGATGGCAGATCCTTGACCTGGCCCAGGGCAGTGAGTCCATTAGACTTTAATAAAACCAGCATTTTATCACCTCGTTGGAATTTTATGCACTTACCGGGAAAAATATGCAGGAGGATTCAGCCGATGGATTTGGAAGAAAAGACCCTATCAAGCAACAAGATTTTTCAGGGGCGCATTGTGCGTCTGAGGGTAGACCAGGTAAGCCTGCCGGATGGCCGGCAAAGCCAGAGGGAAATTGTGGAACATCCTGGAGCAGTAGCTATTTTACCTCTGGATGCTGATAACAGGATCTGGATGGTCAGCCAGTATCGCAAAGCCGTAGAACAGGTCTTAATGGAAATTCCGGCCGGAACCCTGGAGAAAAGCGAAGATCCTCTGGCCTGTGCCCAAAGAGAGCTGGCTGAGGAGACCGGGCTTACAGCCGGAGACTGGCAGGAGATCATACAGTATTATTGTGCCCCGGGATTCTGCGATGAAAAGACTTTCATCTATATCGCCCGGAATCTCAAGCAGGACGCCCAATTAAGCCCCGACCATGATGAATTTTTGCAGGTAATTCAGCTGCCGCTGGCAGAAGCCTATCAGCAGATACTGGATGGACGTATAGTTGATGGCAAAAGCATCATAGCTATTCAGTATGCGGTCCGTAATTACCCAGGATAATAGTATGTTGAATTTATGTGCCGACCTGCATATTCATATCGGACAGGCAGAAGGCCGGGCAGTGAAGATTACTGCTTCCCGCCAGCTGGACCTGCGTACCATTCTTTTCCAGGATGCACCTCGCAAAGGCCTGGATGTGGTTGGTGTAGTTGATGCCGGTACTCTGCCCGTAAGCCGCGAACTGGAACAGATGATCCAGAGCGGGGAAATGGTGGAATTGAAGGGAGGAGGGTTTCTGGCCCGTAATGGGGTATTGCTAATTGCCGGCTGTGAACTGGAGAGCATTGAAGGAGTTCACTGGATCATATTCCTGCCTCATCTTAAAAACCTGCAAGAGTACCAGCGCTTTATGCGCAGCCGAGTTCACAACCAGCAGCTTTCGACCCAAAAAACTCGAATAAATGCCAGAGAATTGGTCAATCTGAGCTGCATGTTGGACGGGATTCTATGTCCGGCCCATGCATTTACGCCTCATAAAGGCATCTACGGGTGCTGGGCGGAGCGGATTGAAACAGCCCTGGAAAAGGACAGCAAACAAATAAGGGTTATTGAATTGGGTTTGAGCGCCGACACCGAGTTGGCTGCTTGCATTCAAGAAACCCGTCAATTTGCTTTTTTATCTAACTCTGATGCCCATTCCTCGGCCAACATAGGCCGGGAATACAACCTCTTGCGCATGAAAAGCAAAGATTTTAAGGAATTCCGATACTGCCTGGAGAATACTCAAGGGCGTAGGATAATGGCCAACTTTGGATTGGATCCACGTCTGGGCAAATATCATCGCAGTTATTGTCCGGTTTGCTCCACTGTCGCCAGTGAACCGCCCCCGGTGTTCAAGTGCAGTAAGTGCGGCAGTGATAAAATCATTATGGGGGTATATGACCGAATCGCATCCATACAAGACCGGGAACAGCCATCTCATCCGGTCAGCAGACCTCCATATTATTATCGGGTTCCTGTTAATCAGCTGCCCGGGATCGGTCCTAAAATGTACCAGAAGCTCCTGGCCTTTTTCGATAATGAGATCATGCTGGCGGAAAGTGCATTAGAACAGGATATAGCTCGTGTAGCCGGGAACAAAACAGCATCAATAATTATCAAAATGCGGACCGGACGTCTGACTATAATACCGGGAGGGGGAGGCCATTATGGAAAAATTCTCAAGAGTGATTATTGGCAGTGATGCCAGTGGAGCCTGTCAGGCAGCCCGGGAAGGACTGCTGGTAATGATCGTCGACGTTATAGATATGTCTACTACTCTGGAGAGCGCCCTTGATGCCGAAGCCCTGGCAGTGCTAGGCTGCAGCCCGGATTATACTCGCGCTCCGGTACAAGTAAATCCGGAACAAATCGGCCAGAAGGCGGCGGTGCTTGCCCGAAGCAAGCAAACCGGGATAATACTGGTGGCTGAGCCCAGATCAGGGACGGAAGCAGATCGAATGTCCCGCTGTCAAAGAGTATTAAGAGGGATAGAAAAAGAAAAGGGACTGGTGGAAGCAATACTGCCCAATATCGGCGCTGAAACCCCTCGCCTGGCGGACATGAAAAACCGGGTAGTAGTGGCAGTGACTGATACTGGAGGTGTAGCCTTTGATGCCGCCTATTCCATAAGTGAGCGGGTAATAACTGGAACCGTCGCCCGTACCCTGGCCCAGAAAGGTATGCAGCCGGCCCTTAGCGCGGTAAAAAGAGCTCAGGAACATATGCGGGAAGATGATCCCGGGATAGCCATTATTGCTGCCAGCAGAAATTCTATGGAAGATATGCTGGCCGCTCAGTTTATTGCCAATCTAATACTGGGGACCTAAGTCGGGGAGTGAGAACAATGAAACCAATTTATATTATTGGGCACAAGAATCCGGATGTGGATTCTATAGCTGCCGCTATCAGCTACAAGGTTTTTAAACAAAGCACCGATGAAGGACTCTATGTTGCGGCATCCGCCGGAGAGATGAATGATGAAGCCAGGTATGTACTGGAGCAGCTGGAATTTGAAGAGCCTTTGATTTTAAGAAATGTAAGTACCAGGGTGGAAGATCTGCTGGATGAAGAAGATGATGTTTATTGTATGGCTAATATGAGCATGACCGAAATAGGGAACCTGATGCGGCAGAATAATTTGAAAACGGTGCCAGTACTGGATGAAGAAAAAAAGTTTTTGGGTCTGCTGACTATAGGCGATTTGGCCATGATTTTTCTGGATAAGCTGGGGACTGGACGGCACCTGGAAGACAGCCCCCGTATTTTACAGGAGATTCTGGATCTCAAGGTATCCAATATCATGAAAACTCATGATCTGGTCTTGTTCGAAAAAGATGAAACAGCAGAGGAAGCCAGAAAACATATGATATCCACCCGATTCCGTAATTATCCGGTGGTTGATGAGAGCAATCACTATTTGGGGATGATATCCAGATATAATCTGCTGGAAATGAAGAGGAAGCAATTAATCCTGGTGGACCATAATGAGAAGAAGCAGGCAGTGGATGGAGTAGAGGAAGCTGAGATCCGGGAAATTATAGATCACCACCGGGTAGGAGACCTGCAGACCATCTCGCCAATATACTTTCATAATGAACCAGTGGGTTCTACCTGTACCTTGATTGCTCAGAAATATCTGGATAAAGGGGTGTACTGCGGTAAAAACCTGGCAGCCTTGATGATGGCCGGGATCTTAAGCGATACCATGCTTTTCAAATCCCCTACTACTACCGGCAAAGACCGGCAGATAGCCGGCAGGCTGCAGGAGATATCCGGTTTTGAACCACTGGTCTGGGGCAGGAGAATACTTGAAAACACTGAATATCTGGAAAGCCTGGATGATCAGGAGTTGATAGCCATGGATCTAAAGGAATATACTGCAATGAACATAGTGTTTGCCGTGGCCCAGGTGGAAACCGTGGATATGAAGCGAATGCTGGACAGAAAGAACCTCCTGATCCAAAGCATGCATGAAATATGCACCCAAAGCCAATATGCCCTGTTATCCTTGATGGTTACGGATATAATGGAGGAGCGCACCGAAATGATACTAGTGGGAGAATTAAGTTCCGTGGCCGAAATGGCTTTTGGACAAACCGCCGTAAACCACAGTATTATCCTGCCCGGGGTAATGTCCAGGAAGAAACAGGTAGTACCGGTAATTTACGAAGCTTTAAGAAAGCAGAGCATAATGTGAGTAAAATATTCGCAGAAGTTAAGTCCGGCGATTAGCCCGGATTAGCCGGGTTGATCCGGGTACTTTTTCTATACTGGCTGTTGGCAAGATCACGGTCTAATTTGGCCGTGATTTTTTGTTCCATACCAATCCTTCCCCTTCTCCCGCCGAAATAAATCACCCCTTCCCATAATGATTCTTCTGCAACCGTAGTTTAAATACCAGCTGCTATCTTTCGGGAAATTCTTTTTGCATAAAGTAAGCTGTAAAAAAATATTAATGGTACAAAGTACAAAGATATCTATTTTCCAGGAAAGCAGGTAGCGTTATATGGAGCTAAAATACAGGATCAAGCAGCATTTACAGGAAAACTCGCTGCAGTATATGTTAGTTCTGGGAGTTTTTCTGTTTGGCTTGATACTGGGCTTTCTAAATGTCAGGGGATTGGATAACGAGGTCCAAAAATATCTGGTGAGTATGCTGGACAACTACCTGCGGGGAGAAATTCAAGGCCAGTTATATGGACGAAACATACTGGTTACAGCCTTTACCAAGCAGGCCGAAACCCTCCTGAGCATCTGGCTGCTGGGACTGACCGTAATCGGACTTCCGTTGATTATGGTAGTTATTTTTTTGCGAGCCTTTTCCCTGGGCTTTACCCTGGGATTCCTCTTCCAGCAGAAGGGGGGGGCAGGAGTGCTGTTGAGCCTGGTATCGGTAGCCCCCCAAAATCTGTTGTACATACCCTGCCTTATTATATCCGGGGTGGTAGCTATGAATTTCTCGGTTCACATTGTAAAAAGCAGAAGTACGGGCGCAAATAACCTGGGGATGGCCTTGCTGGCTTATAGCATAGTAATGTTGCTGTTGTTGCTGACTTTTGGTCTGGGAGCCTTTATTGAAGCATATCTATCTCCCTGGCTGCTGGGTTGGCTGCTGTAATAAAAATAAGGGGTGGTATATATTGATTATTGTAATGGGCAGATGGAAACAGAAGTTATTGAAGTTTGCGGGTATTTTGCTGCTGATTGTGGCATTTGTAATAGTCGTGCCTGCTATTACCGGGGTGCTGGTAAACCAGGTTCCGGCATTCAGCGGATGGCTGCCGGATGAACATCCCACCGGGAACCCGATGCGGGTGGAGGCAGACGAAAATACCGGAACCTTCAACCAGGTATTGGATCAATTAGTAATCAAGCTGCAGGATTTTTATTATGAACCTTAGGTGCAGGGAGGAAAAGGGCTTTATTATGTCAAACTAAGTAGAAAAAAGCGGGAGTATTTTTTATGAACAGCCAGGTATCAGCCTTCATGGATTATTTGAATTTTGAAAAGGGATTATCCGTCAACACCAGGGCCGCCTACCGGAGAGATTTGGAGAAGCTGACCACCTTTGTCCGGGAAACCCTGGCATATAATAGTCTGGACGAAATAACCAAACAGGATATTATTGCTTTTTTAGCCTGGCAGATGGATTCCGGGGCAGAATACTCTACTATTGCTCGCAGCCTGTCCAGCATTAAGACTTTCTGCAAATTCCTGGTCCTGGACGGGTATCTTGAGGTCAACCCGGCCGGGGATTTGGAAACCCCCAAGATAAGGAGAAAACTGCCCCGGGTACTGTCGGTGGAAGAAGTGGACAGGCTTATGGAAGCACCCAATGTGGTTTTGCCGTTGGGACTCAGGGATCGGGCTATGCTGGAATTGATGTATGGAACCGGGGTAAGAGTATCGGAACTGCTTTCTCTGCAGATGGAGGACATCAACTTCACTGCCGGCCTCTTGCGCTGCCTGGGCAAAGGCAGGAAGGAAAGAATAATTCCGGTCAACCAGACCGCCAGCGATTGGGTGCAGAGATATCTGGCCAGATCCCGTCTCCTGCTGGCAAAAAAACCGGCAGAAAGGGCACTGTTTTTGAATTCCCGGGGCCAGCCCATGACTCGCCAGGGATTCTTTAAGATATTGAATGTCTATGTAAAGGCTACGGATATTCATCAGGATGTTACCCCCCACACCTTGAGGCACTCTTTTGCTACCCACTTGCTGGAGAACGGTGCAGACCTGAGAGCAGTTCAAGAAATGCTGGGACATGCGGATATATCAACCACTCAGATATATACTCATTTAACCAGAGCTAGGTTGCGGGAGGTTTACCAGCAGTATCACCCGCGGGCTTAGAAGGAATATTAACCATAAGGACAGTCATTACGGCAAATAGTGATTTGGAAGGGGAGTAGCCCCGGAGATAAACCCCGATGGCAATTGGAGGAATGAAGATGAGCAGGAGAGTTATTTTGATTATCCTGGATGGCGTAGGTATAGGAGAAATGCAGGATAGTTGTCAGTATGGTGATGAAGGCAGCAATTCCTTGAGAAACACCGCATTGGCCCTGGGAGGGTTGCACCTCCCCCACCTGGAGAAATTAGGACTGGGTAATATCGAAGATATACCCGGGTTGGAAGCACTACCGGAGCCGGCAGGGGCTTACGGAAAAATGGAAGAGAAATCCTGTGGAAAAGACAGCACGGTAGGACACTGGGAGATAATGGGCTTATGCATGGAAAAACCTTTTCCTACCTATCCCCAGGGTTTCCCGGCTGAAATCATCGATAAATTTGAGCAGGCTATAGGCAGAAAGACCATTGGCAATCAGGTAGCTTCCGGTACCTGGATAATCAACGCACTGGGAGATGAGCATATTAGAACCGGCTGTCCCATAGTGTATACTTCGGCCGACAGCGTTTTCCAGATAGCTGCCCATGAAGAGGTGGTTCCGGTGGAGCAATTATACCAGTGGTGTCAGGCAGCCCGGGAGATAATGATGGGAGATCACGGAGTCGGCAGGGTAATAGCCAGGCCATTCCTGGGAGAAAAAGGCTGCTGTGTCCGCACCGGCAACAGGCATGATTTCTCCCTGGAACCAGGCCGGAATGTTCTGGACATACTGCTGGAAAACCGACTGACTGTTATCGGCGTCGGCAAGATTAAGGACTTGTTCGCGGGGAGGGGATTGAGCCAATCTTATCCTACCAGGAGTAATCAGGAGGGCATCAGGAAGATCATTGAACTGGTCAAAGAGGAAGCCGGGAATCTGATATTTGCCAATCTGCTGGATTTTGACCAGAATTATGGGCATCGGAATGATGTGGCGGGATATGCCTCAGCCCTGCAGGAATTCGATCAGGCTCTGGGACAGCTGCTGGACTCGCTGAAAGAAGAAGACCTGCTTTTTATCACTGCTGATCATGGGAATGATCCCACTACTGCCAGTACCGATCACTCCCGGGAATATGTTCCCCTGCTGGCATATGGTCCCAGGATCAAACAGGGAGTCAACCTGGGAGTCAGGAGCAGCTTTGCCGATGTAGGCATTACCATCGCCGATTATCTTGGGGTGGACGCATCTGAATTGACCGGGGAGAGCTTCCTGGGCTCCATCATCCAATAAGGAAGAATCAACCGGAGGACAGAATTGATGGTCCGTATTGACCCGGGGCAAGAAGTTCCAGATAATATTCGAGGTTCAGGGGGATAAGCCAGCCTATCATAAGCTGCAACAGGAGGCAACAATATGAGAATGGTAGATTTGATCCAGAAGAAGAAGCAGGGTTATGAGCTGAATCCGGACGAAATCAGCTTCATCGTCCGGGGATATACTGAAGGGGATATCCCTGATTATCAAATATCAGCTTTATTAATGGCAGTTTGTTTTCGGGGAATGAACAGAGAAGAAACGGCTAACCTAACCATGGCCCTGGTCAATTCCGGAGATAAGATGGACCTCTCGGCCATAGCAGGGATCAAAGTGGACAAGCATTCAACCGGCGGAGTAGGAGACAAGATCAGCCTGGCTGCAGTTCCCCTGGCCGCCTGCGCCGGTGTTCCGGTGGCGAAAATGAGCGGGAGGGGACTTGGCCATACCGGAGGCACTATAGACAAACTGGAATCTATAAGAGGCTTCAGGACGGATTTAAGCAGAGATGAGTTTATTTATAACGTGAATACCTATAAGATGGCAATAGTCGGGCAATCAGCCAACTTAACTCCGGCAGACAAGAAAATCTATGCCCTGAGGGATGTAACTGCTACCGTGGACAGTATTCCTCTCATAGCCAGCTCGGTGATGAGTAAAAAGATTGCTTCCGGAGCCGATGCTATAGTGCTGGATGTCAAGGTGGGTTCCGGAGCTTTTGTGAAAACCCTGGAGGAAGCGCGGGAATTGGCATTGACCATGGTTGAAATAGGAAAATCATTACAGCGCCGTACAGTAGCTGTTATTACCGACATGAGCCAGCCATTGGGGCATGAGGTGGGCAATGCCAATGAAGTCAGGGAAGCCATTGATATATTGAGCAGCAAAGGCTCTGAAGACGAAACTGCTATAGCATTGACCATAGCTGCCTATATGACTGTTCTGGGCGGGGCTTATGCGGATTTTGAGTCAGCTTATAAGGAATTAAGCGGGAAGATAGAAACCGGTAAGGCCCGGGATAAGTTTAAGGAACTGATCAGGATTCAGGGCGGAGATCCGGATGTGGTTGATAATCCGGCTAAACTGCCCCAGGCCAGGTATCATGCAGAGGTTAAAGCCTTCCGAGATGGATATGTGGAAGCAATCAATGCTGAAAAAATAGGTACCGCAGCTATGCTGCTGGGTGCCGGAAGAAGAACCAAAGATGATGAGATAGATTACTCGGCCGGGATAACCATAATTAAAAAAATCGGAGATCCGGTCAGTGCGGGCCAGCCTCTGGGCATCTTGCATACCAATGCGAAAAAACATACTGAAGCAGAACGGGCAGCCATGGAAGCATTCCGGATCAGCCGGAATAAACCCCGGGACATTCCGCGTATCTATGAAGTTGTAGAATAGGGAGGCAGGGCGGCGGGTTCTAGCCCCCGGCTTGCTGCACGCCTTTATTGCATTTCACGCAGGAGCCTCTCTGGCCAAGATATCCGGGGTTTTTCCGGACATTTTAATTTTCCCCTGGAGCTTTGGAAACCCGATGGAATAATAGCCTGCCACCTCCAATATAATTAATAAACTATTTTTTCAGGAGGTGCGAACCTGTATGCCGGATAAAAGACGAACTGCTTTGGTGCTGGTTCTTGCATTTTGCTGGTGTTTTCTGATGCCCGTAACGGTTAAAGCAGATGTCGTTGATGTATCGGCTGAAAGCTATGTTTTAATGGATGCTGATTCAGGCAAAATACTGCTGGCTAAGAATGAGGATAAGAAACTCCCTCCGGCTAGCATGACCAAAATCATGACTCTGCTGCTGGCTCTGGAGGATTTGTCGGAAGGCAAAGTTGGTTTGAAAGACCGGGTGGTAACCAGTGAAAATGCCTGGAAAATGGGGGGCTCCCAGGTCTATCTTGAACCCGGGGAAGAAATGACCTTTGAAGATATGCTCATAGCCATAGCGGTAGGTTCGGCCAACGATGCCTGTGTGGCAGTAGCGGAACATCTGGAAGGAACCCACTCAAACTTTGTTCAGCGCATGAATGAAAAGGCAAAGTCGATGGGGTTGAAAAACACCAAATTTATTAATGCTTACGGACTCTCAGCCCAGGGTCATTATACCAGCGCCAGGGATATGGCGGTTATGGCTCGTTATGCCCTGGAAGTCCCTAAAATGTTGGAATATACTTCTATAAAAGAATACAACCTGAGACAGGGTGAATTTAAATTATTCAATACCAATAAGCTGTTATGGTGGTATGAAGGGGCCGATGGCTTCAAAACCGGATGGACTGATGAGGCCAAATACTGTTTGACATCCACGGTGAAACGAGACAATCTGCGATTAATAGGAGTAGTTATGGCATCACCGGTCCAGCATGGCCATTTCAGGGATTCCATGCAATTGTTCAATTACGGTTTTGCCAGTTATAGCTTTAAATCCATTTTTTCCCCGGGGAGCCCCTGCGGCTCAGTTCAAGTGGGAAAAGGCGTGGAAGACAGGGTTGAGGTGGTAGCCGGAGAAAATGCGGGAGTGATCTGCGCCAAAGGGGAAGAGAAGAAAATAAGCTATAAAAAGAGTCTGAGCAGTTACACTGACGCTCCGGTGACGGCAGGACAAAAACTGGGAGAACTGATGATTTACCAGGATGGCCAACTACTTAAGCAAGTAAACCTCAATGCCGCCCGTGATGTTAAAAAAGGAGGCTTATTAAGGGAGTTATTGAAAATGTTTGCCGAAACCTATCTGTTATAATTGGAATTTTGTGGAAGGAAATATCCCCTCCCGGGTCGAATCAATATATCAGGGTCAATAGCGGGAGGGGATGATGATGTGGAGCTGGAATTCAAACAGGTAAGGAATACGCTGATTGTTCGTATCGAAGGTGAATTGGACATGTTGGGGGCCGAGAAGATACGCAGTGACATTGATAAGAAAATCGACCATACTGAAATTAAGAATCTGATCTTAAATTTGGAAAAAGTCAGCTTCATAGACAGTTCGGGGTTGGGTGTTATCCTGGGCCGATACAAGAAGCTCAGCAATAAAAATGGCCGGATGTATATTGTGGGAGCCAGGCCCTCGATAGAAAAAATCTTGTATTTTTCAGGAATCAACAAGCTGGTTTCCATGCTTCCAGATGAGCAGGATATAATAAATATTCAGGGGAGGTGAGTTCCAGCTTAAGCTGGGTCCATAATGAACGTAAAGAACTACTGCAAATTTGAAATATTAAGCCTGCCGGAGAATATATCTTTTGCCCGTGCGTGTACGGGAGCTTTTGCTTCCCAGCTCGGATGCACCCTGGATGAGATTGAAGAAATAAAACTGGTGGTATCCGAAGCTGTTTCCAACAGTATAATTCATGGTTATGACAGCCGGGGCAGCGAGTTGATTACTATTGTGATCACCTTGCATGATGACCGGACCGTGGAAATTATAGTGGAAGACCATGGCAAGGGCATAGAGGATATAGAACGGGTTCTTCAGCCTTCCTATTCCAGTGAAGTCGGACGGATGGGATTGGGCTTCACCTTTATGAAATCCTTCATGGATGATCTGGAGATAATCAGCAAAGCCGGAGAAGGTACTATTGTCCAAATGAGAAGAAGTTTTATGATCAAAGATAAAGAAGCATTCGCTTAAGGAGGGATAAAATGTCCTCCTTGAATTCTTACCAGGAGAATGAGAACTTGATAGCCAAGGCTCAGGCAGGTGACGAGAAGGCCAGAGCCCAGGTTCATGAAGCCAATATCGGTCTGGTTTATATGGTTTTGGAAAGATTCAAAAACACTTCCTACGAATATGAGGATTTGTTCCAGGTCGGATCTATCGGCCTGCTCAAAGCAATTGACAAGTTCGATTTCAGCTATAATGTGAGGTTTTCTACCTATGCGGTACCTATGATAATCGGGGAGATCAAGAAATTTCTGCGTGACGATGGCATCGTTAAGGTGCAGCGGGGGATCAAAGAGACTTATAGTAAAATCCGCTGGGCTCAAGATAAACTAAGAGGTGAGCTGGGAAGAGAACCGGGAGTGGATGAGATTGCAGATTTGCTGGCAATGGACAAAGAAGAGATCGTTCTCTCCATTGAAGCCTGCCAGCTGCCGGCTTACATTTATGATGTACTTCCCCGGGAAGAAAATGATAACTTATCCATGCTGGACCGGCTGACGGCCAGTGAAGGCAGCGCTATGATGCTGGAAAGAATAGCGCTCCGGGAAGCTTTGAGCACCTTGGAGGAAAGGGAACGTGAGGTTATCCTTAGAAGGTATTTCAAGGATGAGACTCAGTCGTTGATTGCTGGGGATCTAGGGGTTTCCCAGGTGCAGGTTTCCCGTATTGAGAAGAATGCCATCAAGAAATTGAAGAGCATTTTGGAATAAAGTTAATCTGGATGGAGGATCTTGAGCCGTTCAGGCTCTTTATTTATCTTCTGTCCTGGGCAAAATTGATACCTGGCGGAATTTAAGTGTGGCCTCGGAGAACAACATAATAGATTCCCTTGACCCTATTGGAAACTTCCTGGAGCAGCTAACCATATGATAAGAATAGAAAACAAAACCATTTGAACAATAGGATGGTAAAGGATGAAAGATATGGTGGAAGAGTTCGCTTCGCGGCATCAGACCCAGCCTGAAGCAGGCTTTGATGGCCCCCCGTTACAGGACCGCAAAATAGCCTGCATTATGGATGAGTTCAGCTATGAGTGTTTCAGGTACGAGAGCCAGTTTATACCATTGGAACCTGAAAATTGGATTGAGACCATGTTGGAAGAACAGCCGGATCTGCTGATGGTTGAGTCAGCCTGGAGGGGCCAGGGGGGTAAATGGCAGCACAAGATAAGTTCCTGGAGAAACAGCAGGAAAGACATAATATATAAATTGGTGGAATATTGTCGGAAGCAGAACATCCCGACAGTGTTCTGGAATAAGGAAGACCCCAGCAATTTTGAGTTTTTTATTGATTCAGCCCGGTTCTTTGACTATATATTCACCAGTGATGAAAACAGCATGGCCAGATACCAGGAAATCACCGGCCATGACCGGATCTTTGTCCTCCCCTTTGCAGCTCAGCCCCGGTTGCATAACCCGATAAACAAGCAACGGGAAAAACTGGGTCAGGTAGCATTTGCCGGTACCTGGTACAATCACAAGTATGCTAAGCGGAGAGAATATCTCCAGCATCTGCTGATGCCGGCTCGGGCCTACGATCTGCATATATATAATCGTATGCATAATAGCCATAATCGGAGTTATACCTTTCCTGTTGCCTACAAACCCTATATCAAAGGATTTTTGGACTATCAGACCATGATAAAGACCTATAAGAAATACCTGGTTTTTTTAAACGTTAATTCGGTTGAAGACAGTCCTACCATGTGTTCTCGCCGGATTTTTGAGGTGCTGGCCTGCGGTATAAGTGTCATAAGCACCCCTTCACTGGCTGTCCAGTGCTTATTCCCGGGCCTGGTCGAGGTTGCTGCTTCTGAGAGCGAGGCCGCCCGCAGTCTGGAGAAGCTGATCACGGACAAGGAATATCGGGATAAGCTAGGATTGCTGGGATACAGAAACATTCTGCAATATCACACCTACCAGCATCGTCTGCAGCATATTTTTGATTGCATCGGATTACCCCGACAGAAAGTAACAGATAAGGCCGTTGCGGTTCTTATTCCAGTCAGGGATAAAGAGGACTTAAGTCTGGCCTGGAGTAATTTTGCCCGACAGGACTATCCATATAAAGAATTGATAATTATTTATGCGGATAAATCGGATATCCCCTATGGCTGGTTAAAATACTGGTCAGGAATTGCTCAGATACGCTCCATGCAGGAGTTGGGGGATGGAAGCGGAGGGAGAAAGACCCTGGACGGATGTTTTGTCAGCGGTATCAACAGCCCCTACCTGCTATGGATGGAGCCGCACCATTACTATGCCCCCAATTATTTGACGGATTTGGTTCAGGCTGACCTATATACCGAAGCAGATATCATTGGCAAGGCTGCCTACTACGAATATGATATGGGGTCTCAGCAACTCCTGCTAAGAAATCCGGAGGAAGAACATTGTTATACTGATTCATTATCAGGGGCGTTCCTGTTGACCAAAAAGCAGGCCATGGAGAAACCGGGATTAGACTTGAGTTTATCCCTTACCGACTGTGGGTTTTCCTTGCGGTGCCAGGCGTCCGGCAGGAAACTGTATTCGGCTGACCGCTTCAATTTTGTCAGAAATGCTTATGTTGGTCCTTTGGCTCCCAGGGGATCGGGTTTAAAGAAATTGCTTCATCTGCCAGGCCAGCCGCATCCTTTCAAACAGATTTTATCTGAAGTAAGTGTATGACAACCGCCCTATGGACTGGACCTGCCCACCCCCAATATTTTTCAGACTATTTGACCCCATAATCGGCCTTTGTTGCTTATTATCCGATTTTCCTGGTTGTTTCGTTGGTATAAACGGTGATTATAAATATATTCCGGCAGCTGCGATTTATCTCCATTATAACGGTTATGAAAGAGATGAATTGCTTTCGCCCCGGTTAGAATATGGCGGCATCCAAACCTGCGCAGGCGGGCAATAAAGTCATTGTCTTCCCATCCCCGCCCGGTAAAATCTTCATCATATCCGCCTACGGCAAAGAAACTCTTCCGGCTCAAAGACATAAGAAAGGGCAGGCGCGAGTTAAGGCGAGGGCAGTTTTGGCCCAATTTATTGCTCCAGATATTCGATTTTGCTGCCTGAAGGATCTTAAGAAAGGAGCCCTCCCTGTCGTCTCTAAGGATAGGGGTGCCAAGATACTGTGAATTGAGTTCAACCGGTTTAATCAGTTGGGTGATGGTATCATTAAGGTGGAACATCTCTGCATCACATATTATCAGCATCTGCCCCCGGGAGACACGGGCTCCGATGTTGACCGCAAAACCGGGTACCCGCCATTTGCTTGCTTCAGGAGTATTTCTCTGGCCGGAAAAAATATACTGCAGGTTAAGCCGTCGCCTGTAATCCCAACAGACTAAGCTGGTTTCGTCCTCAATACCGTCGTTGAGGACGATGGTTTCAAAACGGTAAGGAATACTCTGTCGGGCCAGGGAAAATAAGCACCATCTAAGCAGTTGAGAGCGCTTAAATGAGGGGATGATTATTGAGATATCCAAATCCATCCGTTTATCCCTCCGTCGTATTGGTTTTGGGAGAGGCCGCTGGTGTTATGGTATAGTATGCCAGGAAGTTATTATCAGTTAATCGGCCGTTCAAATCCTGGTACCATATATCCGCCGACTGCATAACGTAAAACATAGCACAATGGAATGAGCAGACTTATACCGGCGGGAGACTTTACTGACTGCTGGAGTTTTAAGCTGTCATAGCCTGCAGCTGGAACAGCAGCGGCTGATTGTTCCGAGGAGGCAGGAATAAATGCCAGGTAGAAAAATTGTAGTGGGAATTAATTTCAATGCCATGCATCTTCATGATCGTCGGTTTGATCCGGGATGGATAGAGAAAAGGATAAATATATTTCGGGAGTTTACGCTGAAAAGCCTGATTAACCAGAGCCAACAGGATTTTCTGGCTTTATTGCAATATGAAGAGAAAACAGAAGAAAGCATCTGGCAGGCTTTGTCAAAGTTTCCCCCTTTACCGGATAATATAGAATTTGTGCGGGCGGGGAAATATGAGGATAGGATACTAAAATATGTGGGGGATTCTCCAGAATTCTACATCGCCCGGATTGATTCGGACGATATGTATCACCAGTCATTCATGAAGCTGCTGCATGAATATCAGCCGGGCAGTGAACATGTAGCAGTCTTAATACCACAGGATGGATACATCTATGATTCTATAAACCACCGGCTGGCTCACTGGTCACATTATTCACCTCCTTTTTACACCCTGATCTACCAGACAAGTGACTTCCTGCGCCGAATTCGTTACAAGCTTATAGGCGGGCACAGCAAGATGATCCGGTTTAACCACGAGATTCTGCCTCCCGGCTGCTTTATGGTAGTGGTGCACCGGGAGAATTCTGTGACCAGCTTCAATCGATCCCAGCGCGGGAAGATTATTACTGAGGAGAGAAAGATTGAACAAATCTTGAATGATTTTAGAGGTAAGTAAGTATGAGAAATTGGGAGGTCTTTAAGCAGAGAAAGAAATATGATGTTTTTAGGATACTCAATGACAGAAGCCAGGAGGATCTTTACTTTATTGCTGAGGGATTATTGAAAAATAGTATTTATATAAGCCGTCAGTTTAAGACCTGTGAGATGGAAACGGATGAATTGTGGCACAGTGATCCGTTTAACAACCGTACCTGGCGATACTGGGTACATTCCCTGATTATGATCGAATACCTGCTCAACGCCTATGAGGTCTTTAATAATCAAGGCTATATGGAAAAAGCAGTGGAATTGGTTTTGAGCTGGAAGAGGCACAATATTTCTGGCACCAGGTCAGATATGGCTTGGCATGATCATGCTGCGGCTCATCGTTTAATCATCATCAGCCGGATGGCTGAGTTGCTGCGGCAGGATCATTTTGACATGCAACTGCTGGAGGAACTAACTTCACTAGCGGAGCAGCACTGCACGGTTATTGAAAGCCCCAGGTTTTATCAACCCCGGCATAATCACGGTCTGGATCAGAATGCCGCCATGTACGCAGCGGCAACAGTTTTTAACCATTTGGATAAATCTGATTTTTGGCAGAGGTTGTCATTTGCCCGCTTGAAGGAGCAATTGGAATATCTGTTCCTGAGCGACGGGAGTTATCTGGAGCATACCCCGGTATATAGTTTCATCTTCTGTAATCGTTTGATGAGATATGTGCATTTTTTTAGACAGGATGGTAATTCGGAATGCGGATTGATAGAAGCTGTGATAGGAAAACAACTGCATTGCCTGACCTATTTGGTCCAGCCGGATGGGCTTATACCTCCTATAGGTGACGGCAATCCCAGTCGGATGAGTCTGAAACATCTGAAGGGTTTGGAACCTGCCTCCCTGGCCTTCCCAGAATATGTATTGAGTAAAGGAGCCAGAGGAATACCCCCTCCTGAGCTGGATATGGTCTTTGCCCGGGGGGGATACGCAGCCATGAGGAATAAATGGGAATATGATGAGGAGACGATACAGGTCTTATTATACAGCGCTTTTCATACAAAAACCCATAAGCATCATGACGATCTTTCCCTAACCCTTTTTGCTTACGGTCAACCTCTTATCACTGACTCGGGCAAATACAATTTTAATTATAACAGTTGGGAAAGGCAGTATGTCATATCGGCATATGCACATAATACTGTGGTCGTAGATGGGAAAAATACCAGTATTGATCAGGGGCAAATTGGCAAATCCTGCCTTGCCTCATACCACTGGTCAGAACCAATGGCTTATTGCAGCGCCGCCCATGCTCTGTATAAAGGAGTAATTCATCGCCGCAGCTTACTATACTTTAAACCCTGGGATCTTATTGTCATAGATTTTATGGATAGCCTAGTTGAGCACAAGTACGAGCAGGTATTTAATTTCTATCCGGGTGCGGAATGCCGGCAGGAGGGCAATAGTGTTCTGGTGTTTACGGACGGAGGGGAAAAGGTAAAAATTACCTCCTTGTTGGATGAAGATATTCTGGAAACTAGCCTTCTGAAAGGGCAAAAACAGCCCTGGCGAGGGTGGTGCTGCCTGGAATACAACGTCTTGCAGCCCTCCTGGTCCATGGGTTATACCAAAAGAGGCGGACGGGTATTCTACGCTGCTCATATTGACCTTAAACCTGCTCGGAAAGTAGATTTTGCAGTGGAGCAGCGGGGCGATGCTCTCAATATCAACTCTCCCCACGGTTCAGTCATTTTGCGGCTGAGCCAGGAAGGAGAAGAACTTCGGATTAACGGAACCGATATTCCGCTGCAGTCTTTGGGGCCAAGAGCTGAGAATCAGAACAGAGAATCCAAAAAGGCAGGTGATTTCTAGTGAGTATACAAGTTTCGGTTATAATAGCTTCCTTTCAACGGGCCCATTTATTAAAATGGAATCTTTTTTCCCTGAGCAGGCAGGCTGTACCCTGGAATTTTGAGGTTCTGGTTATAAATGATGGGATTGAGGATGAAACTGAAGCAATCTGTCGGATGTATAAAGACACCATGAACCTGCAGTATATATTTTCCAGACAACATAACCAGGAGGGAGAACCCAGGTGGAGGGTACCGGGTTTTGCTTATAACATTGGAGCCCAATTGAGCCGCGGGGAAATTCTAATCATATGCTGCGCAGAGATGTTTCACATCAACGATACCATCAAATATCTGTCTCATCCGCTTATGGATAATCCAAGGACTATCGGTATCCCGGTGGTCGTCAAGGATGATAGGGATGCCAGGTTTTTGCAGCAGCTGAAGGATAATGACGGGGAGTTTGACCAGGATCTGTTTGAAGGCAATCATAACAACCTTAATGCTCATAATCCCTTCTTGATCTCTGTACATCGACAGGAGTTTTTTGCCATTGGCGGATATGACGAGGATTTTACCGGTATTGGCTGGGAAGATAATGATCTCGCCTCAAGGCTCAGGCACAGCGGATGCCAATACCGGCCAACCGAAGCTAAAACCATTCATTTATACCACCCGAGGTTTGCCGCGGGAAAGCGGAACCTACCAGATTACCTCTACAATGAAAGGCTGTATCGGGAAAGAGCCGGACAGATAGTAAGAAACCAGGGACGGTTATGGGGAAGGAAAGTTGATTAACAAGGCTTTGGCGGCTCTGAGAAAAGCCATAATAATGAACCCAACGATCTGCAGTATTGGGAAGGTGTACGACCGAGAACAGCCTAAATGTGAATAAGCCTGCTCAATCAAGTGCTAAGGTGCTCCCCGATGCGGTCCAACTCTTAATGCTGTTATTGGTCGGTCTTGATGCAGCCCCACTGGCAATACAGGACCCATATCCTTAATGGTATATGCTGGGTTCGACCTATTTTCCCAACAGTATTTTTACAATGGTATGGCTTACTCTTTCCAGAGAATATTCCCTGGGTGCTTCCCAGCAGCACTCACTGCTTAAGGCAATGCTTACTGAATTAAGAATATTCTCTACTTCGCATCCGCTTAGTATACTGCTTCCGCACTCTATGGTCTCAGGCCTTTCGGTAACGTCCCTGATGACTACGCTGGGTATCTTGAACAGGCAGCATTCCTCTTGTACTGTTCCGCTGTCACTTAGTACGCAGGCAGCCTGTTTTTCCAGACTTACAAAGTCAAACAGCCCCAGGGGAGAAACAAAAATTATACCATTGCCATTAAGATCCTGGTGATACCACTTTAAGCGATTTCGAGTTCGGGGATGAAGGCTGAATACTATCGGGAGTTGGTACCACTGATACAATTGCCGGAAAGACTGTACGAATTTAGCCAGACGATCAGGCAGATCAACATTTTCAGCCCGGTGCAGGGTGATTAAGAAATATTTTCGGGCCACCAGATTTAGTTTCTGTATAATCCGGCTATTTTCGATATCAGTACTATAATAGTCCAATACCTCCTTGATAGGATTTCCAGTAACGAAAATCTTGTGGCTGGAGATACCTTCTCTGAGCAGGTTGGTTCGACTTCGTTCAGTATAGGGAAGCAGAATATCGCTGCAATGATCCACCACCCGCCGGTTGACCTCTTCAGGAACTCGATCATCAAAGCAGCGGTTGCCTGCTTCCATATGATAAACCGGAACACCAAGCCGTTTGGCCGACAGGGCTGACAGGGCGCTGTTAGTGTCTCCCAGTACCAGCAAACGATCAGGTTTTTCACGGGATAATACTCTTCCTGACTCGGCTATAATCCTGCCTACTTGTTTCAGGCTGGAATCAGCCTGGCATTTTAAGAGATAATCCGGGGAACGCAGCCCCAGTTCCTGGAAAAATAAGTCCCCCAGCCGGGGGTGAAAGTTCTGCCCGGTGTGCACTAGGCGATGATCACAGACCTTATCCAGCATGGGTATTATTCGGCTGAGGCGAATGATTTCCGGACGAGTACCCAGTATGGTCATTAGCTTCATCGCAGAAATTCTCCCACCTGATCCGGCTCGTCTTCGATCCGAAGTCTATGCCGGGCTAACAAAGCCATGGTCTCGTTGCGGGATATCACACAATCTCTCGATGAATAAGCATGTTGAAGGGCTTCCTGTACCTCTTCCCCAGCAGAAATCTCTGGCAGCAGGGACTTGATGACATAATAATCACCTCGTTGCAAGGTATGCCCGGATTCCTCCAGTGAAACCAGACTTTCATGGGTTTTTTCCCCGGGTCGGATGCCGGTGAAAACCATCTCTATCTTGCGGTTCCCAATCAGGGCCCTGGCTATATTGGTTATACGTGCAGCGGGAATTATGGGAACATAGATCTCGCCAGGTTTAGCCTCATTTAACGCGGTGATAATTGTGTCTGCGGCCCGATTTAGGGAGAGCAGAAAACGGGTCATCTCGGGAGTCGTAATAGTAACCGGGCCGCCCTTCTTTATCTGCTTATGAAAGAGAGGAATTACTGAGCCTCGGGAAGCCAGGACATTGCCGTAACGTACACAGATAAAGCGAGTGGAGGGCAGCGAGATATTAGCATTGATGAAAAGCCGCTCCTGAATGGCCTTGGTCATGCCCATGACGTTTATTGGCAGACATGCTTTATCAGTAGATACCCCGATCACAGTTTCTACAGGCAGCTTATTTTCCCGGATGGCTCGAACAATATTTTCTGCCCCGGCTATATTGGTCTGAACTGCTTCGTAGGGGTAGTATTCGCATGTCGGAACTTGTTTTAAAGCAGCTGCGTTAATAACAATATCTGCTTGTTGCAAGACAGAACATACGGAATGGTAGTTCCGGATATCACCGATCCTGAATTCCAGCTGCCGTTCTAATTCTTCATGAATTATTCTGTCGGTAACGCCAAGCTTAGCTGGTAATTCAATCCTCATAAAATGCTGCTTGGCTTCATCCCGGGAAAAAATAATGATTTTAGCCGGGGAATCATTTTTTCGAGCCAGCAGCCTTCGGGTAAGGATCTTGCCCAGTGAACCAGTTCCGCCAGTAATAACAACAGTCTTATCTTTAAAAATACGCATGGTAATTCTCTCCTATTCCTTAGAGGGATATGGGGTCTTAATATAGTCAAGATGCATCTTTTGCACTAAATGGGGCCAGGAAGCCGGTCGGTATCCGGTGATATGCCTGAATCTCCCGGAGTCCAGTGAACGGTTGCAGCTGGTTTCATCTACGGGTTTGATATGGATCATCTTTCTGTATTGGGTCGCGATAAGCTTGAGCAGATTATATTTGGAAATAGGATCTGCTGATACCTGGTAAATACCCTGCAGAGCGGGATTAGGGATAACATAGAGGCCAATAATCTCCGCCAGCTCAACCGTGGGGAGACCAGAAAAAATATGCCGGGTATAGCCCTGTATCTGGTCCTTCTGTGCCAGGAACCACTCGAGTAATCCCAGGCAGCTGTTTAGCTCATGTCCAATTATGGATGTTCTGAGGGTTAGACAATGGGGGTATTCTACTTCACCCAAAAGCTTGCTTCGTCCATAAAGGTCGCTGCAATTAGGAATGAAGTTTTCGGAATAATTACCTTCCTGGCCATTAAAAACGCAGTCGGTACTAATGTGAATAAATCGAATACCGGCCTGTCGGCAGATGGCTGCTGCCAGGTGAGGGAACAGGGCGTTGGTATAAATACTGGTAACAGGCTCTCTGGGAGCTGTTTTCTGTTTAATTACTCCGATGCAGTTAATTACCAGATCAGGCTTAACTTTCCCAATAACCTCAACCAGACTGCTTATTTCTGTTACATCAACATTCCAAAAGATCTTGGGGGTCAATTCTGGGAAAACCTCTTGCAGAACCGGGCTGTATCCGCGGCAGGTGCCGTAAACCTTGAATTCTGAACGAGCGGAAAGATAAGAAAGGAGTTTATGACCCAGCATCCCGCTGCTTCCTAGTATCAAAATTTTTGTCCTGGATATCATTGCTCATCCGCCTTCTAATGGAGAGTAAAGCAAGAGACCAGATCATGGTGATCGGATTCTTACTATCACTGCCGGTTATTTCTATATATTACGTGGATAAATATTACTCTGTTACCGATGCCTGGGTGTCAATATATATTTCCAGCCTTTTCCTCTAAGGTTCTTGCTGCCGGGAGAGTTTCAGTAACTCCCGCCGCAGTTTCTTCATTTGCATAAACTTAGCCCGGAAAGGTAATAATATCTTATCGGGAGGCGATTGGTATTGAATGCGGATGCAAATAAAATGCAGCAAATAGAAATGCAGGAATATCAGAACTTGGTGGACCAGATTAAACCCAAGCCGGATATTTGGAAAAATTGTGCATGGGCCTTCATGGTAGGGGGAGGTATCTGCGCCTTGGCCCAGGTACTGATCAATTATCTCTTGCTGCAGGGTATGAGCAGAATTGATGCAGGATCAGCTGTTTCATGCATAATGATTTTCCTGGCCGCTTTTTTTACCGGGATAGGCATCTATGACAAACTGGGAAAAATTGCTGGTGCCGGCTCCATTGTACCTATTACCGGCTTTGCCAATGCAATCGTAGCTTCGGCCATGGAATACAAGCGTGAAGGATATATATTCGGAGTTGGAGCCAGGATATTTAGTGTGGCTGGTCCTACCCTGGTATTTGGTTTTGCGGTGTCGGTGGTAATAGGCCTCATCAAGGTTTTTATCAGTTCATAGCAGGGGCTGAGCCAGTTTTCAGTTAAAGGTGGAATGTTCATATGCCTGGTTTTAAGAAAAAAGGAAGCCAGACCGTGGTTTTCGAAAAACCGCCGGTGATTACTTCCTGGGCTTCCATAGTTGGACCTAAAGAAGGCGAAGGACCATGGGGAAGGGATTTTGACCAAGTTTTAGGGGATTATCTTTACGGGGAAGATACTTGGGAGAAAGCCGAAAAGAAAATGCTGCAGGATGCGATAACCTTGGCTCTGAATAAGCGAGATTTGCAGGTGGATGATGCGGAATTGATATTGGCGGGTGATTTGCTGAACCAAACTGTATCCTCCAATTATGCTGCCCGGGAGTTGGCCCGGCCTTTTCTAGGTCTGTACGGAGCCTGTTCAACCATGGCGGAGAGTTTACTGGTTGGGTCCATGCTGGTTGATGGTAATTTCTTCAACCGTTTGGCAGCCTCCACCTGCAGTCACCATTATGCTGCCTCCAGACAATACCGCTTTCCCACTGAACAGGGGATTCAGCCTGCTCCCAGCAGCCAGTGGACAGCCACTGCGGCAGGGGCAGTAGTGCTGGAATGGGCCGGAGTAGGCCCCCGGGTAACTTCGGCTACCATTGGCAAGGTTATCGACCGGGGTCAAACTGACGTGGCAGACATGGGCAGTGCCATGGCTCCGGCTGCGGCGGATACCTTGAAAAACCATTTGCAGGATTTGGAGCGCTTGCCGGATTATTATGACTTGATCGTGACCGGGGATCTGGCCAGGGTTGGTATGGCTTTAGCCGAGCAGCTCTTTATTCGGGATGGCATATTGCCCCGGCCCAATTACAGTGACTGCGGAGTACTGCTCTATGATGAGAAGCAAGACGTCAATGCCGGCGGGTCCGGATGCGGATGCTCTGCGGCTATGCTCTGCGGCCCGCTGCTGAAAAAAATGGCCAGAGGGGAGATCAACAAGCTGCTGCTGATTGCTACCGGTGCCCTGATGAGTCCCACCATGTCTTTTCAAGGCGAGAGTATACCGGGGGTAGCCCATGCAGTGGCTATTGAGAACTAGATATAAGCTGACTTTTCAGGAGGAAGCGGTTAATAAAAAACGCGCATGGGAGGTATGGCCAAGAATGACACCAATATACATGGCATTTATCGGAGGAGGCATCCTATGTTTGATCGGACAGCTGGTTATGGATCTGACCAAGGCTAATATTACCCCCGGCCACATTTTGGTTGGTTATATATCCATCGGGGCGTTCTTAAGCGGTTTGGGTCTATACCAGCCCCTGACTGACGCAGTTGGAGCCGGAGCTACTATCCCCCTTTCCGGTTTTGGGCACCTGCTGGTGCAGGGAACCCTAAAAGCAGTAGAAAGTGACGGATTGCTGGGTGCTTTCAGCGGCGGAGTTGAAGCTGCTGCAGCCGGCATTACTTGTGCTATAGTCTTTGGCTATGTGGCTGCAGTATTGTTCAACCCCCGCGATTAGAAAGACGTGCTTTGCGTCTGCCAGAGGTGAGATGTCTGTTGGTAAAAAAGCAGCATATTAAATTGGATCGGGATTATGACCGGACTCTGGACCTTATCAAAAAGGAACTGGGAGAGGGAGAAAGCTTTGATATAGTAGTCCGGGAGTTTAAGGTCGCTGATAAAAAGAGTGCACTGGTCGGAATAGATGGCCTTATCAAAGATGATGTCCTGACCTGGATCATGCAGTCACTGTTGTTGTTAACAGATCAGCAGTGCCGGGAAAGGAACTTAAAGAGCAGCCTGCAAACCGTTATTCCTTATATTGAACTCAATACTGAGACCAATATAGACGAACTGCTTTATTCTGTACTGTCTGGCTCAGTATTATTGGTGGTTGATGGCAGTGAAGAAGTATTTGTGATAGATGCTCGAACTTACCCGGCCCGAAATCCAGATGAGGCTGAGATAGAAAGGGTGGTCAGAGGTTCCCGGGATGGTTTTACTGAGACTATAGTTTTTAATACTGCCCTGGTGAGACGGAGGGTAAGAGACCCCAAACTGCGTATAAAGCTGATACGGGTAGGGAAAAGGTCCAAGACTGATGTCTGCCTGTGCTATATAGAGGATATAGCCGATCCAAAACTGGTTGATACTATTACCACCCGGATTGAAAACATTGAAATAGATGCTGTTCCCATGGCTGAGAAAGCGGTGGAAGAACTAATTCTGCCTGGTAACAGGTGGAATCCATTTCCCCGGGTCAGATATACCGAACGGCCGGATGTGGCCGCTGTTCATCTGTTTGAAGGGCATGTGCTGGTTATGGTGGATACCTCCCCCAGTGTAATAATAGCGCCTGCTACCTATTTCCACCATGTTCAGCATGCCGAAGAATACCGGCAAAACCCCGCGGTAGGGTTATATATTCGCTGGGTCAGATTCATAGCTGTTATGGCCTCTATCATAGTCACTCCGTTATGGATGTTATTGGCCCTGTCGCCTTCCCTTTTGCCTGAATCTCTGAATTTCATTGGTCCGGAAGAAAAGGGCCATGTTCCGATTTTTATCCAATTCATAATTGCTGAGATAAGCCTTGATTTGATAAGAATGGCAGCCATACATACCCCATCACCATTGGCTACCGCTTTGGGGGTTATAGCCGCTCTATTAATTGGGGATATTGCGGTTAACATTGGCCTTTTGGCTCCGGAAGTTATACTCTATACTGCTGTGGTCGCTGTTGGTTCCTATTGTACTCCCAGCTATGAGATGTCCATGGCCAATCGCCTGGTAAGGTTATTCATCCTTTTGGGCACTGGATTTTTCCGACTGCCCGGGCTTATTATAACCACTATATTATCCTTAGTCCTGGCGGCCCTGACCAAATCATTTAATGTACCCTATTTATGGCCATTGATTCCGTTTAATTACCGGGCTTTCAAGAGCATAATAATCCGATCACCGGTACCGGTGCAGGATATCAGACCCGAGATACTCAATCCCATCGACCGGCGGCGGCAACCGGCGCCGGCTCTTAAAAGGAGGAAAGAATAAAGTGAAAACCATCGGAATTCCAAGGGGGTTGTTTTATTACTATTATTATCCCTGGTACAAAACCTTCTTCAACGATCTGGGAGCCAGGGTAATCCTATCATCCCCGACTACCCGGATAACTATTGACCAGGGCATAGACAGCGCGGTAGATGAAACCTGCTTTCCCATAAAAGTGTATTTTGGCCATGTCAGGGAATTATGCAGGCATAATCCGGATTATCTCTTTGTACCTCGGTTGGTCAGCATTGAGCCCGGAAGCTATATATGCCCAAAGTTTATGGGAGTTCCGGATATGATTCGGGCTTCTTTCGATGATTTGCCTCCCTTGATTGATATAACTATTGATCTCAGCCGTAACGATGGTGAATTCAAGAAGCAGCTGCTGAGCACCGGCAAATTATTAGTCAGAAACAGCAGGAAGATTAGAGATGCCTATGAACATGGCCGGCAGGAAACGGAATGTTGTAGGGCTATAGCGTCCCAGGGGTATACCATGGCAGAAGCCATTAATATCTGGGAGGAGCAGGAGATTCCGGTACCTGGAGATGCCAACCTGAGTATAGGAGTACTGGGACACGGGTATTCTCTTTATGATGAAGCTATTAGCATGGATATCATAGGACGCCTTAGGAGCATGGGCTGTTCAGTACTTTTACCTGAAGTTTTGCCCCGGGAAGAAATAGAACGGGAAGCAGCCGCTATGCCCAAGCGGATCTTCTGGACCCTGGGAAGAAAGATGGTAGGGAGCGCCTTGAAAATGGAAAAAATGCCTGAGGTAGACGGTATAATCTATGTAGCTTGTTTTGGCTGCGGCCCGGATTCTTTTGTGGGAGAAATCATTGAGCGCAAGCTGAAGCAGAAACCTTACATGCTGATAGTAATTGATGAACATACCGGTGAAGGCGGGCTGGTAACCAGGCTGGAGGCCTTTTGTGACATGCTTGGAAGAAGGAGGCGGCAGCAGATTGAAGATCACCTTCCCGCATATGGGTAATGCCTGTATTGCTATTGAAGCCATGCTGGAAAAACTGCGGCTGGAGGTTATACCTCCCCCCCCCATAAGCAAAAAGACTATTGAGATAGGGATAAAGTACTGTCCGGAGTTTGCTTGTATGCCGCTGAAGATAACCATGGGCAACTTCATTGAAGCATTGGAAATGGGGGCTGACACTATATTAATGGCCGGTGGCTGGGGACCCTGCCGGTTTGGATACTATGCCCAGGTGGAAAGAGACATCCTTCAGGATCTGGGTTACCAGTTTGATATGGTTATACTGGAGGCTCCGGATTCCAGAGCATCGGAGCTATTCCGGCAATTGCAGACCCTGGGGCAGAATGTCAGTGTATGGGAAGCCTTTAAGGCTCTGAAATTTGCCTGGTATAAACTGCAAGGGGTAGAAAAGCTGGAGAAGAAGTTTGCCTGGCTCCATCCCCGGGCCCTGGATAAAAGGCAGGTTGAATCTATTTATGATCAGGCCTTGCTGGACATGAAGCAGGCCAAAAATAAAAAAGCCATAGATGAAGCCTGTGGCAAAAACCTGGCGGCCCTGGATATGGTCCTTTTGCGGGGTGAAGAACCGTTGAAAATAGGTCTGGTGGGGGAAATCTATACCGTTCTGGAACCCATGTCCAATTTTGATATAGCCCGCAGTCTGGGCAGATTGGATGTAGAAGCTGATAATTCGATATATATCAGTGATTGGCTGAATGATCATTTGCTGGGAGGACTAGTCAAGAAATCACATCGCCAGCAACTGGTCAAATGCGCCCGGCCCTATCTCAACTATTTTGTAGGAGGTCATGGGCTGGAAACGGTGGGTTCGACGGTAGCTTATGCCCGTAACCAATATGACGGGGTAATACAGGTCGGTCCCTTGACCTGTATGCCGGAGATCGTCGCTCAATCAGTTCTAAATCGGGTGAGCAGGGAAGAGAACATTCCATGTATGACTTTATATTTTGACCAGCATGCTGGTGCGGCCGGAATCCAAACCCGGTTGGAAGCCTTTACGGATATGTTGAAACGCAAGAAAGCCAGCCTGGCTATCTAGGCGGTCAAGGAGGGAAACAATGTCGTATTACTTGGGAGTCGATATCGGCTCGGTAAGCAGCAATTTTGTTTTAATGGATAATAACCAGCAGGTGCTGGAAAAGATCTACCTGCGTACGGAAGGGAACCCGGTTAGGGCGGTTAAACAGGGGTATCAGGAACTGCTGTACAGGAGCTCAGGAAGGTTAAAACTCCGGGGTGTTGGGACTACCGGCAGTGGCAGGCATCTGGCCCATATCATCCTGGGTGCTGACGTGGTAAAAAATGAGATCACTGCTCATGCAGTGGCTGCTTCCTGGTTTTGCCCTGATGCTCGGACCATTATCGAGATAGGTGGCCAGGATTCGAAGCTGATCATCATGCAGGATGCGGTGGTAAACGATTTTGCCATGAACACGGTATGCGCAGCCGGCACCGGTTCATTTCTGGACCAACAGGCCGCGCGTTTGAACCTAGCTATTCAAGATTTCGGCCCCACCGCTCTGAAATCAAAACAGCCGGTGCGAATTGCCGGACGATGCGGGGTTTTCGCCGAATCAGATATGATTCACAAACAGCAGATGGGATATCCTTTGGAGGACATACTCATGGGTCTATGCGAAGCTCTGGTCAGGAACTACTTGAACAATGTAGGCAAGGGGAAAAGGATCGAGGCTCCTATAATATTTCAGGGAGGGGTAGCGGCTAATGAGGGATTAAAGAAGGCCTTTGAAAAAATCCTGCAAAGTCAGATCAGCATTCCTCCCTGCCATGATGTGATGGGAGCGGTGGGTGCAGCTATACTGGCACAGGAATACATAGAGGATAGGCAATGTCCCACTGCCTTTAAAGGAGATTCCTTTATTGTTGATGGGCAGTTTAGCAGCAGCAGCAGGGAATGCCAAGGCTGTCCCAACCTGTGTGAGGTGGTATGTATCAAACGGGGGCATGAGATCCTGGCTTACTGGGGTGATCGCTGCCAAAAATGGGGGAACTCCATTGGCCATAAGGAAGTGGGATAGCTGTAAGGCTGCCCCACTTTCCTATGGTTTTCCCCCAGGCTATTGAAAGCCGGGGTGTTCTTTAAATTATGGAATATCTTCGTCACTTTCCTTCTCCAAAATGTTTAACAGCTCCATTTTCATCTTCAGATTGTAAGTAGTGGTTTTATCTAGCAGCAGTTCTCTTCTGATAACTGCCGGCCGGCGGCTTAAGATATATATGCGATCGGCCAGCAGTAAGGCTTCCTCAATGTCATGGGTTACAAAAAGAATGGAGGATTTGTAGCGCTGGTACAATTCCAGCAGCCACAGGTGCATTTTCCTTCGGGTTATTGCATCCAGGGCGGCAAAAGGTTCGTCCAACAGCAGTATGTCGCTGGCAAACAGATAGGTGCGCAGGAGGGCGGCCCTCTGCCGCATTCCTCCTGATAGCTGGCGGGGATAATAATGCTCGAATCCCTGCAGGCCAAAGGCGGCAAAATAATCACGGGCACAGGCCTGAGCTTGGGTTTTGGCTATTCCTTTCAGCAATAAAGGGATGGTCACATTATCCAGTATGCTGCGGGAATCCAGTAAAAGATCTTTCTGCTGCATATAGCTCACCCGGGCGGTTTGGCCCGTCCAGTCCGCTCCATCGATCTTGATACTGCCGCTGTCCGGGGTAAGCAATCCTGATATGATATTCAACAAGGTGCTTTTACCGCATCCGCTGGGTCCCAGGACTACCACAATCTCATTCTCATTTACAGTCAAAGATATATCTGCCAGGGTCGGTAATCCATCCAGAGTTTTACTGACTTTATCTACAATAACTTTGGTCATAAATTTCTTTCCTATCCATTTACTGGTTCTACCTGCAGAACCCCAATTTCCTAATTTATCTTATTGATAATACCTGTGCTGGAACTTCTGCCTGGTCCCGGTTTAGCAAAGCGCCAGTACTGCTCAGGGCAAATACTCATTGGTGAAAGCCTGCTCTGCTACGATGTTGCTTTCTATCAGGGCATTTTCATACATGAAATTCCCGTAACTTTGCCATACTTCAAGTTTCATTTCACCCCACCGTTGAGCATCGGCCTGGTACTGTCCAGCCAGGTACTGCTGACTGGCCTGCACCAGATTGATATTCAGCTCCGGCACATTATTTATTAGCAAGGCGGCGGCTTCATCCGGAGAGGCTATGGCAAACTCATAGCCTTTGGCCGTAGCCTGCAAGAATTTCCTAATCAGTTCCGGATCAGAGGCGATTTTATCTTCACTGGCGATTAATACTGGCGTGTAGAAATCAAGTTCTTTTATTTCCTGACTGATGGAGATGAAATTAAGGTCCATATCCCTGCTTTCTGCTTCTATACCGGTCCATCCCCAGTATATCCAGGAAAAGTCAATATCCTTCTGGATACTGGTAAAGAAATCTGCCGCGCCGATGTTGATGAAATTTACTTGGGCGATATCAGCCTGATGCTTATCCATTAAAGCCTTGATTATGGCTGTTTCGGCCGGCGAACCCCATCCCCCATAGGTTTTACCTTCAAAATCGGCCGGAGTTAGAATATTTCTATCAGTGGGAGAGGCAAAACCAGAAGTGTTATGCTGTATTACTGCAGCAATGGCTACTACCGGCAGGTCCTGAGATCGGGCTATGGTTACCTCTTCCTGGTAACTTACTCCAAAATCGCCCTGCCCGGAGGCTATCAATTGAGCCGTGCCCCCCTCAGCAGGTTGAATGATGTCCACTAGCAGGCCGGCTTCCTGGTAATAGCCCAGTTGTTTGGCCGCGTATAGACCGGTATGATTGGTGTTGGGAAACCAGTCCAGCAAGACCGTAACTTTTTGTAAACCTTCATCCTGAGTATCGTTAGGGCTGCATCCTGATGAAAACACCAACATTATTAGAAGCAGCATCAACAATATTCTTTTCATGATAAAACAAACCTCCTTAAAAAAGTAAATTAGAGGCCAGAAAAGGGTGTTGACCAGAGCTTGGGATCCAAGATTATCTTCCTGTTCCAGGGCACCAGCATGTATTCCATTACATCTACCAGTTTTACCAGCAGCAGGCTCAGTATGCAGATTACAATTACTGCCGCCAGTACTCGATCAATGGCAAAACTCTTCTGCTGTATGGTCATAAAATAACCCAGGCCTCGCTGGGCGCCAACCCACTCAGATATTACCGCGGCCATGATGCTATAGGTAGCCGATATTTTGAGACCTGAGAAAAAGGAAGGCAGAGCAGCAGGGAACTTGACTATCCTAAAAGTCTCCCAGACATCGGCCCCCATGGAGCGAAACAAGCTGAGTTGATCCGGGTCTACGGAATCCAGTCCTTTCAGCAGATTAATAGCTATCGGGAAAAAACACACCATTATGACAATCAATATTTTGGGCAGCATGCCCCAACCAAACCACAGGGGCAGTAATGCGGCCAGCACAATCAGGGGTATGGTCTGTGAGATTACCAGAATGGGAGTGAGTGCCTGTTTAAGCAAAAGGATATTGTCAAGAAAGAATCCCATCAGCAGAGCCAGCGATAAGGCCAGCAAGAATCCACAGCCAGCCTCCAGCAGAGTAGCGGCAGAATGAAAAAGCAGCATAGGCCAGATTTCAATTATAGTGCTAATAACCCGGGAAGGTGCAGGCAGAAGCCAGGGGGGCAGGTCATGTATACGCACCAAAACCTCCCACATGATCAAGATCAGAGCCAGACCCAGGGTTGGCAGTATTCTATCTCCTATACTTGCAGATCTTTTCATCCATACTCACTCCATTTGCCCGGTAATCGATCTTAACTATAGATATTACTCTGGGGGAGCCGGCCTCTACACAAAGCTCCTGGGCTTTCATTACCAGCAGCAGAAGCTTCTCCAGTTCACCCTCCATGCAGGTTTCCATAGGACCGACTATATATTTGACCCCGGATTTTTTTATGAGATCTATTACCTGGTCAACCAAGTCATCAATCCGTTCCTCCGGCACCACCGGCAATATTTGCAGGCTTACATTACATAGAGAAATATCCCATCCCTCCCTTCAACAGAATAACTGCCTCAAACCCATATAGGTAATCAGCAGTTAAGTTTAGATGCAAGTATGCTTCCTACGCTGGCATTACCCAGATCAGGTTCCCGGGTTAGGGCACTATTATTGCCCACTCTCAGCCGGACCAGTCCAGCTCCCCTATTTTTACTAATATAAATCATTTGCCGGGCAGCGTCAATTGCTTGTATAAATCGAAGCTCATATGCTAAAATATACGAGATATTTAAAAACATATAAGATGAGAGGAGAGAGTTGAGATGAGTAGAGATGAGCTCACCAAAATTATTTTGCCGGAGGATAAACTGCCCAAGTTCTGGTACAATGTCCAGGCAGATATGCCCACACCGCTGGAACCCGGTTTGCATCCGGGAACTAAACAGCCATTAGCACCAACAGATCTGCAGCCGATATTTGCCAATGAATTGATTGCCCAGGAAGTATCAACTGAGCGTTTTATCGAAATTCCCCAAGAGGTTCGGGAGGAATACAAAAAATGGAGGCCATCTCCGTTATTTCGGGCGCACAGTCTGGAAAAAGCCCTGGATACTCCCTGCAGGATATATTATAAATACGAAGGATTCAGCCCGGTAGGCAGTCATAAACTGAATTCTGCCATTCCCCAGGTATTCTTTAACAAACTGCAGGGGATAAAGAGAATAACCACGGAAACCGGTGCCGGACAGTGGGGAACCGCTTTGTCGCTGGCTTGCAAAATATACGATATAGAAGCCATGGTATATATGGTCAGGGTCAGCTATAACCAGAAGCCCTATCGCCGGATATTTATGGAGATGTACGGCGCTACCTGTGTATCCAGCCCCAGTCCTCTGACTGAGAGCGGCCGGAGAGCCCTGGCTGAAAATCCGGATACCCCAGGCACCCTGGGTCTGGCTATTAGTGAAGCAGTTGAAGACGCAGTGGGCAGGGAAGATACCAAGTACTCCCTGGGCAGTGTATTAAACCATGTTTGTTTGCACCAGTCCGTGATCGGGCAGGAGGTTAAAATGCAGATGGAAATGGCAGACGACTATCCGGACGTGGTAATTGGGTGCTGCGGCGGCGGGAGTAATTTTGCCGGAATAGCTTTCCCCTTTATACCGGATAAACTTAAAGGGAAAAATGTTCGGCTGCTGGCAGTGGAACCGGCTGCCTGTCCTACCCTGACCAGAGGGGTATTCGCCTATGACTTGGGTGATGTGGCTGGATTTACCCCATTATTGAAGATGTACACTCTGGGACATAATTTTGTACCCCCGGGCATTCATGCCGGCGGTTTAAGATACCACGGGGAATCCCCCCTGCTTTCCCAGCTGTACCATGACGGTTTGATAGAAGCCACAGCAGTAATGCAAAACGATTGCTTCTCAGCGGCGCAGCTTTTTGCCCAGACCGAAGGAATCATGCCCGCTCCTGAATCTTCTCATGCTATAAGAGCAGCAGTAAATGAAGCTCTAAAAGGCAAAGAAGAAGGCGTTTCCAGAGCCATAGTATTTAATCTCAGCGGACATGGACACCTGGACCTGGCAGCTTACGATAACTATCTTTCCGGCAAGACTGAAGACGTCGAATTTCCGGAAGCAGCCCTGCAGGAGAGCCTGAAGACTCTGCCACAAGTTTAGTTTAAATAAACTACTTATAAGCAAAGGGAACAGGGAGACGTGGTTTTTTTTTGACGGAGGGGGACAAAAAAAAAGTGTACCAGGTGCCAGGAGGGGGGGGGGTGTGTGTTTTAACGAA
>CAZCTN010000005.1:100411-134184 GCA_964501655.1 uncultured Syntrophomonas sp.
TTTTTATTTAACAAAACCTACTAATCCCCAACGCCAACGGGGATACTTTATTTTTGTTCCCCGCCGCCAAAAAAAAAGAACGTCTCCCTGTTCCCATGAGAGGTGCAGTTGTATGATTACCGACAGATTGCTGGCTATCAGCCGGATGGTTATCAAAGGACAGGTAGCTGCTGACATTGGGTCCGATCATGCCCGGCTGCCCCTTTATCTGGCGGAACAGGGCCTAGTACCTGGGGTGATAGCAACTGAGATAAACGAGGGTCCTTTATTCAAAGCTCGGGAAGCCATTGCGGCCAGTTCGGCCAGGGATTTGGTAGAATTAAGGCCGGGTGACGGATTGCAGCCATTGATAAGGGGAGAAGCTGTTACCGTAATTATTGCTGGCCTGGGCGGAGATACTATTTGCAGAATACTATCCAGTGACTGGGAAAAGGCAGCCAGTTTTCGCTATTTCGTTTTTCAGCCTATGAGCAGACCGTACATGCTGCGAGCCGCCCTGGCTGAACGTGGGTGGCCCATCCTGGATGAGGTGCTGGTGATGGAAAATAAACGAATATTTGTTATCATCAGCAGCAAGCCGGGGGAAGAACCTTACCAGCTTTCCCGGCTGGAGTTGGATATAGGTCCGATTATACTCCAACGCAGGGAACAGTATCTGGAGCAGCTCTATCTGCAGCATTGGATGGCCAAGTATCGAGCTGTATACCAAGGGCTCGTGCAGTCAGATATTTTGCTGCATCGAACGTCAATAATGGATTACCAAGAGAGAATAAAGGCATTGGAGGTAATAATAGATGCAGGTAAAAGTTCGAGACCTGATTAACTTGATAGAAAGTTATTTTCCCTTGTATCTGGCAGAATCATGGGACAATCCGGGGCTGCAGATAGGATCGCCGGACCAGCAAATACAAAGGGTTATTATCAGCTTGGATTTGGATACAGATATTCTCGAACTGGCTAGGCGGGAAAGAGCAGATATGATAGTAACCCATCACCCGCTGTTTTTCCGCCCGATTAAAAGTATCCATTTTGAGCAGCCTGCAGGCGGTCTGATTAAAAGTCTAATAAAGTCAAATATAACTGTCTACTCAGCTCATACCAACCTGGATGCCGGAGAAATAGGATTGAGCCAGGTCTTGGCTGAAAAACTGGGACTGCAGGAGATTGCTCCCCTGGATAATTACCGGCGAGAGGAACTATTTAAGGTTGTGGTTTACGTTCCAGTTTCCCATCAGGCAGAGCTCAGATCGGCCATGAGTCAAGCCGGTGCAGGCCATATTGGCAAATACAGTGAATGCAGTTTTCGCAGCCAGGGAAAGGGGACCTTCCGGCCGGGTGAGGACGCCCGGCCTTTTGTCGGGGAAAGGGGCCGTTTGGAAGAAGTAGAGGAATGCCGGCTGGAAATGGTGCTGTACAAGCAAGACCTGGGTAAAGTCCTGGCAGCTATGGAAAAGGCCCATCCTTACGAAGAGGCAGCCTATGACATATACCGCCTGGAAAATGAAAGCAGGGTATACAGCATGGGGCGCAAGGGCTGGCTAAAGGAACCCCTTGAACTCCGGAAAATGGCCCAATTGGCCAAACACGCCTTTAAATTGGATAGTGTGAGGGTGTCAGGTGATCTGGATAAAGAGGTACAGAGTATTGCAGTAGTAAGCGGTTCCGGGGCGGGGTTTATCGAGCAGGCCATCAAGCAGAACATGGATGCGCTGGTCACAGGAGATATCAAGTACCATGAAGCCAAAGACGCTGCCGCACAGGGATTGGCTATTATTGATGCCGGCCACCAGGGGACTGAGCAGATTGTGAGCCATTATCTTGGTCAATTGTTGTCGGAATCCAGCCGAAAAATGGGATGGGAAATAGCTTTTATACCGGGTGATTCCGCCCCTTTGTTTCAAAATCTGTAACTCCGGCATCCATATTCAATAATTGACATAATGAGGCAAAACCGGGCATCCTTAAGTATTCGGATTCATATTATCCAAACCGGCGGATGGTTCTAATTCCCCGCCTCGTATACAGCCGCAGGCAGTTATTGCTCCGCAGTTTTTCCTTGTTTTACAAGGAAAGAAATAACAATATCCGAAAAATAGGCTTGCAATGCATAAAAACCAACTATTATTGCCACAATGTAAACAAGAGGGTAAGAAAAAATATTTTCAATATTTTTAAAAAAAATTTTAATTATTAGCAGGAATTGCCGTTTTTTTGGGGAATGTAAAATAAGGTCAATAAAATTTAAAGGGAGGACTATGTCGTGAACAAATCGGAACTTGTCAAATCCTTGGCAGAAAAAGCGGAAATTACTCAGAAGGATGCTGCTAAAGCACTGGATGCCACTGTAGAAGTTATTCAATCAGCGCTCGCAAATGGAGATAAAGTCCAAATTATAGGTTTTGGTAGCTTCGAAGTTCGTGATCGCAAAGAAAGAAAAGTTATAAGCCCGGCAACCGGGGAAGAAATTAAGGTTCCTGCTACAAAAGTTCCAGCATTTAAACCCGGCAAATCCCTTAAGGAAGCAGTAGCGGTAGAAAAGAAGGCCGCTGCCAAAGGCAAAAAGAAAGCTAAAAAGAAATAAGGGGATAATTAAAGAGAAAAAAAGAGATACGCTGTTACAGCGTATCTTTTTTTTCTCTGATTGGACTACAGTGTCCCCAATTCTGACAAACAAGACCGCTGGTTCCCTGATCCCCTAGTCGGTCAGGGGATCAGGGACAAAAAGCAACGGCCGGGAACAAGCCCGGCCGTTGAAGAAGTAGGAGATATCTCCCTTAATTAACCTCTGAGCAGGTCACCGGCAATAACCATACGCTGAACCTCACCGGTACCTTCATAGATCTGGAATATTTTAGCGTCTCTCATTAGTTTTTCCACCGGATATTCTTTGGTAAATCCATATCCGCCAAATACTTGTACCGCCTCGATAGCGCACATCATGGCAGTATCACCGGCATAGGCTTTGGCTAGCGAAGCGGCTTTGCTGAAACGAGGAACTCCCATGTCCTGCAATGAAGAGGCCTCCAGATACAGCAGCCTGGATGCTTCGATATGCATAGCCATGTCAGCCAGTTTAAACTGGATAGCCTGGAAACTGGATATAGGTTTGCCAAACTGAGTACGCAGTTTGGAATACTCAAGTGATTCGTCCAGGGCTCTTTGAGCTACACCGGTAGCCATAGCTGCGATACTGGCCCGGGAAAGGTCCAGGGTTTTCATAATTATGTACCAGCCCTGACCTTCAGAACCCAGCAGATTCTTGGCCGGAATCCGTACGTCTTCAAAGATTACCTCGGTGGTATTGGAAGTTCGGATGCCCAGTTTGTCTTCAACTTTGCCTACGCTTATGCCCGGGGTATCTCTGTCGATCATGAATGCGCACATGCCTTTGTAACCCATGCTCTTGTCCAGGGTAGCCAAAAGAGTATATTGTCCGCAGATGCCGCCGTTGGTGATAAACTGCTTAACCCCGTTGATAACATATTCATCACCGACTTTCTGTGCGCGGGTAGCCAGAGCACCGGCATCAGAACCTGCACTGGGCTCAGTCAGGCAGAATGCTCCCAGAACTCCTTCGTTCTGACGGCCAAACCACCACTTTTTCTGCTCATCATTGGCAGCTACGAGAATTGGATCAGTAGCCAGCAGAGCGCTGGCTACCATGGTGGTGCCAATACCGGCATCTCCCCAGCAGATTTCTTCTGCCACAATGTTCTGGGCAACATGGTCCAGGCCAACTCCGCCATATTCTTCCGGACAGGCCAGAGTCATAAATCCCAGTTCCTGCATTTTCTTGATGACATCTTCCGGATAATGATGGGTGTTGTCCCATTCTCCAGCGAACGGAGCTATTTCATTAACTGAAAAATCATGGGCCATTTTCTTCATCATTTCTTGCTCATCGGATAAACGGAAATCCATTAATATTCCCCCTCTTATTTTATATAATTAACTTCTTGACTACTGAGATATTGATTAGACATCACGGGTCCAGAGTGAACACATACCCGAGCCGCCACCTACGCATAGTGATGCACCGCCCGTAGTCTTGCCCTGTCTTTCCAGTTCGTAATACAGGGAGACTATGATACGCAGGGCAGTACATCCCACCGGATGACCCAGAGCGATTCCGGAACCATTTAGGTTGCACCTGTCCATATCCAATTCAATACCGAAATCTTCTTTCAGCATCCTGCCCACTCCCAGGAATTGAGCGGCGAATGCTTCATTGATCTCCCAGTAATCAATATCTTCAAATTTCAAACCAGCATACTGCAAGGATTTCGGGATAGCCAGGGCGGGTCCGAGCCCCATGATTTTAGGGTCGACTCCACCGTGGGCGATATCAATAAGCTTCATCAGGGGCTTAACTCCCAGCTCAGCGGCTTTTTCGCCGGACATTATTACTACTGCAGCTCCGGCGTCATTGATACCGGATGCATTGGCAGCGGTTACTACTCCGCCTTTCTTGAATGCCGCAGGCAACTTGGCCATGGATTCTACACTGGCATCAGGAATCATATGTTCATCATTTTCGTAGAACTTACTGCCTTTTTTGCTCTTGATTTCATAAGGAACGACTTCGCGTTTAAAAGTGCCTTCCTGAACTGCCCGAGTTGCCCGCTGGTGACTCATTAAAGCCAGTGCGTCACATTCTTCGCGGGTAATGCCGTATTTCTCTGCCACATTTTCTGCGGTGATTCCCATATGCCCAGGAACCATCCCGTCAAACAGTCCATCATAAATCATGGAGTCTTCAAGCTTGCCAGCGTTCATGCGGTATCCCATCCTAGCTTTAAGGGCCAGATAGGGAGCATTGGTCATGCTTTCAACCCCGATTACCAGTGCAACGTCATTCCGCCCTATCTGTATATTGCGGGCGGCAATCTCCAGGGCTCTCATTCCGGATGCACAGTTTTGGTTAACATTACAGGCAGTGCTGTCAAACCTTAATCCGCAGGCCATAGCCACCTGCCTGGCGGGCAGGGATCCCTGCCCATGAGGAAATACCTGACCCAAGGTTAACTCATCAATCAAGGCCGGATCTATACCGGCTCTTTCAATAGCAGCTTTTCCTACGGTAATAGCCAGATCATTGGCCTGTACATCCTTCAGGCTGCCCATGAAACGTGCTATGGCAGTCCTGCATGCGCTTACCATTACAATATCCTTCATTTCTAATAACACTCCCTCTGTAAACTCGGCGGGTCACTAACCTCCGATGGCAATTTACAACCTCTGTTATTGAATGTAACGAGCCTGTAAAGGCTTCTCTCTAGGGGTTTCAATTATAAATCAGGGGATGATTTTAAAGGTGCAACTGCTGCTTTGCATACGATCCTCCTTCCCCAGCAGACTGACACAATAATATAGCAAATAATGTGCCATCAAATCTTCAGCCAGGATAGAGGCGGAGTACTTTGCCAGGCTTGTCTGCCATCTTGGCGAGCTAGGCGAAAAGAAAAAATATTTTTATGAGGGAGATGTTGAGGCAATAATAAAAGAATTATTTTACCCGGGAGCAGAAAACCTTTGCAAAAATGCAAGATTATCTTGCATTTTTGCAAGATAAGGAGTAAAAAGGAGAAATTGCCTGAAAGGAAGTGCTTTATAATCACATATAACAAGCCTTGCAAAAATGCAAGGCAGCAAAATACCGGGAATAATATTGAACTGTCGACAAGAATTGTCCTTATTGCAAGTTAATTAAAGTAAGCAAATCTATAAGCGGAGTTCTGTATTTGATAGTCATCTATCTGGGATAACAGTTGCCTGCTACCTCTAGCGACCTAACCCGGAAACGAAGCGGGCTACCTCATTGTCTCCCTATTTGGTCTTGCTCCAGGTGGGGTTTACCTAGCCATTCAGTCGCCTGAACGCTGGTGAGCTCTTACCTCGCCGTTCCACCCTTACCCGACCATCGATAACTTGTACAGGATATCTCCCAACTGGGGTACAAGCCATTGATGGCCGGGCGGTTTGTTTCTGTGGCACTTGCCTTGGGGTCACCCCCACTGGACGTTATCCAGCACCCTGCCCTGTGGAGCTCCGACTTTCCTCAGATATGAATATCTGCGACTATCTGACTTACTTACTTTAATTAGATTTTGCCTACTTATTATAGTAAAATAAATGGCAGAAGTAAAGATGGTGGAGCAACCTTGCCATAGTACTGCTTCAAGACCGTAAAAGTACTTATGCGTCATGAAGCTTTTTGAAAAATTATTGCTCAGCCAGCAGGAAAAAAGAAATTGTTAGAGAATATTTTACAAAAATAGCGTTGAAGGCAGGGGGAGATGGTTTCTAGTTTTTTGTATTTTTATAGGGATCATACAATAAAATAATAAAATAAGTGATGTAATCATGGAAGAGGGGGTGAAAAGGTGTTAGCATTTGGATCAGGAGCTGCTGCCAGCGGCGGAGGTATATTATCCAACCCGTTAATCACGTTTCTGGGAGTTTTAGTAGCAATTTTTATTTTTCTGAAATTCTGCGGTTGGGCAAAGAACTTTCAACTGTCGGGCGGCTTTAAAAAGACTATATTTATCCTTACAGGCGTGGGCCTGATTGTATTTAATGTTCTGTACAGCATGGGAAACTCTGCCATCCAAGCGGGGGAAGGTTGGGGAACTGCAACCATAGCCCTGCTGGCAGCGATGGCATGGGCCTTTGTTTTTGCATTTACCCTGATGGCGGAGACTAAATAAACCAGACCATTTAAGGCGGCGATTGCCGCCTTTTTTTGCTTAGAAACTATTCTATGGAATATAAGGAAAATGGTATTGAGCAGGGAGGAAGACGGTGAGTAAGGCTGTAATAAACAGATCTATTAAACGCTATTCGGCCGACAAGGGGTTGGTCGACCTGGAAGATATTATGATAGTAGAGACTGGTCTGGATTTATACCTTAACGGCCGGCTATATAAAACCATATACTGTTCACCGATAAATGTAGATGAACTGACCATCGGATTTCTGGCTTTTAATGGAATAATTAACTCTATTGACGATATTGATCGCATTACTGCAGAAGATAACAGAGTCTATGTTACTCTGGCAACAGCTTGCGACAAGGTCCCGGAGGTCTCATATACGGCGGCAGAGAAGCAGATGTATGCCCGCGATATCACCCGGCTGATGAAGCAGCATCTCGACAGATCGGATATTCACAAGCAAACTGGAGGGGTTCATATTATGAGTCTGAGCCTGGGGCAGGAACTGCTGGTCAGCCGGGAGGATGTGGGTCGGCATAACGCGGTGGATAAGCTGTATGGCTACTGCTTGAAAAACCGTTTGGACTGCAGCCAGATTATTTTGCTCAGCAGCGGCAGGGTAAGCAATGAGATAATAGATAAAATATCTTGTATGGGGGTCAAGATGCTGGTGTCAAGGGCTGCGGTAACTACTCTGGCCCGGGAAAGGGCATTGAAAGATGGCATTACTCTGATTGGATTTGCCCGGGGAGATAGATTTAATGTCTATGCTCATCCCGAAAGGATAATTATCAATGACCGCAGGTGATGTACCATGAAGGAAAAGATCAATATAACCTTAGTCAAAGCTGATGGAGGGGAATACGAGTTTTGGACTCTGACAGGAAAAAGGCTATGGGATAGTTTGGCGGACAGCGGCATAAGTATAGGCGGCAGCTGTGGAGGCAACGGTCTTTGTGGCAAGTGCAAACTGAGAGTCGAAGGTGCCGTCGGTGAAATTTCTGATAAAGAACGTGACCAGCTGCTGCCGGAAGAAATAAGACAGGGATTTCGCCTGGCCTGTTATTGCCGTGTCTTTGCTCCCCTCAAGGTTTACATTGATTATACCGAGCAAGAGCAGGAGGGACGGGATATATATCCGTATTCGGGTTTTTCTCCCCCGGGGCCTCCTCTGCTAGAATGCAAACAGTTCTTTATCCCGGGAATAGACAAAGAAAAACCTCTTTCTCTGCACCGGAGACTAATAACGGCTCTGCCGGGCTATGAACTGGAACTGAGCATGGAAAACCTGTCTGCTCTGGCCCGCCTGGATAGGAGCGGCCGGCCCTCCCTGGAGCTTAAGGCTTTGGTATATCCGGACGAGGCGGTAAAATATATTGGACCCAAAACATTTCGGGCTTTTGGAATAGCACTGGATATTGGTACAACCACTATTTTTGCAGCGCTACTGGACCTGCAGAAGCTGGAAACGGCAGCAGTGATCAGCCGCAGCAACCTGCAGAAGACATTTGGGGGCGATATAATTTCCCGCTTGAGCTATGTTCTGGATAGTGATGACGGACTTCAGATCCTCCACCAGGTGTTATTGAACAGCATAAACGGGTGCATAGATGAAATGCTGGCGGAGACCGGACTGCAGGCCCAGGACATTTATGCTTTCAGCGTGGCAGGAAACCCGGTTATGATGCATTTTTTTGCTGGTCTCAATCCGGCCGGGTATGCAGCAACACCTTATGTAGGGGTGTTTACTGATGAGATAAGATGTTCCGCCCGGCAGTTGGGACTGCATGCATCTCGGGAAGCTGAATGCTACTTGCTTCCGCAGATTGGGGGATTTGTTGGAGCAGATACGGTTGCTGCCCTGCTGACTATTTCTCCGGATTCCAACCAAACTTACCTGCTGGTTGATATCGGCACCAATGGTGAGGTGGTACTTGTTCACCAGGGACAGATGTGGGCAGCTTCAGCCGCTGCTGGCCCGGCCTTTGAAGGCGGCGGCATCAGTTGTGGCATGAGAGCCGGTGATGGTGCCATTGACCGGGTTTATTTCATTAAAGATGGCGAGATGGAGTTTAATGTATTGGGACATGGACTGCCACGGGGACTCTGCGGTTCAGCGGTTATTGATTTGCTGGCCTGCTTCTTGCACATGGGAATGATTGACAGTAACGGTATAATTGCTTTCTCGGAAGCTCAGCTGAACAAGGCCACGGCTGACCTGGAGGGGGGGAAAATAGTATTGTTGGAGGACAGCCGGACCGCCCACGGACTGGAGATATTTGTTTCTCAGGAAGATATCAGGCAGGTACAACTGGCCAAGTCTGCCGTCCGCTCAGCCATTGATACCCTGCTGAGTGAAGCCGGGATAGAAGCACGGCAGATCGATACCGTATACCTGGCTGGGTCCTTCGGCAACCATATCAATCCGGCCAGTGCTTTGCGAATTGGATTGCTGCCCCAGGTATCACTGGCAGCAGTCAAGAACGCCGGCAATGCAGCCGGGCAGGGGGTAATACAGGTATTGTTCTCCAAGTCTGCCCGGGAAAGAGCTCAAGCTATTGCCCATAAGGTACGGCACATAGAAATAGCCAGCCAGCCAGGGTTCCAGGAACTATTCTTGAGCCAGCTCAATTTTCCGACAGTTGAATAAATGGGTTTTATTCAGGCGGCGGTTTTTAACGAATATAAAAAGGTATAATACTAATCAAACTGAAGCAGTTCAGTAGAGAGTTATAAAGGGGATGTATTGATGGATTATGAAAATTTAAGAGTGATTAAGGACGGTAATATAGCAATAGTGACCATTGACCGGCCTGAACTCAAGAATGCTTTGAACCTGCCTTTGCTGGAATCCATAGGCAATGCTTTAGCCGATCTGGAGAAGGATGAAGAGGTGAATGCAGTAGTTCTCACCGGAAGCCAGGAGGTATTTTGCGCTGGTTTTGATATGAACACTCTGATGAGCCTGGGAGAAGAGAAAACGAAAAAAATAGATATTATTGAAAAGGCTTTTTTGAGTGTTTTGCGTTTCCCCATGCCGGTGATAGCGGCAGTAAGCGGGCCAGCTATTGCCGCTGGATTTGATATCATGGTTTTGGCAGATATCAGGGTATTTTCAGAGTCCGCCAGAGTGGGTCAGTCTGAGCTGCGCTGGGCGGTGACTCCATTGAATGATCCCCTGTGGAAAATAGTGGGATTGGGACGGGCCAAGGAACTGACCATGACCGCAAGAATCTATGGTGCCGAAGAAGCAAAGGAGATGGGGCTGGCTAATTATGTTTATCCGCTGGAGAGTTACCTGGAAGAGGCCAAAAACCTGGCCCGCAGGATAGCTGCTTTTGACCGTAATGCCATGAAAGCCAATAAGGATCAGACTAACCGAATACCCGGGATGGATACCGAAGGGGCAATACGCACCCAGCTTTGGGGGTTCAGAAACTTTGCCGGCAGTGAGGAAATGATAAAAAGGATGTCCGAATTTTTGAACAGCAAGAAGTAGAAGATTGTCTGGGTATATTAAGGAAGGTGAAAATGGGATGAAACTGGAGGGGAAAGTAGCCTTAATAACCGGGGGGGGGACCGGCATTGGCAAAGCTGCGGCAGAGGTGATTGCAGCGGAAGGCGGTGTTAGTATCGTAGCCGGGAGACGTATGGGTCCCCTGGAAGATACCGTGGCCGAAATTACTGCAGCGGGAGGAAAGGCGCTGGCCTGCCCCACTGATGTTACGCGGATGGAAGATATTGAAAAATTAAGGGATCTTATCCGGGGAAAATACGGACGTCTGGATATACTGGTCAACAACGCCGGTTCAGCATTGTTTAAGTCCTTTTTGGATACCAGCGTCGATGATTTGGATCGCCTGTACCAGGTGGATCTGCGCAGTGTTTACCTGGTTACCCAGAATATGGTCCCGCTGATGAGAACGGGCGGGGGAGGCAGCATTATTAATGTTTCCTCTATCCTGGGGGTTTTAGGGGGGAAAAAGGTCAGTGCGTATTGTGCCATGAAGGGCGGAGTAGTGCTGCTTACCAAAGCCCTGGCAGCTGAATTGGGTCCTCATATCAGGGTCAACTGTCTCTGTCCTTCACATATTATTACCGATATGATGCAGGAAGAGATGGAACGGATTGAGACGTCTGGAAAGCTGGAGCAGCTGAATAAGTTGTTCCCCATGAAAAGGGTTGGCTACCCGGAGGACATGAAAGGGATTATTTTATTTTTTGCCGGCCAGGATTCGGCCTGGCTTACCGGCAATATTTTCATGGTTGATGGCGGTTTGTCATGTTATGTTTAACGGTTTTTCAGTTGGAGGTATAGATGTTGCTGGACTATCATATTCACGCTGTTGCCCATGGAGAATATCAATATTCATGGGAATGGATAAAGCAGTTTGTAGAAAAGGCCCGCAGTAAGAAACTTATTGAGATCGGTTTTACTGAACATGATGAATATCTGGGTGACATTGATTTTAGATTGATCGAAGCTATACGGCAAAAATATGATGATATAAACATAAAAATCGGGCTGGAAGTAGATTATTGGGAAGGCCGGGAAAAGGAAATCAGACAGCTCTTAGCTTGTTACCCCTTTGATTATGTTATCGGTTCCATACATTACATAGACGGTTGGGCATTTGACCATCCGGACCATCGAGGCAGATTTGATCAGGTAGATATTGATGAGGTTTATGCGCGTTATTATCAACTGCTTGACCGAATGGTCAATTCACGTCTTTTTACAGTGGTGGGGCATATTGATTTGGTAAAGAAGTGGGGCCACAGGCCGATAAAGCATGATCTGCACTACTACAGCCAGGAGGTATTGAATAGTATTAAAAAATTGGACCTAACCGTGGAGATCAATACCGCCGGGTTAAGAAAACCTGTAGGCCAGATGTATCCTGATCCAGACCAACTGGCCTTTATGGCCGAGATGAAGATACCCGTGACCATTGCCTCGGATGCCCATCATCCTTCCGAGGTAGGAATGGGAGTAACAGAGGCAGCTCGGGCCGCCTGGACAGCCGGCTTCAGAGAGATAGCCTCATTCAGCCGGGGGCGCAGGATCATGTTGCCACTGGTATGCTAAAGGACACTCAGGTTTTGATCGGGAGTTCTGTTATGGAATATACCTGGAAATTGACAATTTGGGGGATATAGAAGTGGAAAGCATCGCATTATTGGTCATAAGTCTGGGGATTATACTGGTTGGGGCGGAGGTTTTTGTAAACGGCATCGAATGGCTGGGCAAAAAGCTGAACCTTTCGGAAGGTGCCGTTGGCAGTGTGCTGGCCGCTGTGGGCACGGCTCTGCCGGAAACCCTTATACCCATAATAGCCATATTGTCTGGCAGCAGTTCCCACGGGCATGACATCGGGATTGGCGCCATTCTAGGAGCACCATTGATGTTGTCGACCCTGGCGATGTGTGTAACCGGGTTGGCGGTAGTATTTTTCCGGCGCAAGAGAACCTTTGGAGTAAAAGTGGTAGCTGATTACTCCACCATGTCTAGAGACTTGGGTTTCTTTGTCCTGGTATATGGGGCTGCAGTTCTGGCAGGTCTGATCCCGCCCCCATATCGCATGTGGCAGGTGGGGATCGGCATACTTCTGGTACTTTCCTATGCTGGGTATGTGCTGCTTACCCTGCTCCAGGAACGGGATATAAACTCTGATCACGAATTGCCCAAATTCTATTTTGCCCGGAGAAGCCCTTCTCCTGCCCTGGGACTGGTCATATTTCAGGTGATATTCGCCCTGGGTTTAATAATCTTTGGTGCCGATATGTTCGTAAAATCAGTCACCCACGTGGCAGAGATGTATGCGGTTCCGGCCTTTGTGTTAGCTCTGATTATCACTCCTATAGCAACCGAATTGCCGGAAAAGTTCAACAGCGTAATCTGGATTTCCAGAAACAAAGACACTCTGGCCTTGGGCAATATAACCGGGGCTATGGTGTTTCAAAGTTCTCTTATTCCCGCCCTGGGTATATTCCTGACCCCCTGGCAGTTAACCGGCAGTGCTATGATAGTGGCCATACTGGCCATAGCCTCCGCCAGTTTCATTTTCCTGGAACTGCGAAAAAAGAAGCATATTTCAGCCTTACTGCTGATGATCGGAGGGTTGTTTTATGCCTTGTTCATCTATTTCGCCTTTACAGGTGTTATCAGCTAAGGAATTGAGATGAATCTCGAATTTGATCAGGCATTCAACTGGATTACCTTACCACCAGCAGTTTAATCCGGTTCTCTGCCAGATCAATACTGAGATAAATAATTTTGATTAAGGAAGTGTATATAATGTCCGGAAGTGTTAACCCGTACGACAAAGCCCACGAACTGGCAAGAGCTATCAAGGAGAGTGATACTTTCCGCAGATACATCGAAGCTAAATACCAGGTCGAGCAAATACCTGAGTATAAAGAACAGATATATCAGCTGAGAGAGAAACAGATGGAGATCAATCGAGCCCAGGTTTTGGGACAAGATCCGGCTCCAGCATTGATTCAGGGTCTGACTCTGGAATTTGCCCAGCTCAGCCAAAAAAAAGAAATCGCCGACTTTTTTGCAGCAGAAGCGCGTTTCATCGAGATGTTCAATGATGTTCAGGAAATAATTCAGAAGAGTATCAAAGAGGATTTTGGCGATTAGTCGCTGGATGGGACTGGTTTTTCCCCGGTCCGGGAAGCTGTCGGGCAGATTGTGCCGGCAGCTGCAGTACTTATTGCCGGAATTACTGCTTGTGGATGGACAGTAACTGCATTTGGCATGTACCGGATATATTGTATGTAAAAATGAATACAATATATTTGTTCCAAAACTATTTACTTGCCAGGGCTTATAAATAATAATTGGGATGGTTGATAGTTGAAGAAATCCAAAGGGGGAAAACGCAGTATGTCATATGTTAACGAGTTAATGGAGAGAGTTATCCAGAGAAATCCTAATGAACCCGAGTTTTTACAGGCAGCCAGGGAGGTGCTGGAATCCCTCGAACCAGTCATGGAAAGACATCCAGAATACGTTGATTCCGGGCTTTTCGACAGAATAGTGGAACCGGAACGGCAGGTTATATTCCGAGTGCCCTGGGTAGATGATAAAGGAGACGTACAGGTAAATCGTGGCTTTAGGGTAGAGTTCAGCAGCGCCATTGGTCCTTATAAAGGCGGACTGAGGTTTCATCCCTCGGTTAATCTTAGCATTATCAAATTTCTAGGCTTTGAACAGATTTTCAAGAATTCTCTAACCGGACTTCCCATAGGCGGGGGTAAAGGCGGCAGCGACTTTGATCCCAAGGGGAAATCCGATGAAGAGGTAATGCGATTCTGTCAGAGCTTTATGACCGAATTATATCGTCATATCGGTGCCGACACCGATGTTCCAGCAGGAGATATCGGTGTAGGCGGGCGAGAAATAGGTTATCTGTTCGGACAGTACAAGAGAATAGTCAATCGTTTTGAAGGCGTATTGACTGGAAAAGGTCTGACCTGGGGAGGAAGCTTGGGCCGGACGGAAGCCACCGGATTTGGCCTGGTATATTTTGTGGAAGAAATGCTGAAGAGCAAGGGGGAAACCTTTGCCGGAAAGCGGGTCGTGGTATCCGGATCAGGCAACGTAGCCATCTACGCCGCTCAGAAGGTTAAACAGCTGGGAGGCGAAGTGGTTGCCATGAGTGATTCCAACGGATACTTCGTAGACGAAAAGGGAGTAAATCTTAATACTATTAAATTGCTCAAAGAAATACAGAGAAAGAGATGCAAGGAATATTTGGCGGTACATGATCATGCTTCTTACTTTGAGGGATGTGATGACATATGGAACATACCCTGCGATATTGCGTTGCCCTGTGCCACCCAGAACGAGATCAGTGAACAGGCAGCTAAAACCCTGGTTGCCAACGGCTGCATAGCAGTGGGAGAAGGTGCCAATATGCCCTCCACTCCCGAAGCAGTCAAGGTGTTTTTGGACAACAAGGTTTTGTTTGGCCCCGGAAAAGCTGCCAATGCAGGAGGGGTAGCAGTATCTGCCCTGGAGATGTCCCAGAACAGCATGCGTTATTCCTGGACCTTTGATGAGGTGGATGCCAAGCTGAAAGACATTATGGTTAATATTCATCGGAAATCCTTTGAAGCTGCAAACGAATACGGACACAGCGGCAACCTGGTGGCAGGTGCCAATATCGCTGGTTTCCTGAAAGTAGCCGAGGCTATGTACAGTCACGGTATTGTGTAAAACCGATTTATACCCTGACTGAAGTTGAGTAGAATACAGAGGGAGAAACCGTAAGGGCTCTCCCTCTATTTTTTCGGTAATACTTGAGATTAGCTATCTGACCGGCATGCAGAACTGCTTCTCTCTACCATCGTTGCAAACCGCATACTGTGAATCCGATTTCTATGTTATAATGACAATTGCATAAGACCTGAGGCAGTTTTAGGAGGAGATCAAATGAAAATACCATCATGGTTATTGTTGCTTTTACTGGCTACCGTCCTGTTTTTGACTGGATGCGGTAATACTTCCACAGCGGAAGAATATGTGGGGGAAGTTGACGGGATAAAAATTACCCGATCAGAATACCATGAACGCTGTGTTCTCCTGCAGTCAACATACAAGATTCAGCAGGAGGTTTACACTGGTACAACAGTAGAGGAATTATCTGCAGATGTTTTGAAGGAACTGGAAGACGGGGCCTTTGATGACATGGTATATCAGAAACTGCTGCTCAGAGAAGCAGAAAACCGGAAGATTAAGGTAACAGAGGAAGAAGTGGCTCAGGCTATAGATGAGTTTAAACTGGATCAGTTGCAGGGTAATGAGGAGAACTACAGCAGCTTTCTGGAACAGACGGGTTTGGATGACGAAAAATTCAAACAGGAAATGAAAATGGAACTTATCATTTCCAGAGTCCGAGATGATATAACCGCAAACATTTCGGTAACTGAGGAGGAAGCACAGGCTTATTATGATGAGAATTCTTCCCTGTATACCCAGCCGGCCGGGATTCAGATATCCCACATCCTGGTTGACAGCGAGGAACAGGCCAACCAGATTCTGGATAAACTGAACTCCGGAGAGGATTTTCCCCAGCTGGCCCGGGAGTTTTCCCAGTGCGGCAGTGCCAGTGAAGGGGGAGACCTGGGTATTGTCAACGAAGCTACCACCTTTGTGCCGGAATTTCTCAGCGCAGCCCTGGCACTGGAAACCGGTGAGATAACCAAAAAGCCGGTTAAAAGTGATTTCGGATATCATATAATAAAGGCCGGAGAAAGGCAGGAGGAATCCATACAGGAGTTCGCTTCAGTAAAGAACAGCATATTGATCCAGCTGCAGCAGCAAAAAGAAACCGGGGCCTTTAATGATTTTGTGGAAGAATTGAAGCATACCGCAGATATAAAAGATTATCGAGATTCTGAATAAGATTCTTATGGATCTACAGCCCGTAAAGGGACATCAATTCATAACGTAAAGCGCTCTTCGGAGTGCTTTTTACTTGCGTCAGGCCTGTAGAGTCGAATCTGGTTGTGCTTTTGGTTTAAATTATATACAATAATGATAATTATTATCACACAAAGGGGCGGTGGTTTATGGATTCCATACATGCCAAGCTGCACGAGCATAATTATCGTCTTACCGGTCAAAGAAAAGCGGTATTAAACGTAATGGTCGAGAATCAGGGGCGGCATTTATCTGCCGAAGAGGTTCTATGGGAGGCCAGGAAGATTTTTCCTAATATTGGTATAGCCACCGTATACCGGACTTTGGAAAAACTGGCCAGCCTGGAGCTCTTGCACAAAACCATGTTCGAAGGCAACAGATATCGTTATGAACTAGCGGAAAAGAACCGTCACCGCCACCATCACGTGGTTTGCCTTGCCTGTGGTCAGATATCGGAAGTATCCGGTGACTTGCTGCACGAGCTGGAGAGTAAGCTGGATGAGCAGGGATACAAAATAATCGACCACGAATTAAAGTTTTTCGGCTATTGCCCCTTTTGCAATCCAGATAAATAGAAGTATTGTCCAGGCTAATTCTAATGCAGGAGGCAGCTTATGACCATAGTAATGCTGGGAAATCCCAATGTCGGCAAAAGCCTGGTTTTGAACCGCCTTACCGGGAGCAGCTTTACGGTTTCTAATTATGGCGGAACTTCCCTGGAAATTAGCCAGGCGATACTGAATCTGCCCAACCGGAGAATAAAAGTAATAGATACTCCGGGAGTATACTCCATATTTTCCCGGGGACAGGATCAGCAGATTCTGAAGGACTTACTAAAGGAACAGGAACCTGATTTGATTATCAATGTTCTGGATGCTGCCAATTTGGAGCGAAATCTCCTTCTAACCTTCGAACTCAAGGAACTGGATATTCCCATGATAGTGCTGCTGAATCAGATTGACCGGGCGCGAAGGATAGGAATACATATCCAGCGGGAGCGGCTGGAGAAAATAATCGGAGCTCCGGTGTTATTCTTCTCAGCTGTTACCGGAGAAGGCTTAATGGAATTGATGCAGACCCTGGAGAAGGACAGCAGGCAATTTAATTACTCCAGCAGCATAGATAATCTTCTGCCAGGGGAAAGTTGCCATCAATGCACCTGGAAATGCAGTGACTGTACCATCAGCTCTGAAAGTTGTGTTAGTTCAGAAGATTTTAGAAGGGCAGAACTGGCTAGATATACAGCTAGACTGGTTGTCCACCGCCAGAGTGAAGAGCAGCGCTACTGGGTCCATAGAGCCGAGGAGATATTGGATCAGCCGGGGGCGGGCACCGTTGTCTTGTTATTACTGGTGTTTCTGGGATTTTTTATTCTACTCAAATTTATCGAGCTGAGCGAAGGTCCCATCAGCGCCATGTTGGATCCCCTAAATATGATCATCGAGAATTTTCTGTCGGGTATACTGCCCCCGGGGATGATGAATAATATATTATCGAAAGCTATTCCTGAAGGACTTATAATACCTTTTACCATAATCATGCCGGCCATGTTAATGGTTAGTTTCTTGATGTCGGTGCTGGAGGATACCGGCATCCTTCCGCGCTATTCCATTGCCTTGGAAAGGGCTGGGAGATTGCTGGGAGTATCCGGTCAGGCGGTTATTCCTCTTTCTCTAGGTTTTGGCTGCCGTACCCCCGCTATTATGGCTTCTCGTCTGATGCCTACCATGGCGGAGAGGTTTATTGTAATCACTGTCCTCAGCATTGTTATCCCCTGTGCCGCCACAATAGGAGTAATGGCGGCGGTGATAGCGGCCTTCGATGCTTCATTGACAGTATTGCTGATCACCATGCTGTTGGTGTTGATGATTCTTAGCTATATTCTCAGCCGCAGCATGCCCAGACAGGAGATGTTCGTGTATGAACTCCCTCCCTTGCGCATACCTGACCGAACCAATGTACTTAAAAAGGTTCGTATGCGATTTTCCGGTTTCTTTACCGAAGTATTGCCTTTGCTTCTGGTGATGAACATTATTATTCGAGCTTTGATGGAATCGGGCTTCTTTGAGCTGTTTCATTCCCTGGAAGGCTTTACCCGGGCATTATTTGGCATTCCGGCCGATGCCTTTGTGGCAGTGCTGGTTACCATGTTTCAGCGTTATCTGGCCCCGCTGGTCTTATTAAACGCCAGCCTAAACCCAAGAGAAGCAACTATTGCTATTGCCATGATATCTTTATCTCTGCCCTGTCTGCCGGTAATGGTCATGACGGTCAGGGAGATAGGTGCCAAAGGATTGATAAAAATACTGGCCATGGGCCTGGCCACTTCTTTTTTGGTTGGTGCGGCATTAAATATAATATTACCTGGGTAGGAGGAGAATCATGTATCTAAAGGATATGAAACCCGGACAGAGGGGAATGGTAGTGAAGGTCACTAAAGGGCATGCTGCTGAAAGGCGTCTGTTCGAGATAGGGCTGGTACCGGGTACCAGAGTGGAAGTTCTTTCTCGTCATCCATTCAAGGGGCCTTTGCTGCTTCAAATAGGTGAGGCCCGGGTAGCATTGGGAATGGGGATAGCAGAGGCGGTGGAGGTTGACTTGAGGATGGAGGACGCCAGCACTGGATTCAATATACCGTCTAGGACAGATGATTTGCCGGACAAATAACCAAGCCCAAAGCTCTTCCCCGTTTCATAAGTACAGTATTATTAGGGACATGGTTGAATAATTAGACGTATAATCTTCGGTTATGATAAAATATATTCGAAAATGCGTTTTCGCAAGCAGTGGAGGGCAAAAAAATGTTAGAATTGAAGAATCTGAGCATGACCATAAATGATAATAATGGGGCGGGGCGAGAGATAATTCGAGGAGTTGACCTGGAATTTGAAAAGGGCAAGGTCTATGCAATTACCGGACCCAATGGAGGAGGCAAGACTTCTATTGCCAAGCTGGTGATGGGGATATTTACACCGGCCAACGGCAAGATACTCTTGAACGGCGAAGATATTACCGGGCTTAGTATCAGTGAGAGAGCCCACCGGGGCATTACTTATGCTTTTCAACAGCCACCCCGCTTCAAAGGACTAACTATCGAAGATCTGATCAGGATTGCCCGGCCGAGCATAGATCAGCTGGCTTTAAGGAGCACTATGAGAGATGTAGGTCTGTGTCCGGAGGATTATCTAACCCGTGATGTAGGACCGGGTTTGAGTGGGGGAGAGATGAAAAGGGTAGAGATTGCCCAGGTGCTAGCTCGGGATGCGGAAGTTACGATATTCGACGAGCCCGAGGCCGGGGTTGATTTGTGGACTATTCAGAAGCTTATCGGCATTCTCTATCGCAAGTTTAAAGACAACCCCAATGCCACAACCATCATTATCACCCATAATGAAAACATACTGCGCATTTGTGATGAGATAATCGTGATTGAAGGGGGCAGGGTACAGGCTCGGGGGACCAGGGAAGAGATATGGCACTTAATCAAGGACGACGTTGAATGTAAAATGAAGGAACAGTGTGGAGAGTTGTTAACTTATGAAGTTTGATAATTTAAGTTTAGATCTTTTGAATAGCATAAGCGATTTGACCCGGGTACCGGATGGAGCCGTTAATATCAGGGTGGATGGAGAGGCAGTGGTTCGTAATTCTTCGCCTAATGTTACTATCACCCCCCGGGAAGATGGCAAGGGTTTTGTTTTGGAGGTGCGGCCGGGAACAGCAGAAATCATTCATGTGCCGGTGCTTATAACCAGGGCTGGTATTCAGGAGACGGTTTATAATAATTTTTTGATTGGCGAAGATTCGGAGGTTACTATCATAGCTGGATGCGGGATTCATAATCCCAGCCACAGTGATTCCCAACATGACGGAGTCCATGAATTCTTAGTCAAGCCCGGGGCCCGTTTGAAGTATATTGAAAAGCATCTGGGCCAGGGATCGGGCGAGGGCAAGCGAATAATGAACCCGACTACCAGGATAACCTTGCAAAGCGGTGCTGCGGCGGAAATGGAGATGACCCAGATAAAAGGGGTTGACGACACGGTTCGTTCAACCCTGGCATACATTGAGGATCAGGCCAGTCTGAAAATCGTAGAAAGGCTTATGACCGAAGGGGATCAGGCAGCTGAATCCGACGTACAGTTGAATATAGTCGGCAAAGGCGGCAGCGGTCAGATAATATCCCGATCAGTAGCCCGGGGAAATTCAGTTCAGGTATTTCGGGCTTCACTGGTAGGACAGATTGAATGTAACGGTCATGTAGAATGTGATTCCATCATTATGGACAAGGCCAGAATAAGTTCCATTCCCCAGCTGGAAGCTGAAGACTCTGAAGCGGTTTTGACCCACGAAGCGGCTATCGGAAAGATTGCCGGCGAGCAGCTGGTCAAACTCATGTCACTGGGATTAACCGAACAGGAGGCAGTTGATGTTATAATAGACGGTTTTCTGCGATAAAAGCCAACCAGCAAGGTGTTATTGGGCTCATAATTTAGTGACAGGCGGGTGGATGGATTGAATCTTAACCTATTCAAAACTTATGTACGGGTAGTTGAAACCCAGAACTTATCACGCACAGCCAGCGAATTTGGATTATCCCAACCAGCTGTAACCAAGCAGATACAAACCCTGGAGGATATCTATGGGGTATTGCTGCTGGAACGCTCGGGCAGAAGACTTAAGACTACCGAAGCTGGGGAAGCGCTGTATAATTGTGCCCGGGAGATCATCAAGGCAGTTGAAAAGACGGACAATATCATGGAAGAAGTAATAGAAAGCCGCAAGGGATTTATTACCCTGGGAGCCAGCACCATACCGGGAGAATATATCTTGCCGGTTCTGGTGAAAGAATTTAAAGACAGCAATCCCACCATCAGGATAAGTATGGATATTGGAGACACGGAAAGAATATTTAATAAAGTGGCCGAGAGAGAATTAGACCTGGGAGTGGTAGGAGCCTGGTACAATAACCGCAAAGTAGAAGGTTTTCAGTGGGTTGAGGATCAGCTGGTAATTGCGGTGCCTGACCAGCACTGGACGGCAGTTCGGGATAGTGTTCATATTTCTGAACTGTCATCGGAAAAATGGGTCTTTAGACAAAAAGGATCAGGAACCAGAAAGATTGCCGAAGAGCTGATAACGGTCAGCGGCCTAAGAATGGAGGAAATTAATATATACATGGAAGTAGGAAGCACTGAGGCCGTGCTGGCTACGGTTGAAGCCGGAATGGGCATTTCTATCGTATCTGAATGGGCGGTAAAACGCCTGGACCCCCACCGCAGGATAAACAGTGTGACTATTGCCGATGAGGGCGCCCGGCGCTATTTTTACATAATCTATCCGCACCAGAAGAAAAGGCGCAGATCGGTTATGCAGTTCATGGAATTCCTGCAAAATATCCAGGGAAACAATTAGGATCTGAAGGAGTTGGGCCCTTACCGCCCAACTCAATATTTTTGTTTGAAATTGGACCTGGTTTGTATATAATATATCTGTTTGGATAATTTATCAGGGAGGATTGCCAATGCTACCGTTACCCAGAAAGTATTTTGTTACCGCTGCCGCCTCGGAAGGGGAAAGTGAACTTACCGCTTTTGACCGGGCTCTATTGAAAGCCCGGGTAGGAAATACCAACCTGTTGAGAGTCAGCAGTATTTTGCCTCCCGGCTGTACCTTTGACCCCGAACTGGTGATTCCGGAAGGCTCTTTACTGCCAATTGCCTACGGAGATGTTATCTGTGATGAACCTGGCACCAGAATAGCTGCCGCGGTATCAGTAGGAATCAAGAAAGACAGTTTTGGGGTGATCATGGAGTTTTCCGGCAGGTGCAGCCGCGAAGAAGCTGAACAAAAGGTAACTGACATGGTTAAGGAAGCCTTTAAGGTCAGAGGTTTGGAACTGGAAGAGATTAAGCTGGCATCAGCCGAGCATGTAGTGGAGAAAATCGGATGTGCCTTTGCAGCCGTACCCTTATGGTATTAATAGAGTTCTCATTATTAAAGAACAAGGGAGGAAGCCCGTTTGGAATTGTGGGTTACAGAATATCAAACTCCGGCAATAGGATTTAGCTGTAAAAGCACAGAAACCCTCAGGGTCGAGAAGACAGATTTCCAGCATCTGGCCGTTGTCAATACCGAACAATTTGGCAGGATGCTGCTTTTGGACGGCATGGTAATGACTACCGAAAAGGATGAATTTGTTTACCATGAGATGATAAGCCTGGTGGCATGCAATTCCCATCCTCGCCCGGAAAATGTATTGATTATCGGGGGAGGTGATGGAGGAACACTAAGAGAAGTAGTGCGTCATCCAGCCGTTAAGCAGGGAACCCTGGTAGAGATAGATGAAAGAGTGGTGCAGGCTGCTCGTGACTTCTTTCCTTCCATATCATGTGCCCTGGATGATGTTAAGAGTCGGGTATTGATAGAAGATGGGATTAAATACGTTCAGGAACATGAAAACTGCTATGACATAGTGATTGTTGATTCAACCGATCCGGTGGGACCGGCAGTGGAATTGTTTTCCCAATCCTTTTACGCCAATGTCTATCGGGTATTAAAGGAAGACGGCATGCTGGTGGTTCAGAGCGATTCTCCATATTATCATCCTGATGTAGTTAGGATGGCATTCAATGGAATTAATAGTACATTCCCTATAACCAAGCTCTACCTGGCTAATATTCCTACTTATCCCAGCGGTTTGTGGAGTTTTACCATAGGCTCCAAGCAGTACGACCCGGAAACGCTGGCGCACCATCACGAGCAGGGATGCCGCTATTACACCAGCCGGCTTCATCAAGCTGCCTTTCAGCTGCCGGTGTTGGTTCAGAAAATAATAGCAAATGGAGATTAAGCAGGCATGGTAAGATTAATTGATGGTATAGAATCAAAGGCAGTCTTTATGGCTGCCTCTAATGAATTGGAGCGATGTGAAAAAGTGCTGCTGGGCATTCCTTTTGATGCCACCACCAGTTTTCGGCCCGGCACCCGTCTGGCCCCTTATCGCATTCGCCAAGTATCCGAGGGTATTGAAGAATACAGCCTATACCAGGATAAATCATTGGAAAACCTGAATTTTTATGATGCCGGTGATATTTTATTGCCTTTCGGTAATGTAAGCGAGTGTCTGGGGCGCATAGAAAAGATATGCAGGTGGTTTTTGGAAAGAGGCCATAAAGTATACTCAATGGGGGGAGAACACCTGGTTTCCTGGCCGCTGATCAAGGCCTATCACCAGCATTATCCCGACTTGGTAGTAGTTCAGCTGGATGCTCATGCTGACTTGAGAGAAGATTATTTGGGGGAGACCATGTCTCATGCTTCGGTGATGAGACTGGCAGCAGATATTCTGGGGCCTGACCGGATCTTTCAGCTGGGGATACGTTCCTGCACCCGGGAGGAGCTTAGTTATGCCCGGGCCCATACCAGACTGTACGCTGATGTACTGCTGGGTGCGGCAGATGAAGTCAAGCAGGCTATCGGCCGGCGGCCGGTATATTTTACCCTGGATATCGATGTTTTGGACCCAGCTTTCGCCCCTGGCACCGGAACTCCTGAAGGAGGAGGATTCTCCGCCCGGGAATTGCTGCAATTGCTTCAGCAGCTGCAAAGCCTGAATGTGGTGGGCTTTGATCTGGTAGAAGTATCTCCTCCCTATGATCATGCTGATATAACATCCATACTGGCAGCCAAAATTCTTCGGGAGGTCCTGTTAGCCTATTAGATGAGGGAGTATTCTTCGTATATCCCCGGCTGATATTATCTATCTTTCCGGGGGCAGAAAAAAGATGACAGGCGGGGATCGTACCTGCTGTCATCCTTTTCCTTAGGCAGATTTAGAAAATTGTCAAACGATTTGAATACACATATATGCAATTCCCCTCAGGCTTCTTATTGAAGGTTAACAAATCACCCAGGAGATCATAAACCTTCTCCAGTTCCTCTTCCTCATTTTCACCCGCATCCATTACTTCCACCTCAAATAATGATACCGGGCTTTCCAGCCAGTTAAGAAGCCTCAACTCCTGTAGGCCTTCGCCCAGGAAATCCAATTCTGATATGGGCATGGAAAAAGGGGCCCGGGGTTTGCTTTTGATATGGGTTTCCAACTTCTCTATAAAATACTTTAGACTGGCTTCCTTGTCGGGATCAATAACATATTGAAATAAAACATCGTAAAGATTTTGAGCCAGTATAATCGAGGTGGTATTGGGCAGCATGATATGTTGTTCCTGAGTTAAAAAATTGAGCCTAAAATTTCTGGCGGTATGCAAAATCAATCACTCCTAATCCTGGTTTTATTTGATTTTACCTGTTACACAGATAATTAACAACCTGAGCTGCAAAGGAGAATAAACCTTGGGCCGGGTTTAGCTTCTTAAGCAGACTGATATAATATTAGTATATCCAACCACAAGGAGCGGTGTATTGTGGACAGAAGGAAAAAGAGAAAGCCGGCTGCTGCAAGCCTATACAAAATTGAGAAAATTGAAAAAATGCGGTGGAGATACAATTGGCTGGGAATAATGGTGCTGCTTTTGATGGCAGTTTTAGCCCTGGACTTGGGTGGAGTAGGAAGCTGGATAGCTGATTTCTTGAGCCAATAAAGTATGACCGGGGCTGGAAACCCGATCTTGGGGCCGTTAGTATCCAAAATTAAGGGTGAGAGTTGGTTAAGTAGCGTTATCATCCTTAAGTTATTTTTTCCGACGGATAACTGCAAAAATTCGCTTTTGCCAATTCATGTATAATAAAATATAATAATAATATTAAATAACAAAACCGAATATAAAGGTGTTTAGCCATTCTCATATGCCGAATTTCTTTCATCTTTATGATGAAGAGAGCGGGGGAACCAATAATTGGGGTGAATTCCCGGTCCTTGCCGGGATAGGGCAGCCCTTAGCCCGAATCCGACAGCTAACCTCGCAGGCTGGAAGGGGGAGAAATGGATGTTAAGCTATAAATGGTGTAATATCCCAGTTACACTTTAAGGATAATTGCCCGCATTCATATCCCTTTATTAAAACCAAGCAGCTGTAAGAAGCATTTCTAATGGTTTCAAGCCTGTTTAAAACAGGAGCTTGAGCTATTTGGTGCTTAAACCCGCATAGAGTCTGAGATTGATAATCTTAATATACCAGGAGAACAGTCTTAGTGATGCTAACCAAGCACACCGAAGGCGGTAGTTTGTTTGGGGTGTTCATCCCAGGATAAGGAAATGATTGGATGATTAAAGTAAAAAATCTCAGCAAAATATATGGCAGCAACCCGGATAGAGCCATGGAAATGCTGAGAAACGGAAAGAGCAATCAGGAAATAAAAGAAAAAACCAGGCTGGTAGTGGGCGTAAGAGACGCTAGTTTCGAGGTGAAAAAGGGTGAAACTTTTGTCATCATGGGTCTCTCTGGCAGCGGCAAATCAACCCTGCTGCGATGTATCAATCGTTTGATTAAGGCCAGTGCCGGTCAGATTATCGTCAACGACAGAGATGTGCTCGCTATGCCCCTCAAGGAATTAGAGGAATTACGCAAAAAGAAAATGTCCATGGTTTTCCAGCGTTTTGCATTGCTGCCCCATCGCAACATTCTGGACAATGTTGCCTATGGGTTAGAAGTCCAGGGTTTGAACCGGGAGGAACGCCAGGCCAAAGCCAGAGACGTAATTAATATGGTAGGGCTGTCTGGATGGGAAGATGCCTATCCGGAAAATCTCAGTGGCGGCATGCAGCAGCGGGTAGGCATAGCCCGGGCTTTGGCCACTGATCCGGATATATTATTGATGGACGAACCCTTTAGCGCCTTGGATCCCTTGATCCGTCAGGATATGCAGGAGGAACTTATAGATATTCAGGAAAAATTGCAAAAGACCATAATATTTATTACCCATGATCTGGATGAGGCTCTCAAAATTGGAGATCGGATTGCCCTGATGAAGGATGGGCAGATAGTTCAGATCGGATCTCCCGAAGACATTCTCCTCTCACCTGCCAGTGAATATGTAGCTCGCTTTGTGGAAAATGTTAACCTTTCCCTGGCCCTCACTGCCTCATCGGTAATGGTCAGACCTCGTTACGTGGTTCATCCCAAAGACGGTCCCAGAACAGCCCTGAATTTCATGGAAAAACATGGGTTATCCACCCTGTTTGTGCTGGATCGAACTGGAAAACTGCAGGGATATATAAGAGCTGAGGACGCTTCTGACCTGGCCAAACAGGGTATCAAGGATTTGGCAGACATCATACAGGATGATATGCCTACCACCGCTCTCGATACTCCGCTATCAGATCTGCTGGATGTAATGGCTTATACTAAGGTCCCCATAGCGGTGGTTGATGCAGACAACCGGCTGCAGGGAACACTGGTAAGGGGCTCGGTTATTGCCGGCCTGGCTGGCGGCAAGGGGGAGTTTACTTATGGATAAAATACCCAGGATTCCGCTGGCAGAATGGACAGATACCTTTATTGCCTGGCTGCAAAACAATTTCGGTTCCAGTACCCAGGCATTCGCGGATGGACTGGAAGGGTTGATTAAAGGATTGCAAGGTTGGCTTATAGATCTGCCTGCCGAATTGATTATTATAGCTTTAGCACTACTGGGCTGGCGATTAGCCGGGAAGAAAGTGGCGATATTTACCATATTGGGTTTATTCTTCATTTTTAACCTGGGACTATGGACAGTTACCATGGAGACTATAGCTATGGTAATATCTGCAGTATTGTTATGTATGCTGCTTGGTATACCTTTGGGCATATTGGGAGCCAAGAACCGTACTGCTCACAGAATTATTATGCCCATCCTTGATTTTATGCAGACTTTACCCGCTTTTGTGTATTTGCTGCCAGCTATTCCCTTTTTTGGACTGGGAGTAGTACCAGGGGTAATTACCACCATCATTTTTGCCATGCCTCCGGTGATAAGGTTAACTGATCTAGGTCTTAAACAGGTACCAGAGGAACTTATAGAACTGGGCAAATCATTTGGATCAACTTTCTGGCAGATGCTGGTTAAGATTGAACTTCCCCTGGCCCGGTCAACTATGCTGGCTGGGATTAACCAGTGCATAATGCTGTCTCTCTCCATGGTGGTTATTGCATCCATGATCGGGGCCAAGGGTTTGGGAGGTATTGTATGGAGAGCTATACAGACCTTGAATATGGGTAAGGGATTCGAGGCCGGTGTGGCAATTGTCATCATTGCCATTATCCTGGATAGAATAACTCAGAATCTGGGTGCGACGCGAAAAGGAAAGGAGTCGATTTAGTTTGTTGAAGACGCAAAAAATGGTTACAATGTTAATTTTATTGGTATTTGCCATGGTCAGCGTGATTGGATGTGGTGGAGACACTGAACCGTCAGATGGCCCACAGAGTGTAAAGGATAAGTTCGGTGGAAGGATAATAGGAATTGACCCTGGGGCCGGGCTTATGGCCGCCAGTGAAAATGCTTTGGTAGAATATGGGCTGGATTATGAACTGATGGAAGGTAGCGATGCTACTATGGTTGCCGCTTTAAAGCAGGCTATAGACAAGAATGAATGGGTAGTAGTAACTGGTTGGGCTCCCCACTGGAAATTTGCTACCTGGGATTTAAAATTCCTGGATGATCCCCTGGGGATTTATGGAGAAGCTGAAACCATTAATACCATAGTCAGAAAGGGACTGAAAGAAGACCTGCCGGAAGTATACCAAGTGTGTGATAATTTCAGCTGGGACGATGGGGATATCGGTTCGGCCATGGGCCTGGCCGATGAACTGGGTGATGATGTGCTGGCAGCTCGGCAATGGGTGCAGGAAAACCAGGAGTTGGTTAATAATTGGCTGCCCACGGGTTATGACGCTGGAACCATAGTTGATAATCCAAGTAAAGAACAGGTAACACTTCTGTATGTAGAATGGGCATGTGCTCGGGCGGAAACCCATGTCATGGCCGATGTTCTTCAGAATATAATGGGTTATCAGGTTGAATTAATCTCCCTTAGTGCAGCGGCTATGTACGAGGGACTAGCCAGCGGACAGGGAGATGCTATTTTCACCGCCTGGCTGCCACTTACCCATGGAGAATACATGAATCAAGTAGGAGATAGGGTAGAAGATCTTGGCCCAAGCTACGAAGGAGCCAAAATAGGTCTGGTGGTTCCTGCTTATGTGGAGATAGACTCTGTCGAAGAACTGAACAACTAACAGCAAGTGAACCAAGGGGGGCCCCCAGGGGCCCCCCTCTGGTTAGCCTTATAGCGGGATTTCGTGATCGAAATAGTTTATATGCATAGCTTCTCTAACGTCGGACATGGTTTCCAGTGCCACTGAATGAGCCTTGCTGGTGCCTTCCATTAGTATCTCTTTGAGCAGATGGGGAGTTTGCTGATATTTCTGCCGCCTCTCCCGCATCGGGTCCAACATATGGTTAAGGCAGTGAGCCAGCCGGTTTTTACACCCTACACATCCTATGCTTCCACTGCGGCATTCGGATTCAATCTCGTCTGCTTCAGCGGTATTAAATACCTGTTGATATTCAAACACCGTGCATATCTCAGGATGACCGGGATCGGTTTTTCTTATCCGGGCTGGATCAGTAACAGCATTCCTTACCTTCAGATTAACCTGTTCTGGAGTATCGCACAAGAATATGGCGTTGTTCAGGCTCTTGCTCATTTTAGCCTTGCCATCCAATCCCACCAGGCGAGGCACGTCCCCTACCAGCACTTCCGGTTCTACCAATACCGGACGATAGAGATCATTAAAACGCCTTACAATTTTCCGGGCCAGTTCAATATGCGGCACTTGATCTTCTCCCACCGGCACCAGATGAGCCTTGAAAATGCTTATATCAGCGGCCTGGCTTACCGGGTAGCCGAGAAAGCCATAGGTCATGTCTTTAAAGCCATGCTGAGCAGCTTCGGTTTTTACAGTGGGATTATGGCGCAGAACGTTTACTGACGTAAACATGGAATAATACATGGTAAGCTCGTGTATTTCCGGTATCATGCTCTGAATAAATATGGTTGATAATTCCGGGTTGAGTCCCGCTGCTAGGTAGTCCAGGGTTATCTGGTACACATCACGGGTCAGGTTTTCGTCCTTTTCCCAGTGGGTGGTGAGGGCTTGGACATCAGCAATTATAATAAAAGTATCATATTGTTCTTGTAGTTTTACCCGGTTGGCCAGGCTCCCTACATAGTGCCCCAGGTGCAGACTTCCGGTGGGGCGATCACCAGTTAGAATACGCTTTCTAGCTTGCTGCATTAGACATCGTCCTTCCTATAATAAATAAATAAAGCCTTCCATCCTCAAGGGACGGAGGCTTACGGCTTTCCGCGGTACCACCCTTATTGACAATACTGTCCGCTCTCGACCTTTTAACGGGGGAACCGGCTTAACCTGACCGGGTATCCACCAATCAGGCAGCAGCTCAGAAGTCCATTCAATGGGATCATAGTACCGGATTGCAGCAGTCCCGGCTCTCTGTACCTACAAAAATCCATTTACTACTCTTCATCATGGCCTTTACACTTTAACGTTACTAAAATAACATTATGCAAAGCTTTATGCAAGTATAAACAGTGTTGGTTGGTCGTTAATAAATTATACTGTCCTAGTATAACTCGTCAGAGAATATTTCATGCCCTAATAGAGTTTCCGTAGAAAAAATGAGAGCAGGAAGTAAACATCATCGAAGAACTGTTGGCAGCAAGTTGAAAAATAGGGGATAATCACCTTGCCAACGGTTTTGGCCGTTTAAAAGTTTCTTTAGATTATTGTCCTAAAATCCGGAAGATACAGCTCAGGCTAGATAGGGGAGTTGTGAAGGATGTTGCAAATGGGGATGATATATAATAATATGATGAGAGATTATTTGTAATTTAATAATACTTGATAATGGTATTTGTGCTGGTATTTTTGTATAAAGGAGTATTAATAAACTATGGATACACTGAGTGCTTATATTTGTTTTAATATGCGTGCGGCCATGAAAAAAATCGACCGTCTGTTCGGCGGCAAACTAGATGAGGTTGGGATTAGCATACCCCAATCTTTCATACTGTCCTGTCTGTATGAAGAAAACGGCTTAACCCTTAAGGAGATCGGGAGCCGAACCCTTATCGACAGTTCCTCCATGACGGTGCTGGTTGATAAACTGGAAAAGGATCAGCTGGTAAAAAGGCAGCTGGACTCCAAGGACAGGAGAGCCATAAGGGTATTTATTACCGACACCGGCATGGAAATGGCGGAAAAGATACATACAGTTATATTAAACCTGAATACTCTGCTGTTTGACTTGCTGGGTGAGGGCAATCAAAAAGAGTTTATTCATGGCTTGAATAATATCGTGAATGGGATTGAGGACTAAGTAGTTGAGCCGGGTTAAAGCCGGTTATCCTCATGCTCCATGATCAAAAGCAGTAAAGGCATAACCAGGTATATACTGGTGGTTGAAGCAGCCACGATACCAGAATCATTTACCGCCAAAGCCACCAGAGCGGCAGTGACTATCCCCACAAAACCTTTGAGGATAACCGGTCGTGATCTCAACAGGTTCTTCATAGCTCCAACCGGGAAATAAATAAATACGGCCAGTACCAGCAGTATTACTATAAATACTCTGCTCCAGATAGTATATTTGATTAGTTTTATGTTTACCTGGAGTTTTCTTATAATTATAGTCAGAGCCTCCTGCCATCCCCCCTGCATTATTTGATTGGCTGCTCGGCCGATATGAGACTGCAGTTCAGGGGGACGGGTCATATCATAATAGCTTACCCCCAGTACAGTCAGCAGTATAATTCCCCCAATGCTCAGTAAACTCATTAGCGTCAGCCTGATTTCACTAAAGAGATAGAGACTTACCAGGAAAGCCAACGGGGCTGTTATCACTCCATCTGATTGAGCACCCAGAGATGGCATGCCGATAAGATAACACTGGAATAAGAAGAACAGAGCCAGCAATAACAGCGCTATTTTGGAGTTATATTTTTCGTATAGAGCGGCTCCTGCTGCTAAAGAGGCTCCAATCATGACCCCCATGTATTCATTGCCAATACCATAGTAACGGGCTCCAGCCATGGGATCATATCCAAGCACCGAAGACTGGATCAAGTTGGTGCCGGTTAAAATATCCATGTTCAAAGCCATAACAGTTATAATGCTTAACCCCACAAAGGCTCTAAACCCCTTGCCTTTGCTCAAGAACAGTGAAAATGCCGTAACTATCACCGTGGCTATTATAGCCGCCAGCATATACAGCCAGTCTCCAGGGAGGGCAAGCAGACCCAGGAAGAGCAAAACCAGGGGAAAGCAAACCATAGCAATAATCAGAGGCTGGAGCAGGTATTGGAGTTTCTTGAATTTCAGTATTACTACCGATGCCAGAAGCAGTACAATAATTAGTCCGGCAACATAACCTTTTATCAGAGGAGTCCTTAATCTGGTAGTAGTGCTGGTGGAACTGGCTAATTGCTGTGCCTGCTCCAGGGTATTGGTCCCCGGGGCCGGGATACTTCGGATAGACCTGCCGATCATAAAACTGTTATGCTCGTTGAGCCCGAAAAACTTCAGGATAGTAGGGGCTATATCAGTGTTGGCTATAATGTATTCACGCTGGGTGGCCGGGGAGGTTAGATAACCGTTGCTATATCCGGAGCCCAGGGCGATGACCGGAGCGAAATTGTTCTTGTTGGCGGTTTCGGAGCGAGAACAGGAGGGGGTTACTATGAGCAGCAGATCCCGGGATTGGACGAGGCTGGAATAAACCCAGCCTATAAAACTGTCCATTTCAAATAATATCCGCTCTTTCTCCTCCTGCATCACTGAATCAAATGCGGTGGGAGAGTTTTCCCAACGATAAAGATCGGGCAGATCAATAATCAGGAGGTCAGCTTGTTGAGATAAATAGCTGCCCTGTTCCCTAAGGTATTCATAATTGGTTTTATAACTCAGTATGCTGTCCTCCGGGATGAGGCGGGTGGAGGGGCCAATATCGCCCAGGGCTACCCTGCCGCTGGCGTCCATGCCCAGGGCTGCTGCAGCTCGCATTAGATCGGTTCCGTTGTCGGCATTCCCCAGTACTGCGGTTTGATATCCATTATCAGCCAGCATTTGTCCCAGGGCTCCCGGAATGGTGGTTACACTCTCACTTTTCATACCTATCAGGATATCGGGTATATTCACCACCAAGCATTGACTGTCACCAGGTTCCCAGCTGGTAATATTATGATAAAATAAGGCAGCGTTCTGGTGCTGGCCCGGCACTTTTTCATCTTGATTGAATGCAATTAGACCGCTTTTGTTGGTTCTGGCCAAGTTTCCGGCTCCAATGGTCAGGTAGGTGTTCATGGTATTGTAGCCTTTAAGGGTGCGGGTACTGCAAAGCCCAAGTGCTCCCTCTTGAATGACCTGATAAAGGCAGGGGGTGGAAGTATCACTTATATCATTAATTGAAAGCTTGTCTATCAACAGCAGGTATACCCTTCCTTCCTCCTCGATTCCGTCTGATAAAGGGTATGCGGGGGGGAGGAAGGAAAAGGCGAATATAAACGTCAGTAACAGGGTAATCGGTATCCGCCGGGAACAATTCCGTCCAGGGTAGGTGGTTGTGGTTGCACTCCCGGTGCCAGTGCCCGGCCAGGTTTTTCTCAAATAGTTAAGTGTATTCATATATACTCCTGCATTCAAACTATCCATTAGGTAATTACTTCTTATATATTCTAGTATAAAAACCTACAGTTGGCCAAAAAAAAGTAGGGAAAAAGAATATTTTTACCTGCCGGATTTACCTGGGCTTAATCAAGCTTCCTTTTGCGTGAATGGGTAATATAATAGTTAAAGGGCATAAATCAGGCTTCATTTGGGAAATTGGAACACTAAAAAAACCTATCGTTTATTGACATGCAGCAGATATATGCTAAAATTCTACATGTGCCAAAAATTATACGTAAATCCTTTATTAACGAAAAGGAGGTTTGGGAAATAGAAAAAATACAGGGAGGCGATATTATTGCAGTCTTTAGGGCGTCATGTACTTGCTGAGGTATACGGATGTCGGTTTGAAGTTTTGAATGATGTCCGTCAGGTTGAGGACATCATGGTCAATGCTGCTTTGGAGGCTGGTGCTGAAATCAGGGAGGTCGTATTCCACAAATTCAGCCCTCAGGGTGTGAGCGGAGTGGTTGTGATTTCCGAGTCCCACCTGGCGATCCATACCTGGCCCGAATTAGGGTATGCTGCGGTAGATGTCTTCACATGTGGAGATTCAGTTAATCCGTGGGATGCATGTCAATATCTGCAGGATAAATTTGGAGCAGATTATGTGGATGCTTCAGAGATCAAGCGGGGATTGATGGCAAAACAGGAAGAGCGCCTGGCGGTAAATATTTAGGAGGGATACTATTTTAGTAGACCGATGCAGGTTTAGATATAGTGTAAACTATTATCTCTAACAAGCCTTACTTGAACCAGGTAATTGCAAGTAAGGCTTGTTTTTATGTTTGCTGTTTATCTTGCCGATAAAAAACTATGTAAGCAGATAGGAGTTTTCCTTTATAATATAGATTAGTCATGGTGGCATTAGCAATATTGATAATGAATATAGTGTACATTAAGACTGTTAAGGAAGAAAATACATGGAGA
>CAZCTN010000006.1:0-26801 GCA_964501655.1 uncultured Syntrophomonas sp.
AGAACTGCCCTTTTTCATTTCTCAACCAGCTCGCATGAAAATATAGGGGATAAGCAGCGTAGTATTGTATGGCTCTTTAGCAGATGGCAAGTTTGATAATTATTTGGATATTGACCTTTATGTTGAGGGCCTTGGGGAAGACTATTTTGCGGCACTCCATGAAGCGCAAATGATTGCAGGTGATATTGAAGTGAGCATTGCTTGCAGTACAGATGTTTTCGAGAGTTTACGCAAAAAAAAGAACATAATGGGGTGCAGCTATAATGAACAAGAGTGAATATATTGCTTTAAAGGCAAGGATAGGATATGAGTTGCAGAATCTTGATATAATAGAAAAGGCTTTGGAAAAGGAAGGATTATTCCCGAAGCTTGTGAGTAATAGCATTTCTGGATTAGAGTTTTGCCTGTACCATTCTCAATGTCATGGGGACGAAAGTTGTTGACCCAGCATAATTTCTGTAGATTCAAATTTGTAACCAGCAAAAAGGTCCTCTTGCTTAAAATAGCATTAAAATAGTATAATACGATTATAATATTACTATAAAGGATTGATATTATGCAGATTAAGCCATCCGCCAGTATCCGGCAGAATTACAATGAGATTGCGGCGTTATGCAAGTCTACCGGCGAACCTGTGTATCTTACAAAAAACGGTGAGGGAGATCTTGTGGTTATGGATATTGAGGCATTTAGCCGCCGTGAAAAAATGCTGAAGCTGCGAGAAGAACTGTTGGCTGTTGAGGAAGACCGTCTGGCCGGCCGAACAGGAGTTACTCCTGAAGAACTGAACAAATACCTGGACAGTATAATTAATGAGGTGGAACATGGAAAAGACACCGCGTTATAAAGTCATTGTTTCCGACCGTTCACGAACGATGCTGGTAAACCATATTCGGTTTCTAGCGCAGAAAAGCCCTTCTGCTGCCCGCAAATTGACAAACGATCTAATGGACTCCATTTGCTCCCTGCATCAGATGCCGGAGCGTTTTCCTTTTTTAGAGGCGGAATTCATTCCGCCCAATAAATATCACAAGATGTTCGTCGAGAGATGGTATCTAATTATTTATCAAATCAAGGACCAAACAGTGTATGTCGATTACATCATTGATTGCAGGCAGGATTATGGCTGGCTGGTGATATAGATTTTTATGATTATGTTGTCAATAACACCTTCCCATCGTCACCTATGGCTTAAATTGGAGAGTAACGATAAAGTCTTTTGGCAATTGAGTTGCACAGCACGACAATTACTCCGGCAACGGAGAGCCAACCAGAATCCTGGTATTTGCCAGCCCTGAATCAGCCAGTCGGTAAGTATAACTAGAAATGTGCTTTTTCCCTATTCCACATAAACTTGAACCGTCATTTTTCCTTCCTGTGGGTCTTCCACCTCGACGTCTACTAATTTGCCATCCTTCTAGCCCTGCTCAATCAGGCTCACTAGCCGGCTTTCTTGGAACGCTTTTGGGAACCCGATAAAAGCAGCAATTTCGGAACGATTTGTCAACTTTTTACATATCATAAATAGCAAATGTACCAGATATGCTCAGGATGGTGTACTTCATGAATAGATGGCAGAACTCTTTGATATCTCCTGAAGCCACAATATTGGAAGCCATACAGATTATTGATCATTCTGCCCTGCAGATAGCTCTGGTAGTAGATGATGCCAATCACCTGCTGGGAACAGTTACCGACGGAGATATCCGCCGAGGTATCTTAAAAGGTATAAATCTTCATAGTTCGGTAAAAGAGATTATGAATCCCAACCCCAGCGTAATACAAAGCGGCGACAGCCGTATAAACGCCCTGGCTCTGATGCGCAATACCACCTTGCATCATATACCGGTAGTTGATGAGAATTTTTGTGTAGTTGACCTGGAATTCATCCATGAATTTATCAGTACTGAAGCAAAAGATAATCCGGTGATTTTGATGGCGGGGGGGCTGGGGAATCGCCTGAAACCTCTCACTGAAAGCCGCCCCAAACCGCTGCTGGATGTGGGAGGCAAACCGGTTCTGGAAACAATACTGGACAGTTTTATTGAGCAGGGATTTAATAATTTCTATATTACGGTAAATTATAAAGGCGATATGATCAGGGAATATTTCGGGGATGGCTCCCGCTGGACAGTGCAGATTGAATATATTCACGAAGACAAACCACTGGGTACTGCAGGAGCGGTGGGCCTCTTCCCAGGAAGAACTGATAAACCTATTATCCTTATGAATGGAGATATATTGACTAAAGTCGATTTCCGCCGCCTGTTGAAATTCCATGTCCAACAGGATGCTGCTGCCACTGTCTGCGTGCGGGACTATTCCCTGCAAATCCCGTATGGGGTCATAAAAGCAGATAAACAGCTGATATATGATATCGAAGAAAAACCCCTGCTCCATTTCCTGGTGAATGCAGGTATATATACTCTAAGCCCGGATATACTGAATTATTTTTCCCCCGACTCATATTTAAGCATGACCGATCTCTTAAAAAGGCTGATTGAAAATAATAAGAATATCTCCGTTTTCCCTATTCGTGAATACTGGATAGATATAGGCCACATTAATGAGTACGGCCGGGCTAACGGAGAATATACCGAGGTGTTTTTATAATATGAAACCATATATTATCGGAGAAACCGCTTACCACCACGAAGGTGACCTGGATTACCTAAAGAAAATGATTATTGACATAGCAGAAGCCGAACTGGATGGTATTAAGTTTCATCTGCTGCTCGATCCCGCCAGCTACATGCAGACACAGCATCCCTTATTCAAGGCTACGCAGAGGTTCACTTTTACCCGGGATATTTGGAGCGGCCTGTTTTCTCTGGCCGACAGCCAGGGACTGGATATTATTGCCCTTTGTGATGACATCCAGTCTATAGATTTTATCATTGAAAGGCATCCAGATATTACTGCGGTAGAGCTGCATGCCACTTCTATAAATGATTATTTTATGCTGAATAAAGCAGCCGCTTTCTCCGGAAAAATAATTCTGGGGATAAGCGGCTCGACCGTAGATGACATTGACTATGCAGTAAGCATCCTTCGTAATCTGGGTAAAGAAGACCTCCTGCTTATGTATGGGTTTCAATCTTATCCAACTGACTATCGAGATATAAATTTATCTAAAATGCTTAAATTACGGGATTTATTTCAGCTGCCGGTAGGTTATGCCGACCATACTGGCTTCGACGACGAAAATAAACTGTTTATCTCTGCTATGGGAGCAGCTATGGGCGTTAATATCCTGGAAAAGCATTATACTCCTGAGCCTGGAGTAAAACGTATCGATTATCAGGCAGCAGTGGGAAAAAAGGATTTAATAGAGATTAAAAACCTGATGCAGCTGTATCTCAGTGCTTACGGAAACGGCACTCTGGCCATGTCCAAAAGCGAACTGATTTACGGCAATACCGGTCCGATGAAGAAAGCTCTGGTTGCCCGCAAGAGGATAAAAACAGGCGAAAAACTTTCCCTGGAAAACCTCTGGTTTAAGCGCAGCAGTGCAAATTCACCCATAAGTCAGAAAGAGCTTTTTAATATAGTAGGCCTGGAAGCACTTAGAGTTATAGAAGAAGATGAGCTTATTGATTATGCCAGCATAAATTATCTATTTAAAACATCAGATTATTCTGATTTAACCGGCGGACTGGAGGAAAAAAAATGAGAATAGGTTTCCTGATTACCGCTCGTTTAAAATCATCCCGGCTGCCTTTAAAGATTTTAAAAGATTTAAACGGTAAAACCGTTATTGAAAGAGTGATCGAACGGGCCCGGGAAGTTCAGGATATATCAGAAATAGTCCTCTGCACTTCCACCCACCCCCAGGATAAACCTCTGGTCGATACCGCCAGAAAAAATGATCTTTATTATTTTAATGGCAGCGAAGAAGATGTACTGCAGCGTCTGTGGCAGGCGGCCAGGTTATTCGATCTGGATGCTTTTGTAAGTATTACCGCTGATAATCCCCTGTTTTCTATAGAATACTCCAATCTAATTGTAGATACTCTCAAGCAGGTAAAAAGTGATTATATTAAAATAACCGGCCTCCCGCTTGGGACTGCACCCTATGGATTAAACAGTAAAGCACTGGAAACCGTATGCTCTTTTAAAAGTATCGTTAATACCGAAATATGGGGTTATCTGCTGGACCGGCCGGATTTCTTTGATGTGATAGAAATAAGGGCCCAGGGAAAATTTAATCGCCCCGATTTAAGATTAACCCTGGACTATGAAGAAGATTATCTATTGATACAGCAGATATACCAGAGCCAATCTCAAGACCAAGTGCCAGCTTTATCTGATATCATAGATTTCTTAACCATAAACAAGGATATTGCCGGTCTTAATCAGCATTGTGTACAGAGGGACCTTGATGAAAACATAAAGAAATTAATTAATGAAGAATTCCACCGCCAAAGAGATGTGATATTAAAAATCAAAAAAATGGTATATGAGAGGCAATAGAACGCTCAGGAGGAATCAGAAATGAAAGTGGTAATACTGGCCGGGGGATATGGGACCAGGTTAAGCGAAGAAACTGATCTGAAACCCAAACCCATGGTAGAAATAGGGGGTGAGCCTATTCTGCTGCATATAATGAAAATTTTTGCCCATCAGGGATTTAATGAATTTGTCATCTGCTCGGGTTATAAGAGCTATGTTATAAAGGAATATTTTTCTAATTATTATCTGCATTTAAGCGACCTGACCTTGAACTTAAGGGACAATTCCATCGAAATCCATAACAGCCAGGCTAGCCCCTGGAAAATCACCATAGTGGATACCGGGCTTAATACCTTAACCGGCGGCCGGATAAAACGAATCCAAAAATATATAGGTGATAAACCTTTCATGCTGACATATGGAGATGGAGTAGCAGATATAGACCTCAAAGAATTAGTCAGTTTCCACCAACAGCATAATAAAATTGCCACAGTTACGGCAGTTCAGCCGGCCGGACGCTTTGGCAGCCTGGAGATCAATGCTGATGATATGGTTACTTCGTTTATCGAGAAGCCCGATGGTGACGGCACCTGGATAAACGGCGGCTTTTTCGTAATGCAGCCTGAATTTTTCGATTACCTGGAAGGTGATAACACCAGCCTGGAGCGGGAGCCCCTGGAGAAATTAGCCCAGGAGGGGCAGCTGGCAGCTTATAAACACCGAAAATTCTGGCAGCCCATGGATACCCTGCGAGATAAAAACCGGCTGGAAGAACTGTGGAACTCCGGCCAGGCTCCATGGAAGGTGTGGCAGCAATGAATAGTCCATTTGACGATTTTTATTTTGGGAAAAAAGTTCTGATTACCGGTCATACCGGGTTTAAAGGAAGCTGGCTGGCAGTATGGCTGAAGCATCTGGGAGCTGAAGTAATCGGTTACGCCCTCGATCCGCCCACTGACCCCAGTATCTATGAATTGTGCCATGTACCAGATTTTATCACCAGTATTTTTGGAGATGTCCGGGATTTGGATCATTTGAATTCGGTAATACAGCAAGAAGAGCCGGAAATAGTCTTTCATCTGGCTGCTCAATCCCTGGTGAAGCGTTCATATAAAGAGCCGGTTGAGACCTATTCCACCAATATTATGGGAACAGCCCATCTGCTGGAAGCAGTACGCAGGAGCCCATCAGTTAAAGCTGCAGTAATCATCAGCAGTGACAAATGCTATAAAAACAACGAATGGTACTGGGGGTATCGTGAAACTGATGCCCTGGGCGGTGCTGACCCTTACAGCAGCAGCAAGGGATGCTGTGAATTAGTGACAAGAGCATTTATAGATTCCTACTTTAATCCCGACCGCTATTTACAGCACCATACTGCCGTGGCAACCGCAAGAGCCGGCAATGTTATCGGCGGCGGGGATTGGGCTGAAGATCGCTTAATCCCGGATTGCATAAAAAACCTTCAGCAGCAGCAGACCATACTGATACGTTCACCAGATGCAGTAAGACCATGGCAGCATGTACTGGAACCACTGGGTGCCTATCTGGTTTTGGCCCGAAATTTATATTTTCATGGAACCCGGTTCAACGGGGCCTGGAATTTCGGACCTGACTATGGTGATGCCAGACCGGTGCGCTGGGTTGTTTCAACCCTGATCAAACTCTGGGGCAACCAAGCGGCCTGGAAAATAGATGAAAATCCTCATCCCCATGAAGCGAATATTCTAAAACTGGATTGTTCCAAAGCTCAAACCATCCTGAAATGGAAGCCTAACTGGAATTTGGAACAGGCCTTGGAAAAGACCGCCGCCTGGTATAAAGCCCATTTTAATCAGGAAGATATGCTAAAAGTCACCTTGGAGCAGATACGCAGTTTTGAAAATACTTTTTATGAGAAAGCAGGTTTGATTCAATGAAATGCCGTTTTTGTGGCCAGGAGCTTAATTACAAACTGCTCTCCCTGGGTACCGCACCTTTGTCCAATTCTTTTTTAAGCCAAAAACACTTATCTGAAATGGAACCTTATTATCCCTTGGAAGTATACGTTTGCGATCAATGTTTTCTGGTACAGACAGCAGATTACGCCCATCCGGAGGATATCTTCAATAAAGATTATGCCTACTTCTCTTCTTATTCAGACAGCTGGCTTACCCACTGCCGGGAATATACGGAAAAGATGCTGCAGCTCTTCTCATTGGATGAAAATGACCAGGTGATTGAGATAGCCAGCAATGACGGCTACCTCCTGCAGTATTTCATGGAAAAGGGTATCTCCGTTCTGGGAATCGAACCCGCGGCGGCGGCAGATGACGCTATTGCCAGGGGCATTGCAACCTTGAAAGTTTTTTTCGGAAAAGAAACAGCTCAATCGTTAAAAGCGGAAGGGAAAAGTGCTGATTTGCTGATCGGCAATAATGTGCTGGCCCATGTACCGGATATTAATGATTTTGTCAGCGGGCTTAAAATACTGCTCAACCCCCAGGGCGTAATCACCATGGAATTTCCGCATCTTATGAAGCTGATTGACCAGGTTCAATTCGACACTATTTATCACGAACATTTTTCCTATTTATCACTGGTTTGTGTAGAAAAAATCTTTACTGCCCATGGTCTGAAGATATTCGATGCAGAAGAAATCCCTACCCACGGAGGTTCCCTTCGTATCTATGCCTGCCACCAGGCCGATACTTCCAAATCATCTTCGATAAAGGTCAAGCAGCTGATAAAAAGGGAAATAACAGCCGGGTACACTGATATGGATAATTACCTGTCTTTTACAGAAAAAGTACAGTCTTTAAAAAGAGAAATCCTCTTGTTTCTTATTTCAGCCCGGGAAAGCGGCAAAAGAATTGCCGCTTATGGAGCGCCCGCTAAAGGCAACACCCTCCTGAACTACTGCGGTATTGGCCCGGATTTGATCAGTTATACGGTAGATAAAAACCCCCGCAAACAGGAACTGTTTCTCCCGGGATCGCATATACCGGTTTTGACAATAGAAGCAATGAATATTGATCGCCCTGATTATATCATTATCCTGCCCTGGAATCTAAAGCAGGAAATATCGGAGCAATTGTCTTATACGCGCGAATGGGGAGCTCGTTTGGTCACCTTGATACCCCGAATAGAGGTTTTGTAACATGATATTTGAGGAATTAAGCCTTGAAGGTGCTTATATTATTGAGCCTGAACCCGAAACAGATGAACGGGGGTTTTTTGCCCGCACCTTCTGCCGCCGGGAATTTAGCAGCCATGGCCTTAATTGCCGGGTCGTTCAATGCAGCATTTCATACAACCAGTTCCGGGGAACCATTCGCGGAATGCATTATCAAGCTGCCCCCTTTATGGAAACCAAGCTGCTTAACTGTATAAAGGGTTCACTATACGATGTAATTGTCGATCTGCGACCGCAATCCATTACCTATATGAAGTGGGAGGCAGTCATCCTGACCGGAGAAAACCGAAGAATTCTGTATGTCCCGGAGGGATTTGCTCATGGCTATCAAACCCTGGCCCACAGCAGCGAAGTATATTACCAGATATCAGAATACTATAATCCGGACAGTCAACGGGGAATTAAATGGGATGATCCTGTTCTGGCCATTCCCTGGCCGATAAATAACCCCATCGTATCCCTGCGCGACCAGGCTTGGCCTTATTTAAAAATGGGAGGCAAAAAGCTGATTTGATTAAGCCAATTGTATTATGGGGTGCGACCGGGCAGGCCAGGGTACTAAATGAGTTGATTAATGAGGCCGGCCTGCAGCTCATAGCCCTGTTTGATAATAACCCTGAACTTAAATCCCCTATCCCTGGAGCGCCACTGTATTACGGCAGAAAAGGATTCGAAGACTGGCATGGGCAGCAAACAGGAAACAGCATCCTTTTTCTGGTGGCTATAGGCGGCAGCAGGGGAAAAGACCGTATGCAAATACAATACTATTTGGAACAAAAAGGTCTTATTCCTTATCTGGCTATTCACAGTACTGCTTCTCTTGCCAGAAGCGCCGCCGTAGGCCCAGGAAGCCAAATCCTGGCCGGTTCGGTAATTGGCAGCTGTGTAACCATCGGTGCCGGATGTATTGTGAATACGGGTGCGATAATCGATCACGATTGCTCAATTGGAAACGGGGTGCATATTTGTCCGGGGGCGGTATTGGCAGGATGCATAGAGGTCAATAGCTATGCCACTATCGGCAGCGGCGCGGTAATCCTCCCCCGGCTAAAGGTCCACCAGGGAGCAGTTGTTGGGGCTGGTGCGGTAGTAACCAAATCGGTTCCGGCCTACACTACAGTAGCGGGAAATCCAGCCCGGATATTAAGGAGTGTGCGATGAAAAACAACAACCTGAAAGAACTCAGCCGCAGATGGTTTACCGAATCCTGCCGGCAGCGTTATTCATATTCTTTCACCTGGCTGGGGCGGCCTGTAATACAGTATCCCCAGGATATGGTGGCAATTCAGGAAATCATCTGGCGGGTAAAACCTGACTTAATAATCGAAACCGGTATCGCCCACGGCGGTTCGCTGATATTTTATGCTTCCATGCTGGAACTCATAGGGGGAGATAGAGAAGTTCTCGGCATCGACATAGACATTCGCGAACACAACCGGATCGAAATAGAAGATCATCTCATGTATAAAAGAATAAGCATGCTGGAGGGTTCATCCACTGACGAACACATTATAGAAGAAGTTCGGCATATCGCCGCAAGCAAAAGCCGAGTTCTGGTAGCCCTGGATTCCCTTCACACTCACGAACATGTTTTAAGAGAATTGGAATTATATTCGCCCCTGGTTACTAAAGGCAGCTATCTGCTGGTTTTCGATACGGTAATCGAAGATTTGCCGGAAGACCTTTTCCCTGACCGGCCCTGGGGAAAAGACAATAACCCCAAAACAGCGGTAAGGGAATTTTTAATGAAGAATAACCGTTTTGTGCCAGACCGGACTTTTCAAAACAAACTGTTTATTACCGCGGCTCCAGACGGGTATTTGAAATGCATTAAGGAGTGAGTCAAGCATGACACCGGAAAATATCCCAGTGGCCGGGCCCTGGATCACAGATAAGGAAATAGCCTATGTTAACGATGCCGTTGCTAATGGGTGGTATGAAAACAGCTATAAATACCAGCAGTTGTTCGAACAGGCATTTGCCAGTTATATTGGAGTAAAATATGCCATTGCTTTGCCTTCCTGTACCTCTGCCATACACCTGGCACTTCTGGCCCTGGGAATAGGGCCGGGCGACGAAGTTATTGTCCCTGATATTACCTGGATAGCAACTGCCGCTCCCATTACTTATGTTGGGGCCACACCGGTATTCGCTGATATTGATGAAAAAACCTGGTGTATATCGGCTGAATCGCTGCGGGATTGCATTACTCCCCAAACCCGGGCCGTTATCCCGGTAGACCTGTATGGCAACTTGGCCAATATGGATAAAATCTTATCTATTACCCGCCATTATGACCTGGCAGTTATTGAAGATGCTGCTCAAGCAGCAGGTTCAGAATACAAGGGCAAGAAAGCGGGCAGCTTTGGGGATACCGGGGTTTTCAGTTTTCATGGTTCCAAAACCATGACTACCGGCGAAGGGGGGATGCTGCTTACCAACAGCCCCGAGATTCATGAACGCTGCCGGGTTCTTATGGACCATGGGCGCCTGTCCGAGGGCCGAATGTTCTGGAATGTGGAGATAGCTTACAAGTATAAAATGAGCAATCTGCAAGCGGCTCTGGGTTTGGCCCAATTGGAAAGAATTAATGAACTGCTGGAAAGAAAACGGCAAATATTTGAATGGTACCGGGAGGAACTATATGAGCTTGATGTATCCCTAAATAATCCGGGGGAGAATGTGAGCAGTGCCTATTGGATGGTGACGGTCATATTAAAACCGGCCGCAAATATGGATAAACAGGGATTACTGGCGCTAATGAGCCATAAGCAGATAAGCTGTCGGCCTTTTTTTTACCCTTTAAGTATGCTTCCTGCCTTCTGCCACTGCCGGGAAGCGCAAACAGCAGCTAAACGCAACCTGGTCAGTTACCGTCTGTCACCCTGGGGCATAAACCTACCCAGTGGATTCAATATGAACCGGGAGAAAGTCAGCCATGTTTGTAATGCCTTAAAATCAATTCTCACCGGCAGTAAGGAGGCAGGATAATTGTCTGCACCCCTGGCAACCATTCTAATCCCTACCTACAATCGTCCCAGGCATCTGAAGCGATTACTTGATTACCTGGAAAGTAATTTTGACCTGGAGCAGATTAAGCTACTGGTGTTGGACGGCTCAACTGCTAACACAGCTGCCAACCGGGAAGCCTGCCTTAATCACGAAGCAGAATACCACGACTATGGTCCGGATACTCCATTACTGACCAGATGGCTGGATGGTATTAAACTGACCCAAACCGAATGGGTGTCTTTTTTGGCCGATGATGACATTTTACAACCCGAAGGATATGGGGCAGCTCTGGACTTTTTACAAAACCATCCCGATTATGCTGCCGCTCATGGCAGCTACATCTGGTTTAAGGAGGTGGAAGACGAAAAGACTCTAATCTACCCAGGATACCAGACCTTTTCCATTGAGGATGATTTGGCGCTAAAAAGACTTTTTGCCTTCTTAACCAATTATTACCCTATAACATATGCGGTTTATAGAACCCCAATATTAAAAACAGCCTACGAGCAAACCATATCCAGACTGAATTCAGACAGCTTTCACTTTACCGAACTCTTGAGCGGATGCCTGCCGGTAGTTTTGGGGAAGATTAAAAAAATTGACTGCAGTTATTATGGAAGAAACCTGGGGCCATCATCTCCTCGCCCGGCACTCAAATATTCTCAATTATTGTTTTCGGAAAACTTTTATCCGGCCTATGCGCAGATCAAGACCTCATTAAAAGCATTCATCACTGACAGCGTCAATGCATCTGTCCTGGATGAAGCTATAGATCTATGTTTTGGCGCCTATTATGGAAAGCTGCTGAACCAGCGTTTGCTTTCCCGTTATTTTCAACATCTGGTGGGATAAAATATCCCGGGTGGCAGCTGAAATTATATTTTCTTGGCGTCAGCCATATTACAGCGTGGCAAGTAACAGCAAGGCCCACAGCCCATAGTATATAGTACCGGATTTAACAGGTGATTAAACTTGAACAGTACAGGGGGGCTTAACATTTTTGAAAAAAACATGCAGCTTTTAAGAGTTCACTTTCCGTCCTTGTGGAGTAAAATACAGGATATGGAAAGCAGCTTAGAGCGAAAATTAATTAAAGTGGATACTTCCGGAGAGCAGGTTAATCTCCTGCTGCGCAGAAATAAGCAAAAGATATATTTACATGACCGTGATAATCCGGTGGCTGAAGCAGAGGATCTAATCCGAGAGCAGCTGGATATAGAAACTCAATCCGACGTACTATTTTATGGAATCGGGCTAGCTTACCATATCCAGGCCTTTCAACGCCAATATCCCGGAGCCATGTTTTCTATCTATGAACCGGTGCCGGAAATATTTTTTAGATTCCTGGAACAAGCAGATCTAAGCAGCCTTAATCTCTCGTCAATAAAATACCTGTTTCTTGAAGATTCACCAGCCTACGCAGAGAACGTGGTCCGGGAATTCGTAGGACAGATGCGGGATTCAGTATGCGTAATCGATTTACCGGCCTATAAGGATGCCTTTGCCAAGCAATACCGTAATTTTTTTAATTCCTTTGAGTTGGCCATTAATGAACGTCGCAGCTTGATTAATACCACCTCGGCTTTTGAAAAAATCTGGACTGTAAACAGTATGCTTAACCTGGGCCAGGTTCTGTCTACACCCAATCTGCTGCTGGCCAAGGGTAATGCTTTTAGAGGTTTACCGGCCATCCTAATAGGCGCAGGTCCTTCCCTGGATGAAGAAATAGAAAACCTGCGTGTCATCAAAGATAATGGCCTGGCCTATATTTTTTCCGCCGGAGCGGCTATTAACACCTTGGTAGACTGCCAGGTGCTTCCCCACGCAGCCTGCACTTATGATCCCACGGAAAAAAACCAGCTGGTATTTAAAAAACTGATAGATAAAGGTCTTGCCCATATCCCGTTGATTTTTGGCAGCAGTGTGGGATATACCACCCTGGCCCAGTACCCTGGGCCTAAGTACCATATGCTGACTACCCCGGATAAAATAGGGCCATTTTATCTTAAGTCAGGCCTGGAAGAGAAACTGCCGACCGTCAGCGATGCTCCATCCATTGCCGCGGTGACCCTGCAAATGTTGATCCAGCTTGGTTTTAATCCCATTATACTGGTGGGAATAAATCTGGCTTATAAGGATAACAAACAACATGCCGCTGGGTTAGACTACAGTCAGGCGACGGTAAACAGCCGGCAATTGGATCTGGCCTTGAGGGTGGAAGATGTCCACGGCGATATAACACTGACCAACCCTACCTATAATCGGATGCGGGCACAAATGGAGCTATACACCAGTATATATCGGGATACTGCCATAATTAACGCTACCCGGGGGGGAGCTCGGATAAAGGGCACGACTTATCAAGCTCTGGATGAACTTATTGGCAGCAGATTGAAGGAACCTGTATACCAGGAAGATTGGCTCAGTATTGCGGGATTCGAATACGATCTCAAACATTTGGTAAATCGGTACTTGAAGATGAAAAAATCCCGTGAAGAGCTGGACTCCTTGCTGGGCAGCCTGCATACATTTCTATACAAAATAAAGCAGCAGGCCGAAGAAGAAAAATTCAGAAATATGGAATATATGTATGCAGCCATGGATAATGTATTTAATCAGCTGCAAGCAAACCATTTCTTCAAAAACGTGGTCATGCCTATGAACCAGCTGGCCTTGGAAGTACTGCAAAGAGCCGAAATTAATATCCACCGGGAAAATAATAATTACAAGCAAGCCATGATGACCGTATCGGAATATCGGGAATATATATACAGCTGTGAAAATGATATTCAAATGATAAATCCAGCTTATCAGCTCATGAATACTGCTATGGAGAGTTTTATAAAGCAGCAGATAAAAAACCGGGCCAGTAAAATCAAAATCCTGATAACAGATAGTGAAGGCATCTTAACCGACGGGACCTGGCTTTGTTCCCGCCGGGGGATAGAAAGAGTAAAACTGAACCTGCGGGATCACACCGCAGTAAAGAAACTGGAGCAAAAGGGAATTAAGACCGTTATACTTACCCGCTTCCCCCGTCAGCGCACAGAAACAATTGGCAAACTGCTGAATATAAAAGATTTATATACCGTGGCAGAAAGTAAATTCCAGCAAATAGAAAATATATGTATGGAAATGGAACTAGGCTTGGAACAGGCTGCATGCGTGCTGGAAGATCAACGGGATGTGGAATTGGCAGGAAAGCTGGGACTCACTTTTGGGGTCAATGATGCCTCCCAGTCAGTAACAGCTGCTGTGGATTATGTTTGCACACTTAAAGGGGGCCAAGGGGTACTGCAAGAGGTGGCCGGAGTGCTGCTGGGAGAAGACTTTAACTTGCCGGGTACCGTAATACGTCCCTGAGCAGTAAACTATTAGAAGGGTCAGAAGGCAGGTATTTCACCGGCCTCCAATCTGTTAATCAGGTCAATCTATGGGTTATTGTTCAAACGCCGTTCAATCAACGTACTCTGTACGGGGACATTCCTTGCCCGCAGGCAAGGTGGCCCCCATGCATCATCCCGTTTCAATCACGGCGTTTGGCCAATAACCTGATCTTCACCTTGTTTACTCGCTCTGACAGCATATCTGAGAAACTGAGATCACCGCTTTGGTGCTGTTAAGCTTTTTGCCCCTGGAAATACCAGTGTAAAGTACTATCTACTCCGCCGGAAACAGCAACAGCTATCCTGGCATATTTCAAAAAGGTGCTGGACACAAAATATTTCCAGCCGCCGCTGGCTATAGTATGGAAGGAATCATTTTCATCGTACCAATCATTTCCACTGCCGGTAGCACTTATTTCCAGTTTAACCTGGGTAGTTCCGCTTCCAGATACCTTGTTAACAGAATAGGTCCAATCTTTATAATCCATAACATTCCATATAGCGGTACCGGAGTTGACTCCACTATCAAAAGTAATTGTTGTGCCTGAATCCATGGTAACCATATCCTGGGTGACAATTAAGGCTCCGCTGGCCATCTGCAGACTGGTTAATACTCCGCTCTGCTTGGCGTAAAGAGCGGTGGCAAGTGCCCCGCTATCCATCTGCAGCGGCACCATGGCGCCACTCTCCAATGCATATGGTTTCACTACCAGGCCGCCGCTGGACATCTGCAGCGGCACCCCTACACCACTGGATTCTGCCAGCGGTTTAACTACCAGAGCACCGCTGTCCATCTGCATCGGGGTTGCAGTACCGCTTTGGGAAGCATATACTTTGGTTCTTAAATTCTCTGCAACATCCTGAAACACTTTATAGTTTGGCATATTATTCACTCCTCTCTATTCAAGCTTCTATATATCATATGAAATCATTCAAAATACAGTTAATGCAATTTAAGCCATTATCGTCCAATCAACTTTCCATCCGAATCACAATCCTCTGGTCGGGAAGAATATAAACAGGTTGCACGAACGGGGGTATACTATTGACTGCCTGCGGAAGCCGCGTAATAAGTGCTAACACTTTATTCCATTTTACCGACAGTTTTGAAAAACTGGCCGGCATTTGCAGTCATGATTTTTATCCCTGCTACTGCCTGGAAGATCAGAGCTATCTGGTGCCGGATCACCTGCCTCAATATGCGGCCATCCCTATGGTCTGTTTTTGCGATGTTCCCCTGTCCCAGATTAATTACCACACTGCAACCTATGGATACTACTGTATAGGTTTGGCCAAGGAATGGGGGCAGAAAAACGGGATTAATCCCATCATGTACTCGCTGCCCAATTCCTATTCCACCCTTCTGCTGAAACAGAGCTTTGGGGAATTATACCCCTTAAACCCTGAATTGGTGCTGTATAAAGCTGAGCAACCGGATCTAACTGCCCGTAATGTTGCAACTATGCTTTATTCCTTTTTCACTTTCTTGAAACCCTATGAAGGAGAGGTCTGGAAAAACGGTCGTCATATTAAGAAGAGGGTGAGATTTTATGATGAAAGGGAATGGAGGTACGTTCCGGCCCTGGACCGGCTCAATCATTTGGGTCTGATCCCGGTAATGAGCCAGGAACAATATAACGATAAGAGGGTTCGGAACCGCTGCAATGAATTACTGCAAGAGTCTTTCCCTTTAAATTTTTCGGCTCGGGATGTTAAATATATCATTGTAAAAGAAGAAAATGAAGTTTTAGAAATGGCCGGGAAAATAGAGAGCCTAAAGTCCAGATATGCAAATGGAGAAATAAAATTGCTTACTACTCGAATAATTTCCATGCAGCAGATCCTGGAAGACTTCTGATTATTTACAGTCCTTACCTTATTTTTATTTCCTGGTTAAAGTTATTGATTTTCCGCTATTTTGTTAGAATCAGAGTCCTTCTCAGCCGCGAATTTTACTGAAAATGATTTAAAGAACCTTGACTCATTATGAATTAAACCGGTATCCGCTCCCCCACAGGGTTTCTATATAGGCTGGATGGGCCGGGTCTGCTTCCATTTTTTTGCGTATTTTTTGAATATGTACGGCAACCGTAGCGGTGTCTCCATATTGCTCTTCACCCCATATGGCACCGTAAAGGTGTTCCTTGCTGAAGACTATGTTGGGATTGGAAGCCAGAAAGAGCAATAATTCATATTCCCTGGCAGTCATCCTTACATCTTTACCTTTTACAGATACTTTACGTGAGGCGGTATTTATCTCTAAAGCTCCATGGCTGATTATTTCCAGGCTGCTCTTGCTGCCCCTGAGCCGTTCATATCTGCTTATATGTGATTTTATCCGGGCAATCAGTTCCGCCAGGCTAAAAGGCTTGGTCATATAGTCGTCGGCGCCAAAACCCAACCCTCTAATCTTATCGATATCTTCACTGCGGGCCGAAACGATTATTAACGGTATTTCCATCTTTTTTCGTATTCCTTGAATTACTTCAAAGCCATTTTTCCCGGGCAGCATTAAATCCACAATGACCAGATCATAGCTGCCATTAACTGCTTTTTGCAAACCCAGCTCTCCATCCTGAACGATATCCACTCCGTACCCGCTCATCTGCAGATAATCCCGCTGCAGTTCTGCTATATCCAGATCATCTTCTATCACCAGAATTCGTTTCATACGATCCTGCTCCTTTACTCACCGCGTATAGGAAGGGATAAGGTAAAACACGAGCCTCTTCCTACCGTACTGGAGACTTCAATCTTTCCGCCGTGAGCTTCAATCAATTCCCGGGCAATGGCCAGCCCCAATCCTGTGCTCATCAGGTCCTTGGTTCGTTGGCTGTCAATACGATAAAAGCGCTCAAAAATATGCTGCAGTTTATCCTCTGGTATTCCAGGCCCATTGTCTTGAATGGCCAGGCATATGAAACCTTCCTGCAGGTACAAATCGCTCTTGATAAGCAAACCCTGCTCCGGTCCATATTTTACCGCATTACCGATCACATTGCGAATAGCCTGATAAATCCGTTTCGGATCCATGTAAACACTGCAGTCGTGTTCCATTCTGCTCACAAAAAGCAGTTGAGCAGCTTTTTCTTCCAGTTCAATCTGGAACTCTTCCATCAAGTCATGCATATAGGCCTGTATCTGCACGTCTTCAAAATGAAAGTCCAGCTTGTTCATATCCAGTTGGGAAAACAGAAACAAATCATCGATCAGCCTGTTAACATAGGTTATGTTGTAATCTATGATTTTTAAATACTTTTCCATTTTCTCCTCAGATTTTACCGTACCGTCCGTAATTGCTTCAATGTATCCCTGAATGGCAGCGATGGGGGTTTTTAGATCATGGGATATGTTGCCAATCAGATTTTTTCTATTTTCTTCATAGGTCTGCTGCAAGATTTCTGCAGCCTGGAGCTTTTCAGCCATATTGTTGAAAGATCTGATGAGCAGGCCGATCTCATTTTCCACCTTGCTTTCGATGAATACCGAGTAATTCCCCCGGGCAATTTCCTGGACACCACGATTGAGGCTGGCTATAGGTTGAAATACTCTCTTTTCCAAGCGCCACAGAAAAAACAGCTGCAGGATCTCCTTTATGCTGATAAATACAGCAAAAATGATAGCGATTGTCTGGATGCCGGCCCAGGCAAACAACAAATAGATCACCAGCAGGTAGAATAGCAAGGCAAAATATCGGGAAAACCTTAGCATTCTATGGTATTGGTGAAACTCATCATGATGCCTGTGGATGTATTGGTGGAACTCCTTATGATCCTTGTGAAGTAATGCCTGCCGCTGTCTATGTTTCCTATATATCATTTCACTTTTCTCCGTTGTGATTATTCCGGGCACAGTTAACTGTAATTAATCATACCATTATCAAGGGCTGCTGCTGTAGTTCTTCCTGGATTTATTCTAATTCTCCTTTTCCCCTTCCTCATCCATGCAAACAAAGCTTCCATAACAATCTCTGATTTCTTTCTTGATAAAGAAACGGTACCCCTTATAAATCAAGTACGTCCCAGCAGCCAGTAGTATCAGTCCCAGTACCATATAGTCCATTCCGATCGCCTCCTTGATTTACACAGCTGCATCAGCGGGGCTCATGCCCCGTGATGCTGTCTGCCAGGCTGTACTACAAGGTAAAATTAATTACCGTATTTAGGGTAAGATCATGGATTTGATCATCTTGTTCCAGTTTTCCTTTAATGTCTATTAGAATATCCTCCACCTCATATTTCTTGTTAATCCTGCATTGAAGGATTCCCTCATCCATAGAGCAGGAACCGGGCAAGAAACCATGCAAGTAATGATGCCTGTGCAGGTGGCGGCTGCCCGGCCTCAGTTCTTCAGGGATATCCTGCAAATCCAGGGATAGCAATAAGGATTGGTCCTGCTGTTCAACAACCTTCATATCATTGAGCGCAGCCAGAAAAGCCGTTAACCGATCAAGTTTCTCTTTTGCCCCCAGTCTGTGCTTACAGGCATGGTGCCGATGAAAAGGTAGTGTCCTTTTATGGCATTGCTTCTCATCCCCGGAGTCCTGATATATATTAAACTCGGTGTTGCTCTCATGTTTGATCTGTTTGCCATTATAGTCGACTACGCTGGTAATTCTGGCCTTGCTCGTTCCATCTAGCAAATCTTTGCTGAACTCATTGTCAAACCGGAATGCCTCCACTCCATTCTTCATCCCGCTAATTTTAACCTTCCCGCTCAGATTATCCTTGTCTCTCATTACCCTGGCCACGTCGTATAAAAGCTTAATCTTGTTCATAAAAAATGACCTCCTTCTTTTTTATTTAAGGCCATTATATAGAGCAGAAATAAACACGGCTTAAAGCTTATTTAAAAAGTTTTTAAAAACCAGGAAACCAGGGGCGGACTGACCCCCTCCTGCTGGATGCAGTCAGGGAATTTCGCGAACCTATGTTCTATTATAACATTCTTGGCATTTATTTACATATATTGTAGCCAAGTGGACGCTTCTTAGCTGCCCCTTGGTTGCTGAAAAAAACAATACTTCTTCCGTAGAATGACCTTTGCCTGCCAAATAATCAGCATACCCTTTCTCTAATTCTGCCTTAAATTCTACCTCGGTCATAGTAGCGACAGATTTAATTTTAGCCGGTGCTAATCTTAATTCAAAACAATTTGATCCCCCTAATATCTCAGTGATCATTTGAAAAGAAGGGGAACCAAAACTGTCCTCGTCCAGGAGCAGTGCATCTTCACCCAGAAGGATGTCGATTTTTGCCACGCGTTCTTCCAGGACTTTCATATCACTTAGCAATTCACGCCGCAAGGATAGCAGGACTTCCCGCGACGTTCTGGGGTTTTGCAAGTCTCCCATTATTTCTTTAATACGCTACAGGTCCAGCCCCAGAGATTTAAGGCGTTTGATCAAACGCATAGGATTCAGCTCCGCCGGTCCGTATAAGCGGTATCCACCCAGAGAGCGCTCCGGTTCTGGCAGTAAACCGATCTGTTTTGTCATGATGACCCTGCAGTAAAATATGCAAGATTATTATTTTACTGTTTACATGCCTAAATACAACAAATAATTATAATGCTCTTCACCTTCCAACTCTATAATCAAATAATATAAAAACTTATTTCCCAAACATTAACAGATACTAACAAAAATGGAGTTAAAGATGAAAAATGCTAAAATGACGAAATTGGTCTCATTTGTTTGTACAAGCATTCTTTTTATTGCCTTTTTATACTGGTTTAACACCAGCGGCTATATGAGCAGGAACATTTCCGGGGCGGTTAACGATATTCAATATGAAAAAGCGAAGGTAATCACAGTTTTAAGCCAGTCGCTGACTGAAGATGATTCCCTGACCGGATTATATCTGGGTACCCAGGAACTGAAAGTGAAGATTCTTACCGGAGAGCATAAGGGAGAGGTGCGTACTGTTACAAATCGCTTGAGTAAATATTATAATGTCCTGGCTCGAGAAGGCATGGAGATTATTGTGAATATTGATGCCGCGGGAGCTGAGCATACACAGGTTTCGGTATTTAATTACAACAGGACCCCCGTATTATACGGTTTGGTTCTGCTTTTTTTTGCTGCTCTCTGGGGAATTGGAGGAAAGAAAGGAATTCTGTCTGTTTTAGGGTTAACGATAACTATTGTCTGTATGCTCTTTTTGTTTGTTCCCATGATATACCGGGGTTATTCACCAGTTTGGGCTGCCGTACTGTTTGTTATCCTTTCAACCTGCAGTACACTATTGCTTTTGAATGGATGGGGGGCGAAAACGATTTCGGCTATCCTGGGGACTACCATCGGGGTTGTGATTGCAGGGATAATTGCCAGTGCAGCAGGATCGCTGGCACATATATCAGGGTTGAACGCTGAGGAAGCAGAATCCCTGCTTCTGATTGCCGCCAAAACGGGCCTGCATGTTCCGGAGCTTTTATTTGCAGGCATACTTATTGCTTCTTTAGGTGCGGTTATGGATGTCGGTATATCAGTAGCGTCGGCCATTCAGGAAGTTTATTGTTCCAATCCAAAACTCGGGCCGAAACAACTGCTCATTTCCGGCTTGAATGTGGGACGCGATATGATGGGCACCATGTCCAATACGCTTATTCTGGCTTTTACAGGCACATCACTGAACGCAATTCTTTTAATTTATGCCTATAACGTTTCCTTTTATCAACTGCTGAACCTGAATTTCATAGGAATTGAGGTTATTCAGGGATTATCCGGAAGTCTGGCGGTGATTTTGACCGTCCCTGTTGTAGCTTTTATCGCTTCCAGGCTGATTCCATCCATGAGCAGGAGTCCAATGGCTGAAAAAGAAAAAAAGGGAGGTGGAAAAAGGTCTTTGGAAAAGAAGATGTCGAGGGCAGATGAATAAACATGCTGGTCAAAGAAAACACTTTCGAAAATCTGATGGCTTGAATCAATGAGAGGAGGAAAAACATGAGATTAACAAAAAAATGGTTGCCAATTTTGCTTATACTGGGTATGCTCTTAAGCAGCTTATCTGCACCGCTTACTGCTGCAGCTGATGAAAACAGCAGTCCGGAAAACGCAGGGATACTGACCACAGCCGAGGCTGCTTTGTATGAGGCTTCTGCAATTACCTTTGCACCTGGCAAAAATGAAGAGGAATTGAATTTCGCCTGGTATTCCAATATGGAAACGGCTGATAGTGCAGTGCAGGTGGCAGAAAAAAGTGACATGACTGGCGATGAATTTCCGGCTGATGCGGCTGCCACCTTTACAGGTACTGTTGCACCTGCAGTATCAGATTTATACTCCAATAAAGTAATTGTTACCGATCTGAAACAATCCACGGAATATGTCTACCGTTTAGGTGACGGCAGTGAGGAAAACTGGAGTCCGGTCTATGAATTTACTACCAATGGGACTGACTTCTTTAGCTGTCTGGTAGTTGGTGATGTGCAGATTGGCGCAGGAAACACCAGTACCGACATCCTCGGTTGGCAGAATACAATGACCCAGGCTGTGGAGGAATTCCCGGAAGCCAGTTTACTCTTATCTCTGGGCGACCAGGTAGAAACCAGCAGCAATGAAACCGAATTTACCGGTTTCTTCTCTCCGACGGAACTTAGAAGCCTGCCGGTTGCACCATTGCTGGGTAATCATGACAATGGATCTGCCAATTACGGCTATCATTTCAATCTTCCCAATCTTTCTTCCGAGTATGGAATTACTAACCCGGGCAGCAGTGATTACTACTTTACTTACGGGAATACCTTGGTTATGGTATTAAACTCCAATAACACCAGCTGTGCAGGTCATGAAGCCTTTATTCAGGAAACTGTTGCAGCGAATCCCAATGCTGATTGGAAGGTAGTCATGTTCCACCATGATATTTATGGATCAGCCAGCCATTCCTTGGAGTCAAGCATTATTGCTTTAAGACAGGGCTTATATCCGGTATTTGATCAATATGATATTGATCTCGTAATGAATGGACATGATCACAGCTATACCAGAACTTACATGATGTATGGCGATCAGCCCCTTCCGGAGCAGAACGTGATAGGCACACTTTATATGACCTTGAACAGCGCCAGCGGAAGTAAATATTATAATCTGCAGCCTACACCGGAAACTTATGCGGCGGTCAGAGAGCAGATAAAGGTACCTACATTCTCCAAAATCGATGTAACCCCCGATACTTTGACTATTTCCACTTATAGAACCGACACCATGGAGATGACCGATACCTATACCATCAGTAAACAGGCTCAGGAATCTTTGGATCTCGCCCAGGTAATCATGACAGCAGACGGCGATACCCTGGATTCCAAAGACCCTGCCGCCAGTGTTGCCCTTAATGTGGCAGCAGAAGACAGTTCGGGAACTGGAGTAGATCTTTCCGATGCTTATATCCAATATCAGACAGACAGTCCCGACATAGTCGCGATAGATAAGGACAGCACTGATGGGACTATTGGTCTGGTTACCGTAAAAAATCCACCTGCTGTGAATGAAACTGTAAATGTATGGGCTAAAGTGTTTGATGGCAGCAGCTTTGTGGAAAGCAATAAAGTGGAGATTCAGGTAGTGGTTCCCTACGGGTTGGCCCAGGTTAGCCTGTCAGCAGACAGAGATAATATTTCAGAAGCGTCTCCTGTCCAACTCAGCGTAACCGGGACAGATACTCTGGGTGCGGATATGGATCTTTCTTCTGCTGCCATCGTATATAATATGGATAAAGCTGATATCCTGGCTATTTCTGATGACGGGCTAGTAACAGTCCAAAATAATCCTGATCGTAATGTAACTGTTACAATTACTGCTGATGTAACTGTCGATGAAAAAACAATTACCAGTAATGAAGTTCCGATTACCGTTATGGTATCGGGTGCTGGAGCACTGATCGCAGTACCGGTCAAGAATGCTCTGGATGATATGGAAGAGCGTGCGGACGGAAGCCTGGACTTCGACAGTTCCGACCTGGAAATCACCTGGGAAAAACCCACCAGCGATGATGTAAAAAACCAATTGATCGGAATCCGTTTTGTTGATCTGGCCATTCCGCAGGGAGCAACCATCACCGACGCCTACATTCAGTTTTCCGTTGATGAGCCCGATAAGAGTTATGATCCGTTCAATGTGGATATTTATGCCGAGGATGTAGTGGATTCGGCTACATTTGAAAATCTTGCCGGCGCTGTGTCCAGAAAATTTGCGAGTAAAACAGTTGCCTCCGTTCAGTGGACAGACGTTCCCATGTGGACGGTTGAGCATGAAGCGGATTCAGCCCAGCAAACTCCCAACCTGGCTGCTCTGATTCAGGAAATCGTAAACAAAGACGGCTGGAATGAAGGAAATGCCATCACATTCCTGTTCAGCGGCAGCGGCAACAGAACTGCAGAGTCCTTTGAAGGAGCAGGAGACAACGCAGATCAGATACCAACCTTACATGTTATATATACAGTAGAAGAAACTCCTGCAGATGATACTATACCTCCAACCATCACTCTAAATATTGCGGCAATTGATAACGAATCCGGCATCAGCACATTCAATGTATCTTTAGATGGTGTTTCCATCGATCCTGATACTCCGTTAAATTTAGAAGAACTGACCTTTGGAGCACATCAACTGATATTAAGTGCGGAAGATAATGCTGGAAATGTTACCACTGAAAAAATTACTTTTTTCATTACGGTAGATGTCGATAAGCTGAAAAAGCTCTTGGACAATTTATATGATGAAGGATTAATTACAAATCAAGGCACTTATAACAGCTTAAAGACAAAACTTGAAAAAGGGAATATAAAATCGTTCATTCTTGAACTGCAAGCGGGAGCGAAAAGAAGGCAAATCAGTAAGGAAGCTTCTGAATTACTTACTGATTATGCTGAAAACATCTTATCCCTGGAGTCTTTTATACCAGACAAGGCTGTGTTGAAATTTGGGGATAACAGCTTAAAATAAGCAAGAATAACCTAGATATAATGCTGCCAAGGAGATGATAAATCTAATTGGCAGCATTGTTAATTGCTGGAGAGAAAGTATCACTTTTCACAGTTCCACCGCCGCTTCTATGACGGAATCACGTATCAGGGGGTGCAGTGATTTTTCAGTCACGACATCTACGCTTCGACCTAACAAATCTTCAAGTTCTAGTTTAACATTTATAAGATCAAATAAACTTCTGCCTGGAGAAAATTCTACGAGAAAATCGATATCGCTGTTATCATTATCTTCTCCTCTGACAACAGAGTCAAAAATGCGTACATTGGATGCGCCATAAGTTTCAGCTATATTAATAATACTTTCTTTTTTTAATTGAAGATCATTCCCGGATTTTTTTCTATCTTGCATACTTGGGGGCAAAATCTGCACTACCACCCGCATATCCATACCGTGGTGCTGGCCGGCGGGCTGACCAAAGGCAATAAGTGGCGCAGCAGCAGCAAAAATTTCTTTATTCCAGTTAAGGTACTGGCCAAGAAGTTTAGAGGTAAATTCCTGTACCATCTGAAAGAATATTACGGGGATGGTCTGCTTAACTTTTATGGTGATGCTCAGATGTACACCCACCCTGGAGCATTCCAGAAGTTGATCGATCAGTGCTATGCCCTGAATTGGTATACCTACACCAAAAGGACCTTTTCAGGTCCTCTGGCGGTGTTAAAATACCTGGGCAGTTACACCCACCGGATTGCGATCTCGAATCATCGAGTGGTTGCTGTAGACGATGATAGCGTAACCATTAGCGTCAAAGACTACAAAAACCAGAGCCAGAAGAAGCTTTTGACCTTACCGGGTGTGGAATTCATCAGGCGCTTTTTGATGCATATCCTGCCCCGGAGATTTGTTAAGATCAGGTACTATGGGATTCTTGCCAATCGAAACAAAAAGACCAAACTAGCCTTATGCCGCAAGCTAAGCAATAGCCCTTCCTACCAGGCGAAATTCGAAGGGCTAAATACCCTGGAGATCCTGTATCTGCTACTGGGCAGAGATGTCAGGCTATGCCCTCAATGCAAAGAAGGCAAACTGAAGAAAATTTCTTCCTTCTATCCTGGGGCTTCGCCATGAAAAGACGGAAACTGAATAATCAAAAACATACCCCTTTATTGGGGGAGGGGGGAGGTATGCCCAAAATGAGTGGTTTTCCCAATAACAAGCGCATGAATTCCCCCGAAATGGACAAAAGGCTATTCATTTTACTCATCCCATAGGGAAACAAGAAAATTGAAACCCCATACCTTATCCTGAACGCGACTTCATTCTTCTGGGCAATCAAAAATTTTGCGCAGGCTGTTTAAAGGACTCAAAGATCGCCTAAAACGATAGTTGAGTCCTATTTCGTGCGCAAAACTTCCGATTGACCCCTTCAAGAACCGTCCCCTGGCTCACTAATTTAGCAATTTGAGCCTTGACTTTAGTTAGCTGGTATTCTGGTTTCTTTTACCCCTGTTTTACGCACTCTCAAGAGTCAAACCCGTCCACGCTTGCTCCCGTCTTTATTCCATTAACCAAATCAAAAACATATTGGGCATCTTCAATATCGTAAAAAACTGGTATCCATTGAGGTGGTTCATCAAAAAAAAGTCCTCTACCAAAAATATGGAACAGTTTGGTATTTATCATAAAGTCCATTCCGGAATTTCCTCCTGTCGCCTGAATATATGGTAATTTCCCAAATCTTATGCTACCTATACCATTAAAACTAATTTTCTTCGATATATTTATAACTGTTTTAATATCCTGTTCCTGATCAATTCGTTCCCGCGACTTATTAAATATAATTATCCGCTTATTTGTAACGAGATATATAGTTCGTTTCTTATTTTGATATTTTATATAAAATCTGCCAACCGCAAAATATAAAAGAGGAATCAGGAATATAATCCCCCCTATATCAATTGCGCCAACCCATAATTCCCTCATTAATGGCCATAAACATATGATACTCAAAGGTACATAAGCCATATCTAAACTAGTAAATAGAATTCTTGCTTGGGGAAATCCCTGCCAGTATATTTTTTCATCTCCGTCTAAGTGCTTTTCTATACCGCTAGAACTTTTTTGCATAATTTTCCTCCATCTGCCTAAACTCTACCAATGCCATTACCATTGCAAAGGAACCCATGTATAGCTTCTAGACGTGTGAATCTCTACAGGAGTTGAGGCTTTAACTCCTACAGACGTAGTGTAGCCATTATACTCATCGCCTATATTTATTTCTTTGCCAACATTACCTACCATGACAGTCCCCGAAACCCCAGCATTAGTAGTCCACCCCTTTAATTCATTAATAGACACAGCATCTGTCGATGAACGTATCCCGGAAACACCTGCAGAAGGTGTCCCACCGCCTGTTAATGGAACTGCAGTAATTGCTAATCCTTTGTTACCTCTATTATCGCAAACATATTGAGCTGAGCATCCAAGTGTTAAACCACAGTTTATGTTTGCACTTATGCCACAGCCAGTTGTTCCTTTAGTATTAGACGACATATTTGATGAACCTGATGTTGTGCTTGTTTTAATACCAGATAGAGGCATAGCTGGTGTCATTGTGATATTTCCAAGTGAATAAGCTCTTTCACTGTGTCTAGCATCTTCAGCTTTCTGATGGGCAGCGGCCATTCCTTTTTTATCGCCTTTTGCTGCTGCAGCCTTGTAGTCGCTTGTTGCTTGTTTTATAATATTCTGAGCCCCTTGAGAAAGGTTTCCATCACCCTCTTGCCAATGTCCACTTGGGTCAATGTATCTTATCGGATTATTAATACAATACGTATAAAGATTCAATGTTAAC
>CAZCTN010000006.1:26901-120013 GCA_964501655.1 uncultured Syntrophomonas sp.
GGGTTGTCTGGCCGTTAACTGTTTTGCTGACTCTAAGACCCTGGGTATTGTAGCTGTATTCTGCTGTGGTTGTGGGGTTGTGGTAGGCGGTTAACCTATTAAAGCCATCGTATTCATAGTATTCGTAGTTAAGGGTGTTGGGCTGGGTTTCCAGGCTGAGGCCTGCTGCTGCTCCGGCCTGCTCCCTTAAGTCATTATACAGTTTGCTGATTTGATTGCCGTTGGCGTCATAGTAGTATTCGGTGCTGGCCAGTATATCGTCATCTTTTTGGGTCTCTTCCCAGATCAAGCGGTCATTGGCATCATAGGAATAGTTGATCTCTATGGGGGTTTCTCCGCTTATATTCTTTTTGATCCGGTTGCTGGATTGATCATAGGTGTAAATAGTCTCGGTGTTTCCTTCGGCTTCTTTTTTCAGTCTTCCCAGGCCGTCATATTCATAACTGGTGACCTGGTTTAGATGGTCGGTTTTGCTTTTTTGGTTACCGTCCAGGTAGTAGGTATAGGCATAACTGGATAAGGTAGTGCTTTGGGTCTGGTTAGCCATTTGGGTTATCAGGTTGGCTTTATTGTATTCAATATTGCTTTCTATTCCATTATCATACTGGATTGCGGTGCAGTTGCCGTTGGGATCGTAGCTATAGCTCGCTCTTACGGTTCCATTTTCCCTCACCTGGGTTAAACGGTTTTGTTTATCATAGCTATAGCTTAAGTTAATTTCAGTCTGACCGTTTTGTTTTAACAGGTAGGTGATACGGTTGCCGGCCAGGTCATAGCTATAGCTCTGCTTGATTCCATTGCTGTCTTCCTGGCTGATTACCCTGCCCTGGTTGTCGTAACGCAGATTGGTAATCAGGTTTTCATTTTGTTCTTTGATTTTGGCGCCGTTAAGGGCGTAGCTGATCTCTTGGCTCTGTACTGTGCCATCAGGCTGGGTCACATTGCATTTTACGGGTTGATTTAAGGCGTTATAGGTATTTACGATCCGGTTTTGGTTTTTATCTGTTTTGCTGATCAGGTTGTTGTTCAGGTCATAGCTGTAGGTCTCGCTATTTCCCATGGGATCGGTTTGCCTGGTTAATTGATTCAGGCTGTTATAGGTATATGTTGTCAGGTTGCTTCCGTTGCCGGTTGCCATGCTGCTTAGATTTCCTACCCCGTCATAGCTGTACTCGGTGTAATATTCTTGTCCATCATCAAGGCTGCTCACTTTGGTTAGCAAGTCTCTGTTGTTGTAGATATACTGAGTTTCCCGGTATTCTGTTGCTCCCCCCGGCAGGCCGCTGCTGATGCTTTGTTTGCTCATATTTCCTTTGGGATCGTATTCATATTGTTTTATGTTGTAGTCATTATTGCTAAGGGGTATCTCTTCTTTGATTAGTTTGTTCTGTTCGTTATAGGTGTATTTGCAGATGTTGCCGTTAGGATCGGTGCTGCTTATAATTCTTCCAGCCAAGTCATACTGGTATTTGCTTATTATGTTTTTATCACTGCTTTCACTAAGTATATTTCCGGTATAATCTGTTTGGTATTTTTTGGTATATGCATGGCCTTGCTCTCTATCTTTGGCGCTTAGTTCGGAAGTTCGGTTGCCGATATAGTCGTATTCATAAGTGGTGGCGTATTCCAGGCTTCCATTTAGGAAACCGCTTTTTACTATGTTGTTTTGCAGGTCTTTATCCTGAAAGGTTTGAATGGTGGGAGCATTTTTGTCACCTTCTACGGTTCTGATCTCACGGGATAATGTTAAGCTGTAGCCGTCTTCGTACTGGCATGTTTCCACATAGCTTCCAGCAATGGTTTTGGTGAGCAGGCGGTCGGCATAATCGTAGGTGAATTCAGTCTTGTTGCCGTTGCCATCGGTCATTTCTGTATTTCTTAAGAGCTCATCATATTTGTATGATGACAGTATGGAGTTGGTGGTTTGATCGGTTATTTGAACAATGTTGCCGAATCCATCATAATCATATTTGATCCGGTTGCTGTTTTCGTTTTTAAATATAATGCTGTTTTCGCTGTCGTTGTAAGTGTTTTCTCTGCTGCTGTTATCCGGGAAAATGATACGGGTAATTCTGCCCAGGCGGTCATATTCTTTTTTGCTCAGGTTGCCATTGGGATCGGTGATGCCGGTAACTCTCCCCATGCTGTCATAAGTATATTGACTGGTAGCTCCCCCGGTAGTGGTGCTTTTTAAATAGGCTCCGTTTTCAAAGTTAAAAGTGGTAAGGATGAAGTCATCTTTGCCGGTATAGTTTTTCATGCTTATGATATTGCCAAACTCGTCATATTCGAAGCTTTGTTTCTTTTTTAACTCGCCATTCTCGGTAGTACGGGTTTCTCTTACGGCTTTGCGATCCGAGCTTAGATCATTGCTTTGTTTGATAATGGTATCGGCATCTTTTTTATATTCGATGGATTTGACCAAGTTGTAACTATAATCATAGCTGTATTTTGCTTCGTATTCGCTGTTGGGATAGCCGGACGCCAGGGGGCTGGTATAGGTAAGTACATTCCCTTTGGAATCATATGTGTACTGCTGGCTGACTAGTTTTCCCATATTGCTATTGCTTCCATAGGTTTGAGTGGTTATTTTTTTTGGCAGTTCAGTAGTAGTATACTCATACTGTATGGTTTTTCTGGTTTTGTTATTCTCGCTTACCGTCTCAGTCTTTTTTAAATGGGTTTGATAATCAAATTTATAACTGCTTTTAGTCCCGAGAGCATTGGTTACGGTGGTGCTATAGTCACTGGTAGCATTCAGAAAACTGGCGCTATAGGTGTAGGTATCATTCAGGTAGATTTGTTTGCCGTCTTTTTTATACATGCTTTTGATGCGGTAGTAGGTGGCGATACCGCCGTTAACGCTTTCATATTCGTTGGTGCAAACTAGTCCGGTGGGGTAGGTTACTCTGATAAGGTTCTGGTAGTTCCGGGTTTGACCATCGTAGGTTCCGTTTGCGTTCTGGTAGGCATAGGTGGTCACCCGGCCCATTTGGTCTTCTTTTTTTATTAAGTTCCCGCTGGTATTTAAGTTGAGGGCAATTACAGATTTATCGGGCAGGATGATGTTGTAAAAGTTGGCCGCTAGTTCGCAGTTGCATAATATTCGGGTGGTCTGCCCGGCGCTGTCTACTATAGTTACTTCTTTATTATCGCCTATAGTTTTTTTACTGAAGGTTATGCGGTTGTCAAAGCGGTCGGTTATAGAGCTTATGTTTCCATCAGAGTCGAAGCTTTCTTTGCGCCCGTCGGCATAGGTCAGGGCGGTTACTTTGCTGGAGGATACAGTTACTTGTATATCACTTAGTTTGTAGCCTCCTAATTTGTAGATTTGATTCTCGTATACCAATGGATAGGTAGAACCATCGGTTAAGCGTATGTATTTTCCGTCTGTTCTATATAGTATGCGGGTAAAATTTAATGACCACCCTCTCCCCAGGTATTTCTGAGGCCATTTGGCTTTTTGGTCGTTTCCGCTATAGGTTTCGGCCGAGTTGTAGACCAGCACCAGGTTAAGATCCAGGCCGTTTTTCCCAGGCATACTGGCCAGGGTTTCTTCGTATAGCAGGGCTCCGCTGTTAAGGTTTACGGTTTCATTTATGCCTGCCCGGTAGCCAAAGGGAGCACTTGGGTAGGGCTCTACCGCATCTTCATCTGTTGTCAAAGCTTTCAGTTCGTCTTCAAAATATATGTTCAGCTCTTCTTTTTTCTCTTGGATTAGCTCTTCGATTTCCTGAACCGTTTTTCCTGTGGTTTTCATGTATTTTATAATGGCTTCTTCATTCAAGTTGTAGCTTATAGCCAGGGCATGAATTAATTGCTGTTCTTGCGAACTATAATCTGCAAGATCATCGCTGCTGCTGTCTTTGGCAATTATACTGCTTATTTCCAAGCCCAAGGCCTGGGATGCTATGTAGGCATTTACAATGTTTCGAGCGGGGTAGCCTTTTTGAATGAGTTCTATGATAATGGCTTTATCTTTACTCAGGGTTTCAAATCTCAATAAGTAGTCAGCAAGCAATTCCGCCTGCTCGGCTGCGGTTTTTTCGCTGGCAAAGACTAATCCCATTGCTTTAGCTTCTTCTAAAGTCAAGTTTAGGCTTTGCATGATTTTGGCTTTATATATGCTTTGTTTTAAGGTTAAGCCGGCCTCTTCACAAATCAGCAGGGCCGGTTCGGTTAGTTTTAAATGAAAGTAGAGCAGTTTTTTTTCATCTTCGTTTAGCTCCGAATATTTATTTTTGGTATTTAGCAGTTCTATTACTTCCTGGGGCAGGTAGGCAAAGTCTTCTTCCGGATTATCTATTATCTCGTTATCTATGTTTTCCAATAAAGGAGTTATCGCTAATAAGCCATTTGCTATTTTGTTTACCAGGGTGTCTGCCTGGCTGGCGTTTTCTTTTAGGGCGAGGGCTATTCCTGTCGCGGTTGCATCTGGTTTTAGTCCTTTATATATTGCTGCTGAGGCTGTTGCATAGGCGGCTGCTAATGAGGTTCCGCTTCCATAAGTATAGCTATTACCGGGACTGGTGCTGTATATGTTTTCACCGGGGGCTGCTATATGCACGTGGCTGCCGTAGCTGGATGTGGCGGCTAGTTCTCCTTGCTGGTTCATTGATGCTACCGAAATTATATTAGGCAGCTGATACGCAGCCGGATATATTTTACTGTCATCACCGGTATTCCCGGCAGCGCATATGAAGAGTATATTAGGGTTTTGCTCAATGGCGTCTTTGAGAGCCTGATTGTATTCGGGGCTTCCCCAGCTGCAGTTGATGATCGATATACCTTTGCTCCTGGCATATTCTATAGCAGCTATGGCATCAGAGGTGTATCCGCTTCCGTTTTCTATAAATTTTAAGGGCATTATCCGGGCTTTTGTGGCTAGCCCCGCTATACCTTCGCCATCATGATTGGCACCTATTATTCCGGCTATTTGGGTTCCGTGAAACGAATCTCCTTCATCGAATACGCTGTCGTCTTCATTGTAAAAATCCCATCCGTTTACGATTCTGCCGGCTAGTTCGCTATGGCTGACATCGATTCCGGTATCTATTACCCCTACGGTTACAGGTTCCATGGCATCTATGATAGCCCACTTATCGCCTATGTTTAGGTCATAGGGCTGGTCTTCTGCTTGTTCCCCGGTACCACCTAATGCCCATTGCTGGTCAAGGTCCGGTTCCGAGGAGGGGTCCATGCTTTCCAACTGGTAATTGAACTGAACATATTCTACTTTCGGGTCTTTTTCCAGTTGTTCTTTGACTTCTGTGATATTTATATTTGAACCTACAGTTATTTCTGCTAGTTTTAACGCTTCATGTTCTTGTTTGACGCTTAGTCTGTTATCTAGCTTTTCCGGTTCCTTTACTGAGTGTTTCTCGGCCAGATCGCTATTTGCATTTTCTATGATTGTTTCTGCTATTTCAAGGTTTTTGTATTTTATTATTAACTGTGGTTTTTCTACCTTTGGTCGGTCACCCTCTTTATCTTGTTGGAGGTTATCTTTGCTTTTTTGTTCTATACTATTTCCCTGGTCTACTGTTTCTACGGCGTATGTTTTAACCACATTTACTGGCAATGTGGTTAGAATCATCAATGTCATCAATAGAACCGTTATACTTTTCCTCATTGCCCGTTTAATTCCCCGCATGTTCATTCTCCTTCTCCTATGTTTTTCCGGTTATAATTCTTAGCCATCAAGTTGGACATTTGTTAAGGGTGTTAGACTTGTCATTCTATTTCAAATTGAATAATAGTAGTGCCGGTTGTTAAGGGTTTAAATTTGATGATGGTTAGAACTCCGGTCCAGGCTTTATCGGTATAACTGCTCTTATCTACTTTAAATCGTATGACTCCATTCTTATGACTGAGGATTTCTATCCCGGTTCCAGCTATTACTCCAGGTTGGGTGTCCTCTCCCCATGTCTGCGCTGCCAGGTCTGTTATTTGTATTTCTTCAGGGTTATATTTTAGGACATAGATCTTCCCCAGGTTATGGGGCATATCACTAACATTAAGGCTCAGTATCTGGCTGTTATCTTGAACAATGGTCAGATTTTTTTCGGCTGCGCTTGCCCCCAGCAAAAATTCTTCTATAGTACAATTGCTAACCTGCGCTTCTCCAGCCAACTGGCCTATTATTTTTCCACTTTCTGTTGTTCCGCTGATATTCTTAACGCCGGTTATGCTGCAGTTTTGTGCAGCCCCCCCATTCATATAGCCGATTAATGCTCCTACATTAGTGCTTCCGGTGATATCTACTTTATTCAGTTTTAAATCCTGGATTATTGCTTGATTGGTGTAGCCAAACAATCCTACATTGTCTGTTGTAGGCAGGTTTATCAGCAGGTTATTGATACTGTGACCATTGCCGTTAAAATTCCCTGTAAAGGGTGTTGTTGATGTCCCTAGGGGCTGCAGGGATTGGTTTTGCAAATCTATATCCCGCTCCAAACGATAGCAGGCGCTCAGGTTTTGAGCTACAGCTAACAAATCGTTTGTGGTGTAGATCAGAATAGGATCTTCAAGGGTTCCGGCAGCTGCTGCCGGGACGCTGCTGCTAACAGTTAGTTGCGTGGACCAAGCGCTGGCAAAAGTTCCTATTCGGCTTCTTACCCTGAAGTTATATTCTGTTTGAGGCATGAGTTGCTCTATCAGGCAGGTATGGCTATCGCTGGTAAATATCTCATTCTGAAAATCGATCTCATAGGTTTCTGCCCCGGCTTGTGGATCCCAGGTCAGTTCTATGCAGGTTGCTGTCACCAATGATGCTGTTAGATTGCTTGGCGCCAATTGGGTATCGCTTAAGGTTGTAACGGTGATGGGCTCACTCCAGGGGCTTTTCATATTGTAGTTACGGGCTCGTATAATAAACTCATAGGTAGTATCAGGCTGCAATTCATTGATTACAATTTCTGCTGTGTCAGAAGCAGCGATTTTGTCATTGTAACTGACTTCATATGCTTCTGCTGTTGCTTGATTATTCCAGGTTAATTTGACTGATACCGGGGTAATATATTCTGCTGTTAACTGGATTGGCGCAACTAGATATATGGGTTGGCTTATCCCCTCTACATCTCTCAGATAGGGATAAGATCCGCTTTCTATGCCCCAGGTATTTATGAAGTCCCAGTTTTCATAGGTCGTTTCGGTCTTTAACTGGCTGCTGGTCTTGGCTTGTTCGACCGGGGTGCTTACTCCTGCTTTATCTAAATCAAAATAGCTGCTCACCATGCTTACCGTACTTGGTGCTATTCCATTTTTACTGCCGTTTCCACTTAGCTGACACAGGCTGTAGCTGTTAGTGATTTCCCTGCTTCCGCTGGTAGCGCTATATCCGATTATCCCACCTGCATAACTGCTTGCTAGTATTACTCCTGATGCAAAGCTGTTTTCTACTGCTAAAGCTCCGGTCGAAGAATTATACCCAATCAATCCCCCGGCTTGAGTACAACTGCTAGACCCAATTTCGCAATCGGCATAGCTGCTTTCTATTACGGTACTTCCGGCTCCGCCTACACTTCCTACTAAACCGCCGGCATACCTCCCACTGCTTTTACCTACAGTTCCACTGGCGCAGCTGTTGCTTATCCTGCTTTCCTCGCTGGTGCTGCTGCTTATGGAGCCGATTAACCCCCCAGCATAATTACTACTGCTACTGTTTATGGTTCCCCGGGATTTACTCCCAGTTATCTCTCCTCCCAGGGTATTACGTCCTATTAAACCGCCTGCATAATTACCGCCATATACTTCCGCTGCCGCACTACTGTCTGCTATGTCTCCGCCTTTGTTAGATCCAACCAGGCCGCCTGCTGTTGATCCCGACACTATCCCGCTGCTGATATGGCAGTTTTCTACTCTCCCGCCTTCCATTTCTCCTATGAGACTGCCTATACAGCTGCCTCCCCTAACGTCTATATTCTCTACTCGTAAATTCTTTATTACCGCGTTGTTGCAACTGCCAAATAATCCTACATTGCCTGTCCCATTAACGCTTACGTTCTTTATCACATGATCTCTGCCATCAAAGCTGCCGCCGAATGGCACCGTCCCGGTTAAGGGCTCTATGGCTGCCATTTCTAAGTCTATATCGTTTATCATGGCAAAGTGTTTGCCCGGATTATTCTTTACTCCCAGCAATTGTTCTTTGTTCTCGATTATATATGGATCAGCTTCTGTTCCTGCTCCCTCATACTGTTCTTTGCCTATCTTGACTTGTTCCGGATTGTCCACTTCTCTTAAATATGAATAGGTAGCTCCTTCTTCTATATCCCAGATGTTTTCATAATCAAAGCCGTTTACTTTCTTTATCAGCAGTTCCTTTTGGCTGGCATTATAGCAGGATGTTATATTGCTGCTGCTTAAGCTTCCTCCGCTAAGTACTCCTACGTTAAGATTCCCTTTTACTTCTCCTACGGTGTAGCTGGTCTTGAGGGTGCTGTCAATTCCTACCTGTCCTACTAAACCTCCTACATAGTTGTTTCCAGTTATGTTCCCCAGTGCAAAGCTGTTCTCTATATTTACTGTTTTGCTACTATGTCCTACTATACCCCCGGTATACTGGCTGGTTAATCCGTTGCTTTCTATATTCCCGGCAGCATAGCTCTGGGTAATCGTGGTAACTGACCCGCTTGTATCTCCTATTAGGCCCCCTGCTTTTCCTGCATCGCTTACCACCTTGCCGGTGACAAAACTTCTGGTTATTGTGCCACTAAAATACCCGGCCAAGCCCCCGACAATATTTTCTCCTTCTACATCTATGCTGCTGCTGCTTCCTTCAATACCGTTACTCCCATATCCTACTATTCCCCCTACATTATTCTTGCCTTTGATTAAGCCTGCCGCCGTAACTTGGCTGTTTATTACCGCGCCGCTGCTATTATATCCGACTAAACCTCCTACATACTGGCTGCTGCTGTTTATGTAGGCTTTGCCTTTTACTTCGCACCCTTCTATGCTTCCGCGCTATTCTCCTATCATTCCTCCTACTCTAATAGCTGAATTAGAATTGGTCTCTATACTCAAGTCTCCGTTTACCTGGTTGTTCTTTACCGTACTGCTGTTACTGCGTCCTATCATCCCGCCTATGTATGATGTACCGCTGCTGGTATCGCTTTTTATTACTATGTTTCCTTCTACCGCGCAGTCTTCTACCTGCCCGTTGTTTATGTAGCCTATCAGTCCGCCTGCATTGCTCATTTTCCCTTCGCTGATATTCACATTCTCTATCGTTATGTTCTTTAATACGGCTCCATCTCCATAAGCAAATAATCCGGCATAGCTCTGGTTCTTTATGCTTAAATTCTTTATCTTATGGCCATCCCCGTCCAAACTCCCTTTGAAGGCATTATTGTTTTCGCCTACCGGCTGCCAGTGCTGGTTCTCCAAGTCTATGTCGCTTCCTAATCTGTAATGGGCAGTTAAATTGTTCCTTATCCCTTGTAACTGCTCGGCGTTCTCTATTATATATGGGGCTTCTATGGTCCCCTGTCCGGCTGGCGTCGTACCGCTTATCCCCTCTACATCTCTCAGATAGGGATAAGATCCGCTTTCTATGCCCCAGGTATTTATGAAGTCCCAGTTTTCATAGGTCGTTTCGGTCTTTAACTGGCTGCTGGTCTTGGCTTGTTCGACCGGGGTGCTTACTCCTGCTTTATCTAAATCAAAATAGCTGCTCACCATGCTTACCGTACTTGGTGCTATTCCATTTTTACTGCCGTTTCCACTTAGCTGACACAGGCTGTAGCTGTTAGTGATTTCCCTGCTTCCGCTGGTAGCGCTATATCCGATTATCCCACCTGCATAACTGCTTGCTAGTATTACTCCTGATGCAAAGCTGTTTTCTACTGCTAAAGCTCCGGTCGAAGAATTATACCCAATCAATCCCCCGGCTTGAGTACAACTGCTAGACCCAATTTCGCAATCGGCATAGCTGCTTTCTATTACGGTACTTCCGGCTCCGCCTACACTTCCTACTAAACCGCCGGCATACCTCCCACTGCTTTTACCTACAGTTCCACTGGCGCAGCTGTTGCTTATCCTGCTTTCCTCGCTGGTGCTGCTGCTTATGGAGCCGATTAACCCCCCAGCATAATTACTACTGCTACTGTTTATGGTTCCCCGGGATTTACTCCCAGTTATCTCTCCTCCCAGGGTATTACGTCCTATTAAACCGCCTGCATAATTACCGCCATATACTTCCGCTGCCGCACTACTGTCTGCTATGTCTCCGCCTTTGTTAGATCCAACCAGGCCGCCTGCTGTTGATCCCGACACTATCCCGCTGCTGATATGGCAGTTTTCTACTCTCCCGCCTTCCATTTCTCCTATGAGACTGCCTATACAGCTGCCTCCCCTAACGTCTATATTCTCTACTCGTAAATTCTTTATTACCGCGTTGTTGCAACTGCCAAATAATCCTACATTGCCTGTCCCATTAACGCTTACGTTCTTTATCACATGATCTCTGCCATCAAAGCTGCCGCCGAATGGCACCGTCCCGGTTAAGGGCTCTATGGCTGCCATTTCTAAGTCTATATCGTTTATCATGGCAAAGTGTTTGCCCGGATTATTCTTTACTCCCAGCAATTGTTCTTTGTTCTCGATTATATATGGATCAGCTTCTGTTCCTGCTCCCTCATACTGTTCTTTGCCTATCTTGACTTGTTCCGGATTGTCCACTTCTCTTAAATATGAATAGGTAGCTCCTTCTTCTATATCCCAGATGTTTTCATAATCAAAGCCGTTTACTTTCTTTATCAGCAGTTCCTTTTGGCTGGCATTATAGCAGGATGTTATATTGCTGCTGCTTAAGCTTCCTCCGCTAAGTACTCCTACGTTAAGATTCCCTTTTACTTCTCCTACGGTGTAGCTGGTCTTGAGGGTGCTGTCAATTCCTACCTGTCCTACTAAACCTCCTACATAGTTGTTTCCAGTTATGTTCCCCAGTGCAAAGCTGTTCTCTATATTTACTGTTTTGCTACTATGTCCTACTATACCCCCGGTATACTGGCTGGTTAATCCGTTGCTTTCTATATTCCCGGCAGCATAGCTCTGGGTAATCGTGGTAACTGACCCGCTTGTATCTCCTATTAGGCCCCCTGCTTTTCCTGCATCGCTTACCACCTTGCCGGTGACAAAACTTCTGGTTATTGTGCCACTAAAATACCCGGCCAAGCCCCCGACAATATTTTCTCCTTCTACATCTATGCTGCTGCTGCTTCCTTCAATACCGTTACTCCCATATCCTACTATTCCCCCTACATTATTCTTGCCTTTGATTAAGCCTGCCGCCGTAACTTGGCTGTTTATTACCGCGCCGCTGCTATTATATCCGACTAAACCTCCTACATACTGGCTGCTGCTGTTTATGTAGGCTTTGCCTTTTACTTCGCACCCTTCTATGCTTCCGCGCTATTCTCCTATCATTCCTCCTACTCTAATAGCTGAATTAGAATTGGTCTCTATACTCAAGTCTCCGTTTACCTGGTTGTTCTTTACCGTACTGCTGTTACTGCGTCCTATCATCCCGCCTATGTATGATGTACCGCTGCTGGTATCGCTTTTTATTACTATGTTTCCTTCTACCGCGCAGTCTTCTACCTGCCCGTTGTTTATGTAGCCTATCAGTCCGCCTGCATTGCTCATTTTCCCTTCGCTGATATTCACATTCTCTATCGTTATGTTCTTTAATACGGCTCCATCTCCATAAGCAAATAATCCGGCATAGCTCTGGTTCTTTATGCTTAAATTCTTTATCTTATGGCCATCCCCGTCCAAACTCCCTTTGAAGGCATTATTGTTTTCGCCTACCGGCTGCCAGTGCTGGTTCTCCAAGTCTATGTCGCTTCCTAATCTGTAATGGGCAGTTAAATTGTTCCTTATCCCTTGTAACTGCTCGGCGTTCTCTATTATATATGGGGCTTCTATGGTCCCCTGTCCCATGCCAGGATAGGTCTGAGCATATGCCAAGCTGGCACTGCCGCTTATTATTAGTAACATAATATTGATAATGGCCATAACTTTTTTTAGCATTTCGTTCTCTTCCTTTCACTGCCAGATAAATAATAAATAAGCAATCATGTTGATATGTACCAATTTATATTATACTTGTTCTTTATGTTATATTTTGTTATTATATGGTAGTTTTTGACATAATAAAAATAATTTATCTGGATTGGGTGAGCACTTGACTCCTTGATTGCCACCGAAATTAGGAATTCACCAGTTCAAGAAAGCCAAACAGCTGGCAGCGTATTACGGTGTTGATCCCTCCGTCAGACATTAAGGCAACTTCACCCGGAACGCTCAACAAGGTAACCAAGGGAGGGTCACCTTATCCTCGCAGAGCACTATACATAGCTGCCACTGTTGCCATTAGGAAAGCGTCAAATGGAAGTTTGGTTACCCAGTTCTCTATGATTATTATTAAGAAAAAACGAAGAGTAAGGCCAAGAAACAGGCATTAGGCGCTGCGATGAACAAATTCTTGAAATACCAGAAGCCCTTTATTCTTAAAGAACAAAGGGCTCGATTCAATCAAAAATTAGCGTTTGTAGCTTAAGAACCTCGATTTACTATACGGACTTCGCTAATGCGAAGATAGCTGTTTGCAACTATTATTCGTATTCTGGGTAGTACTAAAAAAAGCTTGACTTTAGCTAGCTGGTCCTTGGTTCGATCACATGAATATCTGGATAGCGTACCCGGCTAGTTGGGATAAGGGGCCGGGGTAGACTCCCAGGAGGATGGTAGCCAGTACGCACACCCATAGTGCGACAGTGCTGCCCCATCCCAGAGACACTGGTGCTTGATCCGAGTTTTCCCCGATGTACATGGCTTTGGAAACTCCCAGGTAATAGTAAACCGAGACCATGCTCATCACCAGACCCAAGAGGGCCAGCCAGAGATAGCCGGCTTCTATGGCTCCGGCAAACAAGTAGAACTTGCCCGCGAAGCCTGCCATGGGCGGAATTCCGGCCAGGGACAGCATGCATATGGTCATTATAGCGGCCAGCAGGGGCGAACGTTTGCTCAAACCGGCAAAGGCCTCGATATCAGTTCGTCCGGTATCTGCTTCCACCGCGGCAGCCACAGCAAATGCACCCACATTGGCAAAAACATATATCATGGCATAAAACAATACTCCTTTCAAACCATATGAGTTGGCGGCAGCCAGCCCTACCAGAATATATCCGGCTTGGGCAATGCTGGAGTATGCCAAGAGTCTCTTAATATCCTGCTGGGAAAGGGCTATAAGGTTTCCGATAATAATGGTCAGAGCAGCCAGGACCGCCAGGAGCAGGCTCCAGTTGAATACTGAACCCTGGTCTGCTGCGGCCATGAATACCCGCAGAAGGGCGGCAAAACCTGCCGCTTTGGAAGCCACCGAAAGATAGGTGGTAACCGGAATGGGCGCTCCCTGGTAAATGTCCGGGGTCCACATGTGGAAAGGCACTACCGAAACCTTGAAGGCGAAACCGGCGATTATCATCGCCATTCCAGCTATGACAGCCGCCGATGAAGTAAAGGACGCTCCTATGTCTATAAAATTGGTGCTTCCCAGGCTGGCATAGATCAGGCTGATGCCAAAGAGGAGGATAGCTGAAGATATGGCACCCAGGATCAGGTATTTTAATCCGGCTTCACCCGAAAGCTTATCAGTCTTCAGATAAGCGGTCAGAATATAGAAACTTATGGTCATCAGCTCCAGACCCAAATAAAGGGTGATGAATTCCCCGGCTGAAACCATAAGCATCATGCCCAGGGTGGCAAATATCATCAGACCGTAAAATTCATTGCTTTTCTCTTCAAACCGGCTGATATACCGTCCCGCCATTAGCATGACCAGGATGCCGGCACTGAGGAATAATATCTTGAAATAATTGCCATACAAGTCAATCTGGTAAACCCCGTTGAACAAACCGGCTTCCCGGGAATAGCTCAGGGCTAAATAAAGCAGCACCAGGCTCAACCCGGATACAGACAGGCCATTGACATACTTCCCTGCCTTTTGGGGCAGGGCCAGACCCAGGATCAACACCGCCAACCCTAGCAGGGCCATCAGGATTTCAGCTGCCAGTATCGAAAAATCCATCATAACCAACCTCCTATCTGCAGCAGTCCAATCTGCGCTGCCAGTGCTCCTACCCCATTATTGATCAGATCCATCAGGGTAAAGGGGAGGAAACCTCCCAGGAATATTGCCGATCCCAGTACTACCAGGGGCACCATCTCCACACCTTTTAGATCCTGGAGATGATCCCACTTCTCATTACGGGGACCAAACAACATCCTGCCCAGGGCTCGCAGAACATAAAGGGCGGTGAAAACGATTCCTGATATGGCCAGGATGGTTATTACTCTATAGGTACCGAAAGCTCCTACAAATATGGTAAACTCGCCAATAAAATTCACCATGCCCGGCAAGCCCAAGGAAGCCAAACCGGCAATCATAAAGCCTGCAGTGAGTTTCGGCATCTGATGAGCCAGTCCTCCGAAATCTTCGATATTGCGGGTGTGGCTCTTTTCATACAGGTTGCCGATCATGGCAAAGAAGAGGGCCGCCATCACCCCGTGGGCGAACATCATGATAACCGCGCCATTCAAGCTGATTAAATTCAAGGCCGCGATTCCTACCAGCACATAGCCCATGTGGCTTACACTGGAGTAACCCACTATGTACTTCAAATCCTTCTGGCTTAAACAGATATAGGCGGCATATACAATATTTCCAACCGCAAGCACCGCGATAATAGGGGCTACAATTGCTGCCCCAACCGGCAGAATAGTAATCGCTATGCGGATTAAGCCGTATCCCCCGATTTTCTTCAGCACCCCGGCGTGGATCATGCTCACCGCAGTGGGCGCTCCGGCATAACCATCCGGCGACCAGGCGTGAAAGGGGAACATGGATAACAAGGTGCCAAAACCAAAGGCCATAAAGGCAAATACCAGAATTTGAAATTCCACCCCATAGTCCAGGGTGGCCAGGAAGGCCATATCCATACTGGCAATGCCGCTGATCGCTTGTGCCTGCACAAAAAGAGCTATTAAGCCGGTTAGTAAAAAGGCGCTGCCTATCAACAGATAAATGGTAAGTTTCATGCCAGCGTACTCCTTGCTGACCCGTTTGGTACTGCCAAACATAATTACCAGCAGATAAATGGGTATAACTACCACCTCATAGAACAGGAAGAAAATAAACAGATCGGTAGTAATAAAGGTTCCCATTACCCCGGCTATCAGTATTAACAGCAGAGCAAAGAATTCCTTGACCCGCTCGGCCAGGTTCCAGGAAGCATATACGGAACTGAATCCAATCAGATTAGTCAATAGCAGCATGGGGATACTTATCCCGTCTACTCCCAGGGCATAGTTGACTCCCAGGTCTTTGATCCAGGGTATGGTTTCTACAAACTGCATACCCCCAGCTGCCCGGTCATAAGCCAGGAATACCGCTATAGACAGCAGCAAGCTGATCAGGGTGGCGAATGCTGCCGTCCACTTTATCCCTTTATGCTGTTGGGCAGGCAGGCCCATAATAAGCATGGCTCCCAGCAAAGGTATCACCAGGGTTATAGTTAATACCGGTATTTCGTTCATTTACTACCTACCCCCTTTCATAATACTGCGGACTCTACGGCTATGGCTCCCAGCACTACCAGGATTAATACCCCGGCCATCATGTACATGGCATAGCTCTGAACCTGTCCATCTTCGGTGTATTTTAAGCTGTCCCCGCTTTTCCCGGTTAGATATGCAATGCCGTTAACAAACCCGTTAACTATATGGATATCGATCCAGAACATAACCCGGGCTCCCCCGTAAACCAGTATCTCACCCAGGCGGGTATATATTTCATCGATATAGTATTTATTCTGCACCAGGGTATAGAGTCCAGAAAATTTCTGGCGCAGGGCTTCATGGCTGATAACATTTTTCTGGTAGATCAACCAGGCCAGTAAGATTCCGGCCCCGGCGATAAGGGAAGATGATACCATTATACCGATACTGGGATGAGGGTGGATGCCCAGAGGACTGTTAACATATTCCCCGAACACATGATGCATAAGGGGCGAGTTAACGAAACCAACCAGGACGGCTGCCACCGCCAGTATTACCAGCGGAACAGTAATTACTCCTCTGTTCTCGTGGGCTTTTTCCTGCCCATAGGTATTACTGCCATAGAAGGCGGTGAATATCAGGCGGAACATGTAAAAAGCGGTCATAAAGGCCACCACTACTCCCAGCACATATAATCCTATGTGACCGCTAGAGTAGGCGGCCAGGAGGATCTCGTCCTTACTCCAAAATCCGGACAGGGGGGGTATCCCGGAGAGGGCCAGGGCTCCGATAATAAAAGTCCAGGTGGTTATCGGCATTTTCCGGGATAGATTGCCCATTTTCCAGATGTTCTGTTCCTCGTGCATGGCATGTATCACACTGCCCGCGCCCAGGAATAACAGGCTCTTAAAGAAGGCATGGGTCATTAAATGGAACATTCCGGCGGTCATAGCTCCTATGCCCATAGCCATCATCATATAACCCAACTGGCTCAAGGTTGAATAGGCCAGTATTCTTTTTATATCATTCTGAGTAATAGCTATGGTGGCGGCAAACAGGGCGGTAAAGCCGCCTACTACGGCTATTACGGTCATAGCCTGGGGTACGCTGGCAAATATGAAGAAGGCCCTGGCCACCAGGTACACCCCGGCAGCTACCATGGTGGCAGCATGAATCAATGCGCTGACTGGGGTGGGTCCTTCCATGGCATCCGGCAGCCACCCGTGCAGGGGGAACTGGGCTGATTTGCCCATGGGGCCGAAGAACAACAGTATGGCAACCGGAATCAGCACTGCGACATTCTGATATCCAGGTATTACATGGGCCAGAGCGGTAAAGCTAAGAGTACCGAATATTATCTGCAAAAAGAGTATCCCCAGCAAGAACCCAAAGTCTCCTACCCGGTTGGTTATAAAGGCTTTGATGGCGGCATTCTTGGCCGAGTCCAGCCCAAACCAGAAGCCGATCAGGAAGTAGGAACAAATTCCCACCAGTTCCCAGAACACAAACATCTGTCCAAAGTTGTTGGCCATTACCAGTCCCAGCATGGAGGCGGCAAACAGGCTTTGATAGCCGTAATAACTGGCGAAACCTGGATCACCTTCCATGTAGCCCAGGGAGTAAATCTGCACCAGGGTGGCAATAGAGGTTACTACCAGCAGCATTACCGCTGTCAGCGGGTCCAGCAGCAGCCCCATATCTACCTGCAAACCAGGCATCTGCAGCCAGCGCATCGAGTACTCAAATACTGCTCCCCCGGGTTCTGCAAATACTGCCGACGCCAGTGGAATAGAAAATATACAGGCCGCAGCAATACTGAGTATGGATAAACCTGCTGATATACCGGGCCAGCGGTGCACGAATAAGAAGATCAATGCGGCGGCCAGAAAAGGCAAGAAGGCTATCAGCCAGGCGTTGGGCAAAATAAATTCATACATATTCATCACCTCACCACTTCAACAGATTAAAATCGTGCAGATCCACTGATCCGCGCTGCCGGTAAATGGATATGACCAGAGCCAGGCCCACGGCTATTTCGGCAGCGGCTACCACGATAACGAAAACGGAAAACAATTGACCTACTGCGCTGTCGGGGGCAATATACTTGTTGGCGGCTACAAAATTAATGTTAACCGCATTCAGCATCAGTTCCACTGACATCAACACCGCTACCGCATTGCGCCGGGTCAAAACTCCAAAAATCCCTATGCAAAATATAATAGTACCCAATAATAAATAATGGGGTAATCCGATCACTTGTTTTCAACCCCCTTAGCCAGAATAATGGCCCCTACCACTGCTACCAGCAGCAATATGGCCGCCGCCTCAAAAGCTATCACATAGTCCCCCAGCATCAACTCGGCCAGCAGGCCCGGAGAGTTGTCCGGACCTGGCCGCCCGGTCAGCGGCCAGCTGGTAAACCCCATAACTGCCATCAAGGCGGTCAGCATCATGGCAGTTATTGTGCCGCCGATAAAAACTTCCCGGGTTCTGGGACTGCTAAGGTTGGTCTCTCCCGCCGCCCGGTTCATTACCAGCATGATGGCAAATATGATTAAAACCGATATGGCTCCGGCATATACCAGGATCTGTATTACTCCCAGGAAGCCAGCATTCAGTTGGAAGTAGACGGCTGCTGCCCCCAGAAATGCCAGGATCAGGCTCAAGGCGCTGTAAATAATATTTCTGAACAAGACCACCCCCAGGGCGGCGGTAATGGTTATTCCGGCGATAACTATGAATACTGCATCAAATAATGTGACGGAGGCCAGATTAAGCATCTGTGTTTCCTCCTTCCTGGTCACTCTCTTCTCTGGCCCGGTTTTTCTTTTCTTTGTTAACAAAACCGCTGGCCACCTTAACTGCTTTTTCCTTATCTTTAACCATAAGTTCAGCCATCTTTGCGGCTGTTTTCTGGTCCGACTGTATCAACTCAGCCAGAATATTGATATCCTCCTCCGCTTTCAGCAGCTTTGACAGCACTTTCTGCGGACTCTTCTCCAGCGCTTTTAACATGGCTGCAATCTGCTTCTGCTCTTTATCTTCCTGCTCAGCCGATCCTTCCTCCGCCTCATCCAGTCCTTCAGGTCTCTGGTAGATCATTTTAATGTCTTCCCGGCTAAAGCGGGATAGTTCAAATTCATGATCAAAGTGCAGGCAGGAAGTAGGACAGCCTTCCACACACAGGTTGCAGAACATACAGTATTGGAAATCTATAGTGTAGTTTAAGAGTTTTTTCTTCTTACCTTTTTCATTCTTATCAGTTTCAAAGGACAGCACATCATTGGGGCAGTTGTTGACGCAAATCCCGCAGGCTATACATTTTTCGAACTGAAAACGCAGGCAGCCCCTGAACCGGGGTGCCAGCCGGGGCATTACGTCGGGGTATTGCTCGGTTATCTCTTTCTGAAAAAAATGCTTAAAGGTAATACCCAGTCCTTTTATTAATCCCTGTCCATTCATTACTTAACACCACCCCATCCATTGGCAAAAGTAGATCCCGGCCCCGGTAAGCAGTATATTGCCCAAGCTGACTGGAACCAGCACTTTCCAACTGAAGGACATCAGGTGGTCCATACGGATTCGGGGAAAGGTCCATTTTACCCAGAAGAATACCAGTATTATCCCGTAGGTCTTGATAATAATCCATAGCCAGGAGGGCAGCCAGGGTCCCTGCCAGCCCCCCAGGAATACTGTGGCCATCAAGGCTGAAACGGCTACCAGATTGGTATATTCGGCCAGGAAGAACAAGGCCCAGCGCATACCGGTATATTCGGTATATGCTCCCCCGGTCAGCTCCTGCTCGGCTTCCGGCATGTCAAAGGGTCCCCGGTTCAATTCAGCGGTTGCGGCAATAAAATAGGTTATGAAGGCTATGGGCTGCAGGATTATGAACCACAGCTTGTCCTGGGCTGCTACGATATCCTGCAGGTTTAACGAGCCAGTGATCATAACTACTCCCAGCAGGGAAAAGGCCAGGGGTATTTCATAGCTTACCATCTGGGCTACTGATCGCACCGCCCCCATCAATGACCATTTGTTGTTTGAGCCCCAGCCCGCCATTAACAGAGCTATGGTGGCCAGAGAACCTATTGAAATAAAGAATAAAAGTCCGATGTTCAAGTTGACGACTTCCATTCCTTCTCCCATAGGTATAACTGTATAGAGCATGACAGCTATGACGATAAATAACATGGGAGCGGTCTTGAAGATCAATTTGTCTGCTACTGAAGGAACAATGTCCTCCTTGGTTAATAGCTTGATGGCATCGGCTATAGTCTGAAATATTCCGAACGGTCCCAGCCGATTGGGTCCCAGCCTCTCCTGGAAGAAGGCGCTGACTTTTCTTTCCAGCCAGATCAGAATAATAATATTAAGAGTGATAATAGTAATTACTATTATCCATTTAACTAGCAGCAATATGGCATCGGCCCAAGCCGGATCCAAGCCCAGACTTACTATCCAGCCGGTAAAAGCTGCCGCCAAGTTGATAAACAAAGGTTCCATATACTATTCGCTCCTCTTGAGTGAAATTGGCCAATTAGCTTGACGCTGATTATTATCTATCTGATTCCCCCAGTATCGGGTCCAGGGTAGCAATATTGGTTATGAGGTCCTGGAATACCCCGCCCCGACATACCAGGGGCAGTACCATCAGGTTAATAAAGGACGGAGCCCTCACATGCAGGCGATAGGGTTTACTGCTCCCATCACTGACCATATAGTAGCCCAACTCGCCTTTGGCTGACTCGATCCGATGATAGACTTCCTTGCCCGGATCGGGTTTTAATACCTTGGGGACCCGGGTGCTGATCTCTCCCTCCGGCATCCCCTCCAGGGCTTGTTCGATTATCCGGCCGCTCTGCCTGATTTCTTCGATCCTAACCTGCCACCGGTCCAGGGAATCTCCCCGGTCCCCGGTGGGAATATCAAATTCAAAGCGAGGATAAATCCCATAGGGGTCAGCTTTACGCAAGTCATAGGATATTCCGCTGGCTCTCAAATTGGGTCCGGTGACTCCATAATTGATGGCGTCTTGAGGATCAAGGATGCCGACTCCCTGCATGCGGGCGGCCCATATTTCGTTCCCGGTCATAAGACCATTGTATTCGTCAATCATTAAGGGGATATCCTTAACCAGGCTCTTAACCGCCGGGATGAATCCTTCCGGGATATCATCCGCCACTCCTCCTATCCTGATGTAGGATGACAGTAAGCGCTGTCCGCCAGTCATTTCGAAAATATTCATAATCCGCTCCCGGTCCCGCATCCCGTACATCAAGGCGGTAGTAGCCCCCAGGTCTATCCCGGTAGCGGCGATGGCGATTTGGTGGGAGGCAATCCGGGACAATTCAGCCATGATAACGCGTATATATTCAGCTCGTTCAGGCACCTGGATACTCAGGAGTTTTTCCACACTCTGGCAATAACCCAGAACCGGCAGATTGGTAGCCAGGTAGTCCAGCCGTGCAGTATAGGGCACAAATTGCTGATAAGTTTTACCTTCAGCTATCTTCTCTACGCTTCTATGTACATAACCCAGATGAACGATAACATCCTGGATTATCTCTCCATCCATGAAGGCTTCCGCATGCAGGCCTCCATGGGTGCTGGGATGGATGGGCCCGACGTTGACCGTATATTGATCAGTCTGAAACACTTACTTTCTCCCTCCCATCACATAGTCTTTACGCAGGGGATGCCCGTCAAAACCTTCCGGCAGCAGCACCCGAATCAAGTTGGGATGGCCTTTGAACTTAATCCCCATCAGATCATACACTTCTCTCTCCTGCCAATCGGCCGTGCTCCATATATGAATAAGAGAATCCACTTCAGCCGCATTCCGGGGAACCCGGGTCTTAACCAGCACCTGGTTGTTTTCCGGGATAGAATAAAGGTGATAGAGTATCTCAAACTCCTGGCCATAATCTACCGAAGTCAGATTGGCCAGGTGGTTAAAACCATATTCATCTCTGAGCGTCTTCATCAAGTTGAGCAGTTGGAGGCTGTCTATGCCTAAAATGGTGAAAAACTGATCACTGCTGATTTTCAATCCATCCCCCAGCAAGCCTCCCAACTCCTGTACCATCTTCTCCATATTGAATTCCTGCAAAATATCAACTCCTCCGGTATTGGCCCTGCTGGACTTTCTTTTTTAATTCCAGCATGCCGTGGAACAGGGCCTCCGGCCTAACCGGGCAACCCGGGATATATACATCCACCGGTATTATGGAATCTACTCCCGGCAGTACACTGTAGCCATCCTTAAAAGGTCCGCCGCTAATGGCACAATTACCCATGGCGATTACCCATTTGGGTTCCGGCATCTGAGCCCACACCCGCAGTATCGCCGGCTTCATCTTAAGGGTAATAGGACCGGCTACCGTCAGCAGATCTGCTTGGCGGGGAACTGCTCTTACTACCTCATATCCGAACCGGGCTTGATCGAACCGGCCGGCCCCAGCCGCCATAACCTCGATAGGACAGCAATTACAGCCATAATTCAACGGCCAGAAGGACCAGGACCGTCCCCAGTTCCACAATTTATCAAAAGTAGTAACCAGTATATTGTTCCTGGCCAGTTCTTCCACATCATTTAGCTTATCATTGTCCTTGCTTTCTAATACCATTCCAAAGCCCCTTCTTTCCATGCGTACCATAAGCCGATCAAGAGAATAGCAATGAAGATTATCATTTCAATAAAAGCGAAAGGTCCTAAAACCTGGAATTTTACCGCCCAGGGATAGAGAAACAGTATTTCTACATCAAAAGCCAGAAATACCAGGGCATACAAAAAGTAGTTCACCTTAAATCTGATCCAGGTCTTCCCCCGGGTGTCTACCCCGCACTCATAAGTAAGAAACTTCTCATCATCCGGGGGCGCTTTAGGTTTGGGGCGGAAAAGCCAGGCCAGGGCCATGGCCGCGATGGGAAAGGCCAGGGTGAACAGAAAAAATAAACCCAGAGTCGGATATTCAGCCAACAAGAATATCTCCTCCTTTCATATTATGAATTCCACCTTTATCCATATTATATCCTTAAACTCATGTTTTCCTTCTATATTATAGATGTATGATTGCGTTGACAGGCTGCCCAAATAGACGTAAAATTTCATTGAGTTATATAAACACATTATACTTATTATAATAGTTTATTATCTTTATACCAGCATTCTATTGTTAATTCTGGGTTAATTCCTTTTCTCTCATTATTACTTGGTTAATTTTGGGTTAATGCGTGAAACACAAAATACCGCAGCAGGTATTCTAAAATAATAAAATAGAGGAGATGATAATAATGGCCGACTACCGTCAGATGTGGAGCGATCTGGGGATGGATCTGAAAAAACATGATATCTTGTGTGAAGTCCTGCCCGATGCTTTTGGGGGGGTATACCTCTCCCAGGAGAACCGGCCCGAAGGCATGGATTATTTCAATTTCGTGGTGGCGGAAATCCATGGAGTAAGGCCGGCGGAACTGATCGAACACCAGCAGAAGGGGGGAAAAGTATTTGGCACCTTCTGTGTTTATGTTCCAGACGAAGTAATATTCGCTGCCGGGGCCATCGCAACCGGACTATGCGGGGGTTCACAGTTCTGGGTGCCGGGCGGGGAGAAGGTCCTGCCGGCCAACACCTGCCCCCTGATCAAGGCTTCGGTGGGAGCCCGGTTGGATGGAACCTGCCCCTTTTTCAAGATAGCTGATATGTATATCGGGGAAACTACCTGTGACGGCAAGAAAAAGGCCTGGGAGATCCTTAACCAGGAAGTTCCGGTATATGTCATGGACCTGCCCCAGATGAAACGGGATCGGGATATTCAAGCCTGGAAAGAAGAAATAAAGTCCCTGGTGCAGAAAGTGGAAGAATTCACCGGCAATACTGTTACCGTGGAAGCCCTGGCCCAAAATATCAAACTGATAAACGACAAGAGAAAAGCCCTGGCTCGCTTGTATGCACTGCGGAAGAATTCACCGGTGCCCATCAGCGGCAAAGATGCGCTGCTGATCACCCAGATCGCTTTCTATGACGACCCGGGCCGTTTTACCGCCCAGGTTAACGCCCTGTGCGATGAACTGGATCAGAGAGTGTTACGGGGCGAAGGCGTTTTCCCGGCTGATGCTCCCCGTATCATGATCACTGGCACCCCTATGGCAATACCCAACTGGAAACTGCATCATGTAGTGGAAAGCCTGGGGGCAGCAGTGGTAGTGGAAGAACTATGTACCGGGGTGCGCTATTTCGAGAACCCGGTAGATGAAAACGGCAGCACCATGGATGAACAATTGCAAGCCTTGTCCGATCGCTATATGAAAACCAACTGTGCCTGCTTTACCCCCAATACCGGACGAGTGGAAGATATTTTGAGACTGGCCAAAGATTACCGGGTGGATGGTATCATAGACTGCAACCTGCAGTTCTGCGGCCTGTATTCGACTGAAAGTTATCTGGTCCAGCAGGCGGTAAAAGAAGCCGGTCTTCCCATAATGCATTTGGAAACTGATTACAGTGAACAGGATTTTGAGCAGATCAGAACCAGGGTGGAAGCCTTCCTGGAGATGCTGCAAAAGTAATATGGACAGGTCTGAGCAGGAAGATAAATATCAGTATTATATGTTGTTTCCCAATCATCACGAGGGATTAAAGGCCCATAAATATATTAAGGAAGCGGGGATAAAATGCACCATATCCCCAACCCCTCGGGAAGCCAGCAAATCCTGCGGTATTTCGCTGATGCTGGAGCCGGAGAATATCGGTCCAGCTAGGAACATAATCGAACAAAACAATATAAACACCGAAGGCATTGTTAAAATCAAGAGCAAGAGCCATGATGGCTACCGTTCTTGTTAACCAGCCAGAGCAGAGCGTCCTCTCAACATCAACCAGAGGACGCTATCTTTCTTCTTCATACCCCCTCAATGACCGTCCCCCTGGTTTCCACCATAGACTTTCCACACTTGCCGTATTTAATTAACCAGGCGAATAGGCCCTTTTTACCGGGGCCGGTGCGAGCTAGCTTTTTAGAATTTGCTGATAGTTTATTCTAAGCTGCTACAAAAATATCCTCGGGGATTATTCCCCGGGGACCACCAACTGATAGGACCCAGTCTGATTGATCGCGTAAAGATGTTCTTTGTTTGCGTACCACAGATACAATAAATATTAAAAATGTAAAAAATTTCTTTTCGTTATATGAGTCACATGGTAATATAAACCCAATTATGCGCATGATGTTGTAATACTAATGTAGAAAGGAAGAAACTTTGATGAGAAAAAAGATAGTCAGAATAGCGTCTATTTGTATTATTATGCTATTGTGTTTTTCTTCAGTCGCACTAGGTGAGAGAAGAGTATTGCCTGTTACCGGTTATGAACAGGAGGGAATTGGATGGTGTTGGGCAGCGAGCGATAAAATGATAATAAAATACACTAAAGGCTCAGCTCCATCGCAGCAGTCTTTGGTTAACGATTATTCTACAGATCCTGACGGTGGAGCCAATTTGAGTGTAGCAAGAGACGCTTTGAACGATTATGGCGTATCAAACTCAATCACGTACAATTGCTTAAGCTATACTGCTGTGAAGTCACAAATAAACTATGGCGATGATGGCCGACCAATATTTTGCAGATTGCAAAACGGCGATGGTTGGTTGTATAGCCATGCAGTTGTTCTTAGGGGTTATAATACTGACAATAGTCTGGTATATTATATTGATCCTTCGGATGGTTTGGGGCACGGCATTACTTATAGTAGATTTTGCGCTGGCGTAAAATATGATGGCTTCTATTCTGATTGGGATGGTACCATCTACAATAATCATGATTAGCAGCGATGGAGGTTAGTAAATGAAACGTACAAATATTTTATGGGTCTTATCTATTGCTTTATTAATTACTCTAATAACGTCAGGCATTGTATATGCAGTTTCACCTGATCAACAAGCTAGAATATTTGCTGATGAATGCTTTTCTACTGGAATTGCAGAATCTGCTTTGGTTGATTGTGGTTATACTAGTGAAGAGGAGGCCACAAGGGCACATTTGGGTGAACCAATTAAGAATTATATGATATCTTATGATAAGCTTGATATGGGCAAAAGCTTAAAAGAGAACTCTCAGGAAATGCCATTTTACGTTTTGCCCATTATAGTTGATGGAGAAGTTGTTACTGACTTTATAATATTACTTGAGAATGGGAAATGGGAGTTCGTTAGTGTCGGCGGCAATATGAGCAAACTAGCGTATGAAATGGCAAAGGACAATAAGATTAATATAAGCCAGGTTAATATGCTTAGGTTTGGCGGACAAAGCTACTTATTTGCTGACAAAAATGGGAATGAAGTTGCGTACTCCCCCTATATATCCAGCCCCGAATTAGGAATCAATAAACAGAAGACGTATTCTTCAGAAAAAATTAAAAAACAATTGGAAATTAGACAAAAACAAATACAAGAAAAAATGAAAACCAGAGACACTGGTATAATGGGTGGAGAAAATTATGGCGCATATGGGCCGATTGATTTTCATCAGAGCAAGAGTGTTTTATCCAGGTTGCTAGGATACCTAGATTATTCAATAGTAAACCAGAGACCAGCTAACTAAAGTCAAGCTTTTTGGCGTAAACCATGGGGACGGTTCTTGAAGGGGTCAATCGGAAGTTTTGCGCACGAAATAGGGCTCAACTATCGTTTTAGGCGATCTTTGAGTCCTTTAAACAGCCTACGCAATTTGGTATAATATCACAAAAGATTTCGAGGATTAGTCAATTGGATCGTATACATTTAGCGTGGGCTATAATTATCACCTGCTTCATAACCTGGTTAAGTATGCCTGCTATTGGACTTATTTGGATAAAAAATAACAGGCTAGACCTAAAATTCAAAATATTACTCGGAGTTGTTATTCTATTTGCCTTTGCCATTATTAGTATAGAGCTGGGGAACTACATGGATAACTATATTAATGCCAGCATACAAGCAACAGGGAAATGAACCCCTGGGTTCCATTTAATAATTTTTTTATTGAAAATTCGGCAGAAATTTGAGAGAATGAATGTGTAGGAATAATTCCGGCTGATGGCTGGTTTTATTGGAGATTAAGCAAATCAAAAAGGTAGGAAGGTAAGAACGGTAGGTATAAGAATGTGGAGTTATTCCCGTTGGGCTATTGGCCGATTGGGAATCAACGCTGTTCTTGAACTCCTGTGGGAGTTTTTTTTATTACCTTGATATTGTAGGCAAAGGAGGCGGAGATAACTAGTATCATCAACGGGGCTAATCACCCTTGTTATTACACTTTTACATTTGATACTGCGATTCAAAAGCCGGTCAAGGTTTTTAAAGTAGTATTGCAGGATGGTTTAACAATTTAAAAGGTAGGAAGGTTAGACGGTAGGTAAAAGAATGAGGTGTTAACCCGGTAATCCCAGTTGCGCTGTGCGCAAGCAGGATTCAGCACCATTCTTGGGACTCCTATGGGAGTTTTTTTTCTTGCCTGAAGCCAGTTACTTAAGGAGGAGAAAAATGCGAGTATTGTTGGGTAGCAGAAAAAAGAGTTGGGGAATGAGCCAAAAATTGCTGTGTCTGATGCTGATCTTGGTGCTGAGCACAGCCGTGGGATGTTCGAATTCCAGTAATGAATCCGGGCAGGAACAGAAGCAGGCCCCGGTTATTGAACTTAGACTGGCCCATTTTTTCCCCAGTACTCATCCCGCTGAAACTGAACTGATTCAGCCCTGGATAGCAGCTATTGAAGAGGCCACCGCCGGTCAGGTCAAGATAGTAAGTTATCCCAATCAGACTCTGCTGAATGCTGATTCCATATATGCCGGAGTAGTAGACGGCAGCGCTGATCTGGGTCTTTCCTGTTTTTCATATACTCGAGGACGCTTCCCGGTTTTGGAAGTCTTTGAACTCCCGGGAATAACTTATAATAATTCCAAAGTAGCCAGCAAGGTAGCCTGGGAAGGTATTCAGGAACTGAATCCCCAGGAAATCCAGGACACCAAGCTCATGATGGTACTGACTACCGGTCCTGGCGACCTCTACACCAAGTCTGCGGTTCGCAGCCTGGATGATATTAAGGGCATGGAGATTAGAGCTACCGGATTGAGCGCTACTACCCTGCAGGCCCTGGGAGCCGTACCGGCCGCTATGCCCCAGTCAGATGCCTATGAGGCTTTGACTAAAGGTGTGGTTAAGGGTAATCTGGGCCCCATTGAAGTATTAAAGGGATGGAAGCAGGCCGAGGTCACCAGTTACATTACCCAGACCCCCTTCCTGTATAACACCTTGTTTTTTGTCACCATGAATCTTGATAAATGGAATTCATTGGAACCTGATGTTCAACAGGCTATAGAAGCCATTAACGAAGAATATTTTGAAAAAGTTGCCATCTCCCTTTGGGATAAGCAAAATGAAGATGCATTAAAATATGCGGTGGATGAACAGGGGATGGAAGTAATCACTCTCACCCCGGAAGAAGCTGATAAATGGATCAGCCTGGTTCAGCCTATCCAGGATGATTTTGTGGCCCGGATGAACGCAGACGGCAAGCCGGGACAGGAAATACTGGATACCGTAAAACAACTGGCTGATAAATACAACGCCGAATTTAAATAAATCTGGAGGTGCAGTTAGATGAACAAGGCAGCCCGGCTGGTAAAAGAAATAAGCCAGCAAATGGATTATTTGGCTGGTTTATGTATTACAGCGGTGATGCTGCTGGTGGTCAGTAATGTCCTGCTGCGGGTGTTTTTGCATCGTCCTATACTGGGGACCTACGAATATGTAAACATGCTTACGGCAGTAGGGATTGGCCTCGCTCTGGCCCACTGCGCTTATCAAAAAGGCCATATCGCGGTGGACTTTCTGCTGGAACGTTTTTCCCGGAAACTGCAGACAACAGCCCAGATTCTTACCAATATAATTGCCTTATCGTTCTGGAGTATGTCAGCATGGTACGTGGCCAAATATGCCCGTACCATGCTGGAAAGCAATACCGTATCACCTACCACCCAGTTTCCCCTGTGGCCGGTAGTCTTCCTGATAGCCTTCGGTCTTATGGCTTTAAGCCTGGTATTGACACTACAATTAACCCAATCATTGCAGATGGCTTTTGCCGCCGGTCTTCCTGATGGCTTGCGGCCAGCTGGTTTTAAGCCCAGTATGGACGCTCCGGTAAACCCTGCCATTGAAGAGGGTTTTTAGATGAATTCACTGCTTGCGGGACTTTTAGGTCTGGCTGCTTTTATGCTTTTGTTGGTACTCAGAATGCCTATTGCCTATGCCATGGCCCTGGTGGGATTTGTAGGATTCAGTCTTCTGACCTCTTTTTCATCAGGGTTTAGCATGGTAGCCAAGGAGATTTACAATACTTTCTCATCCTATTCCTTGAGTGTTATCGTAATGTTTATCTGGATGGGCTTTCTGGCTTACTATTCCGGTATTGGCACCCGCTTGTATGTCTTTGCTCATAAGATGATCGGGCACTGGCCGGGAGGCCTGGCTATTGCAACTCAGCTGGCCTGTGGGGTCTTTGGAGCCATCTGTGGTTCCAACACCGCTACCTCGGCCACCATGGGGGCCATTGCCCTGCCGGAAATGAAGAAATACCATTATGATATGTCTCTGGCTACCGCCAGTATTGCTGCCGGGGGAGTACTGGGAGTCTTGATTCCACCCAGTGTTATTTTTATCGTTTACGGTATGGCTACGGAACAATCGATAGGACGGCTCTTTATGGCCGGTATCATTCCCGGCCTCCTGTTGATGGTGTTCTATATTATAACTATCTGGATATTAACCCGACGCCGGACTGACTTGGGTCCCCCGGGCCCCAGGGCAGATTGGAAGGAGCGGCTGAAAAGCCTGCGGGGAGGTCTGGCTGAAGTACTGTTTGTGTTTGCCCTGTCCATGGGTGGTCTCTTTGCCGGCTGGTTTACACCCACTGAAGCCGGAGCAATTGGAGCCGCAGGAGTATTGGCAGCAGCTTTGGCCGGCAGGCACCTGAACTGGGAGGGCTTCAAACAATCTCTCTTTGATACTACTCGCACCACTGCCATGATCATGCTCATGATTGCAGGCGCCATGATGTTCGGTCGCTTTATGGCTATCAGCCGGGTTCCCTTTGAACTGGCTTCGTGGGCAGGCTCCCTGGCCTTTCCTCCCGTGCTGGTACTGGCCATAATTCTGCTGATCTACCTGGTGCTGGGCTGCTTTATTGATGCCCTGGCACTTATCCTGCTTACCATTCCTATCTTTTTCCCAGTGGTGGTGAATACCCTGGGGTACGATCCCATCTGGTTCGGAGTAATTATGGTTATGGTAGTTGCCATGGGTGTTATTACACCGCCGGTGGGAATGAATGTGTATGTTATTAAAGGAGTAGCACCGGAAATTCCGGTAGAATTAATATTCAAAGGTGTCTGGCCCTTTTTAATCGCTATCATATTGTGTCTGGCAGTACTGATAGCCTTCCCGGCCCTGGCTACCTTCCTCCCTTCCCTGCTGATAAGGTAAACCATGCAGGTCTTGTCAGCTGTTCAGCGGTTGATATATCGGGGAACCTTTTCTTGAGGATTGACCCGGTCCAAATCATACAAAACCCCGTCCGGATCGATGGAATAAGGTTGAAGTTTTTCCGCTATTCGGGCTTTTTCCATTTCCAGGTTGGACTGACCCGGGATCCATATATCGATAAGAATAGGACGTTCATTGACCGGCATCTGGTCAACCTGGGCCAGGGCCCGATTGCACACTTCGCAATGGCTGGCAATAAACAGAACATATTCCCGGCTAAGATCAATCTGCACCGGGCTTCCATCGGCCCGATAGAAGGTAGTCAAAATTACTGCATCTCCTGCATCCGCGGCATCGTTCCCGACCTGCTCATCTGCCTGATGTTCATCAACAGTCTGACTTCTTTCTTCCCTGGTGTTCTTGTCAGGAAGGGTTTCAAGGTTTTCAGTATCGCTAATTTCTTCCGAGCTGCCCCGCGGTTCCATCCCTGCTTCAGACTGGGTATCAGAATCCTGGATGAAACTTTCAGAACTTGAAGGAGTATCTTGCCCGGGCTGGGACACTGCAATACTGGATGACTCTTCGATTCTGCTGTTCGCTTGATTAGCCCCATCACTGAAGTTCAGCAGTAGCAGGAACGCCCCGACTGCCAGCAGCGAGATCAGGAGCATACACCTTACCGGCCTGGATTCTCTTTGCTGATAACCCAGCAGGAGCCATAACCCGACCATAATAACGGCCGAGATACAGCAGAAGACACAATACTGTTTAAGCACAAATATCTGTATCAGGACCATATTCATTGACACTAGGGCACCCCCAGCAGCCAGCAACAGAGCGTAATTTCTTTTTCCCCTGACCAGGCACAGAAGAATCAGCAGGTAACCCAGTATTCCGGCATAGGCAATGGGCACCCCGAAGGGCTGACCCCAAAAGGTGTTATGAACTGTGTCACACGCTTCACAGCCGTATTTGGAGAAACTGATATAAAGACTGTCGATAACCCCTATTGCCGCCAGCAATACAGGCAAACGCTGATTATTCATCCCCATGATCCTTCCACTTGGAATTTGATGCTTCATAATTCCTTAAAAATAAACAACTACGGGCAGGGTCAACCCTCCACCGCAACGAGCTGGAGATTAACATCCACCACCGGCTTTGCTAACAGAACCGATCGTTTAAGAGGGGGAGTCATCTTTTCGCCTCGTAATAATATTATCACAGCCGGGATTATGTGAATAGATAAGATGAACGCAGGGGGGGGGCTTGCTGCCGCCAATTGTCCTGTTCTATAAGACCAAGGAGGATTTGTTGCCTTCTCCCCGATATCCAAGAGCCCCCGCTAATGGTTCAGCAGGGGCTCTTGATCTGCTCTGGTAATTTCACTCCAGGTCTGGAGGCTATTTCTTGTCCGCTAATTCTTCCAGGTAATCGTCATCTTCCCGGGCTTTGCGGAAATTATTCAGGGCTTTGCCCATGGACTCACCCACCTTGGGTAATTTCCCCGGTCCGACAATAATCAGTATGATAGCCAGTATAAATATCATTTCCCAGGGACCAAAGTTGCCAATTAATCCAAACATCTTTTCATCCTCCTCTTCCTAAGACCGGACTGCTCAGAGTCTGAATCCTCTGGTTGCCGGTTGTTCTCGCCGCTGCAGATCTCAAACAAAATATACTGTGGCCATTAAGGCCATGGATATCATCGCATCTGGTACCGGGAGCCTTTCCCCATGTTTTCTTAGCCATAGCTGTGCAGCCCTGCCAGGAGATAGTTTACTCCAAAGAAGGTGAAGAGCACCAGTATGAATCCCGCTATTACCACAAGGTTGGCATTGCTGCCTTTCCAGCCTTTGCTGCGATATATATGCAGGTATATGGCATAGATTATCCAGGTTACCAATGCCCAGGTCTCTTTGGGGTCCCAGCTCCAGTAAGTTCCCCAGGCTTGTTCTGCCCATACTCCTCCCAACACTATGGAGATGGACAGCATCACGAACCCGCCTCCTACTGCTCTGTATACATTTATATCATGACTGTTATCCTTTTTCAGCAGCTGCACCAGAGCCAGGGCTGCCGCCAGGGCAAAGGCGCTGTAGGCAAATACAGCAGTCAATACGTGGCTGGTCAGCCAGGGACTCTTCAGGGCCGGCATCAGTGGAGTAAAGCTGCCATGCTGCTGGGGCATGAGTAAAAATACCGTTCCCAGCAACAGAGCGGTGATAACCATCAGACCGGCTCCCCCGCTGCGAGTCCGACTCGTCTTTTCATAAAGTAAATACAGCAGTACACTCACAAAAGTGAAGCAAAGCAAAAATTCATAACCGTCAGTTAAAGGCAGCCGGCCGGTCATAATGGTTCGTGCTGTCAGGGCAGCCAGGTTGGCCAGTGCTCCGGCTATGGCGGCAATAACGGCCGCCTGGAGCAGCTTTTCACGCCTGCTCGAATATCCCAGGCCATACAGGCAACTACTAATCAAGAAAAGCAGCAAGGCCAGTCCGGTACTGGTTTTTATTATTTCTGCCATATCTATTCCTCCCGGGTTTTCCTGTCCGAGCTGTCTCCGGTCCGCCTAAAAATACCCAGCTCCGCCAAAACTACCCCTAACATGAACAAGATCCCTCCTGCTCCAGCATAAGGCAAGCCCGGATCTTCTTTAACTTTGAACACCGAATATGATTTGAGACCGTTGAATTCAAGGGCAGCATTGGAGTCAATTTCGATCCTTTCTCCAAAAGGAGCCGCCCCCACTCCCAGAAGCTGCTCTTCCTGGTAGATGGAATAGATAATCTTAGGGTTATTGGGCTGAAGACTCTTGCTTTCCATCCCATAGGACGGGTCGAAATCGGGGACATATTTGAAAACTTTAACCCCCCACCTGCTGCCTGGAATGTTCAGCAGCTGCCCTTCTACGGCAGCAGTATTCATCACCTTTCCCTCAGCTTCCAGCGTCACCCCCACCATGCTGCCATAACTTTGCTGATATATTTTGATTCCGTCATAGCGCAGCGGATAGTTTACCCTAATGGTTTCCTGCTGCTCCAGCTGATCCCCCTTAAATACACTTACCCGGGACAAATACTGGGAGGGCATATTATTGTCATACAGCTCAATTTCAAAGGCTTCCAGCAGCAAAGTCACCGCTTCCCCATTTCTTTCCTCAGCAATAACAGCTTTTTCTCCTTCGGCCAGCCTCACCGTACCGCTCTGTCCGGCCCAGCTGTTAATCATACCCCCGATCAGGATCAGCATCAATCCGCTGTGCAATATCAACCATCCCCATTGCCGCACCTTGCTCAAAAGGTCCTTCCCGGCCCCCAGCAGTTTTCTCAACTTAAGGCAGCGATTGATGGTACATAAACCCAGGTTGAAAAACAGCAAGATTATCAGGATATTGAACAGCAAATGATGATAAAATCTGTCCGGCAGAATACTGCTCCCCACAGCTGAGAATAAAGCCAGCAATGCCAGCAAGACCAATCCGGTTTTCATGGAGGAAAAAGTCTTAAAGGTATAATGAAAGATCCTGCTCATGCCGACTCCTCCGTCTGAAATAATAAGATCGTACCTATATTGTACAATTATCTCTGATTTTTTTTCTTTGGATGAACCAACAATTCTTAAGATATCTTAATTGTACTAGCATCCAATCGTATTCATCATGTATACAGTTTCGTCCTGAACTCCTGCTGTTTTAACCCCAGCTTAGACCCAGAAATGCTCCGGTTCCCACTCCAATAATAACAGCTATTCCCCCAGCAGCAAGTGTAACTTTTTTACTAAAAATAGCTTTCCATCCCTTTTTGCCTTTTACTTCATTATTTTCCGTTTAATAGGTTTGCTGCTTTAACGCAGTCATTTCTCTGCTTAGAATCCTTCTGGCATTTCAGGCAGGCTGCAATCAGATGATCCAGCTCCTGGCTCAATTGCAGTATGTCTCCTTCAGTAAAGACTGTACCTCTTTCCTCGGCCAACCTGTTCAGATGCCATCGCTTATCTCCAATCCGCTCCATCAACGGACAACCTTTGCACATCATTTCCATATCCTCCGCTTCATACCTGTATGACCTCTATACAAATTAGCAGCATATGTTTATAATCAAGTGTAGAAGTTGGCAGAAGCACCTTTTCAAGAAAACGCCTGCGAATTTCATCTCCATTATAATTCAACTATCCGCTAAGTTGTTTTAGAGCCTACCCCAAGTTTTAGTCTCGATTTTAGTATCCGCGCCCAATCGAATATGCGAATTCTGCATGATACCATTAAACTAAACTTAATAGTTCTTTAGTTTGTCGTGTTGTTAACAGGGAATCCAATTAGAGAGGAGAAGGATTATGAGTTTAGAAGAAAACGGCAAAAAAGGCATCTCCAGAAGAACATTCATTCAGGGTACGGCCATTGGTGCTGTAGGTCTAGCCGGCGCTGGTTTGCTGACTGGCTGCAGCCCCAAAGAAACACCTTCAGATGGACAGGCTGGCAGCTCTACCGGTAAGTGGAGCTGGGAAACCAAGCCTGACCCGATACCCGCCTCTGAGATTAAAAAGACCGTTGATACTGAAGTGTTGGTAGTAGGTGCCGGACTGGCTGGTACCTGCGCTGTATTGTCTGCTCATGAAGCAGGAGCCAAGGCCATTTTGATTGATAAAAATGATACCTGGGCAGCCCGCGGAGGTCATATAACCGCTTTTGGCAGCAAGCTTCAGCAAGAGATGGGCATCAATGTAGATTACCGGCATGTAATTAGAAGATGGGTTTACTGGGCTCAGGGCAGATGTAAAGAAGATTTGCTCTGGCTCTTTGCGGAGAAAAGCGGAGCCTGTTTCGACTGGGTTATGGACCAGGTTGAGCCCCGCGGCTTGAAAGTTGCCATGTGGGATGGCTATTTTAAAGGACCCGATTATACCGAATATCCTGTTACTCATTTCTTTTATCAGGACGGAACCAACTTCATTTACCAGGACGGAAATATTGAGGGAGCCGGCAACGGAGTTCTGCTTCCCATCCTGGAAGAAATCATCAAAGAAAAGGGGATTGATATACATTATAAAACTCCGGCCGTACAGCTGGTCAGAGATGGTAATGGGCCAGTTACCGGCATAATCGCCGGAGAGGCCGGTAATTATACCCAGTATAATGCCAGCAAGGGAGTCATAATCGCTACCGGAGACTATGCATCCGATAAAGAAATGGTAGAGAGATACGATCCTTTTGCTCTCCAGGCTGATTCCCAGATATACTTCCCCAACAAGTGTAATACCGGTGATGCTCACAAAATGGCCATGTGGGTCGGCGGAGCTATGCAGAAAGTGGAACCTCATGCCGCTGTTATTCACCTGGAATCCGGAGCCCAAAGCTATGCTTTCCTGCATGTTAATGCCTTGGGCCAGCGTTTTAAAAATGAGGACGTTAATACCCAGTCCAAGAGCTGCAGCAAGCACTACGAGCCGGACGGTATCGCCTGGACGGTATATGATGCTGATGGCCTTCAGCAGGTCAAAAAGCAAATCGATGCCGGCATCGGCGGCGGCCTATTCTATGGTCAGACCTTCCAGCGCATAGGAACTGAATTTGACCTGGAAGCTGAGCAGCAGGTTCTGGATCTGCACCTGAGCAACGGCAAGGTAGTTACTGCCGATACCCTGGAGGGCCTGGCAGCAAAAATGGGAGTTCCCGCCGATGCTCTGGCTGAAACAGTCCAGCGTTACAATGAAATGGTCGCGTCTCAAAACGACAAGGAATACGGCAAACGATCCGAATTATTGACCCCCATAGTTAAAGCCCCGTTCTACGCCGGGAAACTCTTGAGCACCGTTCTGACCATGGTAGGCGGACTGAGAACCAACACCAATCTGAATGTTCTGGACGAAAATGACCAGCCGATTGAAAACTTGTATGTAGCAGGATCGGCTGCCGGCGATTTCTTTGCCAACGATTATCCCACTATTTGTCCTGGCATCGGACATGGACGCTGTATAACTTTCGGCCGCTTGGCGGGAATTATTGCAGCCGGAAAATCGGCTGACATCGTTCCGTCAATAGATGTTTAAGCGTCTGTTAACTGAAGTAACTGAAATCTGAACTATAAGGGGAGATCGCGGCTTTCGATTCTCCCCTTTCCATAAGGAAATGCAGCCTGAAAATACAGGGTAATAACCCTGGCAGAAATAACACAATATAATCACAGCTATATCAAACTGGCATTCCAGTCTATATGCAAGCTATAATAAAACTAGAATATGTCCCCCGCTTAAGGTGAGGTTCTTTTTAACAGAACAGGCGGCAGGTTCAAACTAGTTTCTTCCTTATTTGTTGTCGAACCTAAATGGTGGTGTATTTTATGTCAACAGACTTTAAAACTTCACATTATTTACTTGAAGGCATGCTTGATGCTGGATTACCTTTTGTGGGCATATATCTGGAAAAAAAAATAGGTAAGCCGGCAAAAATCACTGATGCGGCAGGTCGGATATTATATCCCGACCAAAGGGATAAGGTTCATCAAGCAGATGAGTTGTTTATAAATATCCCGGCAGGTATCAACCCCCGTTCTGATTATGAATTATCCAACGATTGTCTGTACTTTCAGATCCAACACAATTCCAGCTGCAGTGCCTACGTGATAATCGATAATATTGCTGAACAGGACATTAACCGGGCTCTGAGCATACTGAAGGATAGCAGGCTGGCTTTAAAGTATCATTTTTTCATGTACAATGAAATGATCAAAAACAAGGAGGATTTTGCCCAGAGCTTGTATGAAAACTTCTTCCTGTCAGCCGATGTGAGTATCCCGGACAAGCTTAAAATGTATGAACAGAAAATGGATATCAACAACTATTATTTCGTTTCCCTTTGGGATATAGAGGAAGGTTCTTCCCAGCTGGACTGGAAGATACTTCGATCATATATATATGAAACCATGAATCTGGAACAGTCAGAATATGTAAGTTCGATAATGGTCCCCGGACGCATCATAACCATTTTCCGGGGCAATCCCAAAGAAAGTCCCATGGATATCGATCCTGACTGGCCGGGACGAGAGAACCTGGCATCAAGCAAAGAGGCTATAGAAAAGAAGTTCAATATAATTTATTCACAGGGATTGGGGAGAATTTACCGGCCTTCAGGCTTGCTGCAGAGCTACCAGGAGGCCTGTATTGCCGTAGCCCTTCCTCGTTTGATGGGTCAAAAGGGCTTTATCCAGTATTTTTCCCAGCTGGGTGTATTCTCCATTATTTTCTCCCACGAACCCGAAACGGTAAGAAATTACTGCTATCAGGTTCTGGGCAGGATCATCGAACACGATCAGAAATATGGCACTGATCTGCTGGATACCCTCAGAATACTTCTGGATAATTCCTGCAGCTGGACTACTACCGCTAACCAGATGTATGTTCATGTTAATACCGTTTATTATCGGATGTTTAAAGTACAAAAACTATTAAATGTAGACTTCTCCCTATTTGAAACCAGACTGCATCTGTATACGGCTATCAGAGCCTGGGATACTCTGAATAACTGTAGTTTTCCAGAGTAATACCAGGAAATATGGAGACAATATGCGAATTAATGAGGGAATGTTTAATCGGGTATGATCTGGACCGATTCTTTTGAATTCTATTTTTTTATTACCACCTTAGAAGAATATTTCCAGTATCATTGAGAGAGGAAATTATAACAGCTACTAGTAATAGGGGATGATTTTATGAACAGGACTCCAATTACCAAATGGAGTTGGGAAAAGCGGCCATTACCTATACCAGCGGAGGAAATCAAACAAACTAGAGACGCAGATGTAGTAATAGTCGGGGCTGGATTGGCCGGAATGGTGGCCGCGCTATCGGCCCGGGAAGCAGGAGCAAATCCCATATTAGTTGAAAAAAACTGGACTTTTTCCGCCCGCGGATTTCACAATGCAGCTTTTGGCAGCAGGGTTCAGCAGAAGATGGGGATTGAAGTTGACTATCGGCAGGTTATACGGGATTGGATAAGGTGGTCGCAGAGCAAAGCGGACGAGGTTCTGCTCTGGCACTTTGCCAGGAAGAGCGGCGCTTGCATGGACTGGCTGGTAGATATTGCCGAAGCCGGGGGGATGCAGACTGGAATTTGGGACGGCTATTACAAAGGGCCGGATTATACCGAGTATCCCGTTACCCACATGTTCTATGTTCCGGGCCAGCCTGATATTTCCTGGAATTATGGCTTGAGCATTATTTTAGACCAGAACCTCAGAACCAGCGGAGTAGAAATGCACTACAATATGCCGGCAGTTCGCTTGATCAGGGAAGATCACGGCCCGGTCACGGCAGTTATTGCCGGCCAACCCGGCAGCTATACCCAATTTAATGTCAGACGGGGAGTTATCATAGCCACCGGAGACTATGCCTCGGATATGGAGATGCTGGAGCGTTATAATTCCTTCGCCCTGGAAGCCGATGCTCAAGTATATTTCCCCCAGGAGACCAACGCCGGTGAAGGTCATAAAATAGCCATGTGGGTAGGAGCGGCCATGCAAAAAGTGGAGCCCCATTCTACGGTTATCCACCTGGAAGCCGGGGCTATGAGTTATTTCTTTCTCCATGTTAATTCCCGGGGAAAACGTTTTAAAAACGAAGATGTCAACACCCAGTCAAAAAGCTGCGGCAAACTGCTGGAACCCGGCGGAATTGCCTGGACCGTATACGATGCCAATGGCCTGGCCGATGTTCAGCGAACTATTATCAGCAGTATCGGCGGCGGATTGTTCTGGGATCAAACTGAGCGATTGATGGGACAGGAATGGGATATGGATGCTGAACAGGTCTTGTTGGAGGAGCACATCAAGACCGGCAAGGTGGTCACCGCCAATACCCTGGAAGAACTGGCTAAAAAAATGAGGGTGCCAGTGGATAGTTTTCTTGCTACGGTAGCCCGTTACAACCAGATGGTGGAGCAAAAGGATGACGAAGACTTTGGCAAAAGACCGGAGCTGCTTACTCCCATTGTAAAACCTCCCTTTTTTGCCGGTAAACTCCTGGCCACCATACTTACTGCGTCTGGCGGCCTGCGCACCAATACCGAATGCCAGGTGCTGGATGAGGATGACGAACCGATTGCAAATCTCTATGTAGCAGGCTCTACGGCGGGTGGTTTTTTTGCCAATGACTATCCCACTATCTGCCCCGGTATAGGTCATGGGCGCTGTATTACCTTTGGGCGTATCGCCGGAATTGCAGCCGCCGGGAAAAATGTGGATGACTATATCCCTTCCCGGCGCATATAGGCAAAAGCACTACCCAGGCTTTAATCCTCGCTTAGTCTGGATCTGATCTGCTCATACAGGTTGTATTCCTTGATTTTACGATATAGGGTTGATCTGCTCATCCCCAACCTGCCGGCAGCTTCAGATACATTGTAATTGTAAGCAGTTTGCAGAAAAGCTTGAATGATGGCTATTATTACCATTTTCTTAATGGAAAGATTGTTCTCCGCTGAGGCCAGGTCCATATCATAATCTGACTCCGGCCGAAGGGCTCCGATCAATCCGCTGATCTCATCAGGCAGGTTATTCGGTTTTATTACACCGTCATTGGCCGTATTTACGGCGTACAACCTGGGATCTTTCCCAGATGCTTACCCGGGTAAACCTTTATACAGCGAGAAAAGTCTGGGACACCCTGGAACTCAATGGATATCTGAGTTAACCCGGCTGCCAGCCGGGCAGGGATAGTGGTTTAATTATCCAGGATAGGCTTAAAACAATAGTTCTATGTTGTCCCAGCCATAAGCGGCAAATAGCAATTCTTCTTCAGCAATGGCAAAAACCCTGGTGGTTACCTGTTTTCCACCCAGCATCTCATAAAAACCACAGGCAGAGCCAGACTCCAGGGTCCAGAGCATCAGAGAAGATATTCCGGATTGAAAAAGCTGACCGGCGGCAGCCTTGACCAGCATTCTGCCTATCCCCTTATTCTGCCATGATTGTAAAACATATAAAGCATATATTTCCCCGGCATAAGGTATGATTCCCATTCTTTCCCGGCCTCCTATAACAAAACCCAGCACTTCTCCCTGCTCATCTTCCGCTACGCAGGCAAACGAAAGCTCCTCCGTTTGATCAATATAATCCCGGAAATGTTTTTCCCGGTCCTCATAAGATAGAGCATTCAAGAAATCATCAGATATTATCCCGCAGAAAGCTGATCTCCAGGTATCCACATTTACTCTGGCGATAGCAGCAGCATCCTCCCTTTGGGCCTTTCTAACCCGTATCATAAAGCACCTCCTTCATTTTTTAGAATTCGGGGAACCTCCCCCCCGGGGCTCTCACCTTTTTAGGATTATATGCATATTATAGATCATAACGTGTTCACGGAGGACTGATACATGAGCAGAACTTTGCATTACAAGAATGTGAACAAAAAACGGTTTGAATGTATGAAATCCACTATGCGTTCCCGGGTGAACGAATTCGCCCGCATCCACCATTACACTATCAGCGTCTGGCAGGTACCAGACAAGGATTCGGGACGATGGCATATAAAGCTGGAAAGCAACAAAATGAACAAACCCGGTCTGGATTTTATAGCCAACGTAAAACGCAGTCCCAACAACCAGTTGACCATCGATCTGGTCCATATGCCCGCGTTCATATCCACATCCAGCGCCGTAAGGGAAGTCAATGCAGTCTATAATAGCTGCAGCGAATAAAAATCAAGAAAAAACAAGGGGACGGTTCTTTTGTTTGCTGGCATACAAGCAAACAAAAGAACCGTCCCCTTGTTTGGTGTATGCTAGGTGTCGTAAGTGGGATGTCCCTCGGGGATGATGCCCCAGGAACTGCCATTTGCATTGCGGCATATGACTTTGTATATACCGGCGTTCAGTATTATTCTTTTGCATAAAAAACATGGCTCAGCATCTATCGGTTTGCCGCTGGGCACATCATAACCAGCCAGGTATAGGATACCTCCCAGGGTTTTCCCTCTGCCGGCATTGATAATGGCGTTCATCTCTGCGTGGACACTGCGGCATAACTCATAACGTTCTCCGCTGGGCACGCCTTTTTGTTCCCGATCACAGAAGCCTAGGTCGCAGCAGTTGGGAAGGCCCCGGGGCGCTCCGGTATAACCGGTGGAAACAATAGCGTCATTTTTAATAATAACTGCTCCGTAGTTTCTTCGCAAACAGGTGCCGCGCGAAGCTACGTCCAGGGCAATATTTAAGTAATAATCATTTTTACTAGGTCTGGGCTTCAAGGCCATCACTCCTAAAGATCAGGTATTTTTCAGATAAAACATCTGGTATAGCATATATTCATTCTATCGGTTATTCCCGGTCAACAGTTAATAGGACTCATATGGTCGTATCTGCCTAAACCATACCTGAACAATCCGGGCACAAATCCTTTCGGAAGGCTATATCATTCTGAAATCAGCTGTTCTGACGCATGGACAGCGCTACTCGGCCCCTCTCTTTTTCTATCGATATCACCCTTACGCTTACCCGGTCCCCTACATTTACAATATCCATAGGGTGTTTTACATAATTATCAGCCAGCTGGGATATATGTATCATTCCACTTTGTTTGAGTCCTATATCAACGAAGGCTCCAAAATCAACTACATTTATTACTGTACCCTGCAGTTCCATCCCTTCCTGCAGATCATCCAGATTTAATATGTCTTCTCTGAAAACCGGAGCGGGAAGTTCCTCACGGGGATCTCGCCCCGGCTTGCCCAGATCATCGATAATGTCTTTCAGGGTCATAACACCGGCCTCCAGAGTCTCGGCGGTACTCTGCAGCGGAAGTTTGGCCAGTTGTTCTTTAAGCTCCCTGCTGCCTATGTGGCTCCAATCGGCTTCCAGCATCCTTAATATTTTTTCCGTCAGGGCATACGATTCAGGGTGAATTGCAGTCGCATCCAGGGGATGCTCTCCTCCGGGCAAACGCAAGAATCCGGCACATTGCTCAAAGGTTTTCGGACCCAGGCGGGGGACCTTGACCAGATCGTGCCGACGCCTGAACATTCCGTTGCTTTCCCGGTATTTAACTATGTTTTCGGCCACTGGCATATTAATTCCTGCCACATAGCTTAACAGTGATGCCGAGGCGGTATTCAGATCCACCCCCACGTAATTTACTACGGTTTCTACTACCGCTGCCAGTTTCTCTTCCAGTATTTTACCGTTAATATCGTGCTGATACTGTCCTACCCCGATAGCCCTTGGTTCTATCTTGACCAGTTCTGCCAGCGGGTCCTGCAGCCGACGCGCAATGGATACTGCACTCCTCTGGGACACATCAAGTTCAGGAAATTCCCGGGCGGCCAAGGTGGAGGCTGAATATACGCTGGCCCCGGCTTCATTCACTATTATGTAAGCCAGCTGATAATTTTGATTCTCCCGGATAAAATCAGCTATAAATTTTTCTGTCTCCCGGGAGGCAGTACCATTGCCTATGGCGATTAGGCTTATATCATGCCGGTCCACCATACGGCGGAGTGTCTCTCTGGCCTCAGCTATCTGCTGGCGGGGAGGAGTGGGGTATATTACTCCCGTCTCCAGCAGCTTACCGGTCTCGTCAACCACTCCCAGCTTGCATCCGGTACGAAAGGCCGGGTCTACTCCCAGTACTCTATTTCCCTTGACCGGAGGCTGCAGCAATAATTTGCGGAGGTTCTGGGAAAAGATGTTTATGGCCTGTTTTTCAGCCTTTTCGGTGAGTTCAGCCCGAATGTCTCTTTGTACCGCCGGCTGGATCAAGCGCTTGTAGGAATCCAGTATCGCTTCTGCGGCCGGCTGTGAAGTTATCGATGCCGGCCGGACCAATTTGTCCTCCAGAAATTTTATTATTGGGCTTTCGTCTACGTCTATCTTAACTTTTAATATTTCCTCTCTTTCACCCCGGTTTATGGCCAGGATCCTGTGAGCCGGAATTTTTTTAACTTCTTCCTTATAATTATAGTACATGGTATATACGGATTGAACTTCAGCATCACGGGCAGCGGAACTTACCACCCCCTGACGGCGGGTATAATCCCTTATCCATCCTCGTACCAGGGGTTCATCGGCTATACTCTCGGCGATTATATCCCGGGCTCCTTTGAGGGCCTCCTCTGCTGTTGGAACTGCTTCACTAATAAATTCAAAGGCTTTTTCTTCCAGTGATCCCTGGGCAGGAAAAGAAAGGATATATTCAGCCAGGGGCTCCAAACCCTTTTCTCTGGCTGCCGCCCCCCTGCTTTTCTTCTTGGGCCGAAAAGGCCGGTATATGTCGTCAACAGCGGTAATTCCGGCAGCTTGCCAGATCTTTTCCTGCAATTCTGGTGTCATTTTGCCCTGTTCGTCGATGAGACGTATCACATTTTGTTTGCGTTCCTCCAGGCTGCGGTTGGAACTCAGCAGTTCTTCTATCTGCCTTATCTGTACTTCGTCCAGTCCCCCGGTCATTTCCTTTCGGTACCGGGCGATAAAAGGTATGGTATTGCCGTCATCCAACAGGGTTACAGTACTCTCTACTTTTTTGATGTCAATGCCGCTTGTTCGTGCTATGGTGTCCAGTATTCTATTAATGCCTATCTCCTCCTGTGTTCCATTAATTAAAAATATTTGTCAATGATCTTTTCAGCTAATCTTTTTTCGTTTTCCGCCCGGCTGAGTAAAAGCATGGCCAGTAAGAACCACTGCTGTTGCTCGACTTCCTCCGGCTCGGTCCCTGTTATCTCCGGTATGGATTCCAGTTCCTGAAAAACTGCTGCCTCCAGTTTGGCGTATCGATCCTGCTCAGTTTCCAAAAAGGTTTCATACATTTTCTGCACATAAGCTCCATCATCCTTTAATCCCAGAAATAGGTGGGAAAACAGCTGTCCAATGTCATTGATGGAAAGCATCTGTTTGAGATGATAGATCAAGAGCAGCAGGATCATATTGTCCCGGGAATATTTCTTGTTTCGGGGGGGAATTAATAACCCGGCTTTGGCGTAGTTATTTATCATGGCTTTGGTCAACACCTTATCCTCTTCGTTGCGTTTATACCCGCTCAGCTTGTTATCCATGAAGGTAGTGACCTGATCCATATAGAGTTCAATATCAGGAATATCTTCCGTTCGCAGCTGGGCAGCAGATGAGATTTCCCGGATAAGTCTGCTTATATTCTCCGATGGGAGCATAAATATTCCTCCATCTCCAAATAATATTATATACATGTTATTATTTATTGCCTATTTGCACAAGATGTATTAATATATAGATATCTTATTACATAGTATTAAATACTACATTTTGTTACATGGAGGTTTATTTATGTATTCACCTGATTGCAAAACCAATCCGGTCGGCCAGGCTGTAGCTGGCCGGCCAGGCCGACGTAAAGGCGATATCAGCCGCTTCATCCGGCCCGGGGAGGCGGTAAACGGTTTAACTCATCTTCTGGGGGCATTTCTGGCCATTCCGGCTTTGTACCTGCTGATTCACCAGGCTCCCCCTGGCAAAGGCCTGGCTTTCTATGTTTCTCTCTATGTTTTTGGCATCAGCCTTTTTTTGCTCTATGCCGCCAGCAGCAGTTATCACCTGCTAAACCTGTCCGAAAAGTGCACTTTGAACCTCAGGCGTATGGATCATATGATGATCTATATACTAATAGCCGGTTCCTACACTCCTATATGCATAATAGCTTTGCCCGGCTGGTGGGGATGGGGCTTGTTAATTGCGGTGTGGAGCATTGCTATTGCCGGCATATGCCTTAAAATCTGGTTTTTTAACGCTCCCCGCTGGTTTTCTACCCTTTTGTATACTCTTATGGGGTGGATGGTTATGATAGCCCTTTACCCCCTTTACCTGCGGGTATCTTTTTCAGGCATATTCTGGCTGGCCCTGGGCGGAGTAAGCTATACTACCGGGGCAGTAATATACGCTATAAAGAAACCCAATCTCAATATCAAATACCTGGGGTTCCATGAAATATTTCATCTATTTGTCCTGATGGGCAGTTTCTGCCACTACTGGATGATTTACCGGTATCTGCTGCCGGTCTGATAAGAAGATTGGTCCCCGGGCGCACCAAAAAAAGAGCCTCATCCAGGATGGGCTCTTTTTTTTGCGGACTATTTACAGAGTCAATATTTCAACCCCATCTTCAGTAACCAATACGGTATGTTCCCACTGGGCTGATAGTGATCCGTCCTGGGTAACCGCGGTCCAGTTGTCACCCAATACCCGACAGCGGTAGTCCCCGGCATTGATCATGGGTTCAACGGTGAGAACCATGTTGGGCACCAAAACCATGCCGGATTGCTGCTTTCCGTAGTGCTGAACAAACGGATCTTCATGAAATTTATTTCCAGTTCCGTGCCCGCCATAATTCTGCACCACGGAGAAGCCGTATTGCTTGGCATGCTGTTCAACCACATAGCCAATATGCCCGGTACGGTTAAAGGGTTTAACTTGTTCTATCCCCAGGTTCATGCATTCATAGGCAACCCGCACCAGGTTCCTGGCTTCTGCTGAAGGGTCTCCCAGCATGAACATGCGGCTCATATCTCCATAATATCCTTCCAATATACAGGTGATATCAACGTTGAGTATATCTCCGTCTTTTAAAACCGTCCCATCCGGTATGCCATGGCATATAACATTATTAAGTGAGGTGCAAACGCTTTTGGGATAGCCATTATACCCCAGGGGGGCCGGGATGGCATTATTCTGAACAGTAATATCATGTACCCAGGTATTGATATCGTCGGTAGTAATCCCCACCTGTATCTTGTCGCTTACCAGATCCATTATTTTCTTGCTCAGTTGACTCGCCCGGCGAATACCATCAATCTGCGCCCTGGTTTTAATCAAATTACGCCCTGGGATGAGAACTCCCTGTTTTTTAAATTCTCGCAATTTCTCGTCCTGTTCCATATGGCACTTCTTGTATTTAACCCCGCTGCCGCACCAGCAAGGATCGTTGCGGGATATCCGTTCAAATAACATTTTTATTTTGCTCAGGCTCCTTTCGTATCCTGCCCGTTATCATCATCCTTACTTATCTTACCCTTAAACCACAGCATTTGTCACTGCGGTTAAGGGCAAGATATGATCTCGGCCCTATTCTATTATGGTGTACCTCTGCTTTTGCTGGTACTTAGTTGCACTTGGAAAACTCCGGCCTTTTCAAGGAGTAGGTTTAAATATCCCGGCCGCTGTTGGCGAAGCATGGCTCAAACACCCTCCAGGCAAGCTGATTAACCCAGCAACTGCTGGAGCTCCTTAACACTTTCCGCTATATAAGACGGCCGCGCCCGCAGCAGTTCCTCCCGGGAACCATAACCATAGGCTACTGCAGCCGATTCAATTCCGTTCACCCGAGCGCCTTCCACATCATATTTTCTGTCCCCCACCATTATTATCTCCTGGACCGGGAGGTGCTGGTATTGCTCAATAACCAGAGCAATAAGTTCTCCTTTATCAATCAAGCTGCCGTCCAGATTGCTTCCCGCAACCTGGCTGAAATACTGCAGCAGATCAAAATGTGCCAGTATTTGCCGGGCATAAACCCCCGGTTTGGAGGTAGCTACGGCCAATATCCGTCCAGAATGATGAAGCTCATCCAGTAATACTGGTATGCCCGGGTAAACCTGGTTTTCGAACATACCGTTTACCACAAAGTATTCCCGGTAGTATTGCACCGCCTGCCAGGCATCCCCGCTGCCCAAGCCATAGAATTCCTGGAAAGAACTGATCAGCGGCGGGCCGATAAAAGCCTGAAGTTTCAGACGGTCATTCTCCACCATACCCATTTTATCCAGGGCATACTGCACCGAGTTAACAATCCCTTGGGCGGAATCGGTCAAGGTTCCATCCAAATCAAAAATTACCAGTTGATGCTTTTTCATTTCCAATTTCTCCTCATCAGGGCTACCGGTTTCCTCTCTTATTCCACTTTTTTACCTGGGCGCTTATGTTTTCCATCCTCCGTCAATACACAAAACCTGGGCATTGATAGATGCTGCCTCCCGGGAGAGAAAGAATACACAGGCAGCAGCAATCTCTTCCGGCAAAACCATCCTGCCCTGGGGCATTTCAGCCAGCAGACTTTTCATATCCTCTTCACTCAGCTGGGAATAGATCATCTCGGTGGCTACCGGACCCGGCGCAATAGCGTTGACAGTTATTCCACTGGGTCCTGCTTCACCGGCCAGTGATTTGGTGAAGGCTATCAGCCCTCCTTTGGAGGCCGCATAAACCGACTCAAAAGAGGCTCCGGCTACTCCCTGGATGGAGGCGATATTTACTATTCGGCCATAGCGTTTCCTTATCATACCAGGCAAGGCTTCCCGACAGCATAAAAAAGCGCCTTTGAGGTTAACATTTATCACCCGGTCCCATTCTGCCATACTGGTGTCCTGCACCAGATTTCTCAAAGAGACTCCGGCATTATTTACCAGCAGGTCCACCGTCCCCAAAGCAGTTCTGATCCCTTGAAACAAACGGTGCACATCCTCCTCGCGGCTGATGTCCCCCGGCATGGCCAGAGCAGTACACCCTTGCCCCCTAAGCTCGGCGGCCAGATCCTCGGCTTCCGTCCGGGAGTGATGGTAATTTATTGCCACCCGGGCTCCCCGGAGGGCAGTCGCCCGGGCCACAGCAGCGCCTATACCCCGCCCGCCTCCGGTAATCAGGCAAACCTGACCTTTTAGGATGTTATGATATTTATCCAAGCTCGCACCTCCGGATAAATAATTCCCTTGCATCAAGATGAGGGTCTATTAGTGAGTAAAACCCTGCTTATCATTATAATACAAGCAATGGAGAAATCCATACCCCGTGTACGCAACTGCTTCCCCCGGGAAAAACAAATAAAAAACTCCGGCGGTAATAACCTGCCGAAGCCATAGCCATATAAAAATCAGGCGGCGGAGTTTGATTAAAAGACTCATGACCAAACCAAATGAACATTTGTCAACCGCTCTCAACAAGCCAACCCGAATAGATATCACAAAAGTAATTTTATTCCATGAAAAACAGTGGTACAGATTCTAGTTTACTGGTTTTATTTTTTCTCCGCCACCTGTATTTGTATTATAATTGGCCTTTAACAACCCAGTCAATATACATATTATGCCATGTAAATAATCCCCTGTATCCCGAGGCAAATATTCGCATTTTTGCTGCTCTGTTCCAGCCCGCCACATCTGCAACGGCGGCCATTACATATGAATTTCAGAAACATTCCGAATACTACATCTTGACAAAGATGACCTGGTCTCATACAATTAAAGCACCTTGGAGACTATTTGTTGACAGGATTTTTTAAATCTTTTAGCAAATTCGACAAATTTGACCTACTATTTAGAATTTGACCGACCCCTAATAGCTGAAAATTTAAATAGGTTTTCTGAATAATTTTTATACCCATAGAATAATGATTAATACGTCAAAAACCCAATTTTATAAATCAGCAGTAAGGCCGGATGAATTTTTCTAGCAAATTCTGATTATCCATTCCAGTTTATTCTTACCAAACAACAAGCCTAGCCTTGCAGACCAGTACATCAGTCCGGACATATTATGCTCATCTTGTGTTTTTTCAATTAATATTTCATATTAATGTCCTGGACTATATCTCTAACTCTTTAACTCAGATCAAGACTTTCGGATTCCAATCACGGAAAGTTGGAATTCGATACAAAATAAATGGTGAGGGGGTGTACAAAAGCAATATTATCCCTTTAGCAAAGATAGATAAGAGTTCGAACGAGAAAAGGAGGAGTTTAAATGTCTGGACATGGAAGTGGTTGGGCGAATCCCGCCCCTGCAGGGTTGCTTGCTCTGGCAATAGCATGTTTTACCTTTTACGCAATTTTAGGGGGTAAGGTAGATCATTCCTGTATACCCTTACTTGGTTGCTGGTTGCTTGGTGGTGCTATGGTACAGTACACAGTTGCCATCATAGAACTTAAGGAAGGTGCCACAACCGGTGGTAACGTATTCCTGTTCTTCTCAGCTTTCTTTATGTTTGTTGGTGGAATTGAGATGATTCTGAAGTATTTGATCGGTGCCAACGGATGGCCGGCAGTTGATGCTCGGATAGACGGTTATGCTTGGTGTGCTTTATGGTTCGGTCTCTGGCTGTGGACTCCCGCCTATTTCAAATCACCGCTGGTTCTCTGTATTGCGGTACTTGCCCTCGATATAGCAGTTCCCATAGTAGCATTGCAGGACCTGCAAGCGATTGGTCATGACTATGCTGGCATTGCTGCTAACTTCTTGGGTCTGGCTGGAATTTGCGGTATTTATGTAGCATCTGCTATCATCCTGAATACTGAGTACGGGAAAACGATTCTTCCGATGCCCGGTCCGATTGTAAAATAGCAGGGGCGTAGGGCATAATATAAATCAAGCGTTCCTTTGGAATAACGCAGGGTTATATAAGTCTTTATAACATAAGTTTATTAATAATTTAAAAATTGAGTGGACTTGCTGAAGCCCACTCAATTTTTGTTTTCTATTCTCCAGTTTACAGTTCTTGAAGTTTGTACTCCTATAAAGAACAATAACAGGCTCTACTTAAGCTGATTAGCGGCTTCCGGCAATCTCACCGACGGCCTTGATTACCATTTCCATCTCTTCCCGGGTAGTAAAATAGCCCGGGCTCAAACGGCAGGAGCCGGTTTCAAAAGTTCCTATGGTTTTATGGGCTAAAGGGGCACAGTGCAGACCCGACCGGGTGACTATGCCATATCGATAATCCAGCTGGGTACTCACTTCCCCGCAATCCATTCCCATTATATTAAAGGATATAACCGCGGTCCTCCGGCTCATATCAGCCGGGCCATATACTCTTACCTCCGGGATATCTGCCAGCCCTTTCATAAGCATCTGCCCCATTTGCTGCTCCTGGCGGTGAATCCTATCCATACCTTCAGAATTAATAAAATTTATTCCGGCCAGCAGACCTGCTATCCCGGGAGTATTATGGGTCCCGCATTCCAGCAGATCAGGCATAAAAGCAGGATGTTCCAGGTACTCAGATAATGAACCGGTTCCTCCCTGCTTCAGGGGGACAATGTCCAACTTGGGCTTAATATATATCCCGCCGCTGCCCTGAGGGCCCAGCAGTCCCTTATGCCCTGTGAAGGTTAGCACATCAATATATTGTTTTTCTATATCTATAGGTATTACCCCCGCGGTTTGAGCTGTATCCACCACAAATAACAACTGGTTCTCCCGGGCAATTCTGCCGACTTCTTCTATGGGCATCAGGGTGCCGGTTATATTGGAAGCATGAAGCATGCATATCATCCTGGTGTTAGGCTTAATAGCCTTTCTCACCTCATCTGAATCCAAGCTTCCATCACCGGCACAGGAAACCGCCGTCCATTCCACTCCGTTTTGCTGCATTACATACAACGGCCGGGCCACGGCATTGTGCTCCATACTGCTGCTTATAACATGATCTCCCGGTCTCAGCAAACCTTTCAAGGCGATATTGATAGCCTCGGTTATATTAATAGTGAAGGCGATATGCGAACTGTCAGATATGTTAAACAAAGCAGCCAGAGCGTCCCGGCATTCCATGAGTATCGATCCGGCCTCCAGGGTCGCCTGGTTGCTTCCCCGGCCTGGATTTCCGCCCATATGGCGGTTGAAATGATCAACTGCCTGGTATACCGATTCCGGTTTGGGAAAAGTAGTTGCAGCATTATCCATATATATGGCTCGCATACTTTCCTCCTCTATATAGTAATGGTCCTGTCGGCTCCAGCTAGGGTTTCAAGGGCCGAATACATATTGGTGATCCTTCCCGCAGCCAGCTTATCTGTTTTTTGATAATAATCCAAACAGGTTCCGCAGGATAAAACTTCAATACCCTTCTTTTCCAGGGTTTGTATATGTTCTATAACGGGTGAGTCCTCCAGGGTCAGGAAAATCCCTTTGTTCATAAATATAAGTGAACTCAGGCTGGTTTCCAGTTCATTCAGGGTGTATAGAAAACCTTTCATGAGTACCCGGCCCAGTTCTTCATCCCCTTCCCCGAAAAGGTCGCTCTTAATCAATATGGATATACGGCCTGAACCGGAAGTCTCATTCTCCTCCTTGTTAAGTACCCTGGTCATATGAATATGATATTCCCCGTCTTTTTCCTCCACCCGATAATCATAGCCCTGGTTTTGGGCCAGCCTTTTTATGTTCTCCCGGGCCACGTCTCTATCTACAATGGCGGTAAGTCTGCCCGCTCCTCCCCCTTCATCCATGGCTTTTTTGGTTAATATTACGGGCTGAGGACAGTCCAAACCCCTGGCATCAACAATTTTGTTCACTTGCATCAATCCTTTCCCCTTGCTTTATTATCCCGGGTGAATCAGCTGCAGCCTCTTCCAGTTCCTTGATCAACTGGGCCAGATCAAAATCATATCGCTTGGTCAATTCATTCAAGGTATCAAAAATATGGCTGCACATGACACAGCCTCCCAGCCTGGAGTCATAACGTTTGAAAACTGCTTCCGTGTGGGGATACCGGTAAACTATATCAATCACTTTCATATCTTCCCTAAGCACTCGCTTATCCCTCCTATACATATGCAGCCGGCAGGCTTATTATTATAAAACCAAATAAAAAGCATGATATTCATCATGCTTTTATATCAATATATCACTTTAAGTATTATATTAAAAATAACTTTCATTTATGCTTCAGACAACCCATTATCCCATTTGCCATTTAATAGTTATTTGACCAGGGTAACATGTATGGCCTTGGTCAACGCTGTAACCCGATCCCCTAATTTTAGGTCCATCTCCTGCAGAGATTCTTTGGTCATTACTGAAGTAATAATATAATCTCCGGCCGCAACCTTGACCTGAGCCATAACACTGCCTTCTTTAATTTCCACTACTTCACCTTCAAAATTATTTCTGACACCAGCTTTCATTTTATCTCCTCCTGCTCAATATTTTATACGTCAGGTCTATTCTACTTTAGTTTACCATGTACTGGCAGTTTTATTCAATAAGCTCTGGTAATAGACCAGGGTCGTAAGCTGATATAGCAGTTACAGGTATAAATATAGTTCCTACTCATTGCTGTATGGTGTTAAAATCAATATGCAGGCCATAATTTTTACTGCTCGTAAGCTGGATTACATTTGTATAAAGGGTATGGCGTTATGAAAAATAAACTGAACCTTATTAAGGGTGAAATCGCAGGTTCCATCGGTGACCTGGGAACCTTTCTGCCCTACATAATTGGAGTTATAACCGTAGGGGGAATGGATGCTACCGGTGTGCTATTCATGTTTGGGCTCATGTATGTTTTTACAGGTTACTTTTACCGGCTCCCGGTGCCGGTGCAGCCCATGAAAGTGATAGGCGCGGTGGTACTGGTCAATGGTCTGACTGCAGGAGAAATAACTGCCTCCGGCATATTGATGGGACTGAGCCTGATCTTCCTGGCTTTAACCGGTCTGGCCGATAACCTGGCACGTATCACCCCTATAAGTGTGACTTCAGGTATACAGGCTGGTCTGGGTATCAGCCTGGCTATCCTGGGAATCAAATTTATCAGCAGCGATTTGCTGATAGGCATAATAATTCTGCTGCTGATGCTGCTCTTGCTGGGAAATCCCCGGATTCCTGCAGCACTGGCTGCACTGGCGGTTGGAATCCTGCTTACTTTGCTTATTCATCCGGAAATATCCTGGCCCGCTTTGGATCCGGGCTTCTATCTGCCGCATCTGGTCCTGCCTCAGTGGCAGGATTTCTACCGCGGCTTTACCCTGGGGTTCTTGCCGCAGCTTCCCCTAACCCTTACTAATTCAGTTCTGGTAACTGCTGCACTGGCCAGAGAGCTTTTTCCCGGGCAAGCCAACAAGGTGAGTGAGAAAAATCTCTGTCTCACCCTGGGTATTGGTAATTTGATCAGTATGCCCCTGGGGGGCTTTGTAATTTGCCACGGCAGCGGCGGATTGGCTGCTCATCACCGTTTCGGTGCTCGAACCGGTCTTTCAGTGACCATAATGGGATTATTTCTCTTGTTGGCCGCCGTCGTCCTCGGTCCGTCCAGTATTAAGGTACTGCAATTCATCCCCCAAACCGTACTGGGCTGTCTGCTTTTCTATAGTGGAATAGATCTGGCCGCCAACGTCAAAGGTCTGGAGGGTAAAAACAGTATCTACACTTTTGCAGTAGTAACCGTAATCAGCATTGCCGTCAATCCGGCAGCAGGTTTCCTGGTGGGAATCCCTTTGATTTATGTTCTTAACCAAGGGTTGATTAAACTATGATTTCTTTTCTAAATTACCAGCCTGCTCCTCAGCCCATGGGCTAATGGATTAATAATTGTTTCCAGACAGGCAGATAATGATAATACAAAGGAGCAGGAAAGATGAAAAGCACCCAACCTTTTCCCGGCAGGCAAAGTGTACCGGGAGTACTTATCTTCATAACTGCGGGTATTCTGTTATACCTGTTGGGGGGTGAGCAAAGCCCGGTTAATGCTCCGCCTTTGACTCCTGCTCTGACAGCCGCTCTGCTGGTAAGCGGATTAATAGCAGGACTGTTTGGTTCCCCCAGATTCATCGCCTCCCCTTTTCTATAAAGCTTTTAATGGCGCCAAAATATTTGGGGATATCTCTCACTATTATGTCATTATGCCCTGCCCGTGGTATGATCAGTATTTCCTTGTCCTGAGAACCCAGTGCATTATAAACTCTCTGTCCCTCTTCCGGCAGCACCAGAACGTCTGACTCGCCATGTATGACCAAAGCAGGTATCTTTATAGACGCTATCATTTTCAAGCATTCGTTTTCTATAGTATCCAGAGACTTATTGGGTTTGTCTATCCCCAGGTGATAGATAAGCCGGTTGATGCTGGAAAAACCGCTTTCAATTATCAATCCTCTTAAGGTTTCCTGATAATGGCAAGCCAACTCCAAAGCCGATATGCTCCCCAGGGATCGGCCCATTACGAATAGATCCGACCGATAATTTCTTTTCTCCAGCTCATTCTTGATTGCTTCGTAAAGCAGATGAGCATCAGCGATAAGGCGGGTGAAGCTGGGGGTGCCGCCGCTCAATCCGTAACCCCGGTAATCTGCTACAACCAGGTTGATGTTCTGCTCCAGGTAAAGGCAAGCCAGGTCGTCATAATCAGCTGCTACTTCTCCATTGCCGTGAAAATACAGTATCCATGGCCACTGCTCACTCTTGGAATAAAAGCGGGCAGCCACCTTAACCTTGTCCCCTGTTTCTGCCAACAAATCGAAAGCATAGGCCGGGGGAGGAGTGAAATCAGGGCGAGGATAAAAGAGCATCTGCAGGAAATGGGGTTGATCTGCATAAGAATAATCCGGCATAGTTACCTCCTTTTTTTCTCTTTAGTGGTATATTCAAGCTCTACTGGCAGCTTCCTCCTTTATTTAACATTTTAGCCGCAAAATTTATCTAAACAATATAAAAAGCAGAACAGTTATAGTACACTATTCAAAGCAACAGATTAAATATATGGATAGAGGTGGCGGTTGAGTATGAAAATTTTAGTCTTTGGCTTGGGAGCACTGGGTACAGTTTACTCCTGTTTATTACAAAATAAGGGGCATGAAATTACCGGGATTGACTACCCGCCGGTAGTAGAAGCTGTTCAACAAACTGGAGTGCGGGTCACGGGCATATGGGGAGATCACCACGCCCTTCTGACACAGGCAGCAAGCAATCTGGCCCATATTCAGGAACAAGACTTTGATTTAATCATTGTGAGTGTTAAATCCTATGAAACCGGAGAGGTGGCTCGACAACTGCGGGATTTCATATCCGATAAAACTTATATATTGCTGGCTCAGAACGGATACGGCAATTTCGAAGCTGCGGCCAGCTTCCTGCCTCCCCGGCAAATCGTACTGGGCCGGGTTATTTTTGGCTCAGAAACCATAAATCCTGGAGCGGCTCGGGTAACGGTTATCGCTGATGATGTTATACTGGGCTCACCTGCCAATTTAATTGATATGGACATACTGCAAAATATTGCGCAGATATGTTCTCAGGCCGGTATTCCCACCCGCTCTTCAGATGAAATTATGCGTTATGTATGGGGCAAAATAATTTACAATTCAGCCCTGAATCCTCTGGGAGCCATACTGGAAGTTCCTTATGGCCGGCTAGCGGAGATAGTCTACAGCCGAAATCTAATGGACGAAATTATTGAAGAAATATTTGCGGTTTTAAAAGCATCCGGTCAGTCTACCATGTGGGATGATGCCGAATCTTATCGGAAAGTTTTTTATTCCCAGCTGCTTCCTTCCACTGCCGCCCATCATGCTTCTATGCTTCAGGATATACAGCGGGGAAGAAAGACAGAAATCGACTCCCTGAACGGGGCGGTGGTTGAACTAGGCCGAATACATGGAACGGACACCCCGGTAAACCGCTTTATTACCATGATGCTCAAGGCTAAGGAGGCTATGAGCAAGTAGCAGAAGCGGCCCCACCCAGCCTGGCTGTTGTTCGCCAAAAAAACACCATGAACTGCCATTGGCGTTCGCGGTTGCTCACCAGGAATAAGAAAGCCCGCTGGATCAACCTGAGCAGGTTGGCATCCTTTACGGGCTTCTTTTTAGGCATCGGGGAAGCGATCCGGGAGCAGTGTTATTGGGGTTCGCAGGCTCAGGAATAAACTTTGCAGCAGTTTTCAACCCGCTGCAGCCAGGCGGAAACTCTTTTTATATGCTCAGCCGATCAATAATAATTCGGTAAATATTGTTTTCAGTTTTAATACCTTTGTCGAATGAGACCTAATCCCCTATCCAGGGAAAGCAGCTGACAGCAGCCCGGCATCTAGTGCATAAATTTCTTGACCGGAAATATTGCATCCAGTTCATTGAGCGGGATATGAACTATGTTCTCCTGATTCACTACTGCCAGAATGGCAATTTCTTCTCCGGTATATTCTTCCAGATAAGTACCAACCACGCATACGGTTATCATTACTCCGTCCAAATAAACTGTAAACAGGTCTCCTCGATTCAAATTTACCCCCTCCACGTTAGTCCGTCTACCATGGCCATTTCCACTCGGGATCTAAAATCAAGGGGATGGCCGCTGTATACTACCAGATCAGCCTTTTGGCCTCGGGAGACAGATCCCAGTTCCTGTGATACCTTCAGTATCTCCGCCGGCCAGGAGCTAATCGCTCTTAAAGCGGCATCTTCATCCAACCCTTCTCTTACCGCCAGGGCGGCACAGACTCTCAGATGTTCGATCGGCACTACCGGATGATCGGTAATCAGACTGAATTTTACTCCCCTCTCCGCCAGCAGGGCAGCGGTCCTAAAAGACGCTTCTTTCAACTCCACTTTCGCCCGGTTGATTAAGAAGGGGCCCAGGAAAACTGCAACATTTCTCTTCCGCAGTTCATCCGCTATGGTAACCGCTTCGGTACCATGCTGGATAACCATGTCAATATCAAATTCATCCTTTATACGCAGGGCGGTCATAATATCATCGGCCCGATGGGCATGCACCAGCAAAGGAATTTCCTTTTTTATTACTCTTCTTACAGGTTCCATCCTAAAAAGCTCAGATGCTTGGTTATCCTCCCGATCAATATTCATAGCCGCACTGTACAAAGCTTCTCTCATCAGACTGGCATTGGCCATCCGGGTTACGGGAGATTTTTTTTGTTCAGCATATACTCGTTTGGGATTTTCACCCAGAGCGGCCTTTAATCCGCAGGACTGCTTATATACCATGTCTTGCGGAGCGGAAGCCAGGTGTTTTAAAAATACCGCCTGCCCCCCGATAAGATTAGCACTGCCGGGCATACTCAAAGAGCGAGTAACTCCGCCTTTCAGGGCATCGGCAAAAGCCAGATCCCAGAAATTGATGCCGTCCAATGCTCTTAGCTGGGGAGCAATGGGTTCGGCTATCTCGTTAACATCGCTTCCTTCTATCCGGTATATTTCCTCTTCCAGACCTATGTGGGTATGGCTGTCGATAAAGCCGGGGAGCAGGTATTTACCGGCAGCATCATATATAGTACAACCTTCAGGTATAGTGATATTCTCTCCAACCTCGGTTATCAAATCCCCATCAACTAAAACAACAGCATTTTCCAGCAATCCTGCTTCAGCCATAGTAAGTACTCTAGCGCCCTTTATTGCTAACACTGAATTCTCCTTCCTTATCCTATGATATTCTGCCTGCGGCTGTTCAAAGATAATCCTAGTATAATCTACCTGTCTTTTTCAATTATATTATAAACTCGGGCTTATGTCCCCTTGGCCCTTAAGGTGGTTCTGTCCCTCAATTGCCGGCTGCTTCCACCAGAGCTCGAAATAGACTGGCGGCATGCTCATCCTGCATGCATTCCGGGTGCCACTGAACCCCTAGTACCAGCTGCCTTCCATCATACTCTACCGCTTCAATGGTCCCATCCGGCGCACAGGCTGAAATTTTCAAGTCATGCCCCGGTATTTTTATGGCCTGATGATGAAAGCTGTTTACTCTTATCTCCTCACAGGCCAATATCCTTCCTAATTTGCTGGAACTTTGGATATATACGGGATGAAAGGCATAGTTTCGGGGTGCCTTCTGCCGATGCATAAAGCTTCCTCCCAGGTCTTGCTCCAAACTCCCCCCGGCCGCCACATTTATTATCTGACACCCTCGGCAAATTCCCAGTATTGCTTTGCCCATACCCATAATCTTCCGGGTCAGTTCTATCTCAAATATATCCCTTACTGGATTGATCTCTCCCATATTTTTTTCCGGCCATGCTTCCCAAAATACCGGGTCTGCATCTCCCCCTCCGCTTAGGAGCAAACCATCACAAATAGCGCTGTAGGACTGTATCGTCTCTTGATCTTGGACCGGCGGCAGCATTACCGGCAAACCTCCGGCCCTGAGTATAGAGCTTACATATTTTTCTCCCAGCACATAGCTTTTTCCCCCGGCATCATAATCGGTACTTACCCCAATAACTGGCCTCATTGAATTCCTCCTGATCTTTCCTCCACGGGAGCATAAAAAAACAGGTTATTGATTACAACCTGTTCTGCTCCAAAAGTCAATCATGATTATGCTTATGTATGTTGTATTGCCAAGGTTTACATATCATTCAGCCCCAGGCTTACCTGCAAGGCTTGATCCACATTAGCCATCATACCTTCATCCAAAATCGCTATTCTCTGTTTTAACCTGGTTTTATCTATAGTCCTGATCTGCTCGGCCAGTATTACAGAATCTCTTTCCAGCCCATATTGCTCAGCTCTAAGTTCTATGTGGGTCGGCAGCTTGGCCTTGTTTATCTGGGATGTGATAGCCAACACGATGGTTGTCGGACTGTATTGATTTCCTATATCATTCTGTATTACCAGAACCGGTCTTATACCCCCCTGTTCTGATCCTACTACCGGATTCAACTGGGCAAAATAAATTTCCCCTCGTTTTATCATATAATTATATCACTCCAACAATTTTTCTATGCAGGTGGTCAGAGCTTCATCCTCCAGTCCGGTAACTTCGCAGGCTATATTAAGATTGATCTGCGCCATTTCCAAATAGCCTTTTTTCATCTGTTCTCTCATTAGATTCCTTTTGCGCTCCCCCAGATAAAACTTGATGGCTTCTCTGATAATCTCACTGCGATTCTTGCATTCTACGGCAGTTACACAATCCATTTCACATAAGAGACTTTCCGGTACCGTTATTATAATCCTTTTGGATACTGGCAAAGCGAACACCCCCAGACATAGATAGCAAACCCGATATACTAATTATATTGATAAGTAAGGCGGCTCGCAAATCCAATAATTGCATTTTTGTAGTGCTTTATACATAAATTCTGGGGACTCGCGAACTTACCGAGCATACTATCTCATAATTGATGGTGTTGGAAATAAACGCCAGGTCGTCTGCGGTTATGCCATCTGCTTCAGTTCCAAAGAGAACAGCTTCTTCTCCTTCAGTAATATCTTCTCTCCCGCTGATGTCAAACATACATTGATCCATACATATCGTGCCTAGAGAATTGGCTCGCTGGCCCTTGATCATAATCCAGGACTGATTGGAAAACCTCCGGCTGTACCCATCTGCATATCCAACCGGGAGAGTGGCCACCCGAGTGTCCCTATCGCATATATAAGTACGGCCATAACTTACTCCGTGCCCCTGCGGCAGCTTCTTGACCATACTCACCCGGCTTTTTAAGGTCATGGCTGGAACAATACCCAGATCCATACTTTTTTTCATATAAGGCGATGGATACAAGCCATAAAGAGCTATACCGGCCCTTACCATATCCAGATGGGTCTGGGGGTACCTGAAAATCGCCGCACTATTGGAGCAATGTCTGAGCGGTATCTTAATGCCCCTCCCTTCCAGCTCCTGGATAAAATCCTGGAAGGTCTTTAACTGCTCCATGGTAAAGTCATCGTCCTCGCCATCTGCTTCGGCAAAATGAGAGAAGATGCCTTCCATATTGATACCCGGCAAGGAAGCAATTTCTTGTATTGCTGCAATGGATTCTTCCCCAGGGGCGAACCCAATTCTGCCCATGCCCGTATCAATCTTCAAATGAATATAAGCCGGTCGGCCCAGAGCCTGTGAGGCTGCTGAAAGTGCTCGTGCCATGGATACATCAAATATAGCCGCTCTCAGCGAGCAGTTAACCATAAAGTCTGCAAACTGCGGCGGTACATAGCCCAAAATCATAACCGGTACGCCGACATCCCCTAGTTCCAGAGCTTCATCCAGGGTTGCTACCGACAGAAAGTCAACCCCCTCTTCCAGGTAGATCCTGCTCACTTCCTTAACCCCATGTCCGTATGCATTAGCCTTAACTGAGGCCATGACTTTAACCCCGGGTCCTACAGCTTTCTTGACACAGCACAGGTTATTCCTTATTGCTGCTAAATTTATTTCTGCCCAGGTTGGCCTCTTATTATCCATTATTGCTTACCATGGCTTTCAAAATATCGTTGCGGGTGATTATGCCAATCAGTTTGCCATGCCTTAATACCGGTACCCGGTTCACTTTTTTGTCCTGCATTATCTGCACAATATTACTGACTGTTTCATCTTCGTCCACTGCAACTACTTTAGTGGTCATAGCCTCTTTTACCCGGGAGGCGGTATACTTCTTCAGGTTGTTGTTAAACCGCATAGTATTTTCCAGAAAAATAATACTGTCAAAAAGGGTTATGTAAAAAGGCACCTTCAGTTCTCCTGCTTTGATGATCAGATCTTTCTCGCTGATGATTCCTACCACCCTGTTTTCGGCATCCACTACCGGTATTCCACTGATTTTGTTTTCCAGCAGAATCCTGGCCGCTTTTTCCACACTGTCATCAGGTCTGGCTATCAGTACATCCTGGGTCATTATATCTCTTGCCCGCATAATTATCCCCTCGCAATCTTTATAATAAGATTATATATGGCATTAAAATATTTTTACTCAAAATTTGCGATTATATCCGGAATCACGTCCATAATGTCTCCGGCTACTATTCCCCGTTCTCCCCGTTTTTCCTTGCATAAATCTCCGGCCAGTCCGTGAAAGTATACTCCGGCTACAGCAGCATCCTGGGGTTTCAGCCCCTGGGCTATCAGGCCGGCAATCATCCCGCACAGTACATCTCCGCTGCCTGCGGTTGCCATCCCGGGATTGCCAGTTATGTTAATATATATATTCCCGGAAGGATCAGCTATTACGGTTTTGTTGCCTTTTAATATCAGGGTCACACCCCATTCCCGGGCATACCGGGCGGCAAATTCCAGTCGATTTTGCTGTATATCCTCTATACTCTCACCGGTCAATCGGGCCATCTCTCCCGGATGGGGAGTAAGTATCACCGGCACCTGCCGGTCCTTTAAGATTTCGGTATCATCCCTGAGGGCGTTGAGTCCGTCCGCATCAATAACCAGAGGAATGCCAGAGCGTTCCAGCACAAAGCGCATCACGGCATTTCCCTCGGGATAACCGGACATGCCAGGACCAATAGCACAAACCGAAGCCGTCCCCAGCAAATTCCCAATGGCCGGAAGAGCCTCCGGGGATATATACCCCTGTTGGTTCTCGGATAACGGTGCGGTCATTACTTCCATCAGCTGAGAATCCACAATGGGCAGCAAAGACTCAGGCAGAGCCGCGGTTACCAGACCTGCTCCGACCCTGAGCGCTGAATAGGCCGACATAACTACGGCCCCAGTCAGACCTGGAGAGCCCCCTATAACCAGTACCTGCCCGAATGATCCCTTGTGGGATTCAGCCGGTCGGGGCCTTATCAGGGGCCTGATCATCTCATCATCAATCAAATTATTTTTCAGTTTATTGTTCTTCAGTAAGGCTTCCGGAATGGAAATATCAGCCACCGTCAAGGTGCCGGCGTACTCGCGCCCGGGCTCAAAAACCAGCCCTAGTTTGGGCAGGGCAAAGGTTACCGTGTGAGCGGCCTTGATAGCTTCTCCGTAAACCTTGCCGGTATCTGCTTCAACTCCCGTGGGAACATCAACGGCTACCACCGGCAGATGACTCCAGTTAACCATTCTGACCACCCGAGCTTCAAAATCCTTAAGTGTGCCTTTGAATCCATTGCCATAAATAGCATCCACAACCAGATCGGCCGACAGGAGAGCCAGCATCAATTTATCCAGGTCTTCCTGTCCCTGCAGTTGAGAGATACTGGAACTGATTTTATTCAGTATCTGGTAGTTGATATAGGAATCGGCGGTTAATTCGTCGGAATACGCCATCAGAAAAGTCTCTACATTTACTCCCAAATTGACCAAGTGACGGGCTATCACCAATCCGTCTCCACCATTGTTTCCCTTTCCTGCCAGAACCACAACATTTGTTCCTCCTGCCTTCTGCAGCAAATCCTCTATTACCTCGGTGGTTCTAATTCCAGCATTTTCCATCAGCACAATGCTGGGAATACCATAGTCGTTGATGGCCTGGTAGTCTATTTCCCTCATTTCCCGGGAATTCAATAACTTCAAAATCTATCCCCCCTTTGATGCAATTACGGCGGCCACTGCCTGTTGATCGGCATGGGAAAGACTGACTGACAGGCCGCTGATTCCAGCCAGCCCTCTCTTTTCCTCGGCCCTCCCATGCAAGCGCAAGTCTGGGCGGCCGTCAAGGTCGATTACTATTTCCACCTCATGATATTTGATCCCCGATGAGAATACGGGATCCAGCTTGCGGACTGCTTCCTTGGCAGCAAATCTCACGGCCAGTGAAGGATAAGGGTTAGCCTTATCCAGGCAGTAAGTCAGTTCTTGAGGAGTAAAAACCCGGTGCAGAAATCGGGGAGTTCTTTCAGCACTTTTCCTGATTCTGTCAATGTCAATTATATCTATACCAATTAGCAATGCGCACCCCCCTTATTTTTAGTCATACCTATAAACAATTTTACCACTTATCCGCCCCCATATAACAATAAACCCTGAAACCTATACGGTTTCAGGGTTTGAACCATTCCGGACCAGTAGCTAAGCACTCATGCTGACGGCTAGATCAGCTTTTTCTTCTTCATTCAATATCTTATTCATATCCAGCAATATTAACAGTCGGCCGTCGTGTTTTCCTACTCCGGTAATAAACTCCTCGGAAATATTTCCGATCAAGCCCGGGGGCGGTTCGATCCCCTCTACCGGCAAACGCAGCACCTCACTTACTTCGTCTACAATAATTCCTACCGTCTGTCCCTCCACCTCAACTACTACACTTCTGGCGTCCACATCAGAATCCGCTGCTTCCATGTTAAACTTCCTTTTCAAGTCAATAATTGGTATGATCTGCCCCCTTAGATTAATAATCCCTTCGACAAAACACGGGGTTCCAGGCACCTTGGTGGGAACACTCATAGGTATTATTTCCTGCACATTGACAATTGGCACCCCATATTCGCATATAGTCCCACCACTATTGAGAGTAAATACTACTAATTGAATTTCTTCAGCCATATGCCACCTCCTCTACACGCAATTACCAACTATAGACCCATATTGTATAATAATCCTCTTCTACACAAATGGGATATTTCCTTCTTAGAAAAACAAAAAAATCGGGTTTTTTAGCCCGATTGGAATTATATGGTCTTATTTCCTGCTTAAACCGGCCAGACCTCATATTCAACGCAGCAAGTGCAGTATCCAGGTGGAAATAGCCAGGTAGATGGACAAACCGGTGGCATCGGTAATAGAAGTAATTAAAGGATTGCTGGCTACCGCAGGGTCCAGATTTAAACGGGTCAGAATAAATGGCATCATTACCCCGATTATGTTGGCAACCATAACAATAGTTATCATGGAAATACAGACTATAATTGCGATTTCCGGCCCTCCCCTAATAATTCCCAGTACCGCTGCGGCTACCCCCATGGTTAGACCCAAGGCCGCTCCCACACTCAGTTCTTTTAACAGAGTCATTAACCACTGGCCGGGTTCAATGTCCCCAGTACCCAGAGCACGGACCATCAGGGTGGCCGATTGCGCCCCGGCATTGCCGCCGCTCCCGATCAACAAGGGTATAAAAAAGGTTAAAGCTATGGTGGAGGCCAGAATTTCCTGGTAAGCAGCCAGGATTTCCAAAGATACCAGGTTGACAAATACCAGGGCAATTAACCAGCTAATTCGCTTTTTAAACAGTTCTCTGACTCCGGTCTCATAATAACTATTCTTCAAAGGGGTCACAGCCGCCCCTTTATGAAAATCTTCCGTAGCTTCTTCTTCCGCTACGTCCATGACATCGTCAAAAGTGACGACCCCCAGCAGCACCCCTTCCGAATCCACTACCGGCAGGGCAGACAGGTCATACTTGGACATGGTATAAACAGCTTCTTCCCGGTCTTCAAAGGCCGGCAGGCTAACAAAGGTATTGTCCATCAATGCTTCTATCCTGGTGTCGGGCGGATTGAATATAAACCGCTGCAATTCCAGGGCATCAAGCAATTTCCAGTTTGAATCAGTAACATAGATCACATTCAGAGTCTCACTGTCTTCCTTGCCTTTAGTTCTCACCTGTTCCAGTCCCTGTCCAATGGTCCAGCCCGGTCTCACTGCAACATAATTCGGAGTCATAATGCGACCGATACTCTCCTCCGGGTATCCCATTAATTCCCGGGTCTTCTCTAATTCCCCTGGGCTCAGAAAATTCAGCAGTTTTTGGGTCACCCGGCCAGGCAGCTCTTCAAATAGGTTGGTGCGATCATCCGGTTCCATATTATGCAGGAGGGTCCGAGTTTCTTCATCGCTCAATGCTGCCAATAGAGCATTGCGCTGGTCTTTCTTGAGATAGGTGAAAACCTCCGACGATATGTCTCGGGGCAGAAGCCGGAAAACCAGGACCTGATCAGCTTTATCCAGTTCAAATAAAAATTCGCCGATATCCACTACCGGCCAGGCCGACAGTTCCTCCCGCAGCTTGCCCCATTGCTTGTTTTCTATCAATATTTTCAAAGCTGATGTTTCTAGATCCAGCACTGTGTTACCCCCGCCCGTATAAAATCTAAATGCTTATAAGTCTGGCTGCTGCAAAAAGCTTTTCAGTAATGTCGTACATGTTGGCCATGTATCCCGCCTTCATCTTATCCTGTAAATTATAATATTCCAAGCAGCTGGAACTGGAGACAATCTCAACTCCCCTCTTTTCCAAGAGCTGCAGGTGTTCAAGCACCGGCGAACCCTCACTGACCAGAAATACTCCGCTGTTTATCAGAATTATGGCAGCCGGGACGCTTTCCATGCGAGTAATGGAATATAAGAAGCGGTTCATCAGGGTGCTGCCCTGCTGATCATCGCCCCGTCCCAGCACACTGCTTCCTATCAAGACCACCAGATTAGCATACATGCTGATACTAAGACTGATGTTGCTTACGCTTTCCTCTTTGCCGATATCAATATAGTAGCCCCCGCACAGGTTGGGTGCCTTATCCCTTAACTCAGAGGCTGCTGCATATCCGGTATCCGAATCTGAACCGGATGCTTTTTCGAACCCTTTGCCGGCTGCTTCCGGGTAAGCTTTTAAGTTTGCATCTATCGGATTTTTCATGATACTACTCTCCTTGAAATGTTCCTCATATTTCCTATTCTATCATACCCCGACTTACCTTAAAGTATCATATAATCAGCTATTTTAACAGTATTATAGGGTTTCCGCCCATGAAAAAACTGTTATTCTCTTTTAGAGAATGCTGGTTCAGTATCCTGCCCATGTAACTAAAATGATGGAGATATGGAGCAACTGGCTCCTGGTGCTTGGAGAGCTCATGAAGATAAGTTCTGATCAAGATCCAAAATAAACCCGAGGAAGTCCTGGATAAGATAAATACCTGGAACCCGCTTGGAAGCAGAAGCCAAGATGCTGGAGCGATGATAAAAACCAAGGCAGGAGAAAAGCCCGGGATGGAGGCGTACCCAGGCACGTCCATTGCACGGGCTTTTTAGCGCAGATATTTGCTTAGTTCCGCAATCGGAGAACATCGATGCTGAGTCTCTGACCAAGGGAGTGTGGCCCCTTGGCTTTATTCAATCATTCCCAGGGCCCGGTAAGTTTCTTCATCTACTACTCCGGTAGGTTCCATATCATGCCATACTTGAAAATATTTAACCGCCAGTTCCGTCATATTGCCAAATCTTCCGTCAGCTCCGTCAAATTCCACTCCCAATTCCTTGAGCCGGCTCTGGAGGTATACAACCTTCTGACCACTTGATTTCTTCTTCAATTCCACCGGATTTATATCTTCCGGTATCATTTTTCCGTCGTTGACTATTTTTACCCGGCAGCCCCAGGGAACCAGCGGATAGAGCTTTTCCACATCCTGGTTAAACATCCGGATACAGCCGTGGGAAGCATAACTGCCAATGGAACCGGGCTTATTTGTACCATGAATGCCGAATATACCCCAAGGCACATTCAAGCCCATCCAGCGAGTCCCAAAACCGTTCCCCCATCCTACCCCTTTATGAATAACCTTCCATTCACCAATAGGAGTAGGGGTTTTGGATTTCCCCACTGCCACCGGATAGCGGCATACTTCCTGCTCGTCTTCATACAGGACCAGGCTGCGAGCCGACACATCTATAACTATTAACATTCGTCCCTGTTTATCCTGTTCATCACCCGAAACATGTACCGAGTCTTCCCGGGCCAATAAGGCGGCCCACACCTGCTCATTGACGATGCCGTTAACTTCAATATTATTAGATAATTGAAACATGCTTATGGTATTGCTGGTAGTACGATCATAGATACCGTTTGGTTCGATATCATATCCCATTTCCTTTAATCGAGCCTGAATCATCCAGACCGCCTCTCCCTGTATAGGCGTTGCGGCTAAATACAGAGTAGGATAATCAGTGCGGTCAACTATCTGAACTCCGGCACTATTGGAACTGGCCCATGCCATACTGCTGCCCGGGGGGGCAATAACCAAGATGGTCAAAATAAACAGGCAGAGGATTTTTTTCCGCAAACTATCATCTCCCTCATGGTATTAATTCGCCTCGTTTAGGACATCGGAGGAAACTGTGCCGCAGTTTCAACCCACCGCCGCAACGATGGGCCTCGTTATAGCATTCCAAAAAGCAGTAGAGTTAATACAGGGATCAGAAACATAAAGCAATTCAAGGGCAAAAATCTTGACTTGAAACCTGTTCCCTCCAGTATCTATTGCTCCATGGCTTCGGAAATATTTACCGGGGGATGACAGCTGTTCTTTTCACACATGTATACGGTTGGCAGATGATCCAGCAGCTTCATTTCCTGTAAAAATGGAATTCCCTCCATAAATGCGCTGCCTTCTTCTTTTAGCAGAACCATGGTCCGGGGGCGGAAGCCGCTGTTGATTCTGTCGTTAAAGTCCTTAACCTGGGAGTCCTGTCTATCTCCCACTATTACTATTTCCTGTCCCGGATGGAAGTAATATAAAGCAGCCGACAGGAAAAAAGTATAGGCTGCCGGGTGTTCCTTCACCTTGCCACTGAACAGCCGGATTGACTGTTCAGCCTTACGTTCCAGGTTAATATCCCCGCTGATACGGGCCAGCCTCAGAAAATTCATTATGCACAATGAATTACCTGAGGGTATGGCGCCATCATAGATCTCCTTGGGACGAGTAAGCAGCTGCTCCCCATCTTCACCGTAAAAGTATACGCCCCCTTGCTCATTATCCCAGAAATAATCAATGAGCTGCTGGTTCAGTTCTGCTGCCATCTGCAGATACCTGCTGTCCAAGTTTGCCTGGTATATTTCCAGCATGGCCCATACCGTGCAGGCATAATCCAGGGCGTAGGCCGGATAAAGAGCCTCCTGCTCGCGATAACGAGCCAGTAGTCTGCCCTTTTCGTTCCGCATATGATCCATTATAAATCCGGCTGCCTTTTCCGCTGCCTGCAGGTAAGCCGGTTCTTTCAGCACCCGGCTTCCCATAGCTAGTGCTGCCGCCATCATGCCATTCCAGGCAGTGAGGATTTTATCATCTTTGTGGGGATGTATTCTGCTTTTCCTCTGATCAAATAATATGGCCCGCTCAGCTTCTATCTGCTTTCTTGTATTGTCATCTATCATATTCTTGATAAGGTTGGGAATATTTTGGCCTTCAAAGTTGCCGCCTTCAGTAATATCATATACCTGGCAGAAATGCCGGCCTTTATCGTCCCCCAGCAGCTTGATGATCTCTTCCCGGTTCCATACATAGAATTTTCCCTCCACCCCTTCCGAGTCCGCGTCTTCCGCCGAGAAGAAAGCTCCTTGATCAGAGGTCATATCCCGCAATACATAAACAAATATTTCCCGGGCTACCCGGGCATATAATTCGTTTCCGGTGGCCTGATAGGCTTCCAGGTAAGCCATAGACAGCAAAGCATTGTCATACAGCATTTTTTCAAAATGAGGCACTAGCCAGTAACGATCAGTTGAATAACGGGCAAAGCCGAAACCTATATGATCATATATCCCGCCCCGGTACATAGCCTGCAGAGTTTTCTCCGCCATTTCCAAGGCCCGGCTTTCACCTTTCAATTCATAATAGCGCAGCAGATAAAACAGGTTATGCGGACTGGGAAACTTGGGAGCCCGGCCGAATCCGCCGTATAGTCCATCATAACTGGAGATCAGCTGATTATAAGCCTGTTCCAGTATATCCTCGGATATTACGGCAGAGACCGCCTCATGGTGCAGAGTTTTGATATACTCGCTTATTTTATCGCTGGACTCCAGCAGCTTTTCTCTTTCATTGATCCATAATTCATGCAGTCTGCCCAGTATCTGCATCAAGCCGCTCATTCCCTGCCGGCTGTTTTTTGGCAGGTAAGTGGCGGCATAAAAGGGCTTTTTATCCGGGGTCATGACAATAGTTAGGGGCCACCCCCCGTGACCGGTCAAAGCCTGGCAAACATCCATATAAATAGTATCCACATCCGGACGTTCCTCCCGGTCCACTTTTACTGCAACGAAATTCCGGTTTAACAAATCAGCTGCTTCCTGATCCTCGAAAGATTCCTTTTCCATTACATGGCACCAATGGCAAGTGGACCTACCTCAAGAGTACCCGATAGAAAGGAATATGGGTCTGTCTTCTGCCTTAGCTTTGGCAAAGGCTTCTTCACCCCACGGGAACCAATCTACCGGGTTATATGCATGCTGCAACAGGTAGGGAGATTTTTCATGAACCAACCTGTTATGCTTTAGTTGCATATTTCTATTCTGCATTTTATCACGCTCCCTTCATCGTTTATTTAAGCATGGCACTCTGCGAGCACCACCCCGCTGAAGCGGGACTACTGATGTACCTGCATTTCATTGCGGTACAGGTATGGTTGCAGTTTGGGTTCGGAGGCTCAAAAGTTTAAGGTAGAAACTGCGGAACAGTTTCAACAACCCACCCACCCCTGCAACGAGGCCAGGATTGGAACACTGCTACTTTGTTAATAGGAACCCCGACCGCTTGAAGAAGCGGGGCACATCTTTTCACCTTGTTACATTAGTGTCTCCAAAAAAACACTGCGGTATGTTAATTCATGTTGGTTTTGATTACAGTATTGACCGCCTGGATATCCTGTAATGCTTTTTCTGCACGGTGGACCTGGTATGCCTGAGTATTTTTTGACTGAGGATTATCATACCGAACTCGAGGATAGTTTTGCCGTCTGTTACTGGGAACAACGTGGTGCAGGACTTTCCTACAATGCTGACCTCCGATTGAATCCATAACGGTGGAGCAATTGGTATCCGATACGCTGGAAGTGACAAAACTACCTGCGCAAGCGCTTTGGGCAGGATAAAATCTATCTCATGGGACATTCGTGGGGTACCTTTCTCGGCATACAGGCTGCGGCGCGTGCGCCGGAGTTTTATCACGCCTATATTGGCATGAGCCAAATTTCACAGCAGCTTGAATCGGAAAAGTTGGCATATGAATATATGCTGGAGCAGTATAAAGCGGCAGGAAAGCGTTTGAACAGTCTGCTCACAAGAACCGGAAATTTTTTGCGTATTATGCGGGAGGATGTACTGGTGGAAAAACCGACCTTGCCGACACAAAATAAGTAGCACCACGCCAATGAATTAGTAATCACAGGTCGGCGGTTCAAATACCAAGGGGCGAACTACAATTTTACCGTGGTTTCAAATTGACACGCCCCTCTCTACCAAATTTTGTAATTAATATGTATTTAGCTTAGATTAAGCATAGCTTTGGCAAAACAGTAAACTAATGCTTTAATTTTTTTGCTATCTATTGCTTTTGTGCCAGATGTTCATTTTTTGGGCGTCTTTAATTAATTCATCCCTTAGATCAGGATGCGCTATATTAATCAAAGCCTCAGCCCGCTGCCATGTAGAACGGCCGGCCAAGTCGGCTATGCCATATTCAGTTACTATACAGTGGACATGGGAACGGGGGACCGTCACTATAGACCCTGGAGGCAGCGTGGGAACAATTCGAGACTTGAGATTTCCATCCTTGTCCTTATAAGAAGCGTTGCAGCAGATGAAAGACATACCACCCTCTGATAAATAAGCTCCCGTGGCAAAGTCAAGTTGCCCGCCAGTTCCGCTAATATGGCGAGTTCCAGATGACTCTGAGGAAATCTGTCCGAAAAGATCGACTTCCAAACAGGCATTTATGGATATGGTATTAGGATTTTGAGCAATTATCCTCGGGTTGTTGATATAAGATGCCGGGTAGGCAATTAAGGAAGGATTATAATCAAGCCAATCATAAAGGAACTTACTTCCGGCTGCGAAAGTAAAAGTGGATTTACCCTTATTCACGCCCTTTTTGAGGTTGGTCAATTTCCCAGCTTCACTAAGATGGTAAAAAGCGTCCGCTAGCATCTCTGAATGGCAACCCAGATCTTTAATGTCGGATTCAGCGAGCATATTACCTATAAAATTGGGTAGCCCGCCAATACCCAGCTGAATGCAGGCGCCATTCGGTATAAGGGGAACGATGTGTTCGGCAATTATTTTGTCTGTTTCGCTTGGAGAAGCTGGAGGAAGAACCTCAACCTCGGATTCAGCTTCTACGATGTGATCAACCTCGGAAATATGAAAAACTTCGTCTTCTCCACCCATAGCCCAGGGGAGCTTTTCGTTCACTTCAACTATAACCTTTTTTGCTGCTTCGATAATTGCACGCCCTGAAGCACAAGCGCAGTGGAGATTAAAAAAGCCGTCCTTGTTCATCTTGGTGACCCGAAACATAGCCACATCGACCTGCTCATGAATACTTTTTTGGTAATATAAAGCCTGGTTTCCAAAAACCATGGGGGCATAAAAAGCCCGCCGTCTATCATGCAGCTTGCGATCATAAGCAGAAAAATACCATGAATTTAGAGTAAATACTTCACCTTCTGGATCAGCTTCTAAACAGGCTTGTGGACTTATACTTAGAACGTTACGAATATTTATATCTTTTAAGTCATTTTTTCGGGCTGCCAGTGCTTTATCAAGAACTATTGGTTTAGAATGGCCGAAGCCATAGTCGATCCAGTCTCCACTCTTAACTATTTTTACAGCTTCTTCCGCGCTAACAAGTTTTGATCTATATTCTTCTGTATAATTCATTTAATATAATGCTCCTTATTATTTATATTTAGGTTTGCTAACCAGACAAGAAATTTCAATGGTTACCAAAAAAAATGAAATATCTTCTTTACCACATCACGAGTATTCACCTTGTTTTCCTCCTCCCAATAAACCCTCATTTTTACAACACAAATATTTACTATAATTAGTACATATTGCTTCATAAACTAATAAATATTATATCATCAGACAATAATTTATCATATAAATCCGTCTATATAACCCGATAGCTAGTCTGAAAATACTATGTCCCCTGAAACCCATAAAATCTGCCGTACATATAACTTGGTGCCCTGATAAGCTGGCTGCCGCAATCCATAAACCTGCTCTTAGCCTGGCAAGTGGCGCTGTCACCATTTTTCTCGGCACAAAACGTGCCAAGAAAAATGGCATGGTCAAATGTGACCGGGTGATAATTTTATAAAAAAACTTTGTTATAATTTAGGCAGAGTTGGTTTTTTCCCCTCTGCAATTAAACGCGGATTTTTTTTAGAACTGAACCTTATAATTTACTATTGAGGCGGGACAAATCATTATGCTGCCGCAGGAGATATTTACTTTTCAGCTGGGAAATATTTGATAATCGCCTCTGCAGTGCATAAAGCATTTTTTTACATAGACATGTGGATAGGAGGAATCAACAGGCCTATGAACACAATGGCACCAACGGCAGTACCCCGATGGAAAACAGCACTCAATATGATCATTAACCCGGGTGAAGTGGTTAAAAACCAAATGACCAAATTTCCCTGGCCTTATTCGCTTATGATATCGGGTTTGTCATTTTCACTCTTTTTCCTGCAAACGGGGTTGGACCTGATGCGGACCGGACAAATAGAGATTGCTTCAGTCATTTTGATGACTCTGCTGGGCCTTATTTATGGCACGGCGGGCATCGCTTTGCTGGCTGTACTTGTCTGGGCTCTCTCCCAGGCGGCAGAACGCAATATTACCATGGAATGGACCGTATCCTCTTTTGCCCTGGGTTATTCCCCGACTTTTGTGTATGCTCTCACCGGATTGATATTTTCTTTGGCCTTTGGCTGGAGAACTGCGGTCGCTTTTTGGGTTACGGGTTTATTATGGGCCTTAAGGCCAACATTGTTTACCATCAAGCAAATGTCAGGTGAACGCGTTGGTTTTAGTATAGCCATGACCACCCTGTGTGGTGCCATCCTTCTGTCCGGGTGGGCTTTGCTGGGCAAGTTTGGTCTTTAGTGAATAAATTGTACTCAATAAATATGGGAGGCGGATTAAGTTGGAAATGAGGTTGGGATATTCAGATAGTGCCGGACCGGAGAAGGTGAAATTCTGGCCGGTTTATTTGTGCTTTCTTATATTTGGAATAATCGCTCCTTTCAGCAAACCGGAATTTAACCTGACTACTTTGTTGCTATCACTGTTTGTTTCATTGCTAGTAGGAGCCTTGATGGTTAATCTGCTGATTATGTTATTTAATGCGGGGAATTCGGATTTGCGTCAGGCCAGTAGTCAGTTTGCCCGGGAAGCGGTGAGTACGGGTATGTTATTTATGATTCCTTTTGCAATTCTAGCAATATTGGCACAGTTCATATTAGGCTGGAATGCGGTGATGCCTTTTGCTTCGGCTGCTATTATGACAACAGCCGCAACCGCCGGCACCGAAGTCATGAAAAAAGGTGCCCCGGGCATTAAAAATGTATTGATTCCGACGACCCTGGCTTTTGTGCTTTCTACTGGCTGGATGATGCTGATCGGCATACTGCCATAAAGATAAAAGGGGTGATATATTTGTCGATAATAAAATTAGCTGTAAAACTGAAGCAGCAGCATAAAGCTGTTTTATCCACCATGGCCTTTTCTTTAATGCTTATGTTCTTTATCGTCATCTGCGGGCCGGCGACTGCTCTGGCTGCCAGTGAGGAAGATGTGCTTGCTGAAGTAGCCCAACAAACTTCAGATTTTCATTTTTACGGCAGTAATGGTGCTACTTATCCGGTACCTGGAGGCAGCTTCAAATCTTTTGGGGCGTTTGGGTACGTCAACTCCGGCTGGGTAAGTTTTAATATAGATAAACCGGTTGGCAATACCCCAATCCAGGCAGTAATTGATTATGAAACTGGCCAATTGGCTGATGATGCCATTCTGAACGTTGTCCCCATGACCAGTTATGAACTCGGTGAGATTACATTCGCCGATTATAGTTGGGGTCTGCCGAATGATGAGGTTGAGGTGTGGATTATTTTGCCACAATACCTAATTAGAGTTAACCCCTTTGACACGGGCTATGACCAGGCAACTAATTTACAGCTTAGCAAAGACTTTGCGCTGCAGTTGATGGGCGGACTCGAAAGAGCCGGCCTTTTAATTCCGTCCACCCCGGATACCCCGATAGAGAATCCTGCTGAGGAAGATGCGACCCCGGCCGATGTATCGGCAACTACCGGCAACCCGCTGAGTGAACCGGTTAAGATATCCGATACGATGAATATCGCTGCAGTGTATAATGGTCCTACTGCGCCTACTACTTTTAGCATCAGCATTCCTCATTTGCTTACTTACATATCTACTTATCATTGGAATAATGCCCAGGGGGCATTTCCTGGAACCATTGCAATACAGCACGAGAATGGTACTATTTACGGTCCCTGGCAAGTTACAACCCGTCCCGGTCAAGGGGGAGTACCTAACGCATACTGGGAAGTATTTCCTAATATTGTTATTCCAGCCGGCACCTATACGATAGTTGATTCTGACCCGGCTACCTGGGCGCAGAATGTGGAATCTGGCGGTAAAGGCATGGGAGAAGTAAGAGCTACTCCCGAATTTGAAGTTACCAGTGGCACAGTAGATAGTTTAGATAAAGGTAATCAAGGAAATTCGCCAGGAGGAAGTGGCTGGACAGAAAGTCCGGCTGGAGTTGGTTCGGTAGGCAATATACCCGGCCCCGCCAATACAACTGAGGCAATAGTCGGTGTGGCTGTGCCAGGATTGATTGCCACCGTCCTGGGAGCTCTGGCAGGATTAGGCGGAGGAGGGGGATTTGCTCCACCCGGAGGAACACCATTATCTCCGACGGCTGGCGGACCATCACCTGGCGTACCCGGTACAGGAGGCAGTTACCCCGGAACAGGTACAGGACAGCCCGGGGTAAACCAGGATGCTAATCACTTAGGCCGGAAACGGCGTAATGAAGAAGGCTCAATTGCTTCAGGAATCAGAATCGATACGGCTGATATGGGGCAGGGAGCCATCACTACATCATCAGGGGATCCGCTGATAATTGAGACGCCTGATAAAGAAGCGATATTCGGCAAACCTGATTCGGGGATTATAATCGAACCGCCCGAAGAAAAGGTAAGGGTTATTAAGCCGGAATCCGGAATTTCAACCGAGGATTACAAGGGCGGAATCATAATCGACACCAGTGCTTTTGAAGATAATCCACCCGCCCAAACAGATGGGGCGCCGACAATTGGTGAAGCCGGGACTGAAGCTGCAATGAACCCTGATGGGCAAACAACCGGGATTGGTGAAGAAAGCGGCTACGACCAGGCAGGCTACAACCAAGAAGGATTTGATGCCGAGGGTTTTGATAGACAAGGTTTTAACCAGGAGGGATTTGATAAAGCCGGGTTTAATGCCCAGGGCTTTGACAGGCAAGGCTTTAACCAGGAGGGATTCGATAAGGCCGGGTTCGACACCGAGGGTTTTGATAGACAAGGCTTTAACCAGGAGGGATTCGATAAGGCCGGGTTCGACGCCGAAGGCTTTGACAGACAAGGCTTTGACCAGGAGGGTTTCGACAAGGCCGGGTTTGATGCCGAGGGTTTTGATAGACAAGGCTTTAACCAGGAGGGATTTGATAAGGCCGGGTTTGATGCCGAAGGTTTTGACCAGGAGGGATTTGATAAGGCAGGCTTTGATGCCGAGGGCTTTGATAGACAAGGCTTTAACCAGGAAGGTTTCGACAAGGCCGGGTTTGATGCCGAAGGTTTTGATAGACAAGGCTTTAACCAGGAAGGATTCGATAAAGCCGGCTTTGATGCCGAAGGTTTTGATAGACAAGGCTTTAACCAGGAAGGATTCGATAAGGCCGGGTTTGATGCCGAAGGTTTTGACAGACAAGGTTTTGACCAGGAGGGATTTGATAAGGCCGGATTTGATGCCGAGGGCTTTGACAAACAAGGCTTTAACCAGGAAGGATTCGATAAAGCCGGGTTCGACACCGAAGGCTTTGACAGACAAGGTTTTGACCAGGAGGGATTTGATCGAGCCGGATTTGATGCCGAGGGCTTTGACAAACAGGGATTTAATCAGGAGGGATTCGATAAGGCCGGGTTTGACGCCGAAGGCTTTGACAGACAAGGTTTTGACCAGGAGGGATTTGATAAGGCAGGCTTTGATGCCCAGGGCTTTGACAGACAAGGTTATGGTCGTAATGGCTTTAACTCCGAAGGTTTTGACCGGGAAGGCTTTGATGTCAATGGCTACAATGCTAAAGGCTATAATCGCAGCGGTTATAATGCAAAGGGCTATAATGCAGCTGGATATGATAAAGAAGGCTTTAACCAGGAAGGCTGGGATAAAGCGGGTTATGATCGCAACGGTTTCAATAGAAATGGATTTGACCGGGAAGGTTACGATAAAGCCGGTTATGACAAGGACGGTTATAATCGTGAAGGATATGATCGAGAAGGTTTGGAGCGGGAAGGCTACGACGAAAATGGCTACGACAAGAACGGATATAACAGGAACGGCGTTGATAAGGATGGCTTCGACCGGGAAGGCTTTGATTATGAAGGATATAATCGCAGCGGCTACGATCCCTGGGGTTACAACAAACAGGGTTATGGCAAAGACGGCTATCATTGGAGTGGCTACAATGCTGACGGATACAACCGCGATGGGAGGCATTGGAGCGAGAACCCCTTTGAAGGGGATGGCAATCCCTTTAATGTAGCAAAACAGGATCCATTTGGACAAGGAGAGGTAATCCCTTTTGGTGCTGAATGGAAAGCAACCAAGCCCCCGCTGGGAGAACCGTATCCTAAAACCTTGGATAAATATGGAGCCAAACCGTGGACCAATGAACCGGCGCCGACTGTTCCTGCACCCGAGGATAAGGGGATAATTGGACCGGAAGAACCCATGAATACTTTAAAACATCAGGGAACAGATAAAGAAGCACCGGCAGTACCGGAGAGTCAGGGAACTGGTCATGTTGATCAGCCCGTGCAGACCGGAGATTCGGATACCTTTACTTATACTGATCCGAAAACAGGTAAGACTTCAACCTATGAATATGAAAAAGGTTATAACGGACCCAGGCAGGGTGATACGCAAATATTGGTGGGCAAAACCGATGGGCAAACGTATGAAATAGAATTTAATGCGGTTAAAGGGAAGTGGGTCAATACTGAAACCGGCAACGATTTTGACCCGGAAGATTTTGAACGCTGGCAGAATGATTTGGCAGTAGATAAAAAGCAAGCTGCCATGGATTCGCAAAAGATGGCTGCTGGCCAGGATGCTAACCGTAAGCCTATCGACGAAAACCAGGCCCAATGGAAGACCTCGGATAAAATGCAGCAAGCAGCAGATGAAGGTAGTATCGAAACCCCGGGCGGGCCTGATAATGCGGACAAAGCCATACCAAAGTTAAAAAAAGATGATTATAATGAACAGGGTTATAACAAAGACGGCTATAACCGGAGTGGTTTTAATAAAGACGGATGGGACAATGAAGGTTATGATGTAATAGGCCTCGACCGGCAGGGCTATGATCGAAATGGCTTGGATGTCAATGGCTTTACCCGGGAGCATAATCTGGGCAAAGCCATAGATCAAATAATCAAGGATAAAAATGAGCTTAACCACTATGTGCGCAACCCGGATTGGCATGTTGGGAAATTCTGGAACAATTCCTTTGGGCGGTTCTGGAATGAAAAATTAGGGAACTGGAAAGGCGGTCAGTGCGGAGAATATGTAGAATGGGGTACCGAGTGGTTAAAAGATGATGTAAAACACATATACGGAGAAGACGTGATAATCGATAAGATACTCATTGAGCGCAATGATATGGCTAACCACGTTGCTAACCTGATTATACTGCCAAATGGAGAGCGCAAGATCGTGGACTTCTGGGATGGCATACAAAAAGGCGAAGGTAAGGTCATGGATGAGAAAGACTGGTTGGAAAAATGGGACGCTGAGCTGGGTAAACCCATGTGGGGCGCAAATAAGGTTACGAGGGACTACTGGCAGGATACCCTTTTAAATGATATAAAGATGGCGGGTGATACAGAAAAAGGTATAGCAAATTTCCTCGATTATGTTAAGAAAAAAAGTCCATCAAACTATAAACGCGCACTGCTTGTAACGAAAAGCTATAGGAAGGATCCATGGAGTGACAGCATTAACCCTGTTGGAGGCTCGAAGGGTAAGTTTTAGAGACAGGGGGACGGGCGCGACCGAGCCCCATGGGAGTGTAAATCCTTCTGTGTAAATGGAATAACCCACCATTTATTTGGTAATACTGAAAATACTCTTCTTCATGTGGAGGATAGGGCTCCACCGGAGCCCTATCCCCAGAATATCACTGCTTCTCTTTTATTACTGGACATGGCTTGCCATGTCCAGTAATCTGACATCGTTGGAGTGAAATTAACTTGGCATATAACTTCCTCTTCTGACTGTGAATCTTTTATTCTCATTACCTTCTTGACAATATATGGTTATCATTAATGATTAATCAATAATGCAATGAAGTATAATCGGCCTTCAAATAAATTTTATACTCACTCAAAGGAATGCTGTATTTATTCAGCATCTTTTGAATGATATTCCGAATATTATTGGCGCTCAAATTAGTCGTTACATAAATGTCTGTTCCCTGAACAAGCTCAGGTTTACGCATACCAGTAGGATCTTTAGAAAAATAAGCTACTTTTCGTCCTTGCATATTCTTATCGGAAACGAACTGGTTAAAAAGATCTTTGTCTATATTGGCGAGCACTTCACAAGTCTGAACAAAAATATATTTCCAATCACCAACTTCTGTTCGGGTACCCCTAATGCTGAATGCTGCCGGTCGTTTGTGGGTAAAATCTTCCGTCAAAGAATATGGAACGGTGCTGTCCACTGCGTAGTCCGCATAATTTGGTATCTTTCGGTCATGGTTTTCGCCATTCTCATATTTTGCAGCAGCTATCTCAACAGCATCGTCCAAGTCCAACAGAGCTGAGTAACTTTCCAATTTAACCTGCATTTCATCAATACGCTTTACGCAGTCCATCATAATTGTCAGTCTTTCTGAGTCCCTGTCGGCAAAAGCCTTACCTGCTTTCTCGTGAATGCTCTGTGCTGAATTGTCCAGACATTGACAGAGTAACTCAATGCCTTCACGAATTTCAATAACACTATCAGGAAACTCAGTTTTAAAATAATCCAATAGCTTCTTCATTCAATATACCTGCCTTACGGTCAAGCTTAACAGCATTTTTCACAAGATAATCAAAGCTCGAATTCAATTTTACCTCTTCATGTGAAATGAGAACATATTCCCATGGTTTGCCGCCGTTCACATTATTAAATTCCGTAGCGGCTCTGCAATATTCAGTGGCAGCATGAGCTTTTTTTATAACAATTTCATCTTCCAATTTCCTGCTGTCTTTAATCTCAATCATATAAATTTTTCCATCAGTCTCCACCACAAAGTCCGGCTTATATTGACTATTGCTGTCCCGATCATAATAAATATTGAATTGTTTTATATTGGGACACATCCATTTCAAAACGCCGCTGTCATTTTCTAATACAGTTGCATAAATCCGTTCGGTATTACTATCAAACTTATACATTGAATGGCAGCTTTTCCTGAAACCTTTAAAGATTTTTGACTTAATATCCTGGGGAAGAATATTGGCCTTATAATCAAATATATCATCTGATACATATTTTCCTCCGAAGCCGACTTCAATTTTGCTGAATGGCCGCATGGCGGTAGCAGCATAGCTGACTTCGTCTTTATAAAAATGCTCGTTCATTTGGGAATAAATATTATCAGCAATACTTTTCCTGCGTTGTACCAGCACTTTATTTACATCATCATCAGTTTTCAGGTAAGATTTAAAATACACTTTGAGTTGGTCAATAAGTCCATATATTAAATCGGCACATTGTTCATAATCCACATTTTCATGAACCAGGATATGTTTCAATATAGCGTTTTCCGGAGTATCAGTATCCTTTATATGGGCGTCGGCCAGCTCTAAATCAAAAGTTTTCCCATCTTCCTGCAATTCTGTTCCCACCAAGGTATCATTGGAAGGATGCCAATTCATGCTATGCGTATTGAGTGTAAAGGTGTGAAATCCCTGTTTTATTTCAACTACCGGCTGAATAATTGCCTGGGGTATTGGTATTACTACGTCAGTTAAAGCCTGTACAGCACTCTCAATCGCCTTTTCTACCACTTTAGCAATATCGTTCTTGGATAAGTTAAGATTAGAAAATTCTCGCTGAGTTAAGGAAGTAATGGATGATTGCAAGAGATTCTTCATGGCGGGACTGCTTATCTCTTTAATGTTCTTAACCTGCTTATTCATTTCCATTACTGATTTATTGGTTATGGTAGCAACATACTTGGCTATTTCATTCCTGGTTTCTTGGGGTGCATCAACCGATTCGGCTACAAACAGAGCCAGTTGGTCAGTATATGAATGATCATAGACAAGTTCATCATACCTGGATGGCATTGGAACCGTTTCTTTTTGATCTTCCTTTTGACTTTCGTCAGGATCAATGAAGTATACCCGGCGCACGAGTGAATTCGGATCTTCTGCCAGCTTTATAATGGCTTCATATTTATCATGGCTGACAATAGAAAGCCTGTCCACTTTATCATTACCAGTGCGTTCTCCATAGGGCAGACGCAGCCCCCGTCCAATGGTCTGTTCCGTTAATGTCTCGGAGGCAGAGGTGCGCAGGGGGATAATGGTATATAGATTATTAACATCCCAGCCTTCCTTAAGCATATTAACATGAACCACAATCTCAATTGAATTATCCGGGTTTTCCAGGGTAAGCAGCTGGGCGATATTTTCATCCTTTTCCATGCCTCTTTGATTGGAGTTGATCTCCAGCACCTTATCTTTATAATAGCCTTTATAAAATTCCGCCGATGTAAGGAACTCCTTAATCTGTTTGGAGTGCTCGGTATCCCTGGCTACCACCAATACAATCGGTTTGACAACTGGTTTGCGGTAAGTGCGGGCATAGGTATCCAGGACTTCCTTGGTGTCAATATGAAGTTTAATCCCATCCTTAAGTTTCTCTTTATCAAGCTCTTCCGGTATATATTCCTCCGGGCGAAAATCTTTGCGGGTAAATACAGCTGGTACTTTTATGTACTTTTCATCCTTTAATGCATGAGCCAGTGAATACTCATAAACTACATTCTGGAAGGGTATCGCTCTGGAGCCTTTTTGGATTTGGGGGGTGGCTGTTACTTCTATACCCAATATCGGTTTTAGTTCATTGATTACCTCAAAACTACGGTCAGCATGATAATGATGGCTCTCATCCATAAGAATACACAGATCAGGCAAATTTTTCAGATATTCGAAGTATGATTCTCCCAGGACTTCATTAAGGCGCTTGATTCTGGCTGGTTTGCCGTCTTTGGTTTTGCTTTCCGAGTTGAGCTTGGAAATATTAAATACATTTATGACCACATCATTATAACCAAAAGTACCCTGTCGGAATTCCTCGTAGTTATCCCCGTCAATGATGCGGGGTGCATTAATAAAAGCATCTAATCCCATAAACACATATTTGGGATTTCCCGGATTGCCAAAGTCCGTCTTCAGTTTGTTGTATATGGTTAAATTCGGTGCCATCACAAAGAAGTTTCTGATAGCTTTGGCATAATACAAGTAGGCTACAAAGGCTCCCATCAGGCGGGTTTTTCCTATCCCGGTGGCCAGGGCAAAACACATGGAGGGGAACTCCCGTTCAAATGATGATAGTGTAGAGCAGAGGGCTTGAACTTTTTTCAATTCCTTATTCAGATCAACATTCTTATCAAAGTTCAATACATCACAAATTTTCTCAAAAACCTCCAGGCTTTCACTTTGCGGGTTACGCAGGCAAAGGGTGTTATTTACGTACTTGCTATGTTTATTCATCTTCTTCATCCTCCCCTTCCACACTGTTGACACCTTTGAGGTTTATATTGTAGTCATTAACCCCAAACTCGCATTTATCAAGTACTGCCTGGGGGATTTTCTTGATAATGATGTTGTCGTAGCGGTTGTTTAATCCAGTATCATAAGCCGGACAGCAGATAAGCAGGTTCTCACCATGCTGCATGTCTGTTGACAGCATATCCAGGTATTTAGCGGTAATGTATTGAGTAGTTGCGAAAATATAGCTGTTCTCATGACTTTTGCCCTGTTTCCAGAATACGGTTTCATGAGGTTCATAGCGATACCCGTTTAGCTTGGCAACTGCTGCCGCCAGCATTTCGGCATTGTAGTGATCTTTATCAATAACCCAGTTTCCGTAGGTATCCTGTTTGAGCAATGATGGAGCAAGCTCATAGAATTTAAATCCGCCGCCGCCTTGCCAGCCAACTGCTTTGGAAATGCCGCCCTGTTCCCCGTCCACTACCTTTTCCAAGCGTAGCTTGCAGTGGGTATAGCAGTGGTCGCCCAGCTCAATTCCAATCCAACGGCGCTTCATTTTGTGGGCAACAGCGGCGGTGGTGCCGGAACCGAGAAAGGAATCAAGGACAATGTCGCCTTCATTAGAACCTAACGTTAAGATACGTTCAATGAGGCGTTCGGGTTTAGGAGTAGCAAAAATGTCTGTTAAATTGAATATCTTACATTCGCGCTTAGCTTCTTGATTGTGGCCAACTTCATCGCTTTTCCACCATGTGTCTGGAGTTCGCCCCTGTTGAACATCCTTTAGAAATCTCTTTTTTCTCGGGAAAGCGGTTCCGTTCTTACCAAACCAAATCTCATTATTCATGATCAATTTTTGCATATTTTCTTGTGAATAAACCCAATGTTTACCTTTAGGTACATTAAATGTTTTTCCATTTATAGGATTAATAACATCATAATACCCATTTACCCGTTCTTCATTGGCTACTAAATCGCCTGATTGCCACGGCCCACGGGGATCATCATCTGGATTTTTGTAACGATTATCCATATCTTCAGTACGTGGCAACAGATTAACTTTAAATAATTCAGCTTTCTTAGCATATATGAGTATATAATCATGATTAACAGATAGTATTCTTGCATCATTCTTTACACTATGTATCTTTTGCCAAACATTTGCTGTAATAAAATTTCTCCTGCCAAATACTTCATCACATAATACTTTTAAGTAATCCCGTTCTTCGTCATCAATACTAATCCAAATACTGCCATCCTCACTAAGTAGATTTCGCAACAAATCCAATCTTGGTTTCATCAAGCTAAGCCAAGTGGAATGTTCGAGGTTATCGTCATAATGCTCGAATGCGCTGCCGGTGTTATAAGGTGGGTCTATATAGATGCACTTAATTTTACCGGTATATTCCTGTTCCAGGGCTTTCAATGCCAGCAGATTATCCCCATGAATAAGCATATTTTCAGTGTTTTCATCCCCATAGGATTTATCTTTATCCCATAGTAGAATTCGGGGTTCAAGCTTGGGTTGGTCCCCTTTCCCGATCCAGGTCAATTCCAGTTTTTGTTTATAACTCACAAATGTGTCCCCCTACACTATTCCGAAACGTATGGTAAATATGTGTTCAACTGTTGTTCTGCCTCTTATGCGGCGGCGCATTTCCTCCTGCAGCCGTTCATTTTCCTGTTCAATCTTATCTTCTTCCTCAAAAAGCTGGCGGCGTTTTCGTTCCCGGATTTTCTTAAGCCTTTGTACCTCAGACTTTTTTTCAACTAACTCCTCCAGCGAACAATCACTGGCAGATAAACTAACTTCCCTATTTTTCTCCTTGATAAGTCTATCTATATCTTTAAGTTCCTGCTGCAGGGCAGTTTTCCTCTCCTCGCTCCAGGCATCCAGCTTTTCGCATTCGTCAAGGAAATATTTCTTGTTCTGCGCCTCAATTTCCTTTAACTTCGTATCTTTGGTCTGATCTAACATGACATATAAGCGCTGCGGTATATCCAAATCATTATTATCCATGCAAATAGCCGGTAATTCCATAATACGATTGATCATATCTCCGGGAATTGCGGTATGATCATCACATAGAGTAGTAATCAGCAGATATTCTTCTGTCTCAAAGCTCTCGTTGGACAGTTTGTTTATCGTTAGCCAGCCGGACTTGCAGTCTGTCACATCAAAAAAGCTGATATTCCTGCCTGAATTAGTATAGTCAAATAATACTTCCCCCACCGGCAGGGGACGAGCCTGGCATCTGGCCATCAGCTTTTGGCACAAGGGATGATCACGCCGCAGGAACTGCTCTTTCCGTTCTTCGCTGTCTTTCCAACTGAGATTATAGTACCCGGTAAATTCGTCATTTTCATCATAATAAAGACGAGTTCCATTCAATGGCTTAATGGCTTCGCCGCCTTCAGCCAGCACAAAGTGATACAGCCATTGGCCGTACTGACCCACACTTTTAATGGTATTCTCATCGCAGGTCTTAAGTCTGCTGGCAACTTCTTCATCAAAGTTTTCCAGCAGGGTTTGCCGGGCATGTGACATGGTGACGTCTATGCGCTCTTTATATTCCTCCTGGATCTGGTCAAAGGCCGCTTTGATTTGCTCAGCTGTTTTACAGTTTTGATAAATATCCGCAATCCGTTTTTCAAAGTCAACACCGGATTCAATGCTGCCCAGTACCTCATCCGAAGACCCGAATAATCCATTAAAAAGCTGGAATTTTTCATCTAAAAGCTCGTATACCCGCTTGTCCGCTTCGTTTTTATTGTTAAGAAAATTTACTACCACCACATCATTTTTCTGTCCATACCGGTGGCAGCGTCCGATTCTCTGCTCAATTCTTTGGGGATTCCAAGGCAAATCATAATTTACCACCAGGGAACAGAATTGCAGATTGATGCCCTCTGCCGCGGCTTCTGTTCCGATAAGGATACTTGCTCTGTCTCTGAATTCTTCAACGACAGCAGCCTTCATATCTGCTGGTCTTGAGCCGGAAACTATTTCTTCCCCTTGGTGACGGGTCAGCCACTCTTTATATATTCGTTTGGAAACATCATCTGAATTTGACCCGTCAAGAAAAACTATCCTTCCTTTATAGCCGTTCTCAGAAAGTAAATTGTAAAGATAGCGCTGCGTGCGCCTTGATTCTGTAAATATAACCGCCCTGCGCCTGCCGCCTCGTTTTTCTGTCTCATCAAACCCCTTTTGCAAAGCAATCAACAAATTCTGTCCCTTGGCATTGGTCTTGATGCTCTTCGCCAGGCCCACATATTGCTTCAGCATTTCCAATTCCTTGCTTATGGCTTGGCGCTCTTGAATAATATCTCTTTTTACATCATCAGAAGTTAACTCCAATTCCTCCAACAGCTCATCAAAGGAATCATAATCATCCAGGTTTAACTCTTCATCAACTCCCTGAAGCAGCTGCTCCAAGCGGTGTATTAGTGAATCCAATGTCCCCGAAATTGCATAGGATGAGGAAGCCAACAGCTTCCGGAGTATCATGGTCATCAGGCTGCGCTGGCTGTTGGGCAAGGCATATAAGGTCGGCGAGCGAAGATATTCGGATACATCGTTGTATAGTTGTTCTTCATCCTGAGACGGCGTAAAGGGTTGCAATAATGCAATTCGTTTTGTATAGGAGACGTATTCGATTACCTGTTTCCTTAACGTGCGTTTGCAAAACTGCTTTATCCTAGCTTTCAGGAATACATTCCTGGCTTCTTCGTTGTCAACATTGACATATTTCTCCCGAAAGGTTTTAGGATCGCTAAAAACACGGTCATCTATAATGCTGACCAATCCGTAAAGCTCCATTAGATTATTTTGGAGCGGGGTAGCCGTCAACAGTAATTTGCGTTTTCCATCTAAAGCAGTTTTCAACTTATTGCCGATTACATTGCTCGGTTTGTAAACATTTCTCAATCTATGGGCTTCATCAATAACGATTAAATCCCACGAAGTGTTATGTATCTCTATCTGCTTCCCGGCCGCAAAATTGTATGAGCAGATTACAACGTGATCTTGCTGTTCAAACGGATTACGAACCCCTTGTTTTTTAATCTGGTTGAAGTTTCTGTTTTCAAGGATCATCGACTTGATGTAAAATTTTTCATCTAGTTCGGAAAGCCATTGGTTTCTCAGTGATGCAGGCACAATGAGCAGGATCTTGCGTTTATGTTCTGCCCAATATTGAGCTATACATATGCCAGCTTCTATTGTTTTTCCCAATCCCACTTCATCAGCAAGCAATGCTCCATTAGTTAACGGTGATTGAAAGGCAAAAAGAGCAGCATCTACTTGATGCGGGTTTAAATCTACCTTGGCTCCGGCCAAGGCAGGAACTATACTGCCGTCACTGCTTGGACGTCTTAATGTCAGCTGTTCTTGAAAATAGCGGGATTGGTAGGGTGTATATTGATTCATCTATTCCCCTCTCTAATCTTCTTTTGTAACCAATAATCCTGTAATCCATTGGTTTTTCCTTATTATTTATGGAGCATCCCAACATTGTCTTTTACTTGTGTCCCGGTACACGAAGTATGGGCCTCCACCATTCAGGTTTTTACCATGTCTCAAAGAATAATATATATTAAGAAACTCATGTTGTTATAAGAAATTTGTTATAATTTTACCGGGGGATATTCCCAATATTTTCTACATAATTGCGCAAAATTCCTTTTAATTTCGCGTCTATTTGTTTATTATCTTAAAAACTATAACCCCTTAAATAAATAATTCCCCCAAAACCAATACGTCTGAGGGAACATTAAAATTAAACACGCCATCAAATCAAAGGCTCAAAATGGCAAGCTGTCCTGAGTCTCCTAGAATTCTCAACCTAATAATTTGTTGCAGATAAGATAGGCCGTATCACTTTTCACAGTTCCACCGCCGCTTCTAAGGCAAAGGCTTCCTCCCCCTCCCCCAGGGATACCAGTCTAAAGAGCCGCGAAGCTCTATTTGACGATTCTGCTTAGACAAACAGGTTTTCACTCACTGAAAATTGCTGGCGTTTTTTCCATAGATAATAAAGGGATGGAATGACTAACAGAGTAAGCAGGGCAGAATACAATAAGCCTCCGGCAATACAAATGGCCAGCGGCTTAAACATGAGGTTGTCTCCTAAGGCCAGTGGCATTAAACTGAAAAAAGTGGTAGCTGAAGTTAATACAATAGGGCGAAATCGCTGTCGGCAGGCTTCCTGGATGGCTGTGTCAGCTTCTATACCGGCTCTTACCCGGGCCTCCATGAATTCTATTAGGATGATGCCATTGCGTACGACAATCCCGGCCAGGCTTATTACGCCCATAAGGGACATAAACCCCAGCGCAGTGCCGCTTATAAAAAGGGTATATAATGCGCCTGAGCAGCTAAGGAGCACGGTGCTCAAAATTATAAGGGCCAGAGCGATTGAATTAAACTGCACCGCTATGACGATCAAAATCAATAGCAAGACTACCAGGAAAATTTTTCCCATTTCAACAAACACTTCATTGCGGGCAGCAGTTTCTCCTTCCACTTCCAGGCTCACCTGAGGATATTGGGCGATTATTCCTTCTATATTCTGGTTCAGAGATTTTAACACTTGATCGGCCTTGGTGCCGCTGTCCAGGTAGGCTTTAACGGTATTGCTGCGCTGATAGTTATGGTGTACAATGCTGGACAACTCTAATTCGGTAACAGAGCTGGCCACGGAACTCAGAGGAAAAGCATCTCCCTGATTATTAAAGATTAAAATCTGCTGTTCATCACGGCTCACTCCCTGCAATTCCTTATCATATTTAAGCCGCAGGTCGATTAAGGCATTGCCATCATTTATTTCGCCCAGCACAATTCCATCTCCATACAGCCTCAATCCCTGGCTGATTTGCCATGCCTGCATATTATTCAGCTGCAAAGCGGCAGGAGACGGTTGAAAAAGCACGGTAGGAACACCCTGCCCGATATCGTCTTTAACGCTGAGTACACCGGGATATGATAAGAGTAATTGCCGTATTTCTTCGCTTGCTCCCTGTAAATCTGTCAGGGAATCGCTGTCCATTCTAAGCGCCAGAGGAGCTCCAATAGCAGGACCTGATTCCACTACCGAAAGGCTGAATCTTTCCTGGGGAAAGGCTTCCTCCAGGAGCCAGGTTAAGTCATCCTTCATCTGCCTGGCATTAGCTTGCTCACGGTTAATAAACACCAATATATTGGCTTTGTCCAACCCGGTAGAGGTGGAAGTACTCATACCGAAAATCCGGGGCATAGATGAGCCATAATAAGTATTAACCTCTCTAACCCCTTTTTGCCCGCTTATAAATGTTTGTATCCTTCCGACTTTATCCTTGCCCACTGCCATGGAAGTAGAAGGATGAAATTCAATTTCCACAAACAACTCTTCTCTTTCTACATCCGGGAAAAATTCTACTGGAATGAATTTAACCAGGCCAAAGGCCAAAAAGCTAATTATCAATCCTCCCAGAACAAATTTCACCGGAGCATTGATTATATTGCTTAGTACCGTGACACTATAAAATTCCCGCAGCTGTTGAAAGGCCTTATGCATTCGATTAGCCCGGGGTGCAGTTTGCAAATCGGAGAAACGCTGATACAGCCAGAAGCGAAATACGGGAATAAAAAAGAGAGCGGCAATGGTAGAAGCTATGATAGAGCTGATAATGACTACTGGCAGAGGTCTGATGAAGTCTCCTGCACTGCCGGACAAAAATAAAAGAGGAAAGAAGGTAAATACCACTATTAGGGTGGAACTGATAACTGAAACCGCTACTTCACCGGTTCCAGACACGATAGCTTCATGGTGAGGCATACTCTCAGCCAGGTGCCGGGATATATTTTCATTTACCACGATAGCGTCATCTACCAGAATTCCCAAAACAATTATGAAAGCTATAAGGGAAATCTGGTTCATATCTACTCCTGCCCAGGGCAATACCAGCATCCCCCCGCACAGAGCCAGCGGGATAGATATGCCGACTCCCAAAGCTACATAAATGTTTAGCCCGACTGAGCATATCAATAAGACAAAGATCATGGCCAGAATAAAAGCCCTGCCCAGATCATGCAGCATTTTCTGAATAGGTTCGGCCTGGCTGTAAACCTGCACCACTTGTATTTCCGGCGGAAGTTCCTGCTCCATTTCCTGTATCAGAGTGTACAGCTGCTTGTCTATGGTAAGTAAATCCCTTTCATTGCTGGCGAAAAAGCTCAGCGATATCGAAGGTTTTCCTTGATAAGTTACTATTTCCCGGTCCTGGGGATATACTTTATCGATAGTGGCTGTTTCTTTAAGATATACTGTATCGCCACTGCTGTTTTTAGTAACTGGAATTTGCAGCAGCTGATCCGGACTACTTAAAGGCAGATACAAACCATATACCTGTTTTTCCATTACCCATTGCCCCGGTGGTAATGGGTTAATCTCTGTTTCTATAAGGGATATTAATTGAGCCGGAGTCAATCCAATAGCGGATAATTTACCAGGATCAACCTGTAATAACAACTCTTGCTCCGGGAGTCCCTGAATTTGCACTTGCACTACTCCCGATACCTGTCTGAAAGCGGTTTCCCATTTATCCAGTTTTCCCTCCAGCAGCAGCAGATCCTCTTCCTGATCGGCCAGCAACTGATAAATAGCAACTCCTTGCATCTGCAGGTCGGTTTGCAAACTGGGCCGGCCCGCTTCACCAGGGAGATCAGCATGAACCTGGTCTATCTTTTGCTGAACTTTGTTCCAAACCTGATCCTGTTTTTTGTAATCCTCAACCGTAATAGTAATTTGCGAGAGGCCGGCTTGGGAGCTGGAAACGACTTCTTCAATGCCTGCTATTTCGCTTAGAGATTCCTCCAGCCTATTGGTAACGTAACTCTCAACCTGATGGGGGGCAGCACCAGGATATATAGTAGTAAGAATAGCTATCGGATGCTGAATAATGGGTATTTCCCGGCGAGGCAGCTGGTACATAGTAATAAATCCTGTGCTTAACAGCAAGAACATGGCCAAACCAACCATAAGCCTTCTTTTTATCAGCTGCTCAATCATTGAGAACCATCCTTAACCTGACAGTCCACCATCTGCCCATCCCGCAACTGCTGCAAGCCGCCATTGACCACCATAGTACCGGGTTCAATACCCTCAACCGTCAATTTGGAACCTTCGGCAGTGCCTAATATTACTGCCTGCTTATGCAAACAGCCATTTTCGATTATGTATACATAAGGACTATTCCCCTGAGCTACAGCTTCTACAGGCACAACAACCCGTCCCGGCATGGAGGTGCTGCCGCTCACTGCTGCCCATTCTCCGAGCACCCATTCCAAATCATTATTATCTATGTATAAAAGCACGTTTACTCGCTGGGTTCCAGCTAAAGCCACCTTGCTGATATGGCTGATCAAGGCTTCCCTGTCCTGTCCCTGGGAATTAATCTTTAGTGCATCTCCTATTTTCCAGGAGGAAGCTTCATCCCGGGGAACTTCAATTCTCACCTGCAGCTTCCGGGCATTGCCTCCCCGCATCAGAGGCTCTCCTATTCTTACATACTGGCCGCAATCGACTAATACTTCATGGATTATTATATTCCCGGGTGCTGTAATGCTGCAGCTGTTTAAATCCAGTTCAGCCTGCCGCTGCTGATTTATGGCCAGAGCCAATTCACCCCTCGCTGCCTTAATATCATGCTGCAGCAACTCCAGCCGCAGTTGATAGCTTTCCAGCTCTTCCAGGGATATAGCCCCATGGTTGTATAGTATCTGCTGCCTCTGCCAATCCGCGTTTAAATCCTTTAATTGAGCCTGAAGTTTTTCTTCCTGGATTTGGAGCTGAGCTGCTTTCTCTTGGGCTGTGCTTAAAGCCAGCAAAGCACCCTCATTTTTTATCCCTGCCAGTAGGTCACCGGCCATAACTTCCTGCCCGGCTTGAATATAAATAGCTTCGATAATTCCGGCTGCCTCGGCGGATATTTCCAATGGTTCGGCTAACTGCAAAAGAGCCTGATAGGAATAATCTACAGGCATAGTCTCCTCTTCAGCCTGGGCCACCAGCACAGTTACCGGTTTTTTCCCCGCATCAACCTGGGATATGTTATTACTGCAACCGCTTATTGCTAATGAAGCAATTAGACACAGGACTACATACCTTAGCCTTTTATGCATTTGGGTGACGGCTCCCTTCGGATCGCTCACGGCACAATATATAATCAGCTGTTAGCTTAACCTAACTTAATATAGTTTATAATACTATAGTTAGTAATTCAATAGAGGAGCTTATATATGGTGTTGTTCCCTCGTCCCCCGTCAAGTTAAGGTTGTTGGCATCAGGCAATAGTTTCTCCAGGGGAGAAGGATTCAGGAATGTCGGAAGTCAGCGTATGTAATGAACAGGAAGATTGGCATTATTTCATACGTTAATATCGTATCTTGACATTCTTCTATATAAGCAGCTTCTGGAAATATTTAGAGCTTTGGCTACTTCGGTTTTATTATTATTAAACTTAATTAGATAGCTTCGAATCAACTGCTCCTCCACGCTGTCTTTAGTGGGTGAATTTTCCCAAACGGAGATATTCTCCGAAGATACCGATTCAGTTATTGCTGGCGGCAACAAATCAATAGTTATTGAATTTCCCTGGGCCATATTAATGGCTCTTTCAATAACATTGCTTAATTCTCTGATGTTCCCTGGCCAGGTGTGATTAATAAATATATCCATAACCTCGGGATCAATTCTCTTTATAGATTTATCGAATTTTTCACCCATACTGCTGATAAAATACTCGGCTAATAGAGGAATGTCATCTTTTCTTTCCCGCAACGGAGGAATATGTATGCTTATTACCCCTACCCGGAAATATAGATCCTGACGGAAATTATGGTTTTTCATTTCTTCAACCAGATCTTTATTGGTTGCACAAATAATTCGCACATCAACCGGAATAAATTCCCTGCCTCCCAAACGAATAACTGTTCTTTCCTCCAATACCCTTAGCAATGATGCCTGAAGATCCAATGGCATTTCCCCGATTTCGTCAAGAAACAGGGTTCCTTTATCTGCCAGTTCAAATTTACCGGGATTTCCTCCTTTTCTGGCGCCGGTAAAGGCCCCTTCCTCGTACCCAAATAATTCACTCGAAATTAATTCTCGCGGTAAGGCTCCGCAGTTCAAGGCAAAAAATGTTTCTTTCCGGCGATAGCCATTATTATGAATCGCTTGAGCGAACAAATCCTTACCAACGCCGCTTTCTCCCATCAAGAGTATGGTGGAGTTTGACTGAGATGCCATTTTCGCTTGCTCTACTGCCATGATATAATTTTTACTTTCACCTATAAGGGTGTCAAAAGTTATAATATTTTTTGGCCTGATAATATTTCTAAGCACATTATGCATCTCATGCAAAACGATTACGTATCCGTCAGTTCTTTCATCCTTTTTTAATGGGGTAACATTCATAATAAATTTTTTGGTTTTGCCGGCAAAAGTGTTTAGGCTTACATTTTCTCCATATATTGACCTATCTGATGTGAGGATTTCCCTAACATAAGTATTGCTCCGGGGTACAAAGTCCATAAAATTATTAACCGCCTTGTTGGGGGGAATCCCCAATATATCACCGGCCTGCTTATTCATCTGGATTATTTCGCCGTTTCTGTCGATGGCTATTAATCCTTCTAGTATTGATTCCATTATGGCCTCTTTAGTCATACTGGCCAGCTTCACTTCATTATAGGCTTTATTTAACAGCATCTTTCTTTCTATGGCTCTTACCGCCGACATAACCATTCCCAATGTATGAGGATGAACATTTTTATATGGTCCGGTTAGGTCCAGTACCCCAAGAATATTACCATCTTCATCATGGATAGGAGCAGCCGAACAGGTTGAGAGGCAGGCACATTTGCAGTAATGCTCATAACCAAAGATATGGATTGGTTCATCTATAGCCAATACTGTTCCTACCGCATTAGTTCCCATAATTTCTTCCGACCATATAGCGCCTTCAATAAAGTTCCCCACCGACGTGAACCTCAATTCTCTAGGTGAACCTATCATTTTCAGAAGAACCCCGTCTTTATCAGCCAAGGCTATGCAAAAACCTGAATCCCTTGTAATATTGTATATATCTTCCATGGTAGGCACCACCATATCAAGCAGATCCCGGTTTTCTCTTATTCGCTGCTCTAATTGGCCTTGGCTGAGCACTGCGGTGTTTAAATGCTTATACGGATCGACATTGTAACTTTTGCTCCTTTCCCAGGAATCATTAACAAAATCATGTATTGACAATGCGCTGTCTGGCTTAAGGCTATGGACTTCTTCCCACATATTCCACATTTCAATACGACTGGTTATATTTTTTATACCCATCGCTCATTGCCCCCCCTTTGAGCATGGTCAATGACTTAATTTACCAGCAAACAGTTTCTCGCATTTTGTCTAATTTTATTGATTTTTCTATAATTATACAACATTATAAACTATACTGCATGACATCTTAGTTTTGTGTTACTTGCCTGAAGCTTAATTATTTCGGCTCCTCTCCGACAATAGAAGTATTTCCCTGATTTCTCCAAGGGCTAATAAATATTCATCGGTGCCAGATACAATCATATTAACTGTAATATATGAAAATACCCCGCTTACCTTTTCCCCCTGCCCAGAACAGACCACTCTTAATAATATATTTCCCAGTTAATATAATAAAAGTGTTGCCTTTTTTCGACAGTTGATTATATAGTTTTCTACCACTCCTGGGGCAGCTGCCGCAGCTGAGCCAGGTTAAAGACCGGGCCGTCCA
>CAZCTN010000007.1:0-113031 GCA_964501655.1 uncultured Syntrophomonas sp.
TTCGCTGCTGTGAAAGTGGCATTTATAACTTTCTCCATCGATGGAATTATTAACCGTTAATGAAGCATCCAGGATGGTAACGTCCTTGATAGTCATGAGGTAGTCAACTATTTCTGGATGGTTTTTGAGTAAAAAGGCAAAGTCGCTGGGATAAAAAACCGGGGAATAATTACCGCAACAACCCTTACCATCCTGTCGCGGACATTCCATGCACAGGTCGACTTCGATATAGCTGCGCAAACCTTCATTATGGAAGATGATTTCAATCTCTTTAATCATATTAGTATCCTCCCTGACAGCCAATATATCTATTATATTATAGTTAGGGCAAAAGACCATATGTTTAAGCGGCCAGGTAAGTATAAAAACCGACAGCGACGACCTGGATAACTATCACTTCCGTAAAATAAAAAATAGCAGTAATTTGTGAACATGGTAGCCCTAATTTTCATATTCTATCATTAGTAGTATAATTGGAAGGTTGATTTTTTGTGGAAAATTGGGACATATTTGCAGGTTGTCGAGGAGTCTGCTTTCGTCTGGGACGCAGCAGGCCAAATAGTCAAAGGAAACCAAAGGCAGGAAGCAGTAAAAATAATACTGTAAGAGAATCACTTGCCGGGTTGCCTCTCAATAATGGGCTGGGGGCAGAAGACATTAATATCTCCAGTTTAAGCGCTTGGGGCTATGTATATCAAATCGGACCCCAAACTGTAGCAGTTGGGTCCAACGTTACTTTCACCGATAACGGTCCTTTAAATGGCATTGTTCATACACCAGGCAGCCCTACTATTGAGGTTGCCGCCGGAGGTGTCTATAACATTGAATTTTCCGTATACACCAGCTTAAACAATCCCCAGGATTGGGCCGTGGTTATTAATGGAGTATCTCAATCAAGATTTACTTCAGCCGGTCAGACGATAACTGCTGCCACTACCCTGAATCTTGCCGCCCGGGATAGAGTGACTATTCGCAATGCCAATACCATACCAGACCCGGCCACGCTCAGGGAAGGAAATGTGATTACCGCTTATGTAAGGATTTACAAAGTAGATAACTGAAAGACTAGATAAGTGCCCTATAAGAGGCGCAGTAAACAATGTGAATTGCTACAGAAATGCCTATCCTGGACTACTTCTTTCTCGCCTATATTTGAACCTTGGTCACTTTGAGTAAAGTACTTAAAGTGATCTTCTTGCTATTACCATAAAATATTCTCTCAATAGTATGATGAAATTCCTTAAATCGGGGCCAAACAAACCAAATGGAATATAATTATCATTCCATCTTTATTGACTAAATAGCAAGCAAGTTAGTTAATCGTTAGTATGTCAGTGCAGCCTCCTGGTTGAGGATCGCATTGGCGGAGTATTTGCATTTTGTTAATCTTACGGTTATTATTTAGCTTGGATATTGACAAATTGTGCTTATTTATAAAGGAAGAAATGCTAATGATGGTTACATCCCTGGGTATAATTGGGGGGACTTTTGATCCCGTTCACTTTGGGCACCTTATAGCTGCTGAATGTGCCCGGGCAGAGTTTGGTCTGGACCGGGTTATATTTATTCCAGCTAAAATTCCGCCGCATAAGGATACTAGAGGAATACTTGATGAAGATAAACGCTATCATATGGTAGACCTGGCGGTGCGAAATAATCCGGCTTTTGAGGTATCTGATCTGGAACTCAAAAGGGGAGGGGTTTCCTATACTATTGACACCATCGAGCATTACCAAAAGGCTTATCCAGGCGGCAGTATATACTTTATCATGGGCCTGGATTCCTTATTTATATTGGATACCTGGAAAGATATTGAGTGCCTGGCTAATATGTGTCGATTTATCATAGTAACCCGTCCTGGTTATAATATCCACGATGAAGAAAAGCTGTGGGACCGACTTCCAAATGTATTCTGGCGGCAGGCCAATTTTATACCAATACCGGGCCTGGATATATCTTCCAGTGATATAAGGAAACGGGTATCTCAGGGTAAGCCGATCAGATACATGCTGCCCGAGATGGTGGAAAGATATATTAGAGATAACCATCTTTACCAGGAAGGATAATCCTATGGAGGCTGATAGAGCTCGAAAGCTGATTAAAGCAAAGCTTTCTAATAAAAGGTACCAGCATTCTTTGCAGGTGGCTGATACAGCGGTTAAAATGGCCCGGAGATACGGACTGGATGAGTACCGGGCCAATCTGGCAGGACTTCTACATGATTATGCCCGAGATTTGTCGGAGGAAGTACTGCTTGAGACTGCTGCAAAAAACAACTTGATTGGCAATCAGGTTGAAAGAGATATTCCTGAACTGCTCCATGGACCGGTGGGGGCTTTTCTGCTCAAGCAAGAACTGGAGATAAAAGACACCGAACTACTAAGCGCTATCAGTCACCATACCCTGGGTGCTGTGGGGATGAGTGACCTGGAAAAAGTGATATTTATAGCGGATATGATTGAACCAGGCCGGAGCTATAATGGAGTTGCAGAACTTAGAGAACTGGCTTATAAAGACTTGGACAAGACTATGTTGTTGGGTTTGGAAAGCAGTATCAGGTATTGCCTGGATGCAGGAAAAACTTTACACCCGCAAACGGTTGAAGCAAGAAACAGCTTCCTAAAGAAGGTGAATGCTCGTGAGTAAAATACAGATGTATTGTGATAAACTAATGAAAATGAGCGATTGGGATGATTACTTGCTTCAAAACTCAGGTCTTCCTGGGCCTCGAAGTAATCTGGAGCTTATGTGGGCAGTAGTACGGGAAGGAGATGAGGAGCTTTTTCAACGTTACCTGGTTTACACTGAGCCGTTGGCCCCCAGAAATACTCCGGGAGAATTTTTGGCTATGTGCGGTATAGTGGGGTATGGTAGACTGATAACAGAAGGTGATCATCAACTTCTGCCTGTTTTGCGCAGCTTTGCCTCAGATACGAGATGGAGATTAAGAGAAGCGGTTGCCATGGCTTATCAAATCATGGGAGATAATGATTTTGAAATGTTGCTCAGTGATATGGAAATACTAAAAGAAGGTAATCCCCTGGAGAAGAGAGCCGTTGTTGCCGCTTTGTGCGAGCCCAGGTTGCTGAAAAATGCTCATGATGCCGATAGGGTACTAAAACTCATAGGTGAAATTACTGAATGGCTGGCGGATAATGATCACCTGAGAAAAACTGAAGAATACCGGGTCCTAAAAAAAGGTCTGGCCTATGGCTGGAGTGTGGTGGTGGCAGCGTTTCCCCGGGAAGGGAAACCTATCTTTGAGAAGTGGTTGGAGAGCAACAACCCGGAGGTCCGGTGGGTGATGAGAGAGAACTTAAAAAAGAAACGTCTGCTCAAAGTGGACCCTATTTGGGTTGAACAGTGTAACGAAATACTCAAGTGATGCAGGACACCAAGGAAGTAGGAGGGCTGTTATTGGAAAAGATTCAAGATCTGGTAAAGTTGATAGCCGGAGCCTGTGAGGACGAAAAGGCTATCGATGTAACCGTGCTAAATGTACACGAACTAACGGTATTAGTAGATTATTTCGTCATTGCCAGCGGCAGGAGTATTATCCAGGTAAAGAGTATTGTAGAGCATGTCGAAGATGTACTGGAAGCGGTTGAGGTAGTACCCTTGCGTCGAGCTGGTCATGCTGAAGGCAAATGGGTGGTACTGGATTATGGTTCTATTATGGTCCATGTTTTCCGCCAGGAAGAACGGGAATACTATAACCTGGAAAACCTTTGGGGAGATGCCCAAGTGATGCAGTTTGAAGCAGAAGAAGCGATAAGGTCGTAAGATATTATTTTTGCTTGACTTCAAATGAAAAATTGATGTCAAGTCTTGGACTTTTTATATAAGCTGTGTAATATGCATATTTCAGATATGGATTTTCTACTGCCCTGCTGGTATCAGCAGGGCAGTTTACTCCAGCGCAAATTAGGGGCGACAAATAAAACTCTTCATAAATCATAACGTATAAGCATACATCATATTGAGTTCATTACATATCAGTTCTGGATATATTTGCTGCTGATTTTATCAAGCTTTGCTTTTTCCAGCTTTAACATATCTATTTTCATCTGCACTCCGCCCGGGCCGGAAAAACCGCCAGGAGTTTTCCTTCCTACTACCCGGTGGCAGGGTATGACCAGAGGGATGGGATTATTGCGGTTGGCCTGCCCTACTGCCCGTGAGGCTCTGGGGCTGCCTATAGCTTTGGCAATTTCACCATAGGTCATGGTCTGGCCATAGGGTATGTTATAGACATACTCCAGACTGCGGCGGTAAAAAGGGGGCAGGTTGGAGATGTACGGTTTCATTCCCCAGTCATTTATCACTTCACCGGAAAAATAATCCCGTAGCTTGTTTATCAGGGAGATAGAAGTATCATCTTCCAGTACATGAGTTAGTTCAAGGTTCTCTATAGTATCTTCTCTAAGCCGTTCTTCCATATCTGAACAAACCGAAGGCAGTATAAGCCGATAGAGGGTATCACCCTCCATGAGTATGGCCATACTGCCTTTTATTGTTTCAAAGGTATACCAGTGCACAGCAATATCCTCTCTATTTGGCTACGATATTGACCAGTTTCCTAGGTACTACGATGATCTTGCTGATCTGTTTTCCCGAAGTGAGTTCTTTGATCTTTGGTAACTCGACTGCTAGGGTTTTAAGTTCATCATCGTTTATATCAGCAGGTACCCGAATGTGGTCTCTTACTTTCCCCATGAGCTGAATGACTATTTCTACTTCATCCTGTACCAGAGCCTGGGGATCATATTCCGGCCATTTCTGCTGGCAGACGCTGCCTTGATTTTGACCCCGATGCCAGAGCTCTTCACATATATGAGGAGTAAAAGGAGTCAGCAGAATCAGCAGGTTTTGCACCGCTTCTTTTACTACTGCCAGGTTAGGATTCTCGCTATCCCTGTACGCATTGAGGTGGTTGGAAAGCTCCATAATGGCACTGATGGCAGTATTAAAATTGAAGCGATCCCCTACATCCTCAGTTACCTTTTTGATGGTGGCATGAGTTTTGAAGCGCAGAGCCCGGGCGTCATCGTCAAGGTCGCCAAAAGATTCGGGCCAGGTGACGTCCTTAATAGCCGATGAGTGTTCCATGACCAGGCGCCAGATACGGTTCAGGAATCGATAGGCCCCCTCCACCCCTTGATCACTCCATTCCAGATCCCGTTCGGGAGGGGAAGCGAAAAGAATGAACAGACGGGCGGTATCGGCTCCATAGGTTTTTATAATCTCTTCCGGGCTGACCACATTGCCTTTGGATTTTGACATCTTGGAACTGTCTTTCAGCACCATGCCCTGGGTCAGCAGGTTGGTAAAGGGTTCTTCACAGGAGAGGATGTTGATGTCATAGAGGAATTTGGTGAAAAACCGGGCATACATCAAATGCAGTATGGCGTGTTCTACTCCTCCTATATACTGATCCACCGGCATCCAGTAGTCAACTGCTTCTTTTTTGAAAGGTACGTCTTTTTCATGGGGACTGCAGAAGCGATCGAAGTACCAGCTGGAGCAGACGAAGGTATCCATGGTGTCGGTTTCGCGCCGGGCTTCCCCGCCACAGCCAGGACAGGTGGTGCGGGTGAAGCTCTCCACATAGTTAAGGGGTGACTCTCCGGAAGGCCGGAATTCCACATCTTCCGGCAGCAGTACCGGCAGCTGGTCTTCGGTCAGGCAAGTGATCCCACATTTTTCGCAATACACTACTGGAATGGGGGCTCCCCAATACCGCTGGCGTGAAATCAGCCAGTCCCGCAGCCGGAAGTTCACGGTTCCGGTTCCTATATTGTTATCCTCCATATACTTGATTACCGCCGAGATTCCCTCATCTACCCCGAGTCCGTTAAAAACTCCTGAGTTTATCATTATCCCGTCTCCGGTATAGGCTTCGTTCATTTCTTCAGCATCGGCGGGGGAATCGGAAGCTTTTATAACTACTCTTATGGGAATGTTATACTTGCGAGCAAAATCAAAGTCCCGCTGGTCGTGAGCGGGCACTGCCATAATAGCCCCGGTCCCATAGTCCATCAAAACGTAGTTAGCTATCCAGATGGGCAGTCGTTCGCCGTTCATAGGGTTAATCGCGTAGGCGCCGGTGAAAACACCTTCCTTATCCGCCTCGGTAGAGGTGCGGGCCAGTTCGGACAGATTCTTCATACTCTGTACTAAGTTGCGCACCGCGGACTCTTCTTTTTTACCTCGGGAGATAATTTCTACCAGCGGGTGTTCGGGCGCCAAAACCATATAAGTAACCCCGAATACCGTATCCGGGCGAGTAGTGAAAACAGACATGCACTCATCAGTGCCCTCCACAGGCATGGAAAATTGGCAGCCTTCGCTGCGCCCTATCCAGTTTCTTTGCATGGTTTTCACTTTTTCCGGCCAGCCGGGCAACTTTTCCAGATCATCCAGCAATCGCTGGGCATAATCGGTTATCTTAAAGAACCATTGTTCCAGCTGCTTTTTCTCCACTTCAGCCTCACAGCGTTCACAGGCTCCATCCACCACCTGTTCGTTGGCTAAAACTGTCTGACAGGAAGGACACCAGTTAACTGCTGATTTCTTCTTGTAGGCCAGGCCATTTTCGTAAAGCTTCACAAACATCCACTGGGTAAATTTATAATAATCCGGTTTACAAGTAGCCAGTTCCCGATCCCAGTCATAACTGATCCCCATGGTTTTAAGCTGTTGCTTCATGTTCTCAATATTGGCATTGGTCCATACTGCCGGAGGGGTGGCATTTTTGATGGCCGCGTTTTCAGCCGGCAGTCCAAAAGCGTCCCAACCCATTGGGTGGAGAACGTTATACCCGTTCATACTTTTAAACCGGGCTACCACATCACCTATAGCATAATTGCGCACATGCCCCATATGCAAATTTCCTGACGGGTAAGGAAACATCTCCAGGTCATAATACTTGGGCTTGCCGGGATCTTCGTTTACTTTAAAGAAGTGGTTTTCTTCCCAGTATTTTTGCCATTTTGCTTCAATAGACCGGTGATTATACTTACTGTTCATAATAACCTCCTTGTTAAAATATCAGAAAATAAAAAACTCATCCCCGGCAAGGGACGAGATTAGCTTTCCCGCGGTACCACCCTTATTGACAGATACAATAATGGTGGAGCTAGTGGGATTCGAACCCACGACCTCTTGAATGCCATTCAAGCGCGCTCCCAACTGCGCCATAGCCCCACGTCATGTCCACTCGGAATGATAACGGAATTCCCGTCACAGGCTAAATATCACCTGTGAAGCTCACCGGTGAGTTCAACTGGCCTAATACCGTCTCACACCATCCGACGATTCTCTGAAACCGCCTGTCTACTACTCCGGGTCGATGCTTTCTGATATTAATTTTATCTAGACTACTTTTCGTCCACGAGCAATATTATAGAATATAAAGTTACTGAACGCAAGCATTAACTGCTCTATTTAGTGTCCAGAGGCCGATGGGGATGCTGATCCTGCGCCTGGTTGCCGCGATGGGCTTGAAGCTGTGGAGCAGTTTTTTACATAAACCTATTGGCCAACCAAAGCTAATAGCAGTGCTCGGAGAGTGTATAAAATCCTTAAATATTCAAAATGGATGGGCAGAAAATACTGGGTTGTGTCCCAGTGATAATAGAGATCCCAATGGGACCACCCCGGATAATAGTCGGAATAGTCCTAATATTGAAATAAAAAAGGAGGAATTTTCAGAGTAATGGATAATATACAAAGTAGGAGGAGTTTTGTATCTAATAGTTGTTTGTTTGCAGCTGATTATACCAAAACACCAGCAATAAATTTCTTATCTAATTCTAGAAAATGCAGCCTTTCCGATGCTAACCTTACAGGTCAAGTGGATCAGCAGGTACACACCTGCAGCCGTTTTCCACATCAGGACAAAGAATCGTATCATAAAAAAGACCAATTAATCACATCCTAATGAAAATAGTTTCTATTATCGCTCAGTCTACCTGAACATAATTCCTCCAATTTCCAGTGAAAGGGGGGTCATTAGAAGAAGCTCTAACTTTTTTTATTAAATTAGGGGTTTGAAGAAAAAATATCAATCTACTATTTGTGCACAAAAGGTGCAATGAATGATTTAATTATTTTGAAGGAGGGTTCTTTTAAGTATGGGTTATATAGAGGAATATAAAAGCAAATTAGTTACTCCGGATGAGGCGGTTAAAGTGGTTAAGTCTGGAGATTGGATAGACTATGGCTCCTTTTGTGGTCAGGTTCGAGCATTGGATGAAGCCCTGGCCAAAAGAAAAGATGAGTTGGACGATGTAAAAATCTGGACTTGTGTTAATCCTTACCCAACCAAAGTCAACGAAGCTGATCCTGTCGGCGATACCTTTGTCTGGCATAGCTGGCATACTTCCGGTGCGGACCGGAAGATAACCAAGAGCGGAAAACCAGTATACTACTCATCCATAAAATACTCGGAACTTCCGCGTTATGTAAGAGAGAGAATTGTACCTCTGGATGTTGCCATGCTGCAGGTCTGCCCCATGGATAAACACGGGTTTTTCAACTTTGGCCCCCAGGTTACTCACAGCCGGGCTGTTTGCGATGTAGCAAGCAAAATAATAGTAGAGGTAAATGAGCATCAGCCTCGCTGTTTGGGAGGCTATGAGGAGGCAGTTCATATTTCAGAGGTTGATTTCATTGTAGAGAGCAATCTGCCTCTGGCTCAGATACCGGCTCCACCCATTGCCGAAATTGACAAGAAAATTGCCGAATATATTATCGCACAAATGACTGATGGCTCCTGTGTGCAGCTGGGCATTGGAGGTATTCCCAATGCGGTTGGTATGATGATAGCTGAATCAGATCTTAAGGACCTGGGATGTCACACGGAGATGCTGGTGGATGCCTATGTATATATGGATCAAGCCGGTAAGCTGACCGGTAAAAACAAGGGGATAGATCCGGGCAAGCTGGTTTACACTTTTGCTCTGGGAACCAAGATGCTGTATGATTTCATAGACGATAATCCTAAATGCGCATGCTATCCGGTTAACTATACCAATGAACCCTATATAGCATCGCGGAATGACCAGTTGATCACCATAAATAATGCTATCGAGGTAGATATTTACGGTCAGTGCTGTTCCGAATCACATGGAACCCGTCACATAAGCGGCACCGGAGGACAGCTGGACTTCGTATTGGCAGGATGGCTGTCCAAAGGCGGAAAATCCTTTGTAGCCACACCGTCTGCCAATTACAAGGATGGTAAAGCGGTATCATCCAGGATAGTACCTACTCTTACCAATGGGGCCATCGTAACCGATCCCAGATCGGTAGCTGACTATATTGTCACTGAGTTTGGCATGTATGCCATGAAGGGTATGTCAGTATGGCAGCGGGCTGAGGGATTGATCAATATATCGCATCCAGAATTCAGGGATGACTTGGTCAAAGCGGCCGAAGCTCAAGGTATCTGGAGGAAGACCAACAAGATTTAGTAATTAAAAAGCTGGATCATAGAGGAAAATTCTGCTTATCTAAGAACAGGGCCGGCTATCGCCGGCCCTGTAACAATTATGCCAATTAAATCAGTGCCGATCAACGACCTGCTGATTCTGTTAATGGCAAGTTAACAGAACCGGCAGGTCGTTCCTGGTAAGAGCGAAAATTCAGGCCGCAAAAATGACAGATATTCCTTGCGATGGCGGTTGGTAAGATCTGTTGATGCTGGTTCCCCTTGCTGCTCATTACAGGCAGTAAAGCCGCAGATTTAAGGAGCTGGGGTAGATAAAGGAAATAATTTAGTATTCCAACCCGAAATATAATATAATAAATAACATAAATGTAAAATAATGTATGATGGAGTAATAGGAATGTGGGCAGATTTTGATCGGCGCTGGCTGGCGGGGGTATTCGTTCTGCTGATACTGGCTTTTGCAGGGGGAATCAAATACCAGACGGTTACCAAAGCCGATAGCGAACAGGAACCGCTGGTAATCAAGGATCTTGGCGGTGTTGAGTCAGAGCTGGAGAGAGAAGAAGAACTTGCCTTGGTTCAGGTATATGTATGCGGGGAGGTGGAAAATCCCGGCATTTATCAGATGAAGGCAGGAGCGCGATTGCATGAAGCTGTAGAAACAGCAGGGGTGAAGGAAGGGGCCGAGCTTAAATACCTGGGTATGGCCAGGGAATTGACGGATGGGGAAACCATCGTGGTACCAGTAATTGGCGATCCCGGACTGCCGGCTCAGGAATCTATTTATAATTCTGGCAGTATGCCGGCAGCTTTGAGCAGCAGGCTCAACATCAATCAGGCCAGCGCCGAAGAAATGTCTGCCAAACTCAATGGGATAGGACCGGTTCTGGCTCAACGCATTGTAGATTACCGGACTTCCCACGGATCTTTTCAAAAAATTGAAGATTTGCAGCAGGTTAGCGGAATAGGGGAGAAAAAATATGAGGGTATCAAGGACAGTATTTGTGTCAAATAATTGCTTCCATCCTCAAACATCCGGCACGATGACCGGCAGCTATTCATGTTAAGTCCCTGGGTTGCCATCTTCTTGCTCTTTTCTGCCGGTATTGCAATCGCTTACCATGGACTGTGGTACGGATTAATTATCATCCTGTTCCTGATGTTTACGGCCTGGCTGCGGTATCCCCAAAGGGGAAAGGAAATATCGGCTGCGCTGGTGATAGTGGGTCTGGGCTTGATCTGCTTACAGCTCCGCTCCGCAGATGAGATAGCTGATCCGGCGGTGGCTGGAGAAGGGGTGATAAACGGGGTGATTATGGATTATCCAGTTCGCCAGGGTGATCGTACCAGTTTCCGGCTGCAAAACAGCGCAGACAGTCCCCAACTCAAATATGTTCAGGTATACTGCCATTTTTCAGCTGATCTGAATCGGGGTGATCAGGTGACCCTGCAGGGCAAGTTACAGGTTCCGGATAAGCCCGGTAATCCGGGAGAATTTGATTACTGTACCTACTTGAAGCATCAGCGGGTTTTCTATATTATTTCAGTAGAAGGGGAGACAGGCATAATAAATACCACACCAGTCCGGGGTATTACGCAGAAGATCAACTCCTGCCGCAGCCGGACGGAAGAGATGGTATACCGGCTTATGCCGGAGACCGAAGCTCAAATATTTCTGGGAATGCTGCTGGGAGAGAAGGAGAACATAGATCCGGATCGATATGAAGTATTCCAGAAAACCGGCATTGTACACATATTTGCGGTAAGCGGCCTTCATATAGGAATTATAGTACTATTTCTGTCCTATTGTACTTCTCTGCTGCTGAAATCAAAAGGAATTAGGTTCTTACTGGTAATTGGCTTTCTTTTACTTTATGGCAGCCTTATCGGCTGGCCCATTTCAGTCCAGCGAGCCGTGATCATGGCCTCCCTGGCTTTGCTGGCCAATTACCACGGGCGGCAAAATGGAGCCGGCAACTCTCTGGGCCTGGCCGGCATGTTGATAATAGTGATGGACCCGTATGCCTTGTTTACAATCTCCTTCCAGCTTTCCTTTATGGCTGCCTGGGGGCTGGTCTGCCTATATCCGGCCCTGAAAGACTACTGGCAGTATCAAAACCGGGTATGGGATATAGTATTGATCCCCCTTTGTGCCCAGCTGGCTGTAATACCACTTCTGGTTTACTATTTTAACCTGTTCAGCCCGGTAGCCTTGATCAGCAATATCATGGTCAGCTGTTTGATCGCAGCTGTGGTAATCTGCGGATTTTTAGCTTTGCTGCTGGTTTACTTCCCGCCGCTGGCAGTCCTCTTCTTGTATCCGGCTGGCTTTATGATAGAAATATTAACCAGGGCGGCGGATATTTTCGTCCGGATACCGGGGGGCTGCCTGTGGGTAAAAACCCCGGACTTGGAGACTATGGCCCTTTATTATCTGGCTCTCCTGATGCTCCTGGCAGCCTTTTATTATTCCTGGCCTCGCCAACGAGTCTGGACTGCCTTGACGGTGCTGTCTTTAGGTATGCTCCTTATCTGTCTGCCTCCCGGCTTATTCAGGTATGGAATTCTGGAGGTGGTATTCCTGGATGTAGGTCAGGGAGATAGTATATTTATTAAGACTCCCCGGGGAAAATTTATCCTTCTGGACGGGGGCGGCAGTCATTTCTATTCGGTTAGCGCTAAAAAGATTCTGCCCTATCTTAGGCACCGGGGAGTTAGGGAAATATACCTTATGATCAACAGCCATCCCGACAGTGATCATCTGAAAGGCTGGACAGAAACCGCGGAGAAAATGCCCTTTCGATACGTCATGGTGCCGGCTAGTCTTTTCCAAGCGGAAGAATATGATGAAGTAAAGGAGATAGCCCGGCAGAGAGGCGCGGAAGTCTTGGGTGCAGCTGCCGGGCAGCATATTAATATTGAGGCCGGCCTGAATATTGAGGTGCTTTATCCCCCGGCCTATATGGGGAATGGCGATTACAACCAGCAGTCGTTGGTTCTTCGCCTGGAATACGGAGACTTTTCCCTGCTGATGCCGGGAGATCTGGAGAAAGAGGGACTTGAGCAGCTGGCGGCCTCGGACCGTGTTCAACCTACCCTGCTGGTGAAGGTGCCTCATCACGGCAGCAGGGGTGCCTTGTTAGAGGATTTCTATGAAAAGCTGGGGCCTTATGCAGCGATAATATCAGCAGGCAAAAATAACATATATGGACACCCGGCCCGGGAAGTACTGGATTACCTGGAAGAACAGGGAATACTGGTCTTGCGAACTGATATGGATGGGGCCGTAAGCCTGGAGAGCGACGGCCAAAACCTGGTGATTGACTGCTTCAGGAGATGACATTGTATAGCAGAATGTATCAGAGGAATCGGCCCCTTAGCAACGATGCTTAAATACCGCTTCTGCGGGCTACGCGGGTAAAGGAATCCTGAACCCCGCTTTTGAGCTGGTTTTCGTCAATAGTTTTTAAGCGGCCATTTAACATCAGCACTTTCCCATCCACTATAGTGCAGTATACATCACTGGATTTGGCTTGATATACCAGTTGGGTATAGGCACTGGCCGCGTTCTGGGGGCGGGTGTGCCATCCCTCCAGATTTATTATCGCTATATCGGCCTTCTTGCCGACCTCCAGGCTGCCTATCTCTTTATCCAGCCCCATAGCCCGGGCACCGCTTAGGGTAGCCAGTTCGACCAGCGTTTCAGCCCGCATGCTAGTGGGGCCGTGCTCAGGTTTCTGTATCAGGGCCGCCAGCCGCATCTCCTGGAACATATCCAGGTTGTTGTTGCAGGGTGGGCCATCAGCACCCAGGGAGATACTGGCCCCCCGGGCCAGCAGCTCTGGAATTCTGGCTATGCCGGAAGCCAGTTTCAGGTTAGAGGAAGGGCAGTGGGCTATATTGGTATTAGTGCTTATCAGTATATCTTTTTCTTCTTCATTAAGGTGGATGCAGTGGGCCAGAATCAGTTTATCGCTGCACATACCCAGACTGTCCAGATATTCTACGTTTCTCATCCCGGTCATCTGCTGAACCGCCGTCACCTCGGCCAGGTTTTCGGAAGCATGGGTATGGATAGGAATACGGTGCTGTCTGGAAAGCCTTTGTATTTCCAATAACAAAGCTTTCGTACAGGATAAAACAAAGCGCGGGCAAAATGCATAATGTATTCGCTGGTTATCACGGCCATCCCAATTCTTATAGAGTTCCATACTTTCATCCAGGGCATTACTGCTGCTATCAATTAGGGTGCCGGGTACCTCGGGGCCAAAATCCATCATGCATTTTCCGCCCAGATAACGTATACCGGCCCCTAGAACTGCGTCAAATATTGATTCCGTGTAGTGAACAGTTCCCATATCTATGATGGCTGTGGTGCCTGAGCGCAGGCACTCAGCACAGCCCAGCAGGGCTGAATAATAAAGGGATTCGGGATCGTGGCTGCCCTCCAGCGGCCAGATACGAAGTTTCAGCCAGTCCAGCAGTTCCATGTCATCAGCACAACCTCTAAACAAAGCCTGACACAGATGGACATGGGTCTGAATCAGGCCGGGAATTACTAGCATATCGCGGGCGTCTATAACCTGCCGGGCGAGCTCATCTATATCAGGGGAGATATCCATTATACGATCTTGCTGCACCAGGATATCAGCCTTGATTACTTCCCGGGCTGAATTCATAGTGACAAGGGTTCCATTCTTTATCAATAATGACATCTTTTTTTCCTCCCTTACTGTTACATTTGGCTTTCAAGGTAAATCTTACCTTATTTGATTACAACATACTATTATCAACTGTTTATTCATAGCTTTATTCAGAGGGGAGGGGATATGCATCGGGAGTAAGTATTGTGCTGACGACAGTATGCTGACCCAGGGAGTGGGTTATCTCCTGCTCCGGCTTTCGCTTCCGGCTATGGCCGGGATGATACTTTTTTCCATGTTCAGCCTGGTGGACAGCTGGTTTGTAGCCCGGTTGGGGCCGGACAACCTGGCTGCCCTGACTCTGGTGATTCCGGTGCAGGTTCTTATCACTTCTATGGCCTCAGCCACTGGAGTGGGCATCACCTCCCTGATCGGGCGTGCTTTGGGCAGCGGCCAAAGGGCTTATGCAGACAATACTGCCTGGCACGGTCTGGGATTGAGCCTGATCTATGGAGTGGTACTGCTGTTGTTGGGGTCAGCATACATGGATGAGTTGCTCCTGTTTTTTGGCTGTTCCACCGAAATACTGCTTCTCAGCAAAGGTTACATGCAGATACTTCTGGCAGGTTGTATATTTACCTTCATACCTATCATATTATGCAGTGTCATACAGGGAGAAGGAAATACTTTGATGCCGGTGCTGATATCTCTGGTGGGGATTACCCTCAATGTAGTCCTGGATCCTATATTTATTTTCGGCCTGGGGCCGGTTAAAGCCATGGACTTAAACGGTGCGGCTTGTGCCGGGGTCCTGGCCCAGATACTGGCTACGGTTTTGGCCGGAGTGCTGGTGATTAAGAAAAAGAGGTTTCTAAGCTGGTCGAAGGTTAATTTTGCTCCCAGCGTTAAAGTGCTGGCTGATATTTACCGCGTAGGTTTCCCTACCTTGATTATGGAGCTGGCCGGGGTTCTGGTAATGGGGTATATGAACCGAATTCTGGCCGGTTTTAGCTTTACCGCTGTTGCCGCTTTGGGTATATTTCTGCGCATAAGGTCCACGATGTATATGCCGGTCTTTGGGCTGGTTCAGGCTGCTATGCCTATAGCGGCCTTCGCTTTTGGGGCAGGAAACCTGGAACGGGTAAAAGAGACGGTTATTAAAGCCTCGGTTACAGCGTTTTGCTTTATGGTGGGCGCCTGGTATATTATGCAGTTTCATCCTCTCGGGATCATACAGTGCTTTTCGGATGATCCAGCGCTAACTGTTCTGGGGGTTAACTGCATACGTTTAGCCGCACTTTGTGTTCCACTTATTGGGCCGGTATTAATATTAAACACCGTATTACAGGCGGTGGGACGAGGATTTACGGCTATGTTTCTGTCCCTGTGCCGGCAGCTGGTTTTTTTCCTGCCCCTGTTAATAATACTGCCCGGTGAACTGGGCCTGAACGGGGTCTGGTTGGCGTTTTCCCTATCCGAGTTGCTGGCGGCCATACTGGCCCTAGTCATCTTCGTGCGCCTGTGGCAGCAGTTGCAGAGCAAGCAAGGCAGATCGCCCTTTTTTATTCAACTGGGCTGGAGATATTTTTTTTGGCGGATTTATACCTGGTTAAAATGGTAGGGAAAAGAAAGCTCCGGGTTTTATAAATTACTTATAGAAATATATTCTTCCATTCTCAATCTGATATTTTAGAGATCCGGCATGGTATAAATGGGTGATCAATGCTGCTATGGTTGAACTTAGCAGGTAGTATTCGTTAAGGTCCACCGTTATATCCTCCAGGATTATAATCTCCTCCAGCAGGTCTTCCCGGCTTTTGGGCTGGTCACTCAGATCCAGGCAGAGATCCAGGAAATGCTTTAGGGTCTGACGGTTAAGATTAATTAATCCCGGCATCTCCTCCCGGCCATATACTCTGTCTGCGTGCCCCAGCACATATTGATCATAATCCAGGTTGGACAGAATGTCATAGCTGTCCAGCTGGGCCTGTATATCCATTATGAAGGGGACCGAGTACTTCTTGAGTATTTCCGGGCTGAAAAGCGCGTCGCCGATAAAACAGACATTATCACGAGTGGCTATACCGATTTGTCCCCGGGCATGACCGGCTAGAGAAATTATTTCAAATCTTTCATTATTAATCCTTTCAGTTCCCGGTTCCAGCAGGAAGTCCAGCTGCGGCGGTTTGCTTTTTACATAATCCCGGGATAGTTCCCGGAGGGGATTGCCTCCAAAGATATACAGGGGAAACAGATATGAGTTCCGGATAAACAGATCCGATTCCCGGGAGACATAAAAAATACTGCCGGGAAAGTTTTCCCCGATATAAATATTGCCCCCCCAGTGATCATAGTGCTCATGACTGTTGATTACATATTTAACCGAGAGACCCCGGTCAGCCAGCAGGGAGCATATTTTCCTGGCTTCGCTGTTGTCGCTGCCGGTATCAATCAATAATGTATACTTGTCTTTAAACTGGAATACTCCTATATTGGTGGCACCAGGGATATAATAAGTATTCCCGCTGATTTTACAAAGTTCCATACCTTCCTCCTCTTGTTACAGAATGCGAATGCTGCCGGATATGGTCTGGATATTTATCTGGTTTTCGCCGGTATTCACTGTTTGCTCCAATCTCCGGCCAGAACTGTGGGATATGGAATCGGGAAAATCGGTGCTTATTTTTCCGGATACGGTTTCACATAACAGCCGGAAAGAGGCATCTGACGGCAGCCGGAATACTACCTGACCGGAGGTCGTGCTGGCCCTTATATTATGCGAAAGTACCTGGCAGCCCACCTCTATATCACCGGAAACCGAATCAAAAGTCAGATTACCATTAATGTCAGATATACAGGCATTGCCCGAGGTGGATTCCAGTTTTATGTTTTCGGCATGCAATTTGTCTCCCTGTATGCTGCCGGATATGCTTTGACAAGTAAATCCATTCAGATCAAGGGCGCTGAACTGCAGATTGCCTGATACCGTTGTGACAGTTAATTCTGGAGAAAAGTGTTCCGGCAACAGCAGATCCAGCAGTAAATTGCTGCTATTGACTGATATGCCGGGGCGATGTTGTACTTCAATATAAAGGGTGTTGTCATTCTGTATCTCGCTTAGTAGGGTAACATACGGATTTTGCTCCTGATCACAGTCAGTCTCCCCAGTGAGGCTTATGTCTATCTGCTGGCCTTCGGCGGCTGTCAGCTGGATATCGGAACTTACCGTCCTGACTATGATTTGCTCGATGCCAGCCGGGTTAAACTGGCGATTTTCGTTCAGGGACTGCCGGCAAGGATGGCTGCCCTGTTCAGAGGGATGTTCGATAATAATCGGGGCGCAGCCCAGACTCAAAGGGAGCAGTGCGCAGATAGTGATCAGCAGTCTAATCCACCCTTGGGGAAAAAATGTTTGGGACATGAGACCAACCTCCTGGCAGCAAATAATCTTCGCGGATCAGTATTGTGTTTGGAAAATCCGCTGGGGCAGAAGCTATAATTAATAATAAAATACCACATTTGCACAAATATATATACCGGTGATGGATTGCCGGGAATTTTGGATTCATCGAAATTCAGCCTCATTTTGGACAGAATACTAGTAAAATGAATTTACCAGCATGGTTATAAAACTGGGACACCATGCGTCTGTTGTGGCAAATATAGTCTGGAATAATATCAGGACCCGAAGTCCGGGTTAAAGGAAAGAAAGGAAAGGGCTGAAAACCTAAACTCCTATCAGATGCAGAATATCTTCAGCTGCTATCACTCCTGAGGCACTGGCCTGTATCAGCCCCCGGGTTACCCCGGCTCCATCTCCTACTGCCCACAGGCCTTTGATATCTGTTTGCAGGGTATTGCTCAGGCTGGGTCGGGCTGAATAGAATTTGGCTTCGATCCCATACAGCAGGGTGTGGTCAGATGCAATGCCGGGCATAGCCCGGTCCAGAGCTTCCAGGCATTCTTTAATTCCCACCATGAACCGGTGGGGGAGAACCAGAGACAAGTCCCCGGGTACTGCTCCCTTCAGGGTCGGTTCAACCAGGCCTTTGGCCAGGCGGGAGGGGGTGGAACGACGGCCTCGTTTCAGATCCCCGTAACGCTGCACGATGATGGAAGCACTTAACATATTGGCCAGGCTGGCAATACGCCGCCCATATAGTATGGGACGATTAAAAGGCTGGGTGAATTCCTGGCTCATTAACAGGGCAAAATTAGTGTTGCTGCTCTTGCTCTCGGCAAAAGAGTGGCCATTAACCGTAATAATCCCATTGGTGTTTTCCATAACCACATGACCGTTGGGATTTACACAGAAGGTTCTGACCACATCGTCGAATTCACGGGTATTGAATATAATTTTGGGTTCCCAGATATTATCGGTATATTCCTGCATGGTTACTGCGGGTACTTCTACCCTAACCCCGATATCCACCTGGTTGTTGCGCATATTGATGCCCAGTGATTTGGATTGTTCGGCAAACCACTGAGCACCATCCCGGCCCGGAGCAGCGATTACCATTGGAGCGTAATAGGTCTCAATACTGGTTTTAACCCCTTTTACCGAGCCATTCACGGCAATAATCTCTTCCACTACTTCTGTTGTCTGTATAGTCAGCCTGGATTTAAGATCATCATGAATATTCTTCAGGATTTTTATGGTATTTTCGGTTCCCATGTGCCTTATGCGAGCGGGAACGAGTTTTAAACCGGCCCGGGCCGACCTCATCCTGAGATCTTCGATTACCGAGCTATTCTGCCCAAACACCCGATCAGGTGCACCATATTTTACATATATACTATCAGCGTATTCGATCAGGGATTGAAGCCGCTCTTTGCCAATGTAGTCCTGCAGCCAACCGCCGAATTCTGTGGTTAAAGTCAACTTGCCGTCGGAAAAGGCACCTGCTCCTCCCCAACCGCACATGATTGAACAGGGTTGGCAGTTAACACAGACGTCTGATTTATCCCCGATTAAACAGCGTCTTTGATCCACGGACCGGCCCTTTTCCAATAAGAGCACTTTGAGGGTGCTTTTGGAGCTTATTTCCAGGGCGGCGAAAATGCCTGCCGGACCGGCTCCAATTATTATCACATCATAGTTTGTCATTAAGGGATGCACCTCCCGGTATTATCCTCTGCCAACCGGATAGGGGTACTACATCTTTCGTGCCGGTTAAAGACCCTACCGACCTAGATTATAGCATATGACGGATATATTTTATATTCATAGTTATGCCATTAGTCTAACTGTTATAATATAGAAAGAATTTGAACAGGAGAATTATGATGGAAAGCAGCCTTTATTTTTTATGGGGAAAAGAACCATTCCTGATAGATCAAGAGATTGAGCGGCTGACGGGGTGTTTGAGAGAACAATGCGGGGAAGAGCCGGAAGTGTTGTATGTGGACCCTGATGAGTTAACCCCCCGGGAACTGCGGGAGCAGTTGGAGTTCAGCCCGCTTTTCGCGCTGCAGCGCATAATGGTAATTAAGAGACCGTACTGGTTGGGGAAAGGCAAGAAGAGGGGAAATAAAAGCGAAGATTTCATACAGGCGGTAAACGATTACCTGGATCAGGAGGTGCCCGGGCAGACTCTGATATTTACCGCTGAGGGGTTGGAAAAAGGTAATCCCCTGGTTAAGAGGTTTAGTAAGGAGGCGCATATAATTGAATGCAAGTCCCCGGACGCCAGGACACTGGAAGACTGGATTACACAGCAATTCGCGCAAAGGAACCGGGCTTGTACCCGGGAAGTGATCAAAGGGCTGCAGAGCAGTGGGCAGGATATGTATTACCTTTTCAACCTGATAGAAAAACTCTGCCTGCAGGTTGAAGGCAGGAAAATTGACCACCGGGATTTGGAGGAAGATGTGAGTATCCGGGATGAGATAAAAGTATTCAAGTTAAGCGATGCTTTGCTGAAAAGAAATCTAACCGGCAGCCTGGAGGTGTTTCACCAGTTGCTGCAACAGGGTGAGCATCCCCTGCTGTTTCTAAATATAACGGTCAGGCAGCTGGCTGCTATGGCCCGAGTCAAAGCCTACGGGGAACAGGGTCATAACAATAAGAAGATAGCCGAATTGACTGCCATGAAAGACTTCTCAGTAAGGAAAATGATTGAGTCTGGCCGCTATTTCTCCTGGGAGGAAATCGAGTCATTTTTTGTTCTCTGCCTGGATATAGATTTTAAAATAAAAAACACCTCCCAGGATGCAGTATTCCTTATGGAAGGGTTGATAATGGAGATGTGCGGATCTCGCAGACAATAGGGCGGAATAGAATATCTGTTAAAACAAAAACCTGTCTTATCGACAGGTTTCTTGGTTAACAGTATTTATTTGGCCAGTGCGTTGTATTTTCGAGTTAAAGCTGATTTTCTGCGAGCTGCGGTGTTTTTGTGCAGGATGCCTTTACTTACACTTTTATCGATCAGGGAGGTTACTTGCAACAAACTACCCTGTGCGGCTTCAGTATCTTCTGTTGCCAATAATGCTTCGTATTTATTTATGGCCGTTTTAAGTCTGGTTTTGTAGGATTTATTTCTAAGACGATTGGCCTCGGCTCTTCTTGCTCTTTTAGCTGGGGTTTTGCTTTTTGCCACAACTTCACCTCCTTAATTATTTTTAGCTAACAGAATTACTATATCATTACATTTTGCGAAATGCAAGATAAAAAGAATGCTTTTTCAGCGGTTCGACCGGCTTCAATACAGTTATTTCCGCTGCGCTGCTGCTGGGGATATTACCGGTTGCGGAAAAACAGTTCTAATTATTCCAGCGCAACATAAATTGTAACATATTGCGAGTGAGGTGGACAGGATGAATAGGCTGCATTTTCCCGGTTTAATTAGAAATGGTTTTTTTCTGCTGTTATTTGCAGTAGTCATTCTGGCCGGTTGGAGCCTGAATCTAAGCCTGCAAAATTATATTCCCCGGGTTTACCCGGCGGGGGCAAAGCTGGAAGAGGTTCCCAGGGGAATCAGGATAAATGAAAAAATGGCCGAATATCTAATCGGCAGTGTAAATTCAGCTATGGCCGGGGATACTGATATTGGGCATCTGACGCGGGACCATCTGGGGCGGAAGTTTGCCGAAAACATGTTTACCAGCAGTATAAATGCTCTGGCTTACCATCTGGACAGCGATGAGGAATTATCTTCCCTGGAGTCGGGCGAGCCATTGCCGGATGAATTCCCGCTTCCAGCCATACGTATGGAGGTAGGAGAATTGGCTGCACCTGAATTGGTGGAGTCTGCTAAAAACTCTCGGATTGTTTTTTACTGTACTCACAGTATGGAAACCTATATTCCGGATTCCGGTCAGGCCAGGATGAACGGGAAAAGGGGATTGGTCAACAACGTGGCTGAATATATGGCCGAGTTGATCAATAAAAAGGGAGTGGCCGCGGAGCATATAAATACTATTCATGACTGGCCTGAATACAACGAAAGTTATACCAAATCCCGCAACACGATGAAACAGGTGTTGGATAGTGAAGATGCCCCGGTACTGGCTTTGTTTGATGTACACCGGGACAGCATACCGGGCTCCACTCATGGTGATACCATAACCGTGGAGGGACGCAAAAGTGCAGTGATTCTGATCGTGGTGGGCACTGATGAACGAAAAGAACATCCCTACTGGAAAAAGAACCTTGCCTTTGCCCAGGAGATTTACCAACAGGGTCAGTTGATGTATCCGGGCTTAATCAAGGGGGTCAGAACCAAAGCCGGAACCTATAACCAGGAATACCATGACCATGCCCTGCTCCTGGAAATGGGAAGTGATTACAACCGACTGGAAGAGGCACAGTATGCAGGGACTCTTTTCACCGAGGTGCTGCTGAAAGTGCTGGAGAAAGAAGTGGAATGAGTGCGGAGTATAGGTTTAAGTATATGGATGCTATTCTTGCTGGTGCTGGTCACGGTTGCTTTAAATGTAAGTAATGCAGGAATTAACCAGTTGACCGGGGAAGAGCGCAAGGCAGTACTGGCGGTTAATATGGAAGAGGACAATCTTTGCCTGCAGTTGCTGGGGCAGGAATATCGGCTCTGCGAGCCGGTGGAAACATCAAGCCAGATTATCCAAGGGTTCCGGGCCCAGGTGAGTGATTATCTATTGAGCATAGGAAGGATATTCAAAGCAGTAATACGTATTTAATAACAGGTACATTTATGGGCTGCGGGCTGACGGCTTCAAGGGAGCTGCAGTCTTTTTTTATTTGATTTTTTCTGGTTATCCTGGCTGGACTGATTTTCTGTCTGGGAAAAGGGATGAGGTAATTGGATCAGTGTTCCTGGGCCCTTGTTTTATCCAATCGTGCTCTGGGGTTCTATCTGGTTTAGGGATGGAGAATGATGGTATATGAAGTATAATTATAGCTATATTACCAAGAGGCGGAGCTAAAAGATACCCACGTTTCTTTAAGGGGTAGGGCTTCCTTAATAAAACAGGCAGCGGGCTATAATTTCCGTCCTCGTTGCAGCGGTGGGCAGAAACTATCAGGCGATGGGAGATTACTGGGAGGCAAACGGGAATGGAGATGAGATTTTGAACGCAGCGGGTCAGCGGGTAGCCAGGGCGGCATTGTTACTGATGTTTACGGTAGCGATATCCAGAATCCTTGGCTATGGCAGGGAAGTGGCCCTATACTCATTATTCGGGCAGAATTATATTACCGATGCCTACCGTGCTGCCTTCTCAGTTCCTGATTTTCTATACTTGCTTCTGGTAGGAGGCGCTTTGAGCTCAGCATTCATTCCTGTATTTACCAGCTGCCTGGTTACCGGCAGGGAAGACCAGGGCTGGAAATCAGCCAGTATAGTGTTTAATTACACCTTAATCGGACTGATTCTGTTGTTGATCCTGGCCTATTTTTATACCCTGCCCCTGGTTACTCTCCTGGCTCCTGGGCTGCCCCAGCAGTATCTGAGTCTGGCCGTCAATCTGACTCATATCATGTTTTTACAGACGGTTTTTATGAGTTTGAATGGCTTTGCCATGGGAGTATTGAACTCCTACCATAATTTTACCGCCCCGGCCGTGGGCAGTCTTATTTACAACCTGGTTATTATCCTGGCCGGGGTTTTACTGGTGGATAAACTGGGGATTGCTGCCTTTTCCTACGGAGTGGTTCTGGGCGCAGCTCTTAATTTTGCTGTGCAGATACCGGCTTTACGCCGAATAGGAATCAAGTACCGTTTTTCTTTGGATTATCGGGATAAGGGTTTCCAACAGATAATGCTGCTAATGCTGCCGGTGCTGGCAGGTCTGGGGGTAATCCAGCTGAATCTTTTCGTAACCCAGAATATATCTTCCACTCTGGGAGCAGGGACTATAAGTGCTTTGAATCTGGCCCAGAAGATAATGAACCTTCCCATCGGCATCTTTGCTTCTTCCATAGCCATAGCCATATTTCCTACCCTTACCGCACTGGCAGCCCGGGAAGAAATGGAGCAGTTCAAACAGACTGCCTCCCTGGGCTTAAGAGCAATATTTCTAGTCAGTATTCCGGCCTCGCTGGGTTTAATAGCCCTGGCGGAGCCCCTGGTTAAGCTGCTGTTTGAACAGAAGGAGTTTACGGCGGCAATGACTGGGACCACCAGCCAGGTTTTGAAGTATTACTGTTTGGGATTATTTGCCTATTCGGCCATCCAAGTACTTAACCGCAGCTTTTATGCCCTGAAAGACAGCAAAACCCCGATGATCGCGGCTGCCATAACTATAGCGGTGAACATCCTGCTTTCCTGGCATTTGTCCGGACTTTACCAGCACCAGGGTTTGGCTCTGGCTTATGCTCTGGCCGGAATAGTTAATTTAATACTGCTGGGGGTGATTTTACGCATCAAGACTGGAAAAATAGGAGGAAGGCAGATAGTTTCCAGTCTGCTGGTTGCTGTTGCCGCCTCCCTTTTGATGTACGTGGCTGTGCGATGTTCTCTGTCCTGGCTGTTGGCAATATTGCACCTGGCTGATAAACTTAATCTATTGCTGGGGACTGGGATGGCAGTATTGGTTGGAATAGTAGTTTACAGCCTGATAATATATCCGTTTAAACTGGAGGAAACGCAAATGCTGCTGAAGATACTGCGCAGGAAATTACCCGGCAGGTGCTAATTGAAAGGACCTTATATATGGGATATAATCTTTTAAGATTTACCTGGCCGGGAAATATAGGAGATGCCGGCGGGAATCAAAGGCCAATCATTCATTAAACGGATAAATTTGGAGGTTTATTATATTGCAGGACAGAATCAGAAACTTCAGCATAATTGCCCATATAGATCATGGCAAATCAACCCTGGCGGACCGTTTGCTGCAGAATACCGGTGCCCTTACTGAAAGAGAGATGCGGGAACAGTATCTGGATAAGATGGACCTGGAAAGGGAGAAAGGTATCACTATTAAACTGCAGCCAGTGAGATTAAAATACCAGGCCCGGGATGGAAACGCATATATACTGAATTTAATCGATACTCCGGGTCATGTGGATTTTTCCTATGAGGTATCCCGCAGCCTGGCAGCCTGTGAAGGAGCTTTGCTGATTGTGGATGCATCTCAGGGCATAGAGGCTCAAACGCTGGCCAATGTTTATATGGCCATGGACTTAAACCTGGAAATCATTGGGATAGTAAACAAGATCGACTTGCCCGGGGCCGAACCGGAAAAAGTCAAACAGGAGATGGAGGATGTCCTGGGCATTGACCAGGGCGAGATTATTCCTATATCCGCCAAGATGGGCCTGGGGATTGAACAGGTACTGGAAGCTATAGTAAAGCAGATACCGGCTCCGGCCGGAGATGAAGAGGAGCCTCTGCAAGCCCTGATCTTTGATTCATATTTCGACTCTTATCGGGGGGCAATATCGTATATAAGGGTGGTTGCGGGTCAATTGCAGAAAGGTGATATGATCAGGATGATGTCCAGCGGAAAGCATTATGAAGTAACTGAACTGGGAGTAATAAATCCTTATATGACCGAGGTGCAGACGTTGCAAGCCGGGGAAGTAGGATACCTGGTAGCCGGGATAAAGAATGTGATAGATACCAGGGTCGGAGACACCATAACCGGAGCCCGAAACCCTGCGGCTAAGCCCCTGCCTGGTTACCAGGAAGTGAAACCCATGGTCTACTGTGGGCTGTATCCGCTGGAAAACAATGATTTTGAGAAGCTGAGGGATGCTCTGGATAAACTTAAACTGAACGATGCCTCATTGTTTTATGAACCCGAGAGCTCCGATGCCCTGGGCTTTGGTTTTCGCTGTGGATTTCTGGGGCTGCTGCATCTGGAGATTGTCAGGGAGCGGCTGGAGCGGGAATACGATTTGAGTCTTATGGCTACCGCCCCGGTGGTAGTGTACCGGATTCAGCTGACCGACGGAAGTGAAGTGGACGTGCAAAACCCAACTCACTGGCCCCCGTCGCAGAAGATACAGGCGGTTCTGGAGCCTTATTACAAGGCCACTATCATGGTCCCCCACGAATATGTAGGAACTATAATGGAACTGTGCCAGGAAAAACGGGGTATATACCTAAACATGGAATACATGACTGCCCAGCGGGTAATAATCACTTATCAAATGCCTCTGGCAGAAATATTGTATGATTTCTTCGATTTGATGAAATCCAGAACCAGGGGTTATGCATCCCTGGATTATGAACTAAGTGGTTATGAAACATCGGACCTGGTAAAACTGGATATTATGCTCAACGGAGAAGTGGTAGATGCTTTAAGTTTTATAACTCACCGGGAAAATTCCTATGTGAGAGCCAGGTCCATAACCCAGCGGCTCAGAAAAATAATTCCCCGGCAGATGTATGAAGTGGTTATCCAAGCAGCAATAGGCAGCAAGGTTATTGCCCGTGAGAGTATCAAGGCCATGAGGAAAGACGTGCTGGCCAAATGCTATGGCGGGGATATCACTCGCAAGAAGAAACTGCTGGAGAAACAAAAAGAAGGCAAGAAGCGGATGAAACAGATTGGCCGAATAGAAGTTCCCAAAGATGCTTTTATGAGCGTGATGGATATCGAAAAAAGCTGAGGCCAAAATCCAGGTATCTTTACTTGGACAATTATTGGATAGTATCACGGAGGAGGCGGTATGATGCAGGAAAGGCTGGAAGAGGGGCAAGGATTATATCTGCATATACCCTTTTGTCTTAAGAAGTGCAGCTACTGCGATTTCTATTCTCTGCCTGCCTCGAGTGCAATTATAGACCGCTATGGTCGGGCTCTGGAAAAGGAACTGGCATTTAAAGCTCTCAGTTACGGGAGCATGCCGGTGAATACCTTGTATCTGGGCGGAGGGACTCCCAGCCTGTTATCGGCTCAGGCTTTGGGGAGTATAATGGATAGTATAAAAGCCTGCTGGGAACTGGATGAGCAGGCCGAGATATCCCTGGAGGCCAACCCGGCCACTTTGGATGAGGGGCGGCTGCAATCTATCCGGGAAGCCGGGTTTAACCGAATTTCTCTGGGGGTTCAGAGCTTCCAGGATCAGGAACTGAAGATTCTGGGTCGTTCTCACAGCGCCCAGGATGCCCGGGACAGCATTGAAATGATTAAGGACAGCGGGCTTAGCAATTTCAACCTGGATTTAATTTATGGAATACCGGGGCAAACTATTAGCAAATGGCAGGAGAATCTGGCTCAAGCCCTGGGAGCAGAACCTGCTCATATATCCGTATATTTGCTGCAGTTGGACGAACAGACTCCGCTGGCCCGGGACATCAGGTCCGGCTATTTCCAACTCAGCAGTGAAGACAGGGAAGCCGAGATGTATGATCTGGCGGTAAAAATGATTGAAGAGGCCGGCTTGGTTCAATACGAGCTCTCCAATTTCGCTCGTCCGGGGCAGGAATGCCGTCATAACCTGGGATACTGGCGGGCCAGGGAGTATGTAGGGATTGGCGCCGGTGCAGTATCCTTCAAAGCTGGTGGCCGCTTCCTTAACCAAAGAAATCTGGTCGGCTACCTGGAGAAGCTGGAAAAGGAGCAGGAGCCTGAGACCGAAGAACTTGAAAGGATGGAGCGGGCGGAACTGGCAGCTGACGCCATAATCCTGGGACTGAGGTTGTGTGAGGGAATCAACCTGGAAGACTTTGTCCATCGCTACGGCATAAATATCCTGGAGCATTACCGGGATATCGTTGAAGAGTATACGGGCAGGCAGTTACTGACATTAAACAACGGCTGGCTGCGCTTGAGCAGGCAGGCTTATTTTGTGTCGAACCAGGTTATTTGCCACTTTATGCCGGATTTAGAGTCTTGACAATACTTACTGCAGGTGCTATTTTTTAATAAATACTCATTAGCACTCAACTCGCGAGAGTGCTAACAGGTGGGTGAGTCATAATATGGGTTTAGACAATAGAAAAAGCCAGATATTGGAATCTATTATCCGGGATTATGTGGAAACAGCTGAGCCGGTGGGTTCACGGTCAGTAGTAAAGAAGCATAATCTTAGGATAAGTGCGGCCACGGTTAGGAATGAGATGGCAGACCTGGAGGAGATGGGATACCTGGAACAGCCTCACACTTCTGCCGGCAGAATACCATCCCAAATGGGCTTTCGGTATTATGTGGACTGCATGATGCAAAAGGAAACCCTGGACGATTCTGAGCTGGAATTGCTGCACCATATTTTGAATGAGAATATGGGCGAATGGAGCAATATTGTTAGTAAAGTAGGCAACTTTTTGTCGCAGATAACCAATTATGCCTCATTCGTCATCGTCCCTTCCATCAAACTGAGCGAATTTAAGAACATACAGATCATACCCATCACTGATGGGACTGCTGTATTGCTGGTAGTTACTGATGTTGGAGTCTTGATGCACCGCAAGATAGAAGTGCCGGCCTCGATTACCGGTGAGGAATTGCAGCTGATAGGAAGAATATTTACCCGGGTTTTGTCAGGTACCCGTTTAGAAGAGATGAGACGCAATGAACTTCAGGCTTTGAGGGAAGAATTGAAAAATCGGAGGAAGGTTATCGATACAGTGCTTGAAGAGGTAGATATTATGATGCATGGATGCCGGGATGAGAGTGTTATTATCAGCGGAGCCTTAAATATTCTTAACGAGCCGGAATTCAAGGACCTGGATAAATTAAAACGGATATTGACCATACTGGAAGAAGATATATTGTTAAAAAGGATTCTTCCGGATACTATCAGTGAGGACGTAAATATCACTATCGGCAAGGAGAACAAGGCTGAAGACATAAAAGAGATGAGTCTGGTAGTAGCCGGTTATAATAATTTCGGTGAAATGGGGAAAATCGGAGTTATTGGTCCGGTCAGAATGGAGTACTGGAAGGCAGCTGGAACCGTTGAATCGCTGCGCAATATCCTGGATCAAATATTAAGTAAAAGGTATTTTTAAGTAATGCAGGGCTGGGAACGGTCAAGGTGTTTTTGCTGGACCTGGGATCAACGAAGCAATGAGGCGGCCAATGGCAAATAGATTCTTATGTGAACTGAGGTGATACTTTGGAGGAGAAGGACATTAATATGAAAACCTGCCCCGGTGATGCAAGGCAGGAGGATCAGGATACAGCTATCCAGGAGCAAGAGGCTTTACTGAATGAGGTTGAGCAGTTAAAGGGAGAGGTAAAGAATAACCATGATCTTTATCTGCGGGCCTTGGCTGAAGCGGAAAATACCCGTAAGAGAACAGCCCGAGAGCGGGAAGAATATATTAAATTTGCCGCGCTGCCATTGCTGAAAAAACTGCTGGCAGTTATAGACGATCTGGACAGAGCAGTTGATATGTATGATCCTGAACAGAGCCCGGAAGCTCTGATAAAAGGGGTTGAAATGATAAGCAACCGGATGAAGGAAATTGTAGAGCAAGAAGGGGCTCAGGCTCTTGATGCGTTGGGGCAGCCTTTTGATCCGCAATATCATCAGCCCCTGGCCATAGAACAGAACAGCAGTTATCCGGAAAACACGGTTATCGAAGAACTGCAAAAGGGATATGTTATGCATGGCCGGGTTATCAGACCCAGTCTGGTGAAGGTAAGCAATTGACAATAAAAGGGTAATTAATATATTGGTATAGATTTTGGAGGTGTTGAAATGAGCAGGGTGGTTGGAATCGACCTGGGAACAACCAATTCATGTATTGCTATTATGGAGGGAAAAGAGGCACGGGTTATAACCAATGCCGAGGGGGAAAGAACTACTCCGTCAGTGGTGGGCTTTTCCAAAACCGGAGAGAGACTGGTGGGAAGAGTGGCCAAGCGACAGGCCGTAACTAATCCGGAAAGAACCATTGTGTCAATCAAGAGAAAAATGGGTACGGATTATAGTGTTGAAATAGATCAGAAGAAGTATTCCCCGCAAGAGATTTCGGCTATGGTGTTGCAGAAACTGAAGACAGATGCCGAAGCCTATTTGGGAGAGAAGATAACCCAGGCGGTCATTACTGTGCCGGCTTACTTTACCGATTCACAGCGGCAGGCTACCAAAGATGCCGGCAAGATAGCCGGTCTGGAGGTTCTGAGGATAATAAATGAACCTACCGCAGCGGCTCTGGCTTACGGCCTGGACAAAGAGAATATGCAGACTATACTGGTGTTTGACTTGGGCGGCGGCACCTTTGATGTCTCTATTTTGGAAATTGGAGACGGAGTATTTGAGGTTAAAGCTACCAGTGGAAACAACCGCCTGGGAGGGGATGATTTTGACGACAAAATCATCAACTGGCTGGTGGAGGAGTTCAAAAAAGACAACGGAGTAGATCTGAGAAATGATAAAATGGCTATGCACAGATTAAAGGAAGCTGCAGAAAAGGCCAAACATGAGTTGTCCGGAGTCATGAGCACCGATATAAATATTCCATATATTACAGCTACCCAGGAAGGCCCCCTGCATTTGGAGCGCAGCTTAACCCGGGCCAGATTTGATGAGATGACCGCCGATCTGGTAGAAAAAACCATGGGACCTACCCGTCAGGCTATGAAGGACTCGGGCTTAAAACCGGAACAGATTGATAAGATTATTCTGGTGGGAGGATCGACCAGGATACCCGCAGTACAGGATGCAGTGAAGAGTTTTATTGGCAAAGAACCTTTTAAAGGAATTAATCCTGATGAGGTAGTAGCCGTAGGGGCGGCCATACAGGCTGGGGTTCTGGCCGGTGAAGTTACTGATGTGGTGTTGCTGGATGTAACCCCCCTGTCCCTGGGAATAGAAACCCTGGGCGGTGTGTTTACCAGGATAATTGAAAGAAATACTACCATCCCAACCTCCAAGAGCCAAATATTCACCACTGCTTCTGATAATCAGCCTTCAGTGGATGTACATGTGCTGCAGGGAGAAAGGAAAATGGCCTCTAATAATGTAACCCTGGGCCGTTTCCAATTAAGTGGGATACCTCCTGCTCCCCGTGGTTTACCCCAGATTGAGGTTAAGTTCGACATTGACGTTAATGGTATTGTCAATGTTACTGCTAAAGACCTGGCCACTAACAAAGAACATACTATAACCATAACCTCTTCCAGTGGCCTGAGTGATGACGAAATCGAACGGATGGTCAAAGACGCGGAAAAATATGCGGATGAGGATGAAAAGCGGCTGGAAGAAATCGAAGCCCGGAATGCTGCCGACAGCATGATATACCAGAGCGATAAAACCTTGAAAGAAAGTTCAGAGCAAATTGACGATGAACTGAAACAGGAACTGGAAGCAGCCCGGGATGAACTGAAGAAGACCCTGGAGGGCAATGATGTAGACAGCATTAAGTCGGCTACCGAGGCGCTGACCCAGGTATTCCATAAAATAAGTGCCAAGTTGTACGAGCAGGCCAACCCCCAGGGAGAGGGCACCGGTAATACCGGTTCAGAAGATGTTTTCGATGCAGACTATGATATTACCGATGAGGAAAAATAATTTTATGATGTAAATAGAGCGAGTACAGAGTATAATATTGAAATAGGATTTTATTCTGAGTTAGTTTTGGTCGGCCAGCAGCTGGCATAGCATCGGGGGTTAATCCCGATGGCAAATTAACCGGAAAGTTACCGAGCCCGGGAGCAGTTGATGCTTCCGGGTTTGCCCGGCTAGGAAGGTGGAGAAAAATGTCTTCTAAACGTGATCTGTATAAGATCCTGCAGATATCCAGTGATGCCTCTGCAGATGATATCAAGAGGGCATACAGAACAATGGCCAGAAAATATCATCCGGATGTTAATCGGGAAGATGATGCGGCTGAGAGATTCAAGGAAATCAGTGAAGCCTATGAAATACTAAGTGATCCCCAAAAAAGAGAAACCTATGACCGCTTTGGATATGATGCTTTCGATCCCAGCAGGAATAGCGGAGCAGGAGGATTTGGAGGTTTCGATCCCAGTGACCTGGGAGGATTTGGCGATATATTTGATATGTTTTTTGGCAGCAGCGGTGCTGGACGCAGGAATAGAAATGCGCCCAGAAAAGGCGCTGATAAAGAGCTGCGTCTGGATATAGAATTTGAAGATGCAGTCTTTGGCCTGGAAAAAGAGATCGAGATAACCCGGGTGGAACAGTGTGACAAATGCGGCGGCAGCGGAGCTGAACCCGGAACGAAGATAAAAGATTGTCCTGAGTGCAAAGGAACCGGGCAGGTAAGAACGGTTCAGAGCACTCCCTTCGGTCGGTTTGAAACCGTAAAAACCTGTGGACGCTGCCGGGGTGAGGGCCGTTGGGCAGAGAAACCCTGCTCGGCTTGCCGGGGGAACGGGCAGATACGGAAACCACGCCGGATAAACCTGCGCATCCCGGCCGGGATAGATACCGGCTCCAGGCTCAGAATACAGGGAGAAGGGGAACACGGACAGAAAGGCGGACCTCCGGGAGATCTCTATATTACCATTGTGGTGAAGCCTCATTCTGACTTCAAACGTGAAGGCTATACTTTGATAAATAATCTGAAAATAAACTTTGTACAGGCAGCTCTGGGCGCTGAGATAGAAATTCCTTTACTGGGGGGCTCCACCCATAATCTTAATATTCCGGAAGGAACCCAACCGGGGGCAGTGCTGACCGTGAAGAATAAAGGGGTGCCTTATTTGAATGGACACCGACAGGGCGATTTGAAGATTGTTATTGATGTAGCCATACCCACCCGCTTAAGCAAGAGACAGAAAGAACTCCTGGCAGCTTTCTTTGATGACGCTGAAGAGGGCAAGAGCAGCAGCAAAAAGGGATTGTTTGATAAATTTAAAGATGCCATGGGATAGGAGAGCAGGAATGAACTGGAAAGAAGTCAGTGTTCTGACTGAGGGAGTCTGTGTTGAAGCAATATCAGGTATTTTCCACCACCTGGGCTCAGGTGGTGTTATTATTGAGGACCCCCAGGCAGCCAGAAAATATATTAAACGAGAACCATGGGATTCCAAAGCGGTTTCTCCTGATTTTCTGGGACATGAATTTGTGGTGGTGAAAGGATATTTCCCGGAAGAAAGAAAAATCATCAATGAGTTGATGCTTAGATTAGAGGCAGTAGAGTTGAATTTTGGCATTGAGTGCCGGGTATATATTGATGAGGTTAGAGATGAGGACTGGGAAACATCCTGGAAAAAGTATTACCATACCTTTAAAGTCGGGCAGCGCCTGGTAATCAAGCCCTCTTGGGAGGATTATGCCGTCCAGGAGGGAGAAATAGTGATTGAGATTGATCCGGGGATGGCCTTTGGCACTGGAATACATGCATCAACCCGCTTTTGCTTGGTTTTTGCTGATGAGTACATTAAAGGGGGCGAAAAGGTGGTAGATGCAGGCTGCGGGTCGGGTATATTGTCCATCGCAGCTGCCAAATTAGGCGCCCAGTCAGTGGAAGCCATGGATATTGATGATATAGCTGTTAAAGTTGCCAGGGAGAATATAGCTTTGAACGAGCTGGAGGACGTTATACACATTCAGCAGGGCAATATTGTGGAAGTTATGGATAATATGGAAGCGGATGCAGTGCTGGCCAATATAACAGCGGAAGTAGTGGAGATGCTGCTGCCCCGGGCAGCTGAGATATTGCCGGTGGGCGGATTGTTTTTCGGCTCTGGAATAGTAGACAGCCGCTGGCCGGGAGTAAAGAAGCAACTGGAAAAATGCGGTTTTGTAATAGACCGAGTACTTACGGATACTGATTGGGTTGGAGTAGCAGCCATTAAGAGCAAGTAATGAACTTGGCATGAATCAGCCTGTTTGTATTTAGTGGAATACGCCACAGGGCAATTTGCAGCCTGAGGACGAATGCAGACATGATCTTTGGGGTGCCCGCCGGCCCCGCAGACAGATGGAAAGGGTGTTTTTATGCACCGTTTTTTTGTGTCTCCTGGTAGCATACAGGGGGATACAGCGGTAATTGATCAGCAGGAAGCTCGGCATATTCAGATGGTTCTTCGCCTAAAGCCCGGAGACCAAATCATATTGTTTGATGGTAGCGGTTACGAATATCTGGCCAGGCTGGAAAAAGGACAGGAAGGCCTCCAAGCTCAAATAGAGCAGCAGTCGATTAAGGAAGATATGCCGCTTCAACTGGGTTTAATTCAGGGTATAGCCAAAGGTGACAAGATGGATAATATTATCCAGAAGGCTACTGAAATTGGGGTAAGCGTAATTTATCCCTTGTTAACCCAGCGAACAATAGTCAAGCTGCAGGGTGACAAGGCGGGGAAAAAGGTCCAGCGATGGCAGCATATTGCCCGGGAAGCATGCAAGCAGTGCCGTCGCAATGTGATTCCGCTGATAAAACCGGTGGTGGAAATAGAACAGATCTACCAGGATATAGAAGGGTATCCGGCCTTGATGCTGTATGAAAAGGAAGAAGAACAAAATTTGCGCCAGGTTCTGAACAGTCTGAAAGAAAGCGCCCTGGCCAGTGGTAAAATATTCATTATGGTAGGCCCGGAAGGCGGCTTTTCTGAAGCAGAGGCAGAGAAAGCCTGCCGGCACGGGGTCAGAACCGCCTCTCTGGGCCCTCGTATTCTGCGTACAGAAACCGCCGGAATAGCAGCTTCCAGCATAATTATGTATGAATACGACCTTATGTAACCGGAACTCCATAACCAGGCGAAAATGGAGTTGCCCTAAGAGTACTTGCGCTGAATAAATGGGACCTTCTTTTCCACCCGGTACCCCGAAAGGTTGGCCCCTGACCTTATGAGAGGATTAGTATTTGATGAGAGTAGCTTTTCGCACCCTGGGATGCAAGGTTAACCAGGTGGAAACTGAGCAAATAAAAGAAAATTTTCTGGCTCGGGGTTATAAAGTGGTGGCTTTTACAGATAAAGCCGATATATATATTATTAACACCTGCACGGTAACCCATATCAGCGACCGGAAATCCAGGTCTGCTGTCAGAAGGGCCGGGCGTCAGAATCCCGAGGCGGTCATTGCGGCAGTTGGATGCCTGCCCCAGGTGGATCCTGCTCAATTGAGCACCATTGAAGGAATCAACCTGATAGTCGGCAACAGCGATAAAGAGAAGTTGGTTGATATCATTGAGGAGTACCTGGCCGAGCAGAAGGCAGATTGCAGAATTGTCACCGGTTCATTCTGCAGCGGTACGGGGCTGAATACTATTGATTATGGCTGCCCTCACCAACGAAGCCGGGGGTTCATAAAAATCCAGGACGGTTGTGAAAATTTTTGCTCGTATTGTATCGTTCCTTACGCCCGGGGTCCGGTGCGCAGCAAGACCCCCCTTGGAGTGCTGACAGAGATCGAAAAGATGCTTGACCTGGGTTACCGGGAATTGGTTTTAACTGGAATAAACACCGGTCTTTATGGAAATGATATACCCGATTGGAATCTGGGCCGTTTAATGGAGGAAGTATTTGCCCGCATTCCCGGGCACTACAGAATCAGGCTCAGCTCCATCGAGCCGCTGGAGATAAGCAGAAGCCTGATAGATGTCGCTGCTTCTGAACCGCGATTTTGCAGGCACTTGCATATACCGTTGCAAAGTGGAAGCGATAGGATTCTGCAGGCCATGAACAGAAAATATGATCGGGTCTATTTTGCCAATTTGCTGCATGAAATCACTGGGCGGATAGAAGGCATTGCTATTACTACCGATGTTATAGTGGGTTTTCCGGGAGAGAATGAGACGGACTTTGAGCAAAGCAGGGAATTGTTGCAGGAAATGCCGGTTTATGACCTGCATGTTTTCCCCTATTCTGCTCGCAGCGGGACCCCGGCGGCCGAAATGGCAGACCAAGTGGAAGAGGCGGATAAACATCGGAGGAGTCAGCTGCTGCTTGACCTGGCCCGGGAGAAGAAGAAGCACTTTATCCAAGGATTGTATAACAGGAAGGTGGAGGTCCTGGTGGAAAAGAGGATTGAGGGCAGCACCTACCAGGGCCTAAGTGATAATTATGTTCCGATATACCTGCAATCGGAGAACGATATAACTAGGAAATTGGTGCCGGTGGTGGTGGGAGTGGATGGAACTCCGGTTTGAAAACTTATTTTTATCTTGACTCCGGCAGGGTTTTGGGTGACTATTAATTCGAGTAAAATATTTTATTGGGTAAACTTTAGCCGGATTATTTTGTTATACTATAGAGGAGGTGACATAATGCCTGATAACAGCGCCTGTATTTTCTGCCGGATAATTGCCGGTCAGATCCCATCTAAAATAGTATTTCAAAATGAACAGCTGATTGCTATTGAAGACATTAACCCAGTAGCTCCGGTGCACATTCTTATCATATCCCGGGAACACATTGGTTCCTTGAATGATGTCAACCACAGCCATAGTGAAATACTGAGTCAGATCCAGATAACAGCATCCCAGATAGCCAGAGAAATGAATATTGCCCAGGACGGATATCGTCTGATCAATAACTGTGGTGAACAGGGCGGACAGACGGTAATGCACCTTCATTATCATCTTCTCGGGGGTCGGCAAATGGGTTGGCCGGAAGGCTAATCTTGACTCAGTGCCTTTTGACATAGTACAATAGAATGGCATTTATATAGCCCACACGATGAGGGGAGGGAAATGATGAGCGAGGTTAAAGTAGGAAAAAATGAATCCCTGGATAGTGCTTTAAGAAGGTTCAAAAGATCCTGTCAGAAATCTGGGGTTATGCAAGATATAAGGAAGCATGATCATTATGAAAAACCTAGTATTAAAAAGAAAAAGAAATCAGAAGCTGCCCGCAAAAAGAAGAAGTTCTAGGAGGGATTTACATGTCCCTTGCTGATAGATTGCTCGAAGATATGAAAAAGGCCATGAAAGACAGAGAAGCCGGTAAGATAAGGCTGGCCACCATAAGAATGGTTAGAGCAGCACAGATAGAAGCTGAAATAGCCAAAAAAGGTGAGTTAACGGATGAGGAAATGCTGGAAATCTTAAACCGGGAGCTTAAAAAGCGCCGGGATGTTATTGGGGATTATCAAAAAGCGAATAGATTAGATGATGTAATTCGCTTGCAGCAGGAAATATCTGTGATTCAGGAATACCTTCCCGAGCAGTTGGACGAAAGAGAAATCAGGGCTATAGCGGAAAATGCGGTGAAAGATTTACAGGCCGCGGGACCGGGAGATGCAGGGCGAGTAATGAAGGAAATCATGCCCGGCTTAAAGGGCCGAGGGGATGGAAGACTAATCAATAAAATAGTTAAAGAACTATTGCAGTAGAGATCATAAAAGCCTGTTAGGGATTAATTATCCCCGGCAGGCTTTTAAATTATGGAATAATTCAAGTACAATATGATAGAAGTATTAAGGGAATGGGAGCAGTGTTATGAGTTTTTTGAAAATTACCCGGGGATCAAAGAAGCAGAAGATGATTTTGTACATAGTATCTGGTCTGGTTATTACCTCATTTCTATTCAGTATTATCGCGATAAACTTCATATAGCTTAATGGCTAATCCAAACTGCCAATTTCCCTGACAGTACCAATTATTGTGATAGGTAAAGCCCAGGGAATATCTCGATAATATAAGAATTGAGATTTTAAAATCGTCATGACTTCCTTTCCAGCTTATCCGCTAATCGCTGATAAGCTGTTTTCTTTTTGGTGCGCTCCATTACCTTTTCGTTGAGTTTAGGCAATGCCTCAATTATTTCCGGTAATTGAGCGAAGGGGATGCCTATAAGCATTTCTTCGGCTTGTTCGTCGGTAGCATTTCGTGAGCCGTAGCAGCCCAGACTGATATTTATTTCCTGTCTTAACCAGGGGATTGCTGTTACATCCACACAGAGCCCCTGGGATACCGCGGTAGAAAATGAGGCGCGATTTCCCTTCCGGTAGTTATCTGCCATCACCAGCCACATAATGTCATAGGGACTCCCCTGAACAATGACCACATCCGGCTCGAAATCAGCAGAATCCAGCGGTGCCAGCAATATAGCCGAATATTGCTCCTGAGGAACTCTGGGGGTTTGATTGGATAAATTGGCCCCGTAAACAGGATCAGCTAACACACCCAGACTATAGATCATTTCCCCCCGGGCAATCTTGTCTGGCAGGGGCCTTAATCCCAAAGCCGCAGCCCCATTAGCGCAGCTGATATTATCAGCTGTTACTGCTAATTTCTCACCCTTTTGAGCCATCATAACCGACTGGCAATATGTAAGGGACAGGTCTTCCCGGTATCCGTCCGGAATGCTGGAACCTGACGGCAGGAAAACCACTGCCACCGGGGAGCGGGACAAATTGAGAATATCAGTCATTAGTCCGGCATAACTCTTATTAACCATATTAATGCTCCTATTATTTTTTTTTATTATAACACAGGCAGGGGCCGAACGTATGTTGTCACTCAGCATGAGCTGAGAGACAACAGCATATATTTTTATGCAGGACATATATTGAAACAACTTAAGGATATGGGGGTATATAGGGCAATGGAAAAAAGGCGGGAAGTGTTTAATCGGGTAATGGCTGATTTCCTTGAAATACCTAAAGATCTGGTAATGGATGTACCCAAACTTACCATGGTAGGAAGAAACGAATTATATATTGAAAATCATCGAGGAATTATTGAGTACCGGGTTGATATGCTGAGAATTAACCTCAGCCGGGGTTTTATCGAGATACAGGGTGATAAGCTGGAAATAAAAACACTGATGCCGGAGGAATTGTTTGTCATCGGGGATGTACAGGCAGTTATATTCCGGGATTAAGAAAGGGAGAGATGAAATGGCAAACAGGTTCCTGGAACATTTTGGCGGAATTGTAACCCTTAATCTGCTGGGAGCCAGACCTGAGAAAATCATTAACATGGCTCTGACCCGGGGGATATTCGTTTGGGATCTGAAGAGGAACCAGGACTCGATAAGTTTCAAAATCAGAAGCAGCGGATATGAAGCCTTGAGAAGCCTGGCCGACGAGAATGGTTACGAACTGGAAGTGATACATAAGCGAGGTTTGCCCTTTATGAAGTCTGCTATCAAAAGACGTTTGGCATTTTTAGGAGGAGCCATGGGTTTTATATTGGCTCTTTATTTTCTGTCTTCCTTTATCTGGTTTATCAATGTCAGCGGGAATGAAAAGATTAGTGAGGACAGGATTTTGAGCATGGCTGCTCGTTACGGAGTGTATAAGGGATCGGCCAAGTGGAACTTCAGCCGGGCGGAAGCTGAGGAAGCAATGCTGCGGGAAATCAAACAGCTTACCTATATTAAGATTGATATCCGCGGGGTAAGGGCGGATATTCAGGTAGTAGAGAAGATTTTGCCCGGAGAGGAGATCACCGAACCGTGTCACCTGCTGGCTGCTAAAGAGGGAGTGATTGAAGAGATTTTGGTGCTGGAGGGGCAAGCTCAGGTACGAGAAGGTGAGGCGGTGGCTCGGGGAGAGGTTCTTATTTCCGGTATTGTAATTCCACAGCCCAACCCCTATATGTCATCCGTGCAGGAATTAAATCCCTATCTGGTAAGGGCACGGGGGATCGTAAAAGCCAGGGTTTGGTATGAAGGATATGGAGAGTGCGGTCTTTATCAGGAGAGACGGGTCTTTACCGGGCAGGAGAAAACCTTGGTATACCTGAAAACCCCCGGGAATGAATTTAAGATATTTGGTGATGATAGAAATGGATATACACTTTATGAGACCCTGGAAAGCAGACATGCGGTTAATTCTCCCCTGGGAAAATTCATTTTGATTAAAAAGGTATTAAGGGAACAAGCACTGCAGGTTACAGAATACTCGGATAAAGAAGCCCGGAAAATAGCGGAAGAAAAAGCCCTCCAGGTCCTGGCCCAAAAGACAGATAAATCTCTGTCCATAGATGATGTGGAAATAGAAGTTTTATCATCTCCCAGTGAGTCTATGTTGAGAGTCAAAGCAGGGATTGATATCATTGAAGATATCGGCCGGATTGAGCCCATAAATAAAGGCGGAAATGGCAATTGAAGGTCTTGATATGCTATAATTACTAGGACATAACACTAGCTTAAACGGGGGCCGTATTCTTATCCGGCTTTATGATTCAGCTTTGGAGGTAATCCTTTATTGGCGAAAAAAGAGGCAAAAATATCTATAGACGATAATGAAAAGGCTGCAGTTCTATTTGGAACCGGCGATGATAATTTTAAACATCTTAAGAGTATCATTGATGTGGATATCTCCTCCAGAGGGTCGGATATTTTTTTATCCGGAGAAGAAACGCAGGTGAATATTGCCTGCGAACTTTTGCAGGGTTTGATGGAAATTGCAGAAACCGAAGGAAGGGTTACCGTAAATGATATTAATTATTTACAAGGACTTATAGAAAAGGGCGAGAAGGTTAGGCCCAAAGATATTGTGTCCGGTCCCCTGCTCACCACCATCAGGGGAAAGGCGATAAAAGCCAAGACCCTGGGGCAAAAGCGCTATGTTCAATCTATAATACGGGATGATATTGTTTTCAGTATTGGGCCGGCCGGGACCGGCAAGACCTATCTGGCTGTGGTCATGGCCGTGCGAGCCTTGAAGAATAAAGAAACGGAAAGAATAATACTGGTTCGACCGGCAGTTGAAGCCGGTGAAAAACTGGGCTTTTTACCCGGTGACTTTATTGAAAAAGTTAATCCCTATCTCCGACCTCTTTACGATAGTCTCTTCGATATTTTGGGAGTTGATGTAACCCAGAGGTATCTGGAGAAGAATATTATCGAGGTGGCTCCCCTGGCTTATATGCGGGGCAGGACCCTAAACGATGCTTTTATTATCCTGGATGAAGCTCAGAACACTACCCCTCAGCAGATGAAGATGTTTCTGACCAGGCTTGGTTTTGGCTCCAAGGCAGTAGTAACGGGAGATGTGACCCAGGTAGACTTACCCCGGGATGAGTACTCCGGTCTGGTAGAAGTGCAGCGTATTCTCGGCCGGGTAAAGGGAATATCTTTCGAATACCTGGACAAACAGGATGTCATCCGGCACCCGTTGGTACAAAAGATCATTGATGCCTATGAGATATTTGAGGCCAGCAATGGGAATAGCCAGTGATTCTGCTGAGCAATCTATTGAATATGAGGCTGGATGCTTTTAAGGAGAGAATAAATGGCGATATCCAAAATTCTTACCAGCTTATGGAGAAATATCAGTCTGTTTTTTAAGAACTCCAATATAAAAAAGGGCCTGAGCATTTTTCTGTTTTTTTCTATAACCATACTTATCCTGTTCAGCAATTTTAATCCCAAGCAGGTAATGCTGAAACCGGATGAGGTAGCTCCCCGGGATATTCAATCCAGTGTCAATGCCACCATAATCGATGAAAAGCAAACAGAGGAATTAAAAAAGCAAGCCGCAGCTAAAGTGCAAAAGGTCTATCAAGAGGATACCTATGCTTTAACCAGTGCAGAAAACGATATCGAGATATTCTATTCCAACTTGGAAAACATATTGGTTCAAGACGAAGCAGATGCGGAACTTACAGAATCCGGAATAATAAACCTGATTAAAAGCACCAGTACCCGGTACAGTGATTTAGCCCTGGAAAACCTGGTCCTGGCAGAATACCTGATGAATGCTCAGCCGGAAGATCTGCAGACTATGAGAGCGGCTTCCATCTCGTTGGTGCAGAGTGTGATGGACAAGCCGGTTACCGATGAAACTCTGGCCGATTTGAACGAAGAAGCCATCAACATAATAAATATTTTGCCTTACTCCCCGGAGGCTCGGGAAATAATCAAGCTGGTCGGCATAAATTCTTTAAGACCGAATTTGATTTATAATGAAGAAAAGACGGAGCTGGCTATACAGGAGGCTATGGACTCGGTAGCCCCGGTACAAAAAACCATTAAAGCCGGAGAGATCATAGTACGGGAGGGCAACCGGGTTACTGAAGAACAAATATCTATTCTCGAACAGCTGGGTATACAGAGAACCAGCAATTATACCCTCACCCTGATAGGAACTGCCCTATTTGTCCTGCTTACCTTTTGGCTGGTGATAGAATTCGTCCGCAGGCACTATCCCGAGATTTATCAGAATGACATGCTGCTCTTGCTGCTGGGACTGGTTTTTGTTCTGATAATATCTATTACCCGGTTTTTAACTATTATCAAAATCGGAGATCAACCTGACCTGGGCAACCTGATTGGTTATTTGGCTCCGGTGGCTGCAGGCTCTATGCTGATCGCTATATTGCTGGATGATCGCCTGGCTTATTTTGTCACCTTGATCATGGCTTTATATGTGGGTCTGTTGACCGAAGGAAACCAGCTGTTTTATGCTATCACCGCATTTGTGGGAGGTACGGTAGGTATTTTCCAGGTCCACCGGGTTGATCAGACCTCGGATCTGGCTAAATCTGGTTTGTACATTGCGCTGGCTGATATAGCTACCATTGTTACCCTGCTGTTTATCGGAGATGATCTTAATATCAATAACCTGGCTATAGGGGCAGCTATTGGAGCGATTAACGGTATATTGTCAGCGGTACTGATGATTGGGGTCCTGCCCTACCTGGAAGCAGCCTTCTCCATTACCAGTATGAGCAAACTGCTGGAACTTTCCAATCCCAATAATCCCCTGTTAAAACGGCTGTTGCTGGAGGCTCCAGGCACCTATCACCACAGTCTGATGGTAGGTAATTTGGCGGAAGCTTCCGCTGAATCCATTGGAGCCAATCCCTTGCTGGTTCGAGTGGGAGCTCTCTATCATGATATAGGCAAGATCAAGCGTCCGGAATATTTCGTGGAAAACCAGCGAGGGTTTGACAATCCCCATGAGAAGATCGCTCCGGCCCTGAGTACCCTGATTATTACTTCCCATGTAAAAGAAGGAGTGGAGATGGCCCGCGAAGCCCATCTTCCCGATACAATCATTGATTTTATCGAACAGCATCACGGTACCAGTCTGGCCAAATACTTTTACGGCCGGGCACTGGAGGAGGATCGTGATGGCAGTGTTAATGAAGAAAATTTCCGCTACGAAGGACCTAAACCCAAGAGTAAAGAGACTGCGCTGGTCATGCTGGCCGATTCAGTTGAAGCAGCGGTGAGATCGCTGGAGTCACCCAGCCCGGAAAAAATCAAGGATATGGTCCGGGTGCTGATAAAGGATAAATTGAATGATGGGCAGCTGGAGATGTGTGATCTGACCTTCAAGGATCTGGATATTATATCCAACTCCTTTAACAAGGTTCTGGAAGGAGTATATCATAAACGGATAGAATATCCGGAATTAATACAGAAAGAATTGGATCAAGGAGGCGGCAGTCATGGATACGATGATCATTAATCAGCAGGAGCGGGTTGAATACAACAGCCTTTTGGAGAAGACCCTCAGGGATACTGCCGATAAAGCAGCCCAGATTCTGGGGATATCTCCGGCCACTGAATTGAGTATTTTGATTGTGGATAACGATTACATAAGAGAATTAAATTCCTTGTACAGAGACCGGGATGAAATAACCGATGTGCTGTCTTTTGCCATGAATGAACCGGGTAATGATGAACCGGATTATGCCGAGCCAGGCGATATAAATATTTTGGGGGATGTAGTCATATCCCTGGAGAAGGCCTGGCAGCAGAGCCAGGAATACGGGCATAGCCTGGAGAGAGAACTGGGATATTTGCTTGCTCATGGCTTTCTTCATCTCCTGGGATATGACCACAATAGCGATGATGAACGCAAGGCTATGCGGGATCTGGAAGAGAAGGTCATGATTGCCGTCAATCTGGGCAGGTAGATGATATGAAGCGACGTACCTGGACCGAAAGTCTCTCCTGTGCTCTCTCTGGTCTGATAGTGGTGTTGAGCACCGAAAGAAATATGAGAATACACTTGGTGGCAGCTCTCCTGGCCATTTTCCTGGGTTCAGTACTGGGGATAGGCCGGGTGGAATGGGGGTTGCTCTGCTTGACTATCTTTCTGGTCTTGACCGCTGAAACTATTAACACCGCCCTGGAAAGAGCGGTGGACCTGGTTACCCTGGAGTATCATCCTCTGGCCCGAGCGGCCAAAAATGCGGCGGCCGGGGCCGTCCTGCTCACGGCCATAAACGCTGTAATAATGGCTTTTATAATTTTCGGACCCTATTTATTCTGAAGCAGCTGCGATTGGTAAAGCAATATCTGGAATGGTTGCTGCTGGAATAAAGTGGGAGGAACATATTTTTATAAACCCCGGTGGTTTAATCAATAATAATAAGGTATAATTTTATTTTGATGCTTCAACTAATTTGAACGGAGGAGATCAGGCTTTGGACGCAGTTGCTCTGCTAAGAGAGGCGGGAGAAGCCCAGCTGAATTCATATGCCCCCTATTCGGGTTTCAAGGTGGGAGCGGCTCTGTTAGGGAAATCAGGCCGGGTATACCGAGGATGCAACATAGAGAATTCTTCCTATGGCTTGAGCATTTGCGCCGAACGAACGGCCATTTTTAATGGGATTAACAGCGGGGAAGTTGATTTTCAGGCTATAGCTGTCAGCAGCAGCGGAAAGGGATATATATATCCCTGCGGAGCCTGTCTTCAGGTCCTGGCTGAATTTGCCCCTGATCTTACCATAATAATCAGCAATGATAAAGGTGAATGGGAGCAGCATCTTCTGAGAGACTTATTGCCGCAGGCCTTTAAGTTTTCAACACAGGAGGGTTAATACATTTGAAGTCTGGATTTGTTAGCATAGTAGGTCGGCCGAATGTAGGCAAATCTACCTTGATAAATACTATAATCGGAGAAAAAATTGCCATTGTTTCGGAGAAACCTCAGACTACCAGGAACCGATTACAGGGCATTCATACCTGTGAGCAGGGTCAGATCATTTTTGTTGATACTCCGGGTATCCATAAGCCCAGGCACCTATTAGGAGAATACATGGTTAACGTATCTACCCGCAGCTTACATGAAGTTGATCTTATTTACTATATTACCGATGTTACCCGACCCTTTGGCGGGGGGGAGGAGTTCATTATCAGCCACCTGCAGCAATCGACCTCCCCGGTCTTTCTGATAGTAAATAAAATTGATTTAAGTGACGGAGAAAGCATCGAGGAATTTATTCAGCCTTTTATCGCTCGAATGAATTTTGCTGAAGTAATGGCGGTTTCAGCGGCTGAGGGCACTAATCTGCCCGGCTTGCTGGAAAAAACCTTCACTTATCTGCCGGAGGGACCGCTGTATTATCCGGAAGAGGATATGACCGATCAACCGGTTTCTTTTATTGTTAGTGAATATATTAGGGAGAAAGCCCTGATCCTTACCCGGGATGAAATACCCCATTCCCTGGCGGTGGATATCGAAGAATTTAAACAGCAGAACGGGGGCAAGATTTACTTGCGAGCCGTGATATATACCGAACGTGATTCCCAGAAAGGAATAGTCATCGGCAAGAATGGACAGATGCTTAAACAGATAGGTGAACATGCCCGGGCCGATATCGAGGAATTTCTGGGTCAGTCGGTATACCTGGATTTATGGGTGAAAGTAAAGAAAAACTGGCGGGATAGTGAGAGCAATCTCAACAAGCTGGGTTATAGAATATGAAGCAGGTAGTATGAGCCCTGACAGGAGTTGATATTATGCTGGCGTCCTATCTGGACAGTACCAACCTAAAACCCGATTGCAGCCGGAAAGACATAATAGGATTGTGTGAAAGAGCAGCCGAATTTGGAATGGCTGCTGTTTGTATTAATCCTGCTCGAGTGAGTTTGGCTACTCAGGTTTTGGACGGCAGTGAGGTGAGGCTGGCAGCGGTTATAGGATTTCCTCTGGGAGCCACCCCGGCCGGGAACAAGCTGCAGGAGGCGGGGCAGGCTTTGAAAGAAGGAGCCAATGAACTGGATATGGTGATTAACCTGGGGGCGGTAAAAGACCGGGACTATAAATTGGTATCGGAAGAGATCAAACTGCTGTTGCAGATGAGAAAAGATCATGATTACCAGCTCAAAGTGATAGTTGAAACTGCTCTGCTCTCCAGGGAGGAACTGCAGATGCTCACGGTTCTGGCAAGCGATTTAGGAGCTGATTACATTAAGACTTCGACTGGATTTGCCGGCCGGGGGGCCACGATCGAAGATATTGAGGCAATTAATCTGGTGAAGAGCAACGAACTTAAGATAAAGGCCAGCGGGGGCATAAAGACGGTGGATTTTGCTCTGTGTCTTATTCAGGCCGGGGTGCACAGGATAGGCAGCAGCAGCGCGGAAGAACTGGTAAATGCTTACCGCCAGGGCGGCAAATAATAGCGTGCCAGGTCTGAGCGGGGCAGGATTTAGGAAAGAGTGGATTGGGTGTGTATTATCAGAGCCGGTCAATTATTTTAAAAACCATGGATTATAAAGAAGCAGATAAAATAGTCAGTGTTTTTTCAGAGGGGGCAGGCAAAATAAGCGCCGTAGCCCGGGGTATCAAGAAGCCGAAAAGCAGTCTTAGAGCCTGTGTTCAGCCCTTCTGTCACTCACTATTGTATTATCGCCAGGGTAAAGATATGGACTTGATTACTCAGGGAAGATTGATAGACTTCTATGGTAATACCCGCGAGGATATTTCCGGGATGCTCCATGCAGTATATATAATGGAACTGCTGGACAAAGCTCTGATGGATAGAATGCCTTTGAAAAATTTGTATCAACATACTCTGCAGGTCTTGGACTTTATTGATCAATTTGGCATTAATCCCCTGGTGATCAGGCAGTATGAACTGCAGTTGCTGGTTTGTTTGGGTTACTCTCCGGGATTAAATACCTGTGTCAGCTGCGGTAATCCCCAGGTGAGCGCTTTTGATCTGGCTCAGGGAGGAATAGTCTGCAGCGATTGCCTGAAAAACTCGGCCACTGTCCACAATATATCTGCTGAGACCCTGGCCATCTTGAGACTGTCGCTTCATGCAGGGCCGGTAACCCTCAGCCGGGTTAAAGCCTCCGCTTCGTCTCAGCAGCAGCTGGAAACCCTTCTGGAAGCATACCTGGAATATTACCTGGAGAGGAAGTTTAATGTAACCAGGACTATAAAGAGTTTGAAAGACAAAATGATGATATGACAGGTTGAGCCAGAAAGCGCTTAATTGACCTGAAGGGGTAATAAATACGAACCAAACGTCAATAATATTACCAGAGCAAGCATTGACACGATGGAGACCGGTTGATAAACTTATTTAAGAATTTATATATCAGGTAATGAAGAAGAGTAGTAGGAAAGACCATTCTCTAACAGAGAGCCGGATGAGCTGGAAACCGGCAGAGATATCTTTCTGAAGGCGCTTTGGAGCTGTCAGGAGGAACGCCCTTTAAGGGTTAGTAAAACCTGAAACCAGACAAGGTGGGTGTTAGAGCCAACCAGGGTGGAACCGCGGGTAGTACCCGTCCCTGTATAGGGACGGGTCTTTATATTTATTTGAGGAGGTAATTTATGAACTTTCAAGAGATAATTCTGCGTCTGGAGAGCTTTTGGGGAAAACAAGGGTGCATAATTCAACAGCCCTATGACCTGGAAAAAGGAGCCGGCACCATGAATCCGGCCACCTTTCTGCGCTCGCTGGGACCCGAGCCATGGAAGGTAGCCTATGTTGAACCTTCTCGACGGCCTACCGATGGAAGATATGGAGAGAACCCCAACCGCTTGCAGCATTATTATCAGTACCAGGTGATACTGAAGCCGTCGCCGGATAATGTTATTGATCTGTATCTGGATAGCCTGCGGGATCTGGGTATAGATCCGGACAAACATGATATCCGGCTGGTTGAAGACAACTGGGAGTCACCTACTCTGGGTGCATGGGGCCTGGGATGGGAGATATGGCTGGACGGGATGGAGATAACCCAGTTTACTTACTTCCAGCAATGCGGAGGATTTGACTGTGTGCCCGTTTGTGCAGAAATCACCTATGGCCTGGAAAGAATCGCTATGTATATCCAGAACCGGGAGAGTGTATACGATATCGAGTGGGTGGAAGGAGTAAGCTATGCTGATGTCCATCATCAGGGTGAGGTTGAACACTCTCATTACAACTTCGAGATAGCAGATACAGCTGCCCTTACTACCATGTTCAATCTATGTGAAAAAGAGGCTTTGCGAGTCGCCGGCCATCAATTGGTTCTGCCTGCTTATGACTATGTCTTGAAGTGTTCCCACCTCTTCAACCTGTTAGATGCCCGGGGAGCCATAAGCGTTACTGAGAGGACCGGATATATAGCCCGGGTAAGAAATCTGGCCAGAATGGTAGCCGGCCGGTATCTGGAACAACGAAAGTTGCTGGGTTATCCACTGCTGAAAGATGAAGAACTTCGCCAGGAGTTCCTGGCTGAACAGGAGGTGCAGTAATGGCTAGAGATTTGTTATTTGAACTGGGAGTTGAGGAATTGCCCTCGGCCTATATGTCCAAAGCCTTGACTGATCTGGAGGATTTGGCCAGGAAAAAATTCGCCGAAGCTCGTCTGCACTACAGTGAACTGAAGGTATACGGGACTCCCCGCCGCCTTACATTGCACCTTGTCTCGCTGCAGGAGACTCAACAGGCAGCGGTAATAGAAACCCGTGGCCCGAAAAAAGCCATTGCTTATGATCAGGCGGGTCAGCCAAGCCCGGCCGGCCAGGGTTTCGCCCGTAGTCAGGGAGTTAGGGCTGAAGATCTGCTGGTTAAGGAGATGGATGGAGTCGAATATGTTTTCGCGGTGAAAGAAGAACTGAGCCGTCCTGCCATAGAAATACTGTCAGAACTGATCAAAGATCTGGTATATTCCATGGTCTTTCCCAAGTCCATGCGCTGGGCTTACTACCAGACTCGATTTGCCCGCCCCATCAGATGGATTTTACTGCTTTTCGGGGAACAGCTGATCAATATGCAGATTGAGAACGTTAAGTCAGACCGGTTTACCCAGGGGCACAGATTCCTGAGCTCAGGAGCCCTGGAAGTAAAAAACCCGGAAGAGTATTTCCGGGTTTTGCGAGACAACTACGTCATTCTGGATCAGGAAGAGAGAAGAGCTTTGATTTGGGAACAAGTTCAGGAGATAGCTCAAGCCCAGGGAGCCAGACCTATGGAAAATCCTGATCTATTGGAGGAGATAAATTACCTGCTGGAATATCCCCGGGCATTTTTCGGTCAATTTTCCGGGTCCTATCTGGAAGTGCCGCCCGAGGTATTGACTACTTCCATGATAGAGCACCAGCGTTACTTCCCGCTTTATGATGCAAAAGGCCAATTGATTGCTGGTTTTATTGGGGTTAGAAACGGTACCGATTACTGTCTGGACATAGTTCGAGCTGGGAATGAGAGGGTAATTAAGGCCCGGTTGGAAGATGCCCTGTTCTTCTGGAGAGAAGATACTAAAGAGCCGCTGCAGGAAATGGTACCCGGTCTGGACAGCGTATTATTCCATGAACGCCTGGGCAGTATCATGGACAAGGTAGATCGTGTAAGTGCTTTAGCTGGTTATATCGGCCAGGAAAGCTCCATGAGCAGTCAGAGTCTTTTGATGCGGGCAGCTTACCTGTGCAAAGCAGATTTGCTGAGCAGCATGGTATATGAATTCCCTGAACTGCAGGGTATAATGGGAAGATACTATGCCCTGAAGAGCGGCGAAGCAGAGGAAGTAAGCCAGGCCATATTTGAGCACTATTTGCCGCGTTTTGCAGGTGATATTTTGCCGGCAACAGCTACTGGCTTGGTGCTGAGCCTTAGCGAGAAAATTGATAACCTGGTGGGGTGTTTCGCCATCGGCATTAAGCCCAGTGGTTCCCAGGATCCTTACGCTCTGCGGCGACAAGCTTTGGGTATAGTTAATATCATTATCAATAAACAACTCCACCTTAATCTAAAAGAGGTGTTAGGCAAATCCTATGCCGGATTCAGCCGTATAGAGCCGGAGCAGGATCTGGCCTCTACGGTTAAGGAGGTATACGATTTTATTTTGCAGAGATTGAGAGGAGTACTGCTGGAAAAAGGCCTGGCATATGATGTTATTGATGCGGTGCTGTCTTCGGGGGAATACGATATAAGCGATATTTACCGTCGCGGGGTTTCCTTGCAACAATTTAAAGCGGCAGCTGAATTTGACGATTTGATGGTAGTTTTCAATCGTTCCTATAACCTTTCCAAGAAATGGAATTCTTCAGAGGTTCAGCCCGAGCATCTGATCGATCCCAGTGAACTAAGCCTGTTTGCCAAGGTGCAAGAGTTACAGGCTCAGTTGCCCGCCGACATTAAAGCAGGTAAATATGACCTGGCCATGAGAACCATAGCTTCGTTGCGGATTAAGATAGATTCTTTTTTTGAGGCGGTCATGGTCATGGCAGAAGAGGAAAGATTAAGAAGCAACCGTCTGAGTCTGTTGCGGTCAATATCTGATTCATGCAGACTCATAGCAGATTTCAGCAAAATTGTACTATAAATGATTACTTTTTTTAAAATATAGACAGGATTTTTTCATTTAATATAGTATATATTATTAGTTAGCATATATAATTGAGCTGAAAGTTCATAAAAAGTATAGCATAATTGGATGGTGTATTTTGATGGAACTAAACGAAAGACAAGAAAGAATCCTGGAAATAGTGAAAGAATTGGGGCCCATAACCGGTGAGAAGATTGCCGATTTGCTTTGTGTCACCAGGGCGGCTTTGAGGCCTGATCTGGCTGTGCTTACCATGTCAGGTTTTCTTGAAGCCAAGCCACGGGTGGGATATACTTTTAAGAATGAAGCGGTGGATAATGAAATCAAAAGAGTGCTGCACCAGTACCGGGTGGGAGATGTTCAATCCATGCCCGTAGTGCTTAAGGAGAGCTGCAGTATTTATGATGCCATCGTAACCCTGTTTGTAGAGGATACCGGAACCATCTTTATTATTGACGATAATAATTATTTGACCGGGGTGGTATCCAGGAAAGATTTCCTTAAGACTACCCTGGGTCAGGCAGATATTCATAAGATGCCGGTTAGTGTGATTATGACTCGTATGCCCAATGTCATTACCACCACTATGGATGAAACGGTAGTTGAAGCAGTTAAAAAAATTGTAGAACAGGAAATCGACAGCCTGCCGGTAGTAAAATTCCACTTAGGTGCAGATGGAGAGGAGAGGCCGGAGGTAATTGGTAAGATTACCAAAACTAATATAGCCCGGTTATTTTTGGACCTGGCTACTAGATGTAAAGAAGGGGGTTAATATTAGTGAAGCATCTGCCTGGAGTCTTTATTGTTTCTGATTCCATCGGCGAAACGGCTGAAATGGTAGTGAGGGCTGCCGCCAGCCAGTTTAATTCCGGGGAAATGGAGATTAGGCAGGTTCCCAACATATCTGACATTGAAACCATCGACGAGGTAATCCACCAGGCTGCAGCCAATAAATTCCTGGTGGCATATACCCTGGTTATAGACGACCTGGCTATGCACCTCAGGACAGAAGCAGATAAATACGGGGTGGTATGTGTTGATATTCTGGGGCCGCTGATTGCAGCCTTTAACAATGTCAGTCATATTGAACCCAGAAGGGAACCGGGTCTGCTGAGAAAAATAGATGAAATGTATTACCGGCGAATTGAGGCGGTAGAATTTGCCGTGCGCTATGATGACGGCAAAGATCCTCGGGGAATAGAAATGGCGGATATTGTGTTAATTGGAGTTTCCAGAACTTCCAAGACGCCGCTTTCCATGTACCTGGCTCATAAGAGAATTAAAGTAGCCAACGTTCCCCTGGTTCCTGAAGTACAGCCCCCGGAGGAATTGTTTACCGCCCAAAGGGGGAAAGTGATTGGTCTTACTATTAATCTGGAGCAGCTTAACCAGATTAGGACAGAAAGACTAAAAACCCTGGGTCTCAAAGGCCAGGCCAATTACGCCAATCCGGATAGAATTTTAGAGGAACTGGAATATGCTCAGAAAATAATGAAAAGGCTGGGGTGTCCGGTTATCGAAGTAACCAATCGGGCAGTAGAAGAAACTGCTAGTAAGATCCTGGAAATATACTATAGGAGGTTAAGTAATGTCTGATAGTAAGTATATATACTTATTTGAAGAAGGCGATGCCGAGATGCGCTCTCTGCTGGGGGGGAAGGGAGCCAATCTGGCTGAGATGACACGTATAGGACTGCCGGTACCTCCGGGTTTTACCATAAGCAGCGAGGCCTGTAACGTATACCTGGCTGCAGACCGAAATTTTCCTGACGGGATGCTGGATCAGGTTTATGCAGCACTGTCTCAGCTGGAGATCAAGACGGGCAAGAAGTTTGGTGACAAAAACAATCCCTTGCTGGTATCGGTCAGATCCGGTGCGGCGGTGTCAATGCCAGGGATGATGGATACCGTCTTAAACCTGGGCCTTAACGATGATTCAGTGCAGGGATTGTCTGATCTCACCGGAGATGAAAGATTTGCTTATGATTGCTACAGACGTTTTATTCAGATGTTCAGTAATGTAGTGCTGGATATTGATCATACCAAGTTTGATGATATTGTAGAGAGATACAAGAGCAGATTAAGACTGATATTTGACTATGAGATACCAGCCTCCGAGATGAAAGGAATAATAAAGGAATACAAGGCTCTGGTTGAGAAAGAGAAGGGATTCGGTTTTCCGCAGGATGTGCGGGAACAGATGATAATGGCGGTAAAGGCTGTTTTCAATTCCTGGAACAATCAGCGAGCCATAGTATATCGGCGTATCAATAAAATTGATGATAATCTGGGAACGGCCGTTAACATACAGTGTATGGCCTTTGGCAACATGGGACAGGACTGCGGAACCGGGGTAGCCTTTACCCGCAACCCATCCACAGGCGCGAAAGAACTCTACGGAGAGTTCCTGGTCAATGCCCAGGGAGAAGATGTAGTGGCTGGAATTCGGACCCCAACTCCCATCAGTAAACTTCAGGAAGAATTACCCGAAGTATATCAGCAGTTTTTGGATACCTGCACCAAACTGGAGAACCATTACCGTGACCTGCAGGACATTGAATTCACAGTGGAAAAAAGCAAATTATACATGCTGCAGACCCGTAACGGCAAAAGAACTGCCCGGGCTGCGGTAAAGACCGCCGTGGATATGGTGGAAGAGGGTATTATTAGTATTGAGGAAGCTATTATGCGGGTTGATGCCGAGCAGCTCAACCAGCTGCTGCATCGTCAGATTGACAGCAGTTTCATGGCAGAACCCATAGCGGTAGGACTTCCTGCTTCCCCCGGGGCCGCCTGCGGCAAAGTGGTTTTCGATGCAGATACCGCAGAAAAGCAGGGATCATCTGGAGAAAAGGTAGTTCTGGTTAGAAGTGAGACCACCCCGGATGATATACATGGCATTGTTTATGCCGAGGGTATACTCACCTCCAGGGGAGGGATGACTTCCCATGCGGCGGTAGTAGCCCGGGGTATGGGCAAGCCTTGCGTTTGCGGCTGTGAGAGTATCAAAATAGATACGGATGAAAAATGTTTTCGGGTTGGGAATAGTATTATTCATGAAGGAGAAATAATAACCGTAGATGGAGCTACGGGCGGAGTCATGATCGGAGAAATACCCATGATTGAACCTACCCTGTCCGATGAATTTGAGAAACTTCTGCAATGGGCCAACGATATAAAGAGGCTACAGGTAAGAGCCAACGCCGATACCCCTGAAGACGCAGCCAGAGCCAGGAGCTTTGGAGCTGAAGGAATTGGACTGTGCAGAACCGAACACATGTTTATGGCTCAGGAACGACTGCCGGCGGTGCAGGAGATGATTATGGCCGAAAATCAGGAAGATCGGGAAACAGCCCTCAGTAAGCTTCTGCCATTTCAACGGGAAGATTTTTATGGGATATTGAAGGCTATGTCCCCTTATCCGGTAACTATTCGCCTTCTGGATCCACCCCTGCATGAGTTTTTGCCGGATCGGGAATCTCTGCTGCTGGAAATAGCTGAACTTAAATTTAACCAAGCCAGCCCGGGCCAAGTATTTAAAAAGGAAGAACTGCTGAAAAAAATACATAATTTATCCGAAGCCAATCCTATGCTGGGACACCGCGGATGTCGGCTGGGTTTGACTTATCCGGAAATATACCGTATGCAGGTGCGGGCTATCTTTGAAGCTCTCAGCCGTTTACAGAAGGAAGGAGTTCAGACCTTTGCCGAGATAGAAATTCCCCTGGTAATAGATCTGGCGGAATTCACTATCCTAAAAAATGAGATCAGCGAAGTATATGTCAAGGTCAAGGGGGAGACCGGCCAGGAAATCGAATATGCCCTGGGAACTATGCTGGAACTTCCCCGGGCCTGTATAGTGGCTGATGAACTGGCAGGTGAGGCAGAATTCTTTTCTTTTGGCACCAATGATTTGACTCAGACTACCCTGGGATTTAGCCGGGATGATGCTGAAGGGAAATTCATTCCCACCTACCTGGAAAGAAAAATAATGAAAGATAATCCTTTCGCGGTACTGGACCGCAAAGGAGTGGGCAGCCTGATGAAAATGGCTATTGAGAGAGCCAACTCCACCCATCCGGGTATCCTGATGGGTATATGCGGCGAACACGGGGGAGAACCCAGTTCAATAGAGTTCTGCCATCAGATAGGACTGCATTATGTCAGCTGTTCCCCTTATCGGATTCCAATCGCCAGATTGGCAGCGGCCCAAGCGGCACTTAAGAGAGATTAGGCAACAACAAAATACTCCATCCCAATAACGCTCATTAAGCTTTATGAAGCTTGATGAGCGTTATTTTAGCTCAATCGCAATAAACCCTATATCCGTTAAATGTTTTCGAAACTCGTTATGCCATCCATACCGGACGTACCAGGTAAGGGTTTAAAAGGGCACCACACAATAACGGGCAAAAAAGCGGTTAAGTATTTCTTAAGTGTCAAGGAATATTGATATTTCCTTCATAGTAATCACATATTTATGCCCTAAAATTTAAAATTGGCAAGTACTAGAAAAGGCTTATCACACTTTGCCCAAATAATCTGGAAGAAGGTCTGGGATGATAGAAGATAATGACAGCAACAAGATAGCGGAACTTAATCGGGAAAATAATCTTTTGGGGAAAATAGCAGCAATTTTTATTGAACGATATCGGATAGTGTACCTGATAATAATATGTGTGCTTATTGCTGGAATAAGTATTTATAATCAACTTCCCCGGGAATCAATGCCCGAAACCGTTATGCCCTTTGCCAGGATTTCAGTGCAGTACCCGGGAGCCGCTCCTCAGGAAATAGAGAGCCTAGTAACTGATAAGATTGAAGCCAAGCTTCAAGAGTTAGAGGATGTTTACTCCATTAGTTCTACCACATCTTCAGGCATGGCCAACATCAATATTGAATTTGATGACGATGTTGACCTTAAAGATAAGGAGCAAGAGATCAATTCCTTATTATCCGAGGTGAATTTGCCGGAGGACTGCAGCACCCCTTCAGCAGGGTTCTTTTCCACCAGTTCCATGCCGATAATGAGGATGAGCGTTGCTGGCGATTATGATTTAGCCACATTAAAGAGTGTTGCGGAAGATCTTCAGAGCGAATTTGAAAAAATTAAAGGCGTTGATGAGGTTGATATCGTCGGAGGTTTGAATCGGCAAATATCCATTTATGTGGACCCGGTGGAAATAATTGGCTTAGGAATATCAATGAGCAACATCCAAACAGCTATTACCACAGCCCACATCAATGCGCCGGGCGGATCCCTGACTCTCGATGGCAGTGATTACGATATACGTTTGGAAGCTGAATTTGCTTCGGTTGATGAGATTGAAAATGTGGTTATAAAACATGGAGATAACCCCATATTATTAAAGGATATTGCTACTGTAGTCGATGGTTATGAAGATGCGGACAGCTATTCCGCTATGTACCTGGCTGATGACGCTAACCTCAATAAAGCATCGGCTTCCGTTTCTATCAGTATTTATCGCCAGGACGGAGCCGATATTGTAGGTCCCAGCGAACAGATAAAACAGATAATAGAAGAGGGAAAGGGCACCTTGTACCCGGATGATGTTTCGGTATTAATCACCAGCGATGAAGCTGTAGATGTTGATCAGGACTTGAATGACGTTATCAATAATGCTATTTCAGGATTGCTGGTTATAATAATTGTGCTTTTTATGTTTATCGGCTTGAGAGAATCAATAATGGTAGCCTTTGTTATACCCCTTTCGTTATTATCCACTTGTATAGTCATGTACTATTATGAAATGACCTTTAATACTATAACCCTGTTAGCCTTAATTATATCCCTTGGACTTTTGGTGGATAATGCTATCGTAATACTGGAAAACATAAGCCGAATACATAAACAAGGACTTTCGCGTAAAGAAGCTGCCAAATATGCCACCAACCAGATTGCTCCTGCAGTTTTATCTTCAACTTTAACTACTATCGCAGCATTTTTAGCCATGGCTTTTATGCCGGGGCGGATGAGTGATATTATTAAGATAATTCCCATGGTTATTATGATTGTTCTCGGAGCCTCACTGATAGTGTCGATTACTATTACTCCGGCCCTATGTTCTCGTTTTATTAAGGAACATACGGATAAGAAATCAGTCCTTTCCCCTGCCTCGACAAAGATAAGAAAAATATTAAGTTGTCTGTTTATATTTGTTCTGGCCCTATTGGCGTTTGCACGAGGCAGTTCAATAAGCTTCATATCAATCGCGGTGCCCCTCTTATTGACTGCAGCCATGGCTTATAAGCAATTCAAAATGGATGGCAACGGGAATAATGGAGCGTCTGGGCTGCTGCAAAAATACACCGACTTTTTGAATAAAGTGCTTCACAGCAAGCGCAATAAAGCAATGGTGCTAGCGGCCAGTCTGTTGCTCTTTTTAATGGCCCTGGGCACCTACCCACTGGGTTTATTAAAAACCGGCCTGTATCCTCCCAGTGAGGCATCTTCATTATATGTAAGCATTGACTTGGCAACCGGGAGCATAATGGAAGATAGCATCAAAGTAGTTAACCGGGTGGAAGAATTACTTTATACCTATCCTGAAGTAGAATCATTTACTTCTGATATTTCCTCGGGTGATGCTAACAGTGCGCAAATAACCGTAGAGCTGGTCGAAGAAGACCAGAGAGAAAAAAGCAGTACCGATATTCAGCAGGAACTGACCAGGGCGCTGAAAAACATAGCCGGGGCAGAATTCAGCGTAGCTACCAGCCGTGGGGGGAGATTCCAAACCAGTCCGATAGTAATTGAACTGGCCGGAGATAATTTCGATGATCTTGAAACTCGGGCCGGACAATATAAGAATCTGCTGGAAGGAATCACTGGCATCGTTGATCCTTTTACCAGCATTGCAGGAGGGCCGCCACAATTGACCATAAGTATTGATAGAACTAAAGCCGCGGTTATGGGCTTGAACCCCATAAGCATCAGTTCAGTTATTAAGGAAGCTATTCAAGGTGTATCAGCTGGAACTTACCTTGATAACCAGGATGAAATAAAAATTAAAATCAAATGGCTGGAAGGGAAAATTAAATCTACTCAGGATTTGGAAAAGATATATTTTACCAACAGCAGCGGTCAGTACATACCCTTTTCAGCCGTAGCAAAAGTTAATGATGGCCTTGGCCTGGCTCAAATTGAGCATAAAGACGGCAAACGGGTGGTGAGTGTTTACGCCTCAATGGATGCGAATGCCAACTTGGGTGAGACTATGAAAGCCATTGAGACCAAGGCCGGGGACCTCCCCGAAATGGAAGGAGTAACAGTCAGCTATGGCGGAGACGCTCGGGAAATGCAAGAATCTTTTAGCAGTCTGGCTTTTAGCTTTCTGGAAGCCCTTTTCCTGGTATTCTTAATCCTGGCTATACAGTTTAATTCGCTGTCCCAGCCTTTTGCCATACTCTTAGCTGTTCCATTAAGCATCATAGGGGTTATATTGGGATTGATATTGACCGGCAATGACTTTGGAGTATACGCTTTTATGGGGGTTATAGCGCTGGTGGGTATAGCCGTAAACAATGCCATAGTGCTTTTGGATTATACCAACCAGTTAAGAGCAATTGGACATGAGATGATAGAGGCTCTGCTTATAGCTACTAAAACCAGGTTTGTGCCTATTGCGGCCACCACCCTAACTACTATTGGAGCAATCCTGCCCCTGGCTTTGAAAAGCAGCGATTATGCCCAATTGGCGTACTCCATAATATTTGGGCTTTTTGCCTCGGCAGCACTCACCCTGGTTATTATCCCAGTTATATACTCGTTTTTCGAAGATATTAAACTTAATATTAAAAACCAGCTGAACGTTTTACAATAATGGAGGAGGCACAGACTCATGCGGAAAAAATATTATCTGGTATTATCCATAATGTCATTGCTGCTCATAGCTGGCTGTTCATCTCAGGGTCCTGCCGGTGCTATGGGAGGAGCTCCGGAAACAACAATTACAGTATCGGTACAGGAAATTGAACTCGGCAGTATCAGCGAGACCTATTATGCTGTGGGCACCCTTAGGGCGGAGCAGGAATATCAGGTTACTAGTGATGCCCGGGGAAATGTAGAGAATATTTATGTAAATGAAGGCGACCTGGTATCTCCAGGAGATGTATTGTTTGCTGTAGACTATACAGATGATATCAACGACCTGCAAATATCCCAAAAGAAAAGCGAAATGAGCGTGGAACTGAATCGCATCAATATGGAAAACATACTGGCTAATTATAATCGCAGCCAAGAATTATTCGATGCGGGTGTTATTACCCAGAGCGATTTAGAGAATGCTGAGCTGAGTTATAAGCAGGCCAGGTTAAGCTATGAACAATCCCAAGCGAGTCTTGAATCCATAACTAATCAGCTGAAGTCAGCCAATAATGGTGCCCGTGTAATAAGTTCTGTCAGCGGAACAGTAGGATCTATTGATATCAATCAAGGCCAATCGTACAGTGGGGCAACGGCCATGACTATAGTGGATACCAACACTATTGTTGTACAAACCCAGGTAAGTGACAAAATAATCAATAAATGCGAAGTAGGGCAGCAGGCCACCATTTATATTCCTTCCATTTCCGAAAATGCTTTTATAGGAAAAGTTAAGTCAATTGGGGTTACCAAGGATAATCTATCCGGCAGCTATCCGGTGAAAATCGAAATTGAACAGCAGGGAATGCCATTAAAAGTGGGTATGTACGCGGAAGTACACCTGGAACTGGAGCGGCATGACAATGCAGTAATTGTTCCTAAGCAGTCAATCCTTACCGAGGATGATGTATCCTATGTATTCCTGGCTGATGGAGACAAAGCCAAAAGGGTTGAGGTGACCACCAACCTGGTGAACGGGAAAAACATAGAAGTAATAGGTAATATTAAAGCCGGTGATCTTCTGATAATTGAGGGGCATAAATTCGTTAATGACGGTCAGGCTATCTTAATACCGGGCAGTATTGAAGGGCAGGTTGGAACAGAGCAGGGACCGCCCCAGGGTAATCCCCCCGAATAGGAAGTTGATAAATGTTTAGGAATAAAAAGTATAAGATTATTCTAGTAAGATTGAAAAAGCTTTTTCCTAGAATATTAGAAAAGTTGTCGGGACTTCTGTGCCTGCGTAAGGAAAGCACCATCAGAGATTGCGCAAGGTACCGGAGAGGACATAATTAGAATTTACACCTTTCAACGGGTGATATGCTTGGTCCTGGTTATTTTATCCATTAAAACCCTCCAGGATATTAGTGTATACATTTTTGCTAATATCACCCGTTGATTTTATCATCAGCCTGATTTCCCCTCCGTTTTCATCATCTCCACATCTCCCGAACATATTTCATAGATAAAATTTATACGTATAAATAAAGGATTACATGGTTATTTGTAGTATTAAGAATATATAGCAAGGGGTGGAAGCATGATGGAGCTGAATGTAATAGCTATAAATGGCAGCCCGAATGAAAAAGGCAATACCGCTTTTTTATTACAGGAAGCTCTAAATGAATGCGAAAGAATGGGCGCCAAGAGGCAAATCATATCCTGCCAGCATCTGCTGGCACATCAAAAGATGCCTTTTTGTATTGCTTGTTCATCACCCTGTTCTGCAAAATGTTACGTGGATTCTGAACTGGACAATGCTTTTCGGGTCATGTCACAGGCAGACGCATTGATAATAGGAAGCCCGGTATACTTTGGCACGGTTACTGCCCAATTGAAAGCGTTCTGGGATAAAGGAAGAAAACTAAGAAGTGAAATGAAACTCATGAATGTAGTGGGAGGTGCTATCTCAGTAGGCAGATCGAGGTTTGGAGGGCAGGAATCCGCTCTGCGCACCATACAGGATATGTTGCTGGCACAGGGAATGATAGTGATAGGCGATGGATACTACCAGGATGACTGTGGGCACTCCGGGGCAGCAGGTCAGGATCCAGCCTGGGAGGACGAAAATGCCATAAAAAGGGCGCGTGTTTTAGGTAAAAGAATATGTGAAGTTGCCAGGGCTACGTTTCATTTAAGAAGACGATGAAGGATATCGGGTTAAATAAAAAATCCGCTGCCATCCTTGGTCGAGGGACTAAGGATTTTTATATTAATAAGCTAATATGCATTAGAAAGACTGCAGACCAAAGTGCCACAGAGAGGTGAGCAGGTATGAGCATCAGGGAAGAAATAGAAAAACGCGAAAAAGGGATGTTAGCTGCCTATGCCACTCTGGCAGCAAACTCCAGAGGCCGGGATAGAGAGGAAGAAGCAGATCCAATTCGCTCATGTTTTATGGTAGACCGTGATCGGGTGGTTCATTCCAAATCCTTCCGACGATTAAAGCATAAGACCCAGGTATTCATAGCGCCTCCTGGTGATCATTATCGCAGCCGATTGACTCATACCCTGGAAGTCAATCAGATTGCCAAGACTATAGGAGCGGGGCTGAACCTGAACATGGATTTGATCGAAGCCATAGCTCTGGCTCACGATCTGGGACATACTCCCTTTGCTCATGCAGGTGAGCAAATATTGGACAGTCTTCTGGAGGACGGTTTCAAACACAATGAAAACAGCATCCGGGTATTGACCCGGGTGGAACAGCATCGGCGGGGGAGAGGACTGAATCTGAGTTGGGAAGTCCTGGATGGGGTCATCAATCACAGCGGATATGATTCCAGTGACCGGAATGCTTCCACCCTGGAAGGGCAGGTAATCCGGCTGAGTGATAAAATTGCTTATGTCCAGCATGACATAGATGATTCTATAAGAGCAGGGTTGTTAGCCCTGGAGGATGTGCCGGAAGAATATCTGAAGGTACTTGGACATACTCACAGCAGGAGGATAGCCACTCTGGTAAATGATACCATATGCCATACCCGCAGTTTGATATTAAAGGGCGGCGGGGTGATGGTGGCACCATCGCCGGAAATAGAACAGGCTTTGAAAGGTCTGAGGAGATTTATGTTTGATGTTATCTATAATGGTCCGGTATGCCAGGCTGAACGTTCACGAGCCGGCTTTATTATTGAGCACCTGTTCAACTATTACAAGAAACATCCCGAGAAGATGAGCCCGATCTACCTGGAATTAGCTGAAGAAGAGGGGCTGGATCGTGCGGCAGCAGACTATATTTCCGGGATGAGTGATGAATATTGTATTGCCGCCTTTCAAGAAATATATGTACCCCATTCCATGGTTCCTAAAGCGAAAAAACTGGATCAAACGTTAAAATAGAAAAAATACCAAGATTTTTCGGTAAAATGTAATATTTTTAAAGGAATTATGCTCAAAAAGTAGAATTGTAGGTGGAGGTAATGAGCAGATATTATAATGACCAGTTGTTAAATGACATCAACAGCCGCTTGGATATTGTAGATATAGTGTCAGAAACAGTCAAGCTTACCCGTAAGGGAAATCGTTACTGGGGATTGTGCCCCTTTCATGAGGAAAAAACTTCATCCTTCTCCGTGACTCCGGATAAGAACCTGTTTTACTGTTTCGGATGTCATGCCGGGGGCAACCTCTTTACCTATTTGATGAAGCGCGATGGACTTGAGTTTACTGAGGCAGTCGAGACGCTGGCCAATCGGGCCGGAGTCAGGTTAACCACATCAAGCAGAAACCATCAAGCCGACGAGAGCCGTAAAAGAGTTCTGGAGATTAACCGGGCGGCGGCACAGTTTTACCATCAAATGCTGTTAGCCCAGGAGAATCAAAGGTCCTTTCTTTATGTGGAGAAAAGAGGGATTAACCGGCAGACGGCCACAGAATTCAAACTGGGGTATGCGGCTGATGCCTGGAATGTGCTGGAAGAATACCTGCTGAAAAAAGGTTATCCCGATAAGTATATCAAGATGTCAGGTTTGATCAAACGCAGCAGTACGGACAGATACTATGATTTATTTCGCCACCGGATAATTTTCCCCATCAGCAGATACGACGGAGAAATTGTAGGTTTTGGAGGCCGGGTTATGGATGACAGTTTGCCCAAGTATATTAATACCCCGGAGACTGAGATATACTCCAAACGCCGGAATTTGTATGGTTTATATCAGGCCAGGGAGGCAATACGAAAAGAAAACCAGGTGTTGCTGGTAGAAGGTTATATGGACTGCATCAAGATTCATCAAAATGAAATAAGGAATTGCGCGGCTATCTTGGGCACCGCTACTACGGCTGAACAGGGAAGCTTATTAAGGCGTTATGCTGAGAAAGTGCTGATCCTTTACGATGGTGACGAGGCCGGGCAGCGTGAGACCATGAGGAGCGCTGAGGTTCTTCAGGAACAGGGACTGAAGGTAGAAATAGTAACTCTGCCCGGCGGCAAAGACCCTGACGATTACTTAGAATTGTATGGAAAAGAGGAATTTTCGCACTATATCCAGAATAATAAAGTAAATTACCTGGGGTTTAAAATAAACCGATATATAAGTCAAGTAAAAGAGATGAATCTCGACAAGCAAAAAGAGATAATCAATGCAGTAAAATCAGATATCAATGCTTTAAACAGTGAGATTGAGAAGGATTATTACATAAAAATCCTGGCCAAGAGTCTGCGCCTGGAAGAAGGTCTGGTTTATCGGGAAATAAGCTCAAAAAACCGGGATTATACCCGGGAATTAAAGAATAAAAGTATAAAAGATAGGGATAATATTGAATACGGCAATTATAGCTTAGAAGAGAAAATATTGGCAGCAATGCTGAAGAACGAACAGGTTTATAACCGAATAAAGAACAGCATAGGGATCGATTTTTTTTCCGATCCCGTATACAAGGAGTTAATTAACCGGCGTGAACAGCCAGAAGATCTGCGGCAGATGAGCCAGGGCATGGATGAAGATATGATCGGAAAGGCAGCCAGATTGGAGTTCATGCTGGAAGATATAGAAGAAGCAGACGAGATTAGCATTAATAATTTTATTCGTCAGGTGGTATTGATCAAAGCCAAAAAGCGCCAGCGAATAATTAGCCATAAGCTTAATATCCTTAAAACCGAAGGAGACTTTAATAGTATAATGAGATTTATTCTGGAACTTGATACCATCCTTAATAAGACCCGGGAAGGGGGATATAGATGAAAGCGGATGGAAAGCTGGCTGAAGCGATAACCGTCATTGCAGAAAAAGGCAAAAAGAAAAAAAATTTGTCTTACGAGGAGATTATTGATGAGCTGCAGGGTTTCAGCCTGGAATCTGATCATATAGACGATATACTGGAACACCTGCAATCATTAGGCATAGTTATAGGAAACGATAATGACCTGGAGGGGGAAGAGGAAACCGAGCCAGAGAATCTGGAAACAGCGGATGTAGTAATACCGGATGGTATTGAGATAGATGATCCAGTTCGCATGTACCTTAAAGAGATAGGAAGGGTACGCTTGCTGACCGCGGATGAAGAGATTGACTTGGCCCTGAGGATCGAACTGGGGGAAGAAGAAGCCAAGAGGCAGTTGGTAGAGGCCAACTTGAGGCTGGTGGTAAGCATAGCCAAAAGATATGTAGGCCGGGGCATGTTATTTCTGGATCTTATCCAGGAAGGTAATTTGGGCCTGATGAAGGCGGTGGAAAAATTTGACTACCGCAAGGGATTTAAATTCAGCACCTATGCCACCTGGTGGATCAGGCAGGCTATAACCAGAGCTATCGCAGATCAGGCCCGAACCATCAGAATACCGGTGCATATGGTGGAGACCATCAATAAACTGTCCCGGGTGCAAAGGAACCTGCTGCAGATTCTGGGCAGGGAACCAACTCCGCTGGAAGTGGCAGAGGAGATGGATATACCTGTGGATCGGGTTATTGAAATAATGAAGGTAGCCCAGGAACCGGTTTCCCTGGAGACTCCCATAGGGGAGGAAGATGACAGTCATCTGGGAGATTTTATTACCGATGAAGATGCAGAATCACCGGAAGAGTCAGCATCTTTTGTGTTGTTGCGCGAACATCTGGATGGCATATTGAATACCCTGACTGAACGGGAGGAAAAAGTCCTGAGGCTGAGGTTCGGATTGGATGACGGCAGGCCCAGGACCCTGGAAGAAGTAGGTCAGGAATTTGGAGTTACCCGGGAGAGGATAAGACAGATCGAGGCCAAGGCATTAAGAAAACTCAGGCATCCATCTCGGAGCAAGAAACTCAAAGACTATATAGAATAAAGGGTTCAAATACTAAAATGTTATTGACAATGACCCATGATAAATACTATAATGGATTTCGTTGAGACGGTCCTCGATAGCTCAACGGTAGAGCATCCGGCTGTTAACCGGAGGGTTGTAGGTTCGAATCCTACTCGGGGAGCCATGGAAAATTAAGGCGGTAACCCAACCGAGTTACCGCTTTTTAATTAGATTCCCGGTTCACTTTCGGCTTGGGTCCGAATGCTCAATAACTTTGCACCCCGGATAGTTAAAGATCTAAAAGAATTAAGGTTTTTCTATTGACCTTTGTACAGAATTTTTATATACTAACTGTTGCGGGGTTGCCGCAGTAACCAGGGCCTATAGCTCAGTTGGTAGAGCCACCGGCTCATAACCGGTTGGTCCCAGGTTCGAGTCCTGGTAGGCCCACCATATCTGATATAAGAATTTCGGAGTCAGATCAAAAGGGTCAGATATTGGAAACAGGAAGTAAGACGCAGCAAAAATGTATACAATCAAGTTATTGCAGTCAATCATCCGAGGTCCAAAATCCGATTTCCGTCAAGGCCCCTTGGTCAAGCGGTTAAGACACCGGCCTTTCACGCCGGTAACAGGGGTTCGAGTCCCCTAGGGGTCACCATAAGGGCGATTAGCTCAGCTGGGAGAGCGCCTGCCTTACAAGCAGGATGTCACAGGTTCAAGTCCTGTATCGCCCACCATAGAAAAATACAGGGTTCCAGAGGTTTTTATATGAGCTTTGGAACCCTTATTTTATGGAGATAAATAGAAATGCTTGGAGTAAAGGAGATAATCTGGTTTATTCTTTTGGTATATGGTAGATTTAGCATGTGAGGCAGTATAAAAAAGACGTGAATCTGAAAAATGTAAATTTTAGCCAAAATAATGGTGTGATTCTGATATAATATGAAATAATACTATATGATTAACTGGCATAAGATCAGGTACATAAAGGGGAGTAATGTAATGGACGCAAGGGAAGTGAAACAGCCGATAGCTGATGATATATTGTCGCAATTAACGGCAATGGCCCAAAAAAATAGTTTTATCGAACCTGAATTGTACAGCAAATTCATGGTTAAGCGCGGATTGCGGGATATTGATGGTTGGGGGGTACTGGTAGGACTTACCGAGATTGGGGAAGTTCATTCCTATATAACTGATGAGAATGAAATAGTACCGGTACCGGGGCGCTTAATATACCGCGGGATAGATATCAACGATATTGTTAAGGGTTTTATACAGGAGAAGCGTTTCGGTTTCGAGGAAAGCTGTTACCTGTTATTATTTGGAGAGTTGCCGCGCCGGGAGCAGTTGGAAGAGTTTAAACAACTGCTGGCCGGGTATCAGAGTTTGCCGGAGTATTTTGTTACCGATATGATTCTCAAGGCTCCCAGCAAGGACATGATGGTAGTGCTGGCCAGGAGTGTGCTGGCCCTTTACAGCTTTGATGACCGGGCTGATGACACATCCATAGAAAATGTACTAAGACAGTCTTTGCAATTGATATCACGTTTTCCGGTGCTGGCGGTCTATGCTTACCAGGCTTATTCCCATTACCATGGCAATAACAGTCTCTTTATCCATAGTCCGCAGCCCGAGCTGAGCGTAGCGGAAAATATCCTGCATATGCTGCGCCCCAATAGTAAATATACTCGCCTGGAGGCGGCCTTGCTGGATCTGGCGCTGGTGCTTCATGCTGAACATGGAGGGGGAAATAATTCATCCTTTGTCACCCATGTAGTAACATCATCAGGGACAGATACCTATTCGGTAATAGCTGCCGCCCTGGGTTCCTTAAAAGGTCCCCGTCACGGAGGAGCCAATCACAAAGTAGTACAAATGATGGCTGATATGAAACAAGAGGTCAAGGATTGGGAGGATGAGGATGAAATATCAGCCTATCTGACCAGAATCTTAAATAAGGAAGCCTTCGATAAGGCGGGCAAAATATATGGCATCGGCCATGCGGTGTATTCAATTTCAGACCCCCGGGCGGTGATCCTGAAGTGTCAGGCAGCCAAGCTGGCCGGTGAAAAGGGATTGGAAAACGAGTTCCGTCTCTATGAGAAGGTGGAAAATCTGGCCCCGCAGGTTATCGGGAAAATGCGGCCAATATACAAGGGCGTGAGTGCCAATGTTGATTTTTATTCAGGATTTGTCTACAGTATGCTGCAAATTCCGCCGGAGCTTTTTACCCCTATTTTTGCCATTGCCAGGATTGCGGGTTGGAGTGCTCACCGAATTGAAGAACTGGTTAATGCCGGTAAAATAATCAGACCGGCATACAAAAGTGTAGCCGTCCGGCGAAAATATATAGCTATGGATGAACGGTGAATGGTCCGGGTAAGATCCTGATCCTCTGCTTTTAGCAGCTCAAGGCTCAAGGTTTTAGCTGGGAGTTGCGGTAAGGCAGATAGCGGGAGCCAAACCTAGCTTGCCATACCATTGGTGTTATTCAACTCGTTCCCATTCCAAACGGGATATTTTCCATCGCTCTTCCTGATAGGTACAGAATACCCGGTAAAGGTATCTGCTGTCCTCTCCGTAATAATCCTCAAAATAGCGTTCAAATACCACCTGATCTTCATCTATAAAACAGCTTCTTATCAGATTGGGGTTCTCGGGCAGCAGTACCGGTAATCCATCTGTAGGCAGTATGAGCAGCTGCTTATGATCCGCATCATAAAAAGTATAGGCGGTAATAATATCTTCGGCCAGGCGGGCATCGAATCCCTGGCAGAAGTAAGACAATGCCTCTTCATAGGTATCGGCATGGCGGGAAACGGTGAAATTTCCCCATGGATATGAATCATTGAAGAAGTTCAAATAGATCTCAAAACCATTGAGCATGTCGACCCAGGCCCGATCTTTTTTGGCTCCACCATTAACCTCCTGCAGCTTATCTTCTCCGCTGACATATGGATAACCGCAGCTAAACATCAGAATAAGCAGCAGTAATGCTATTCCCAGGCGTTTAAACAAAGACCATACCTCCATAAACCATACCGGCAGTTTCCCTCCCGCCCCTGCATACGCGCTAAACGACAAGTACTTAGATTATACCTATATGGCAATAAATACCATAAGGAAACAGGTCGAAGAGATTATTTTTTTAACGGCAAGAAATGAGCAAATAAACCCTTTCCGGTATTTTGTCAGCCGAAGGAATCAAAGAGTTGCGGCTTTATTCTTCGGCAGTAATTATATATGTTTCTCCAGGGGATAAGATTACCGTTCAGGTGTAATTTAGAAAGCTAGTATGCCAAATTACTGCCGTATCAGTACTCTGTGGGGATATTCCTCAACTGGCAGGATATATCTGGACTATTTGGACAGACTAATTAATGCCAAAGCTGGAATTCAAATCGAGGGTCTTATACTCTTAATTTATTTCACTTGGCTGGGGTTCAGGCTAAGAGACAGCATAAATGGTGAAGGAGCAAACAGGCATAGTGATAAGGATCAGCAACTTTCAGCTCTATTGTATACTGGTGGTTTTCTTGATCCCCCTGGCATTTCTGGAAATTCCGGAGATACTGGCTGGTATAGTGCAGCAGAACGCATGGATGCCCGCTTTTTTTCCCATTATACCTGGTTATGGACTGGTGTTAATGTACAATTATATACTCCAGAATAGCCAGCAGCCTTTTCCTGACTTGCTCACAGAACATATGGGCAAGCCATTGGGCTGGGTCTTGGGATTGATGTACGCGGTATTTTTTATTTTCTTGACCAGTTTCAGTTTGCGTTTATTTACTGATTTTATTGAAACCAATGTACTGCCGGGTACGCCAATAAGTATTCACATCGGGGTACTGATACTGGCCATGGCCATAGGGATAAAGTCAGGTATCGGCAACCTGGCCCGCTTGCAGGAGATAACTGTAATAATAGGTTTGGTGTTCTCATCCATTCTGATGGGGATCATCATATTTCAACAGGGGAGCTGGGAGCGCTTGCTCCCGGTGGGATACCTGGATTATAAGGCCCTGGCCCTGGCTTCCGGCAATAGCACGGTCATTATAGGAAGATTATTTATTGTTCTGACTTTCGGCTTTTGGTGTCAGGACAAGAGTGCAGTCCGCTCCATAATGACTAAAGCGATGGCTACCTATGTCCTGGTGATAGGGGTAACTACTCTGGCCGTTATCATGACTTTCGGAGGAATTATCACCCCGATACTAACTTTCCCCACCTTTAGTATGATAACTCTGATAAATATAGCTGACTTTATCCAGAACATTGACATAATTTTCATCGGGATATGGATAATGGGGGTATATGGGGTTGGGGTCATCTCCTGGTTTATGGCTTGTTATTCCCTGCAGTTGATATTTAATCTGCATGATTACAGGTTCATAGCTACCGGCAGTTCCCTGATAATAGGAATCCTGTCCATTCTGATTAGTGCCAATATTATGGAACTGCTTCTGATCACCGGGACAATAGTTCCCGCCGCCGAGAGCCTGTTTTTCTTGTTTATACCCTTGATAATCGCGGTGATTATCCGCATCAAAGCATCTATAGCCCGGAGGGAAGATAAGGAAAGAGCGGCGTAGCAGCAGCACATTTTCCATTACCCGTATTTCTGCATAGATATGCCAGCCGGGGTAAAAACTATGGTGGACGAATGGTCGGGGGAAAGGGATGGTATAGTGCGTTATATCAAAAGCAAATCCGAGCCGGCGGTAAACCGGAATGAGCAGGAGATCATGCAGGCGGAAATATCTGCCTCTTTGGACGAAAATAAAGCCTGGTTGGACAGCTTGTACGAAAACTGTTCAGACATAGTTATCCGGGAGTTCAGCTTCGGAAATCCTGAAAGCAAGGGATTGATGATCTATTATGACGGTCTGGTCGACAAGGATGAGATAGAAGGCAATATTCTGCGGCCCTTGCTGCTGGGAATTGATATGATGAGCAGCCAGGAAGACTTCAGCGGCAAGGATATAATTTATGAAGTCAAGAATAAAATAATTTCTCCGGCCGAGCTGAAGGCAGTAAAGACTTGGGATGAACTCAGCCGCCACATAGCATCTGGAGACTGTGCATTGCTGGTGGATGGTCATACCGAAGGATTAGTGGCCGGTACCCGCAGCTGGCAGAGCCGGGGTATAGAATCACCAGAGAACGAGGTAGTAATATTCGGTCCCAAAGAGGGATTTAATGAGACCCTGAGATTTAATACTGCTCTGCTGCGCAGGCGGATAAAATCCAGTAATTTTAAAATAGAAACCTTTGTCTTGGGGAGAATAACCAAGACTGATGTAATCATCTGCTATATCAAGCATGTAGCCCCGGACTCACTGGTTGAGGAAATCAAAAAACGTATAAACGAAATTGATATTGACGGAGTTCTGGATACCAACTATATCAAGGAGTTTATCCTGGACCATAACAAGACCCTCTTTTCCCAGACTTTGCATACTGAACGTCCGGATCGGGTTTGCGGCCAGCTGCTGGAAGGCAGGATTTGCATAATGGTGGACGGGTCCCCCATGTCTCTAATAGTCCCCACTACTTTCAGTGAATTTATCAGTTCCCCGGATGATTACTATACTTATTATATACCCGCATCCTTGATCCGCCTGCTGCGTTTTACAGCTTTCTGGATGTCTCTGCTTCTGCCCTCTCTTTATGTAGCAGTTATCAGTTACCACCATGAGATGATACCAACTGCCCTGCTGCTTACCATTGCCGCCAGTCGGGAAGGAGTACCCTTCCCGTCTTTTGTGGAGGCCTTCCTGTTGGAAGCTATGTTCGAGATGTTGCGGGAAGCAGGCATCAGGCTGCCCAGAGCAGTAGGACCAGCCGTCAGTATTGTTGGGGCGCTAATTATTGGGGATGCGGCGGTGCGGGCAGGGCTGGTATCCACCCCCATGGTGGTGGTAGTGGCTGCAACCGGGATAGCCTCCTTTGTTTCCCCCTCCTATAATGCTTCCTTGATAGTAAGAATATTGAGGTTTGGCTTTCTGGCCGCTTCTGCTATGCTGGGATTCCTGGGGATAATGATCGTGCTGGTGATAATGCTTTTAAGGATGGTCTCTCTGAGTTCCTTTGGGGTGCCTTACCTGGCGCCGCTGGCCCCTCTGGATCTGGCCCAGATCAGCGACATTATGGTCAGAAGACCCTGGTTTATTAATCGCAGCCGTCCATACCTGGAAGGCATGGAGAACCAGGCCAGGCAGGGAAGCGGAAAGGATGAAGGCGGTTGACAAGGAAGGGCAAGATCATAATTATTATACAAATTATATGTATGCTGATGCTTCCCGGCTGTCAGGTGCAGGAACTTAATCAGTCGGTGGTGGTGTCTGGTTTGGGAGTTGAACTGGAAGAGGATCAGCTGCGGATATCAATGCAGATGGCTCGCCCGGCCTTACCCGGGCAAGGATCCAGTGCCGGTGAATCATCTTTTGAGGTGGTATCGGAAACCGGGCGTTCTCTGACCGAGGGCTTGAGGAAGATAATCCTGCTGTTTCCCCGCAGTCCGTTGCTGTCCCAGGCTAATCTGCTGGTACTGGGGGAAAACCTGGCCCAGACCGATCTGGCCTGGATTGCTGATGCTGTCCTGCGTAATCCTGATATCAGGAAAAACGCAACCGTAGTAATTGCCCGGGGATCAACCCCGGAAGAGATACTAAATACCGAGGTTCTGATGGAGTCTTTGTCAGCAGCGGCTATTCCCCGGATGCTGGAAAACCAGGAGAGTCAACTGGGGATTTATCAGGAGGTCAACCTGGACAAATTGCTCAATAATCTGGCTCGATCGGGAATTGAGGCAGTAGTGCCGGCTATAAGCCTGTTTGAGAGCAATAACGGCCAAGCAATCAGGTTGGATGGCACGGCAGTATTTAAAGGAAGAAAGATGGTTGGATATTTAAACCCTGACCAAAGCAGGGGATTGCGTTATCTTACCCCAGGGCGGACTCAGGGCGGATTAATAAACATCCCGGCTCCTTTTGCAGGTGAGGGGAGGGTGGGGATAGAAATAATCAGATCCCAAACCAGAGTGGAGCCGGTTAATGTGGACGGTCAAATAGTAATGCGGATAAACTACAGCGGGGAGGGTAATTACTATGAACAGACCAGTGCCCAGGATATTCTGCGCTTAAAGAACATACCGGTACTGGAGGGTATGATCGGGGATGAAATTGAAAAGGATATGATGGCCTGCATCCAACAGGCGCAGAAACTGGGGAGTGATATCTTGGGCTGGGGCGCCATGGTTAATGCCCGGGATCATGCTTTGTGGCAAGAGATCGAGTCGGACTGGGAGGATATATTTCCTGAGGTTAAGACAGAAATTAAGGTTGACTTTCAACTAAGGCGAACCTACTTAACCGATCGCTCCCTGGTCTATCAATAACTGCCGGATAGATAAACTAAGTTCAAGTTAGTGGAGGTGCCTATGCTCCTGCTTCTTTTTATCCTATATATGGTCATACTTTTACTGGAGGTACCATTTTTGCTGCAACAGCGACGGCGCCGGGAGCTATTGGTATTTTCGCTGGTGTTTGCCCTGGGAGTATACCTGTCTCTGGCCCAGTATTTTCAGTGGCCCCTGGTTAATCCGCTGAGGGGAATGTTGGCCCTTGCAGCCCGCTTGGCCGGTGTTTAACCCGGCGAAAAGATGTCTCCTCGTTTCTTAAGGGTCGGGTTAAGGCGGCGGGTTCCAATCCCCACCTTGTTGCGGTCATGGGTTAAGGTTTCTGCGATGCTTAAATGAGAGGCTGATAGTTATGAGAAGGAGAGCCATGCTACTGATATTGCTTACCCTGATGACGGCATCCGGAGGGTGTTATAATCTGGTGGAGATAAATGATGCGGTGGTTGCTCAGAATTTCAGTGTGGATTTGCTGGAGAATGGGGAGTTGATATTTTTTGCCCAGACCATTGAACCGGTGCCCCGGACTGAAACCGGGGAGACTCAGCCCAGTCGCAGTTTATCTTTCATGGGAACCGGAGCAACGGCTGCAGAGGCGGCCCGGAACATATTCCTGCATTTTCCCCGTACTTTTCTATGGATCCACGCCAATAGCATTTTCATCGGGGAAAAGCTGGCCCGGGAAGATTTATTTTATATAAGTGATTTTCTGCTCCGCAACCGGAATACTCGCTTACAGGCTCATCTTTTTGTAACTCGGGATGCTTCGGTGGAGGAGGTGCTGGATACTATGAACCGGAACAGCTTTGGCAGTGCTTCCATACGCTCCCTGGTCCAGCAAATAGAGATCCAGGCAGAAGATCTGGGTTATTATTCCCCGGTACAGGTATTGCAGTTGATGGAGCAGCTGCTTACTCCGGGTATAGAGCCGGTTCTGCCCCAGTTGATAATAAGCCGGGAAAGCGGAAAGGAGAGGGTTAAACTGGGGGGCATGGCCGTTATCAAGCATAATAAAGTGGTGGGCAGCCTGGATCAAGAGGAGAGCCAGGGCTATCATTATCTGCAGGGCAGGAGGAACCAGGGAGGGTTAATCTTCATCGAAACAAGAAAAACAGCCGGGGCCGCGGTAACTATGGAGGTTAAAGAGTATCGCTGCAAAACCAGGCCGGTAATACAGGGGGATAACATTATCATGAAGATAGATATGGAATGTGAATTTAGATACCTGGAAGATAAGGGCGGAGCTGATCTATATCGTCCGGAGAACAAGGAATATTTGGAAGGAATCGCGGCTGAGCAAATCAGAAAGCAGATGTTGGCCTGCATTGGCCAGGCTCAGGCCTTAAATAGCGATATTCTGGGCTGGGGGTTAAACATTGCCCGTTATCGACCGGCATTATGGGAAGAGATCCAAGACGAATGGGATGAAAGGTTTCCGACGGCAGAAAGTATTATAGAGGTTAAATGCACGCTGGGCAATGATGGATTGAGCCGGAAATCCTTTAGCTTTAAGTAGAGGAGATGGCAGCATGATTTATATTCTTGCGATTCTTATTCTGCTGTTCATGGCTCTTGAACTGCCAGGCCTGCTGGCCAGGGGTTCTTGCCGGGAGTGGCTGGCAGCCGGTACACTGCTGATAATGTCCATGGGCTATGGAATAGACAGTCATTTACACAGGGGTATTCTGCCCAATCCCAACCGAATAATTTACCTAGCTCAACCATTGGCCAAGTCCTTCAATCTGCTTTCAGAAGCAGGGGATGATGACTGATGAATTGGCAGATCAGCAGCAGACAGGTCGGGTTTATCCTTTTCACTTTAATACTGGGCAGTGCGGTCACTTATATGCCGGAAAGTCCGGCGGGCAGAGATGCCTGGATTTCAACTGTCTTGGCGGCCCCGGTGGGAGTCTATGTGCTTATCTTGATTATCGGCACTCAGAAGATGTTCCCGGGGAAGAGCATGCTGGAAGTCAGTGAACTGGTGTTGGGCAGCTGGATGGGGAAAATGGTAAATGTTTTATATGTTGGGCTGTTGTTTATCATGGCTGCTTTTTATCTTTACGACCTGGTGGTTTTTTTGCATAGCATACTGCTGGATCTGTCCATGTATTATCTGTACGCTTTGCTAATGCTGGCTGTGTCTTACGGGGTGTACCAGGGGGTTAATGCCGTATCCCGTCTGGTAGAACTCATGGTATGGATGATGCCCTTTTTCCTGGGGCTGGCGTTTCTGATTATGTTGATATGCTGTGCAGACTTTTCCCAGCTGACACCCGTGTTGGCGGATGTGAAACCGGTCCTGGTCGGAGCCTTCTATACTGCCAACTGGCCCTTTGCCCAGGCCAGCCTGCTTATTATGTATCTGCCTCTGGTAGTTGACCTGGCTGACAAGCAAAAAGTGATATATATCTGGTATATGGTGGCCGCAGTCATCATGGTAATCAGGAGTGCCCTGGCGGTCATGGTGGTTGGAGAAGGCCTTATCCTCTTATCCCGGTTTCCAATGTTTGAAGCATTCAGGTTGATTAAGGCCAGCGATTTTGAAAGAATTGAACTATTCTTCTTCATATTGGTTTTTACCACCGGGCTCCTGGCTCTGCTTTTCTCTTATCAGGCTTTAATCATGGGGATGCAGAAACTTTTCAACCTGAAAGAAATCACTCCGCTGATTCTAAGCGGAGGGATATTTTTAATAGCCATGAGCAATTACATGTTTGGGTCGGATCTGGAAGTATTGCTGCTGGAGACCATGGTTCCCTTCATCATGCTTCCGATACAGCTTCTTTACCCCGCGCTGATATATATGGCAGGCAGAATATACCTGAAAGGCAGGGGGAAAAAGGCCAGCCCGATTGGCTGACAGATACTGCCCCCACGGGCTCAGTCTCTCCCAGGCTTAAAAAAGTGAATATCTGCATCATTACCCAGAACCCGCTCCAACAGCACATACTATAAGGAGCCCTTCCCTTGCCTCCAAGGGAAAGGCTCCCCATCATTAGCTGATTCAATCGCAGCCCTGGTTAATTACTTCAGCTTTCCGGTTGGCACGCTCTGACAGCTTTTAGAAATTTATTACTAAACTAAGCTTCGTGAAAAGCGACCCCCAGCAGTCCAGGTCCGGTATGAACCCCCAGGGCCGGACTGATATCTGAACTGATTAATTCCTTGATGTTGGGTATCTTGCGCAGTCTTTCCACCAATTTATGGAATTCTTCCTGAGCTCCGCCGTTAAGGACCGCCAGGTTGATTTCTTTCTGGGCAGCGGCAGTTTCTACTATTTGAACCAGTTTCTCAATCGACTTTCTTCTTCCTTTGGCCTTACAGTAAGTAAAGTATTTACCGTCTTCCCCTACTGATATTACCGGTTTCAGATGCAAAAACTCTCCCAATACCGCAGCTACCCGGCCGATACGGCCACCCCGCCGCAGGTATTCCAGGGTCTCCAGGATGTAGTAGACCCTTGCATTTTCCTGTACCTTTTGTGCTCTTTCGATTACTCTGTCAAATCCAAGGCCTTCTTTGATACTGCGAGCTGCATCCAGCAGCACCCATCCGGTTCCCATGGAAAGAGTCCTGGTATCGATCACCTTAACGGTTAAGTCTTTAACATCGCGGCATATAAACTCAACTGCGTTAAAAGTACCCGAGAGCCCGCTGGATATATGTACGGCCAGTACATGGGTAAATCCTTCTTTTCTTATGTCGTCCAGGGCCTGGGAAATTTCCTCCAGGGAGGGCAAAGAAGTGGTGGGTATTTCCTCCGGCATCCGGGCGTAGACTTCATCGGGTTCAATATCAACCCGGTCAGAATATACGCGATCTGGATACACCACCTTGGCGGGCAGTACTTTTACTTTAAACTTCTGAATCAGATCCCGGGGCAGGTCACACATACTGTCGGTTAATAAGGCAATTTTTTCTTGCATAAGCAGGCTCCTTTTTTTAAATTTTATATAAATGGGCAATATATACTTCTTCTGCTATTTTATAAATTATTTGCTTCTTGGTAAAGGACAATTCAAGTATTTTCTTATTTCTTGACAGATGAGATGAATATGAGTAAACTTGACAAGTAAAGTGATTTTGCTTTACACATGGAGAGACCGAGATGATTGAAAAAACTGAAAGAATAATAATGCTGAAAGATTTCTATGGTTCCCTGCTAACGCAAAAACAGCAGGATGCCTTAAATCTTTATTATGAGGATGACTGGTCTCTATCAGAAATAGCTGACAGTATGGCCATTTCCCGGCAGGCAGTCTATGATCTGTTAAAGCGGGCAGAACAGGCGCTTTCGGACTATGAACAACGGTTATCCCTGCTGGAAAGGTTCTCTCTCACCCGCCGCTGCCTGGATCAGGTCTTTGAGGTTTTAAACCACCGGAAATCTATTGATCAAGGGGAGATAGAACAAGTTTTGAGCATACTGGGCCAAATTGACCAACTTATTTGAGATATAAAGGAGAATTATAGTGGCTTTTGAAGGACTTTCACAGCGGCTGCAGGATGTTTTTAAGAAGCTGCGCGGCAAAGGCAAGATCAGTGAAGAAGATGTGAATCTGGCCATGCGAGAGGTTCGGCTGGCTTTGCTGGAAGCGGACGTTAACTTCAAGGTGGTTAAGGATTTTATCGGCAAGGTGAAAGAAAGAGCTGTCGGCCAGGAAGTGCTGCAAAGTTTGACTCCCGGGCAGCAGATTATTAAAATAGTTCATGATGAAATGACCGTCTTGATGGGTGGCTCGGAGAGTAAACTGACCTTTGCCTCCCGCCCCCCTACCATATTTATGGCAGTAGGTCTGCAGGGAGCCGGAAAAACTACCACGGTAGCTAAATTGGGCAAGGTTCTGCTGAAACAGGGAAGAAAGCCTCTGCTGGCAGCCTGTGATATCTACCGGCCCGCCGCCATAAAACAGCTTCAGGTATTGGGAGAGCAAACCGGAATACCGGTTTTCGCTATGGGACAGAATAACCCTCTGGATATAGCCAGAGCATCTCTGGAGGCTGCCAAAAACAAAGGCTGTGATACCATCATATTGGATACAGCAGGCAGGCTGCATATTGACAGCCAAATGATGGACGAATTGGTACAGATTAAAGAGGCTCTTCAGCCAGATGAAATATTGCTGGTTGTAGATGCTATGACCGGGCAGGACGCCGTTAATGTATCGGATCACTTTAACTCTCAGCTGGGTTTGTCCGGAGTTATCCTGACCAAATTGGACGGCGACAGCCGGGGGGGTGCAGCCCTGTCGGTCAAAGCGGTGACCGGATGTGCCATTAAATATGTGGGTATGGGAGAGAAACTGGATGCGCTGGAGCCTTTTTATCCGGATCGTATGGCTTCTCGAATCCTGGGTATGGGTGATGTGCTGAGTCTGGTGGAAAAAGCTCAGGCCAACATAGACCAAGATAAGGCGCGGGAAATGGAGCGGAAGATCCGGGAGCAGGAATTTACCCTGGAAGATTTCCTGGAGCAGATGCAGCAGGTTAAATCAATGGGTCCCCTGGATGAATTGCTGGGGATGATTCCTGGTATGGGCAACAAGCTCAAGGGCATGCCGGCCAGTTTTGATGATAAAGAGATAGTTCATATTGAAGCTATTATACAGTCGATGACCAGAGATGAGAGGCGGAATCCCTCCATTATTAACGGCAGCAGAAAGAAACGCATTGCCCGGGGCAGCGGAACCCGGGTGCAAGAGGTCAACCGCCTGTTGAAGCAGTTTGAAGAGTCCCGCAAGATGATGAAACAGCTGGCTGACATGGGCAAAAAAGGCAAAAGAGGCGGATTCCCGCCCCTGAATTTCCCTTTTAATTAATTAAGGTTATTTGATCGGGAGTTTAATGCTCCCATGAAATAATTATATATTTCAGAGGAGGTGAAGTGAGTGGCAACAAAAATTAGATTAAAGAGAATGGGCGCCAAAAAAAGACCCTTTTATAGAGTCGTAGTAGCAGATTCAAGATCTCCCCGTGACGGCAGATTTATTGAAGAATTAGGCTATTATGATCCTAATACTGATCCTGCCACGGTCAAAATCGACGAAGAAAAGACCTTGAAATGGCTGGCAACCGGAGCTCAGGCTTCCGAAACGGTAAAATCGCTGCTGAAAAAACAGGGTATCATGGCAAAGTTCGCTGAGAGCCGCAAATAATTTCTGCTCGGGCAGGGGGTGAAACATAAGTGAAAAAACTTGTGGAATATATAGCCAGATCTCTGGTGGACAACCCGGATGCGGTGCAAGTATCGGAGATCGAAGGCGAAAGGTCGATTATTATTGAACTCCGGGTTGCGCCTGACGATATGGGAAAGGTAATTGGTAAACAGGGGAAAATAGCCAAGTCAATTCGTACCCTTACCAAGGCCACAGCAGCAAAAGAAGGAAAAAGAGTAGTAGTAGAAATACTTAGGTAAGAGGGCTAAATTTAGCCCTTGATCTTTTTTGCCATCCAAAAAGAAAAGGATTAACGGTCCTGAGGGCGGGGGCCGGCAAGAGGTGATACAGGTGGAGGACAAGGAACTGATCAGTGTAGGCAGGATAACCGGCACTCATGGATACCAGGGTGTAGTCAGGGTTAGCCCGCTAACTGATTTCCCGGAGCGCTTCGATCAGCTGAAAGAAGTTATTTTGGATACCGGCAGGGTCCGGGAAAAAGCAAGCATCGAAAGCTGTAAGCAGTATAAGCAGCAGCAGTTGATCAAATTCACCCAAATTGATAATCTCGAGGCTGCCCGGCAATACCGGGGGGCTTTGCTTAAAATACCGTCAGAACAGGTATACCCATTACCTGAAGGCTATTATTATCATTTTCAGCTGCAGGGAATGAAGGTTGAGGATATTGAGCTGGGTTTTTTGGGGGATTTGCAAGAAATATTGGAGACCGGAGCCAATGATGTGTATGTTATCAGTTCCAGGGAGTATGGTGAACTATTAATACCGGCCATCAAGGAGGTAGTCCTCAATGTAGACCTAGAGCTTAATTGTATGCAGGTAAGCTTATTACCCGGTCTTATACCCGTCAAGAAGCAGCCCCAGGAGGAAAAATGAGAATAGACGTATTGACCCTTTTTCCGCAGATGTTTGCTTCCGTTTTTGAGGAAAGCATCATAAGAAGAGCCCGGGACAGATCGTTGGTTGAAATAAATATTTCCAACATCCGAGATTTTTCTGCTAATAAACATATGCAGGTGGATGATTATCCCTACGGGGGAGGCCCGGGAATGGTTATGAAAGCTGATGTGGTCCAGGCTGCGGTCAGGCATTATCAAACCTTGGACTCATGGCTGATCTGCTTGTCTCCGCAAGGGAAGGTACTGGACCAGAGCACAGTAAAGCAACTGGCCCGTAAAACGCATCTTATTCTCCTGTGCGGCCACTATGAAGGTATAGACGACCGAGTCTCGGCCATGTTCGATGAAGAGATATCTATCGGTGATTATATTCTGACCGGGGGTGAAATCCCGGCTATGGTCCTGACCGATGCGGTGGTACGCTTGATCCCGGGAGTGCTTGGTGATGAAAGATCATTGGAAGAAGAGTCTTTTTCCTCATCGCTGCTGGAATATCCTCAATATACCCGGCCCCGTATCTACCAGGGGCAGGAGGTGCCCCCGGTACTGCTTTCCGGGCATCATGAAAATATTCGCCGATGGAGAAAAAAGCAGAGCCTGCTAAGAACCTTATTAAAACGTCCCGAGTTGCTGTTGCAGCAAGAGTTTAATCAGGAAGAAAAAGAGCTGTTGTCCGAAATACTTTTTGACAGGGAGAGTTAAAGCAGTGAGAAAATCCAGGGTTTACTTAGCCCTGCTTCATTACCCTATGTATAATAAGAGGATGGATATTATCACTACCTCTATTACCAATTTGGATTTACATGATATTTCCCGGGCAGCTCGAACCTACGGGGTAGAAGGTTTTTTCGTAGTTCATCCATCGGAAAACCAGCAGGAACTGCTCCAGGATATACTGGCCTACTGGCAGCAGGGCTACGGTGCCCAGTATAATCCGGATCGCCAGCAGGCCTTTAATATCTTGCGATCTGCGGATAACCTGGCTCAAGTCTTATCCATCATCCAATATGAGACCGGCCGCCAGCCTTTGACGGTAGCTACCGATGCCAGGATATATCCCCGCAGTGTATCCTATAAGCAGATGAAGGATAGGATATTCCACCAGGAGGAGGTTATTCTATTGCTCTTCGGTACCGGTTGGGGAATGAGTCAGGAACTCATGATGGAATGTGATCTTATTTTGGAACCAGTCCAGTCCGGCAGTGATTATAATCATTTGTCAGTCCGAAGCGCGGTTTCCATAATATTGGACCGCTTACTGGGCGAATTCTGGTTTACCCAATAGATTTCCTTGAGAATGCAACCCAGCTGTGATATAATACCTTTGTTCTGGGTAAAAAAGATGGTCCGCTGCATCAGCATAAGATGTATGAACATCTGTTGGAAGGAGGTTGAAGGAATGCAAGACATTATCAGATCAATCGAAGAGGAATACTATAAAAGTGATATTCCCAGCTTTGGCCCCGGAGATACCGTTAAGGTTCATGTTAAGGTAGTCGAGGGCGCCCGGGAAAGAATACAGGTATTTGAGGGAACTGTGATAAAAATCAGAGGCGGAGGGCTGTCCCGCACTTTTACCGTTCGCCGGATATCTTACGGGGTAGCGGTAGAGAGGACCTTTCCCATCCACTCACCGAGAATCGAGAAAATCGAAGTAACTCGGAGGGGTAAAGTGCGCAGAGCTAGGTTGTATTACCTGAGGAAACTTATGGGTAAGAAGGCCCGGGTTAAGGAAAAAGGCAGATATTAAAAGCCCCCGGATAGGAAGAATACCTCAAGAGGTATTCTTTTTTTATGAGGGGGACGGCAGTTGTCATCCGCAGGAGGTAAATTGTGAGTATAAACTGGTATCCCGGACATATGGTAAAGGCCAGACGGGAGATTGAAAAAAACTTGAAAATGGTAGATATGGTGTTGCTGCTGTTGGACGCCCGGGCTCCATTCTCTTGCCGCAATAAGGATCTGGAGCACCTGGCCGGCAGGAAACGGATTATTATGGTGCTCAACAAGGCAGACCTGGCTCATCCTGGTGATACCAGGAGGTACGCCCTCCAGTTCAGACAGGAAGGGCTGCCGGCAGCCATGATAAATTCCTTGAATGGTAAAGGCAGCAAAGAGGTACTGCAGTTGATTATAGAAAGCTTTGGAGAACAGGCCGACAAGATGCGGGCCAGGGGCCGAAGGGTTCGAGCAGCACGGGTTATGGTAGCAGGGGTTCCCAACGTGGGAAAATCCACCTTTCTCAACTGCCTGGTGGGTAAAAAAGTGGCCCAAACCGGTGCTAAACCAGGTGTGACCAGAGGTCAGCAGTGGATACGTCTGCGAGAAGATATTGAACTGATGGATACTCCCGGGCTTATGTGGCCCAAGATAGAGAACGAAGATCAGGGTAAAAAACTGGCCCTATTAAACATAGTGGGGGAAAATGCCTATAACGAGTATGAAATAGCTCTATTCTTGCTGGAAATACTTAAAAAGAAGAACCCGGATATACTACGGAATAAGCTGAAACTACAGGAACTGGATAAACATAATGAAGAATTACTGGATAGTATATCCATATTAAGAGGACACCTGCTGAAAGAAGGACGACCGGATACCGCCAAGACCTGCAAACTACTGCTGCAGGATTTTCGTAAAGGCAAATTGGGACGGTTGAGCCTGGATTAGTATGGCCCGTAAAGATTGGCAGAAGGGGAAACGAGGAAAATATGCGACCCGACCCCCGAGCAGGGAAGAGAGTTGTATTTCTGACTATTACAGTATATAATTACCATATCGGTAGGGTTGGCTACTGCCGGCTATTCATATTAAACGATTTTACTACATATAATTTAAGCATATGGGCTGAAAAAGGCTTGGAATGAGAGCCAGGAGCTCCTTCTCGAGAAGGGGCTTTTTTGATGGAGGTGATGTGCAAGGACTATGCAATACCGCTATCAGTATCATGAGCCGCAGACGGCTGGCAGGTTGAACGTTTACTCCGTTGCGAGGAGCTGTTGGGCTACAACGAGGCGGAAAGATGTTCCTCGTTTTTTACCAGGTCGGATTCCTTTAATAATAAACCGTCGGGGGGTTCTAATCTCACACCTCGTTGCAGCAGTGGGCTGAATGCTCTGCAGTTACTTGAATAGTTGCCGCAAGATTATTATTGGGTAAAGGATGATTTTAATGTACTCCGGATGCAAGGTCAGCCTTTTGTTGAAGGGTTTGCTGGTTTTATCGTTAGCTAGTCTGTTGCTGTGCTTTCCTATGGGATGTTATACCCCGAAAGAAAAAGGCCCGGCCGGTGAGGGGCCGAACAATAACTTGGATGACAAGCCCCTCAGCAGTGAAATTACCCTGCTGGCAGTTGGCGACTGTCTGATGCACAATACCCAGATATGGTCCGGACAGCAAGCAGACGGCACTTACAACTTCGATTTCTTTTTTTCCGAGGTGCAGGACCTGATAGAGCAGGGCGACTACAGTTCAGTGTCTTTCGAAGCCCCTCTGGCCGGACCTGAATCCGGATATACCGGTTATCCGTTGTTCAACAGTCCGGATGCTATTGCCAGTACCTTTAAAAAAACCGGCTTTGACTTGGTGGTTACTGCCAACAATCATGCTTTTGACCGGGGATATCGGGGAGCCATGCGTACCCTGGAAGTATTGAAGGACACCGGACTGGACACGCTGGGAACCTATGGCAGCCAGGAAGAAAGCAATACTTTTCTTATCAAGGATATTAAGGGAATTAAAGTCGGTTATCTGGCTTATTCCTATGGAACCAACGGCATACCCATTCCCCAGGATAAGTCATACTGTTTCAATCTTCTGGACAGAGACAAAATTCTATCGGACCTGGGTTGGCTCAGACCGCAAGTAGATGTGCTGATCCTGGTTTTACACTGGGGGACCGAGTATATGCATCAACCAGAACCGGAGCAAGTGGATATGGCTTATGAATTTCTTAACGCCGGTGCGGACGTAATACTGGGCAGTCACCCCCATGTAATCCAACCCCTGGAGGTAATCGAGATCGATCAGCAGGAAAAGCTGGTGGTATATTCCATGGGCAATTTTATCAGTCATCAGCATGGGGTGGAGAGGAACAGCGGAATTATATTGACCATGAAATTCAGCAAGGATTTTGATGCCGGCAGAACCCGGCTGACGAGAGTCAGCTATATACCTACCTATTCCCATCCCTACCATGATAACGGCCACATGAAATTCCGGGTTGTGGCGGCAGAAAAAGCCCTGGAAGATATAAGGAATGGACGAGAGCTATTCCTTGATGAAGGGGATATACCGGTACTGGAGCAGGTGCTGGAATCTGCCGCTAATCTTCTGGGAGAGTCCCGCCGACCCCTGATATTATAAGCCATGGTGCGCTTCCTAAGCAACTCCAGACTGCTGGTCGAAGCCCGGGGCGGGGATGGCAGGTCTATCTTTTAGAGGCACTACTTGAATGTGTATGGCCTTCCAGAGGCTAAAAGAGCTGTGATGTTGAATTAGGGATATACATTAAAGAGGTGAAAAATATGACATTACCCTTAAGTGGAATACGTATTCTGGACTTATCTCGATATCTGCCCGGGCCTTTATGCACCCAGCTGCTGGCTGACTTCGGGGCGGAAATAGTCAAAATAGAACAACCTCAGGTAGGGGATCCGGGAAGGCAACTGGCTCCAGTGGTGAACGGAACCAGCACTCGTTTTTATACCGTCAACAGGAACAAAAAAAGCATTACCCTGGATATCCGTCAGGAAGAGGGCCGGGAAGTATTCAAGAAATTAATTCCTCATTTTGATGTGGTGGTAGATCAATTCAGGCCTGGTTTCATGGATGATTTGGGAATAGGGTACCAGGAATTGAAAAAGATTAACCAGCGGTTAATATTCTGTGCCATCAGCGGCTATGGACAAGATGGCCCGATGTATAAAGCTGCCGGTCATGATTTGAATTATTTAAATCTGGCCGGGGTAACCGGCACGACCGGCAGCCGCCAAGGTGCTCCGGCCATGTCCGGGGTTCAAATAGCAGATATAGCCGGAGGGACTCTGTATGCGGTAATCGCTGTGCTAATGGCACTGGCTGGTCGGGAAAAGACTGGGCAGGGTCAGATGTGCGATATTTCCATGCTGGACGGTGCCGTGAGTCTGCTGGCTTATACCATGGGAGAATGGTCAGGGACGGGCATAATCCCCAGGATTGCTGATGGTGTGTTAACGGGAGGATATGCCTGTTACAACATTTACGAAACCCGGGATGCCAAATATGTTAGCCTGGGAGCGGTGGAGATAAAATTCTGGGCTGAATTTTGCGGGAAATTGGGGCTGGATGAATACATTGGCCTGCAATGGAAAACTGCGGAGCAGGCCCGTATTATCCAGGATGTTGCCGGGATAATGAAAGGGAAAACCCGGGATGAATGGGTCGAATACTTTGCTGAGAATGACATATGTTTCACCCCGGTGCTGGATCTGCAAGAAGTAAGCCAACATCCACAGGTAATAGCCCGGCAAATGGTTAGTAAAATCAAAGATCCTTCCGGATCAGATCAAGAGATAGCTTTAACTGGGATACCCTTTAAGCTTTCGGACACCCCCGGGAAAATAGTACTTAACTTTCCCGGACTGGGAGAGCATAATCAGGAAATCTTGCAGGAAGTCGGCTATAGCACGGCAGAGATTGAACAATTGAGCAAGGACGGCATCATCTGATATTTTAAGAACACCCGGAGGCAGGTTCACTGTCCCGCTGATAAAGGGGGACAGTGAACCTGCCTCCGGGTTCTTTATCCCTGTGCTATAATTAGCAGTAGATAGTAAGGGGGTATGGGAGGGGTTGTACCTTGAAAATCAAAGAATTTATTAAAGGGGAACTGATATGGTTAACTGAGGATGTTTCAGTACGCGAAGCAGTAAAAATTTTCGTCGACAACAAGATTGATGGAGCTCCAGTGGTTGATCATGATTTTAGGCTGCAGGGATTGTTCACCAAGAGCCACGTTTACCGGGCTATAGATCAGGACCTGGATCTGCAGACTTCGGTGGGAGAGCTCATGACCCGGGGGGACTTTATAGTAGGGCATCCGGAGGATGATATCGATAATGTCATTTACCCCGGTTTGGGTCGTCTGCCGGTGGTTGATGATCAGGGACGGGTGATAGCCTTGATTACCAGAACCGATTTAGCCGGGGTATTTTACAATTCCTACCAGATTCTGGCCAGCGAATTAGATACCATAATTGACTCCACCCATAACATGATTATTGCAACTGACTGTCAGGCCAGGATAAAGGTGTTCAACCGGGCGGCAGAAAGAATACTGGAGAAAAAAAGAGAAGAAGTACTGGGTCGGCCTATCGTTGATGTAGTTCCCAACAGCGGTCTGCCAGATACCATTAAAACCGGGGCAGAACAACCGGTGCAGAAAATCGTTTTAAACGGACGGAATTTCATATCCAATCGCTCGCCGATAAAGAAAGACGGGGAAATAATTGGTGCTGTGGCCGTACTGCACGATATTTCCGAGTTGGAACAAATTTCTCAGGAATTAAAATATGTCAAAGAATTGAATGAAGAGCTGGATGCCATTATTGAATCGTCCTTTGACGGACTCTACATAACTGATGGAGATGGAAAAACTCTGAGGGCCAACAAAGCTTTTGAAATGATAATGGGAATAAGCCTGCAAGAGTTTTTGGGCCGGAATGTGGAAGATATTCAAAAAGAAGGTATTGTATCGGAGTCGGTATCATTCCTGGCCCTGAAAAAACGCAAACCGGTGACTATCATCCAGGAAGCCAAGACCGGTAAAATCACTCTGGCTACCGGCAGTCCTGTATATGATAAAAATGGCAATATATTTCGGGTAGTCTGCAATGTCCGGGATATAACCGAACTCAATCTCCTAAGGCAAAGATTGGAGCAGGCGGAAGGACTATCTCAGCATTACGAGAGTCAGTTGCGAACTCTTAAACTGCAGTTCATTGGGTCCAGTAATATGATAATCAATTCAAGTTCCATGCGGGATATACTGGAAGTGGTAAACCGCTTGTCCCAGGTAGATTCAACCACCATGATAACCGGGGAGTCCGGCACGGGCAAAGAACTAATCGCCGAGACCATTCACAGTTACAGTTCTCGGAAGGATGAACCCTTTATCCGGGTTAACTGCGGAGCGATTCCGGAAAATCTTCTGGAATCGGAATTGTTCGGTTACGAATACGGGGCTTTTTCTGGAGCCAGGCAGGAAGGCAAACCAGGCTTTTTTGAACTGGCCCACGGGGGGACCCTGTTCCTGGACGAGATAGGAGAACTGCCGTTAAATCTCCAGGTGAAATTGCTGCGGGCTATCCAGAGCAAGGAGATCATGAGAGTGGGCGGTGAAGCAGTAAAAAAGATAGATGTGAGGATAATTGCTGCTACCAACCGCAATCTGGCCGACATGGTGAAAGCCAAGGAATTCCGGGAGGATTTATATTACCGGCTTAATGTAGTGCCCCTTAACGTACCGCCATTAAGGGATCGCAGGGAAGATATACCGCCTTTAATAACCCATTTTGTGCAAATATTCAACCGTAAATACAATATGAACAAAAGGGTAGCGGCAGAGGTCATCGATCTTTTTATGGGTTACAACTGGCCCGGGAATGTAAGGGAACTGGAAAACCTGATTGAAAGAATGATAGTAGTTACCCCAGATGATATTATCAGTAAAGAAGACTTGCCTTTCCAGTTTGATAAAAATGCCCTGGATCATTCGTCTCAGGTTCTGGTTCGGGGTGTTATTCCCCTGCGGGAAGCGGTAGAAAGCACTGAGAGACAGCTGCTGGAAAGAGCCTATAATAATTATCGTACAACGCGCCAAATGGCAGGGGCATTAAAAGTTAATGCCTCAACCATTGTGAGGAAAGCTGCCAAATATGGATTGAAGGTCAAAGAATAGGGTCGCAATAGCACGGCCGTTGCAACCGAGCAACAACCGGTGCTATTGTGCAACAAAAGCGACCGAAAAAGGCCGACCCCATTAAAAGCCTGCCCGGTATATCGGGGAAGGCATTTTTCTTTTTATTGGACTATTTTATGACAATTAAATCTATAATATCAACTATATTTTAAACATATTGTTGCACTACGGCAACGGTTGTAAATCTTGGAACAAGTCAAAATATTTCGGCAAATCCCCAAGGGGCAATACCCTTTGATGATTCCATGTGGTTGGCAGGCTTTTTGCAATAATAAAATATAAACATATCCTGGATGATCCCCTAATAAGATAATAGAGCCGAGCTGGGAAGGTGGCTCAGGCAGTTGACAAACAATAATTATTGCACTGGAGCATGGATAGCGTTTATCGACTTGACCCCTGATCGTTATCCCGGGTCAATAAATTGATTGGAAGGGGTACAGGAGGATGATAGACTTCAGATGCAGAAACTGCAACCGTTTGTTGGGTAAATACAAGGAATGCAAGCAGTTGGAAATAAAATGCCCGCGTTGTGGATACAATAACCAGGCTGACTGGACAGATCACAACCTTGTAAAAGACGGTGGTGTGGTAAGAAAGATAGAAGAAAAGAGACGATGATTGACGGTGTGCAAGGTAGCAAATTAAGCAATTAAAGAAAATTAAAGTTATTTGAGAGCCTTAGAGCCCCATCCACTAATACTATTGGATGGGGTTGTTGTTTCTGTACTTATGTACATTAAGAAAGGGTGAGGGGACATGAAGGAATTCCGGTGCAGGAAATGCCGCAAACTGCTGGGAAAATACCGGGGAAGTCTGGAATTGGAGATTAAATGTCCGCGCTGCGGGGTTAGCAACCACTTGCTGCACACCGAAAACCAATTTATCGCTTCCAGGAGACTGGCTTTGACAGTCAAGCCGGTCATGGAAAGATAAGGCAGTCATCCATTTTAACAATATATAATAATGAGAGCCTTAGAGCCCCACAAGATTATTCTAATAATAATCTGTGGGGTATTTTTATGGGAAGGAGGTGGAATGCCAGAGAAATCTGGAACCCGCACCAAGGTGGATACACCCTTAACTTACTTAGTTGGATTTTTAGAAAAGGGGAGGATGAGTAATGTCTGATTATGTACAAAAGTTAGAGATGAAAAGAGCCGATTACCAGAAGAAGATACCTGTAACTGGTTTCGGGGAAAGAAAGTGCACTTATGAGGGTATGGGAAGAAATGTAGGCAACGTATACAAAAACTTCAGAGAAGTGGTATGTGTTGAAGCCTGCCGTACTCCCTACGGAGTAGTAGGCGGGAAATTAAAAGAATATGATGCTCCGCAGCTGGGCGCACTGGCTATAAAGGAAGTGCTGAGACGCACTAATGGCAAGGTTAAACCGGAAGATGTTGATTATGTATACATGGGTCAAGTGGTGCCGGCCGGCAATGGACAGATCCCAGGCCGCCAGGCTACCATATTAGGCGGGCTGCCGGAATCAGTTCCCGCCATATCTGTTAACAAGGTATGTTCTTCAGGAATCAAAACTATCGATCTGGGGGTTCAAGCCATCATGCTGGGCAAGGCGGATATTGTAATAGCTGGAGGCCAGGAAAGCATGAGCAACTGCCCCTATTCGCTGCCCAATATGAGATACGGACAGCGTATGGGTCTGCTTAACACACCCTGTGTAGACCTGATGGTATATGACGGCCTGTGGGATGCCTTCTACAATCGGCATATGGCTATTCACGGTTCAGAGACGTCGGATGAATTTGGCTTTACCCGTCAGGACAACGATGATTGGGGCTATATTTCCCAGACCAGAGCAGTAGCTGCTATGGAAGCCGGAAAACTTGATGACGAAATATTCCCGGTAGAGATCAAGAGGGGCAAAGAAATCATGACCAAAGACGAAGGCCCCAGACCTCAGACCACTATGGAAGGACTAGCCAAGCTTCCGCCGGTATTCAACCACAAGAGCACGGTCACCGGAGAACCGGGCAGTGTAACCGCTGGTAATGCCCCTGGGGTTAATGACGGCGGCGACGTCTGTCTCTTAATGAGCCGGGAAAAAGCCGATGAACTAGGACTTAAACCCCTGTTTAGCATTATCGACTATGCGGAAGTATCACAGCCCACCAAGGATATTGCGACTGTGCCGGGTCTTTCCATCAAGAAGGTTCTGGAACAGAATGGCATGAGCTACCAGGATATTGATTTGATAGAAATCAATGAAGCCTTTGCCGCAGTAGTTCTGGTAAGTGCTCGCAGCGTACTGGGCATGAGCAAGGAAGAGATGATGGAAAAGGTTAATGTGAATGGCAGCGCCATCGCTTATGGACATCCTATCGGAGCAACCGGGGCCAGAATAGTTATGACCCTGGCCTATGAACTTCGCCGCCGGGGCGGGGGATATGGAGTTTGCGGCATATGCTCCGGTCATGCTCAAGGCGATGCCATGCTGATCAAGGTTGAGGCATAGAAGTAAACCCTGAATAAGAATAAAGGGAGGCGAATCGTGGTGGAAGTTAAAAAAGTTATGGTCATCGGAGCAGGTCAGATGGGCGGAGGAATTGCCCAGGTATCTGCCCAGACCGGTTGGGAAACCGTTCAATATGACATTAATATGGACCTGGTAAACAAGGGCATTGCAGTAATAGATAAAAACCTGTCCCGTAATGTGTCCAAAGGGAAAATGACTGAGGATGAAAAGGCAGCTATATTAGGACGCATCAAACCATCGGTAAGCCTGGAAGATGCAGCGGACTGCGACCTTATCATAGAAGCCATAGTTGAAAATTTTACTATTAAAGAAAAAGTTTTTAAAGAACTGGATAGAATAGCACCTCCTCATGCTATTCTGGCCAGTAATACATCATCCCTGCCTATCACGCAGATAGCAGCAGTTACCCAGCGCCCAGACAAAGTTATCGGTATGCATTTTATGAATCCGGTTCCGGTAATGAAACTGGTAGAAGTAATAAGAGGACTGGCCACTACTGATGAAGTTTACCAGATTGTAGAAGAGGCTTCTGTCAAGATGGGCAAAGTTCCGGTATGGTGCAAAGACGTACCTGGTTTTATATCCAACCGGGTGCTGCAGGTCATGATCAATGAAGCTCTCTGGGAACTGTACGAAGGTGTAGCCCCGGCAGAAAATATCGACAATATCATGAAGCTGGGTATGAACCATCCCATGGGGCCATGTGAACTGGCTGACCTGATAGGGTTGGATACCATCCTGTCTATTCTTAATGTAATGTATGACGGTTATGGAGATCCGAAATATCGTCCTTCTCCTCTGTTGAAACAGTATGTCAACGCCGGCTGGCTAGGCAGAAAAACCGGCAAGGGAATCTTTGAATACAAGTAAGCATAGAGAAGATAAATATGCGAGGAGGAGTAAAGGTGGAATTTGCTAACATTTTACTGGAAAAGGACAACCGAGTAGCTGTTCTGAGTGTCAACCGGCCGAAAGCCTTAAACGCTCTGAATAAGGACACCTTGCTCGAAATCAAAGCCGCGGCAGAAGATGTCAGAGATGATGAGTCTGTTGACGTACTGATTATTACCGGTGCTGGAGACAAATCTTTTGTGGCCGGAGCTGACATAAGTTTCATGGTGGATATCAATGCCCTGGAAGGACGGGAATTCGGATTATTGGGACAGTCCGTATTCCGGCTGATAGAGTCCATGGAAAAACCGGTCATCGCGGCTGTAAATGGCTTCTGTCTGGGCGGAGGATGTGAACTGGCTATGGCCTGCGATATACGCATAAGTTCGGAAAAGGGCAAATTCGGACAGCCGGAAGTAGGGCTGGGAGTAACCCCGGGTTTCGGCGGAACTCAGCGTTTGCCCAGGATCGTGGGTCCGGGTATGGCCAAGCTGCTTTTATATACCGGCGACACCATTGACGCCATGGAAGCATTAAGAATCGGACTGGTTGATCAGGTAGTGGCCAAAGAAGACCTGATGGACTATGTAAAAGGAATAGCGAAACGCATTGTTGCCAAAGGTCAGCGTTCGGTGAGATTCTGCAAAGTGGCAGTCAACGAAGGGCTGCAGACTGACATAGATCGGGCTATGAGCATCGAAGCGGATTTATTTGGCTTGTGTTTTGCCACCCAGGATCAAAAGGAAGGTATGACAGCTTTTGTTGAAAAGAGAAAAGCTGCCTTTACCGGCAAATAGATGATAGGGAGATGAGATTTTATGGATTTTAGTTTGAGCGAAGAATCATTAATGATGCGGGATATGTTCCGCAAGTTCGCCAAGAACGAAGTTGAACCTATAGCAGCAGAACTGGATAAAACCCACGAGTTCCCTATGGCCAATTTCAAGAAAATGGCTGACCTGGGTCTTTGCGGACTGCCGATTCCGGAGGAATGGGGCGGTGCAGGAGCATCTTACCTGGACTTTGCTATGTTTGTAGAGGAACTGGCCAAATGCTGTGCTTCCACCGCAGTCATCATGAGCGTGCATACCGGCCTGGGATGCATGAGCACTTATCTTTATGGCAGCCAGAGATTAAAAGAAAAATATCTGAGGGCTCTGTCTACTGGGGAAATCGTCGGTGCTTACGCTCTTACCGAGCCTAATGCCGGGTCTGACGCTGCCTCCCTCAAGTGCAAGGCCGAAGATAAAGGCGACCACTTCCTGGTCAACGGCAGCAAGATATTTATTACCAATGGCGGCGTCGCCACCACCTACTGTACCTTTGTTAAGACCGATCCTACCCAGCCTTCCGGTCGGGGAATCACCTGTCTGATTATCGAAAAGGATACCCCGGGATTCACCATGAGCAAGCCGGTGGAAAAAATGGGGATGAGCGGATCACCTACGGTCGAACTCTATTTCGAAGATGTCAAAGTTCCCAAAGAAAACGTACTGGGCGAGATAAATGATGGCTTCAAGGTAGCCATGGGACTCCTAGCCGGAGGCCGCATCACCATAGGAGCTCAGGGTCTGGGCATCGGTGAAGGAGCCTTAGAATATACCATCAATTATATCAAGGAAAGACAGCAATTTGGCAAACCATTGGCGGCCAACCAGGGGGTACAGTTCATGGTGGCCGATATGGCAACTGCCCTGGATGCAGCTCAGCTGCTGATCTATCGGGCGGCTTGGCTGAAAGACAATGGAATGCCTCATAATGCGCAGGCTTCCATGGGCAAGAAATTTGCTACCGACACCGCCATGGAAGTATGCACCAACTGCGTGCAGCTCATGGGCGGCTATGGTTATTGCAAAGAGTTTCCCATTGAGCGCATGATGAGAGACGTTAAGATAACTCAGATCTACGAAGGATCAAACCAGATCCAGAGAATGATCATAGGTCGTGAAGTTATTGGCAAATGGTAGAAAAAAAGGGATTTCCGGGGAACCCCAGAGGGTTTCCCGGATAAACCCCCCCAATAGAAACAATTATATTGTAGAGTTACGGGCGATATTTTGCAACTGCAGGCAAAACAAGGTGGGTTAACCAAATGAAGGAGGAGGTTCGAGAATGGGAAAACCAAAGAGAATAAGCTTAAAAGAAGCTGGGGGTCTGATCAAAGACGGTGATATGTTGTCGTTCAGCGGATTTACTATCTGGAGACGTCCAATGGCCCTGATTTGCGAATTGGTCAGGCAGGGTAAAAAAGATCTGCATCTCTTCGAGGTTAATGGAGGAACTCATACTGAAGTGCTGGCCGGTGCAGGTGCGGTCAAGATGTGGGAATCCTGCTGGGTTGGACATGAGCTCTACGGTAAACTGGGCGAAGGTATGGCGCGGGGACAGGTCGAGGGTACCATACTGATAGAAGACTACAGCCATGCTCAAGTTGTGGCGCGCTTGCTAGCTGGAGCTTACGGTCTGCCCTTCTTTCCTACTGCTCTCTCAATGGGCACGGATATTCTTAATCCCAAATTCGATATGCTGGGGAAAGCAGGATTGAGAGACGGCTCCAATCCCAAGATTCCCTTGAAAAAATATGATACCATCAAGGACCCCATGTATGACATGGGAGAACTGCTTTTGATGCCGGCGGCTAATCCCGACTGGGCATTGGTTTATGCATCCCAGGTAGGTGACGAAGGAACCGTTAGAGTATTAGGACAGACTTATGTGGACCAGGAAGTCATCAAAGCTGCCGATAAAGTAATAGTAATCGCTGAAGAAATAGTGCCGGACAGCTATCTCAGACAGGAACCGGAGAAGAATATTGCCCCGGGTTATGCTATTGACTATGTAGTCGAATGCCCATGGGGAGCCCATCCCACCGGGTCTCAATATTTCTATGATGTTGATGCCGATTTCATCCGGCAGTTCTATGCTGCCTCCAAGAGCAAAGCTGCATACGATGAGTGGGCAAAAGAGTGGATATTTGGCGTAGATAGCCACGAACAGTATTTGGAGAAGCTGGGGGCCAACAGACTGGAAAACCTGAAAGCTAATTCTGTTCTGGGTTATTCAACTACCATGAAGAGGGGGTCGAGATAAATGACTAAGGAATACGCAAAAAATTATAAACCGATTGACCTCCTGGCGGTAGCAGCAGCCAGGGAAGTTAATGATGGAGATGTGGTTTTCGCGGGAACCGGACTTCCCATGCTGGCCATAGCCCTGGCTCAGCTGACCAATGCTCCTGAAGCGGCTTGCATCTATGAAGCGGGCAGCATTGACGGAAGGCCCATAGACCTGCCTACCTCAGTGGGGGATTCTCGCTGCGCTTACCAGTCTTCTATGGCAGCTGGTCTGACCGAAGCATTCTATGGTCAGCTGCATTGCGGCTATGTTGATCTGGCCTTCCTGGGTGGCGCCGAAATCGACAAGTATGGCAATGTAAATACCACCGTGGTGGGTGACTATTCAGCCCCCAGCAAGAGATTTACCGGCAGCGGGGGGAATCCGGACATCAATTCACTGGCCCGGAGAACCGTATTCATCATGGTTCAAGAAAAACGGCGTTTCAAAGAAAACGTTGATTATATAACCTCACCGGGATGGCGTCTGCCCAAGTGGCCTTCAGGTGAAATGGTGCCTAGACAGGAAATATATGGAAAGTTCTTCCGGGGAGGACCTTCCGCGGTAATAACCAATATGGGAGTTTTTCGCTTTGATGATAATGGCGAAATCTATCTGGATACTGTGCATCCGGGCTTTACTCCTGAACAGGTCAAAGAAAACTGCCTGTTTGATCTGAATATCTCCCGGTGCAAAGGTGAGACTGAGCCCCCTACGGTCCAGGATATCGATCTGCTATACAACACAGTGGACCCGGAGGGCATTTTCTTACCATAACTTAGGACCCCCTTTAATATAACCCTCTTAATGTTTGTGCACGACTTCAAGCAAATAAACACTTAGTTGAAGTCGTGCCTTTTCTTTTGAATAAATAAGGGAGATCAAGGTTAAACGTAATAGAAGGAAAAAGAGAGGGTTTAGTTTACCCAGGTATTAATAATCCTAGGGGGGGTGTTTATTTTGGACTGGGACATGTTGGAGGAATTGTTTGAACAGAATAGCTACATGGCAGTAATATTCCTGGATTGCCAGGGAGTGGTTAGATATACCAACCAAACCTATTTGGAGATCCTGAATCTGCCCCGGAATCAGGTAATTGGCCGGCATATACTTGAAATTACCCCTCATAGCCGGGCTTATGTTACTTTACAGACCGGGAAAGCCAAAGTCGGGTATGAATGGGTTGTAAACGGACATCATACTTTGGGCACAGCTTTGCCAATTTTTGAGGGGAATAGGGTGGTCGGTGTTTTTGGCTATACTGTTTTCTTAAACATATGGGATGGGAAAAACATATTGGATGAGATTTTATACAATCTTAATATGTATAAAGATGAAATCGACCGACTGCACCGTGCAGCATATACATTTGAAGATATTTACTATGATAGCAAAGCCATGTCCGAGGTCATTATATTAGCCCAGCAGGTAGCCAACCATCCCCTTACTACGGTGCTTATCACCGGTGAAAGCGGCACCGGGAAGGAACTGTTGGCTCATGCCATACACAATGCCAGCCGGCGCTGTCAAAGACCATTTATCCGGGTGAATTGCGCCGCCATTCCCGAAAATCTATTGGAATCCGAACTATTCGGATATGAAGAAGGGGCGTATACCGGAGCCAAAAAGGGCGGTAAACTGGGCAAGTTTGAGTTGGCCGATATGGGCACGGTTTTTCTGGATGAGATTGCCGAGGTGCCGCTCAATATGCAGAGCAAACTGCTGTATGTGCTTCAGGAACAGGTAGTGGAAAGGTTAGGCGGAGTAGACCCCAGTAAAATCAATGTAAGGGTTATCGCGGCTACCAATCGCGACCTGGAAGGAATGGTTAATAACGGAAGTTTCCGTCAGGATTTATATTACCGTTTAAATGTGGTGCATATAAAAATTCCTCCTTTAAGATACCGGGTGGAAGATATAAGACTGATAACACCCCATATAATAAACACTCTGAGCCGCCGCTTGAACATTGCTGAAAGAACAATCGATGATAAGGCATTGAGTATGCTATGTAAATACAACTGGCCGGGTAATGTAAGGGAACTGGAAAATGTACTGGAAAGAAGTTTGATTATCGCGGAAATGGACGGAGCCAGGGTATTATCATCCCGGCACATAACTATACCGGATGTAAAATTCGATTTGCGCCATCTAGCTGAAGATAAGAGCCTGAAAAACATGTTGGAGGAATATGAAAAGATAATCCTGATTCAAGCTTTGGAAAAATACCGTTTTGATGTTCCTAAAGCGGCCCGGCAGCTTAACCTGGACCCTTCTTCGCTATATAGAAAACTGAGAAAATTCGGTATATCCGTAAAAAGAGAGTATTCTATTCATTAGAGCATAGCATTTTTGCCAAATACCCTTTAAGGCACTGGCAGATTTGCCACAAAGCTCTTATCCTTGCTAGAGCACTTTGATCAAGCCTGAATGCGATTCCTTAAAAAACTATGGTATAAATACCAGAAATTCCAAAAACAGAATTATTATTAAGAGCCAGGGTCCTGTCTTTATGGGGATTCTGGCGCTTGTTTTTTCTGGCACGCAAATTGCTAATTCAATAATTAGTACAGATGGAGGGAGGGGAATGTTTAAGGATGGATACCTGATCACCGAAATAATTTAACCTGAAGGAGGGAAAAGTTTTGAGTTTTGGTTTTACTTACAATGAAGACCAGCTGGCATTGCAGCGCACGGTGCGCAAGTTTGCTGAAAATGAGATTGTCCCGGTCCGGCATGATTATGACGAATCAGAAGAGTTCCCTTGGCCGGAGGTCAAGAAAATGCATGATCTGGGCATATTCTGCATGAATGCACCAGAAAAATACAACGGGATGATCTTTGGCAATCTTACCCTTTGCATGGTTTGCGAAGAACTTAGCCGGGCCTGTTTGGGTATAGGAATAACTCCTATGGTGAATATGCTGGCTTCAGAACCGGTTCTCTATGGCGGCAATGAGGAGCAGTGGGAGTGGTGGTACCCGAGAATTTGCGACCAGGGAAAGCTGGCTGCCTATGCAGTAACTGAGCCTGGTGCCGGTTCTGACGTGGCGGGAGTATCTACCTCCGCCAGGAAGGACGGGGATTACTATATCTTAAATGGCAGCAAATGTTTCATAACCAACGGTCGGCATGCTTCTCAATTGTGCGTTCTGGCTACCCATGACAAGAGCAAAGGCAATCGGGCCCAATCATTTTTCATAGTGGATACCAGTACAGAAGGGGTGTCTTTTGGGAAAAGCGAGCATAAAATGGGCATGCGCTGTTCGGAAACCTCCGAAGTTATTCTTGACCACGTGAAAGTACACAAGAAATGGCGGGTGGGAGAAGAAGGGGATGGTTTTAAGCTGGCCATGAAATCCTTTAATTCTTCCCGGCCTTTTATCGCATCGGCCTCGGTTGGAGTAGCCACCGGTGCTTTTGAATTCGCCCGGGATTACGCCAAGGAAAGAAAGGCATTCGGCAAACCTATTGCCAGTTTCCAGGCCATTCAATTCATGCTGGCCGATATGGCCATGGAAATCGAAGCATCACGACTGCTATGGCAAAAAGCCGCCTGGCTGTTGGATGAAGGACTGATGGCGGCAGAACTGTCAGCTATTTGCAAATGCTACGCAGCCGATGTGGCCATGAAAGTTACTACTGATGCGGTACAGATACTGGGAGGATACGGATTCTGCCGGGATTATCCGGTGGAAAAAATGATGAGAGACGCCAAGATATTGCAGATTTTTGAAGGCACTGCGCAGATACAGCGAGTAATAATCGCTAAAGACGTTCTTTCCTAGAGATATAAGAATTATTTGAAGGAGGGGAATCTATATGAAGTTTGAACCTATTCCGATTCGGAAGGGGAAAGCTAAACCGCCGACCTACAAAGTTATGACGGCCCGGGATGCCATCTCGGAATATATCCATGATGGCTGCTACCTGGGAATGTCAGTAAGTGCAGCTCCCGCTGCCTTGATCTGGGAAATCGTTCGCCAGAGGGATAGAATAAAAAACCTTAGTCTAAGTATCACCAGTCAGATAGGAATGTCATCGGCTTTGATCGGCTCGGGGCTGGTCAACAAGATTGAGATGGCTTATAACTGGGGCGGTATCGAAGGTGAGGATAAAGTCTTCCGGCGGGCAGTTGAAAAAGGCATCCCCCGCCCACTGGAAGTTGAAGATTACAGCAACTATGGCTGTGCCATGAGATGGGAAGCTGGTTCCCTGGGCCTGGATTTCATGCCGGTTAAATCCCAGCTAGGCTCGGATATTATTGAGAATAATCCTCGGATTAAAGTCATTGATGATCCCTATACCGGAAAGCCGGTATCACTAGTGCCGGCTTCAACTCCCGATGTTGGTATTATGCATTGCGCCCGGGCTGATGAAATAGGAAATGTCCAATGTTTGGGTTTGTATGGTAATACTGATCTTCTGGCCAGAGCGGCTAGGAAGGTCATTGTCAGTGTGGAAGAAATTGTTACCCAGGCTGAGATCCGTCGTATGCCCAACCTTACCGTGATTCCATACTACTATGTAGACGCCGTGGTACATGCACCTTTCGGAGCTCACTGGCGCGAATCAAGTTTCTACTATCATCATGATTTGCCTTTCGGATTGGATGCGTACCGTCAATTTGCCACCCAGGAAGGTTTTGAAGCCTGGGCGGAAAAATATATCCATGGCACCAAAGATTGGGATGAATACTGTCAATTAATCGGTTATGATCGTCTCAATCGCTTGAAAAGCAGTGAAAACAAATATCAAAAATTTGGAGAGGTGAGGTGATATTAATGGCTGAGTATGCAAAAGATTACTCTCTGCCGGAATTGATGGCGGCTTCTGTAGCCCGGGAAATAAATGATGGAGAATTATGCTTCATAGGGGTAGGAATGCCACTGATGGCTGCTACCGTGGCCAAGTTCACCCACGCCCCCAATTTTAATATGATGGTGGAATACGGGGCAGTCGGGCCCTCTCCCAGAAGATTGCCGATGTGTGTGAATTGCGCCGTAAACTGTGAAAGGGCATATTATACCGGAAGTCAGAGGGAAGTAATGGGAGCCCAGCAAAATGGTTATGTAGATGCTGCCTGTATAAGCGGGGCCCAGATAGATAAATTTGGCAACCTTAATTCTACCTGTATTGGAGACTATCAAAACCCTAAAGTCAGGCTGGCCGGAAGCGGGGGGGCCAATGACCTGGCCTCTTCTGCCAACCGCACTATAATTATGATGCGCCAGGACGGCCGTAATTTTGTTAATAAAATCGATTATATTACTTCTCCCGGACATCTAAACGGTCCGGGTGCCCGCGAAAAGGCCGGACTGCTTGGGGGAGGGCCTCACGTGGTAGTTACCACCATGGGAATATATCGTTTCGATAACGAGAGCCGGGAGATGTACCTGGAGAAGATTCATCCGGGAGTCAAGCTGGAAAACATTTTAAAGTCGATACAATGGGATCTGGCGGTATCGCCTAATCTGGTGGAAACTGAACCCCCTACCGAGGAACAGGTAATGGTGATGAGAACCCTGGATCCGCTGAAAGTGTATCTGGGCACCGGAAGGGATCTCTTGGCCGGAGACTTCGAGGCTTTTATGAAGATGTTTGAAAACAGCTGGGAACCCATGAACAAGTTAATGCGAAGTAAAGGAATGATATAAGAAAGAGGAGGAGATGAGATGGCGATAAAGAAGCTTGGCGTCCTGGGAGCAGGTACCATGGGAGCGGGAATCGCTCAGGTTGGCGCCCAGGCCGGCCTGCAGGTTACTCTGGTTGATTTGGACCAGAAGTTTTTAGACCAGGCCGTAGCAGGGATGAAAAAGAACTGGGAAAAAACCGTTGCCAAAGGCAAGCTCAGTGAAAAAGAAATGAAACAATATCTGGCCAATATTACCAGCAGCTGCAGCAACAGTGATCTAAAAGATTGTGATTTGCTCATCGAGGTAATTGTTGAAAACATTGATGTGAAGAAAAAAGTATTTAAGGAACTAAATGCGATCTGTTCGCCGGATACCATTTTTGCTTCTAATACTTCCGGTTTCAGTATAACGGAGATTGGGGTAGCCAGCGGTCGGCCCCAAAAGATGGTGGGGATGCACTTCTTCAATCCAGTGCCGGTAATGAAATTAGTAGAAGTCATTCCGGGAGTTGAGACCAGCCCTGAAACGGTGGAAACAGCCACTGAAACCTGCCGGGTGATAGGTAAAACACCGATCCCGGCCAAGGAAGCTCCGGGATTCATTGTGAATCGCTTGCTGGTTCCCTATTTGAATGATGCTGCTCACGCCTACGATGAAGGAGTAGCTTCGGTAGAAGCCATTGATGAAGCCATGAAACTGGGTGCCAATATGCCCATAGGGCCACTGGCACTATGCGATCTGGTAGGTATCGACGTGCTGTTAAATGTAGTGGAGTATTTTTGCCAGGAATTCGGGGATCCCAAATTCCGGCCCGCCCAGGCCCTGAAAAACAAGGTGCGGGCCGGACACTATGGAATAAAAACCGGCAGAGGTTTTTATGACTATTCCAACAAATGACGATGAAGTAAATTTGGGAGGGGCTGGTATATGTGACGAGGTGGAAAAGATGTCTCTGCTGCTTTAATTGATTCAGCCGAACCCCAAAAGGGTTCCTCTATCAGCCCTTCAACACGGTAAAACAATAGAATAGGAGGTAAGTATGAATGGTTGGAATTACTGGTTTTGGAGCATATGTTCCCTACAACCGACTTAATAGATCCCACATCAAGGAAACCTTCGGAGCTCCAGTTCCTAAAGGAGAAAAGGCCATTGCCAATTATGATGAAGACAGTATAACCATGGCCGCTATGGCAGCTTTGGATTGCACTGCCAACCTGGATACCAAAACAATTGATGCGGTGTACTTTGCAACTACCACCGCTCCTTACAAAGAAAAACAGAGTGCTGCTACTATTGCCGGGGTATTGGATACCCGCACAGATATCAGGACCGCCGATTTCTGCGATTCCTTAAGGGCTGCATCTTCTGCCCTCCTGGCCGGGATAGACGCAGCCGGACAAGGCTTAAACAGCATAGTGGTGGCAGGCGAATGCAGGTTGGGTTACTCGGCCGGACCTTACGAAAATCACTTTGGGGACGGAGCAGCAGCTTTTATGATTGGGGATCAAAAAGTAATTGCCGAGTACATCGACAGCACTAGTATATCGATAGATTTTCATGATCTGTGGCGGGCTGATAACGAAAGGTTTGTACGCAGCTGGGAAGAAAGGTTTTGTGTCACCCAGGGCTATAATCAGTTTGTCAATGATTCAGTAAAAGGTGTTTTGAAAAAAACCGGATTAACCCCAGGTGATTTCACTAAGATTGTGATTTACGGAATTACTCCCCGCTATCAGGGTCAGATAGCTGCCAAACTAGGTTTTACTCCTGCCCAGATCCAAGACAGCCTATACAATGAGGTGGGAAATACTGGAACGGCTAATGTTCCCATGATGTTGGCCGGGGCATTGGAGCAAGCCAGTCCCGGAGACTATTTATTACTGGTCAGTTATGGAGAAGGCAGTGATGCCATTGTGTTTAAAGTAAGTGATGAGATCAACAATTTTTCCCCGGGATTAGGCTTAAAGGGATACCTGGAAAATAAAAAGGCAACCATGAACTATGGAAAATACCTGCGCTGGAGGGAACTTATCGCAACCGAGCCGGCCAAGAGACCGGTGCAAAAGAGATCATCAGTGCCGGATATGTACCGCAACCGCAAAAAGAACCTGGGATTTTATGGGGTTCGCTGTCAAAATTGCGGAACCGTTCAATTTCCGCCCTCCCGGGTATGCATTGAATGCCGGAGCATTGATCAGATGGAAGACTACCGGCTTTATGGCCAACCGGCCCGGGTGGCTACCTTTACGGTCGATTATTTGGCCGAATCATTGGATCCCCCTACCATAGTAGCAGTAGTAGACTTTGAAGGCGGAGGCCGCTTGATATGTTATCTGGTGGATTGTGATCCGGATGAAGTCAAGGTGGGAATGGAGGTCAAGATGTCGTTTCGCCATATATTCACGGTTGACAGCATCCGGACCTACTTCTGGAAAGCCGTACCAAAACTTTAAAGACAGGAGGGAAAGAAATGGCCGTAGGAATAAAAGACAGAGCCGCGGTAATCGGAATGGGATGCACCAGGTTTGGCGAGCGTTACGACTGCAACCTGGAAGACTTGATGATAGAAGCCATAGACGAGTGTTTGGAAGATGCCGGGCTTGAATTCAATGATATTGATGCTTTTTGGTTCGGAACATTTACTTCCGGAATGGCCGGATTAACATTTTCCAATCGCATGAAATCTCAATACAAGCCGGTGACCCGGCTGGAAAATATGTGCTGCACCGGTTTGGACAGTTTCCGCAACGCCTGTTATGGCGTGGTTTCAGGGGCCTATGATGTGGTTATGGCCATAGGGGCGGAAAAATTAAAAGATGGCGGATACAGTGGGTTGGAAGTGCCGGCTGAGGATTCAGACCGAACCTTGCCTGATCTGACCGCACCCTCCCGTTTTGCTTTCGTAGCACCAGCTTATGCTCATAAGTACGGGCTGGATATGCAGCAGATGAAAGAGGTTATGGCACGCATAGCCTGGAAGAATCATAAAAACGGAGCATTGAACCCCAAAGCTCAATACCGGGCCGAAGTGCCTATGGAGAACATTTTGAAATCGCCCATAATCTGCAGCCCCCTGGGAGTTATGGATTGCTCCGGGGTATCGGATGGAGCGGCCTGTGCCATTATCACCCGTACCGAGGATGCCAAAAAGTACCGCAAAGATCCGATGTATGTAAAGGGTATACAGATTGCAGCCGGACCGGGTCATAGTGAAAAACACCAAAGCTATGATTTTACCACCGCCTTTGAAACCTATTATGCCGGACAGGCGGCCTATCGTGAAGCAGGAATCACTAATCCCCGCGAACAGATCAGTTTAGCGGAAGTACATGATTGCTTTACCCCTACTGAATTGATTATTTATGAGGACTTGATGTTCAGCGAACGTGGTCAGGGCTGGAAGGATGTCATGGATGGATTCTTTGACCTGGACGGAGGGCTGCCGGTTAATCCCGACGGAGGATTGAAATCATTTGGTCATCCCATAGGTGCCAGCGGTATCCGGATGCTTTATGAATCCTGGCTGCAGTTCCAGGGTAAAGCAGGCCAGCGGCAGCTGGAAAACCCCAGGATAGGTCTGGCCCAAAACCTGGGCGGACAGCCTTATTCATGCGTAGTGGGGGTAGGCATTGTAGGAAAAGAGCTGGGTTAAAGAATGGGTGCTCTGGAACAATTTATGGATTATTTATGCCCTTGGCTGGGAAAGAAGGTGCAGATTCGAGTGATTTATAATTGTTCTAATACCCGGGTATGTCAGATAAACAGTTACCCGGCTTTCCATGAATGCCCGCTGAGCGACAGGTGTAACGGCTATCAGTCCCGGGACTGTGACTGTCTGCTGTTTCACTTTTATGAAAACGATAATAAGCCGGGAAAATAATGATAGCTTTGGGGGGAGGTGGTACAAATGGAATTTAAAACTATAAGATTGAGTCTTGATGAAGGAGTTTGCACCCTGACTTTAAGCAGCCCGGAGACAATGAACGCTCTCAGCAGTGAGCTGATTGCTGAACTGGCTGAGGCCATTGGCTGGATAGCTTCTAACCAGGGGGTGCGGGTGCTGGTAATAACCGGGAGCCAGAAGGTATTTGCAGCCGGCGGGGATATCAAAGCCATGGTTTCCTGTAATCCTGAACAGGCCAGGGCATATATTGCTCCTATTCACCAGGTGTTTAACCAGATTGCCAATCTGCCCATACCGACCATAGCGGCTGTGGCGGGGTTTGCTTTTGGCGGAGGAGTGGAACTCAGCCTGACCTGTGATTTCCGGATAGCGGCAGAAAACGCCAAGTTTGGCTTCCCGGAAATAAACCTGGGCATTTTCCCGGCGGCCGGAGGCAGCCAGAGACTTCCCCGCCTGATCGGCAGCAACAAGGCTAAAAGATTAATGTTTACCGGGGAAACCATAACTGCTGCGGCAGCTTTGGCTCTAGGCCTGGTGGATCAGGTGGCAGCTACTGACGATCTCATGGAGGAAGTTAAACAATTAGCCGGTCAGCTGAGCAAAAAACCGCCCCTGGCCTTGATGAAATTAAAGGCATCTATTCAGCAGGGGACCAACACTGATATCAGCACTGCACTAATTATGGAGATGGATAAATGCTGCAGTCTTTTTGCCACCCTGGACCAGAAAGAAGGCATGCAGGCCTTTATTGAGCGTCGAGGAGCGGTATTTAAAGGTGAATAGCCGACCCATGATCCGGGGTTTACGGGGGATGCTTCCCGAACCAGATTTGAACCCCCTTCAACATAACGAGGCGAAAAGGTGTCCCCGCTTCTTAAAGGGGGCAGGCCGCTATTAATGAAAACGGCCTAACCTATCGCCTGGTGGGGGCGGCGGGAGGAAAATGTGCCACAGTTTCTTCCCCTGCCTAAACCCCTAATACCTGGCCGAACTTCAAGTTGGAAGAGAGCTTGAAGTTCGGCTTTTCTGGTCTAATGCCAAGGCACCAGCTGGCAGGAGTGAATGAGGGTAATGGCCCCAAAGCAATGGATTTCCGCCCAGGGATTAGCTGCCGGGTGGTAGTTTTATCTGCCCATGAAATTATGCTCCCGGCGTGGAAGTGAAATAGGTTAAAATAGGAAGAGAGAATGAAAATGAAGCTGAAGGGAAGGATGTAGAAGGTGGAGCAGTTGTCAGCTCTCTTTGCGCCGGTTCGGGTTGGCGGTTTAGAATTAAAAAATCGTTTGGTAATGGCTCCTATGCTTATGGGTTACGCTGGGCAGGACGGCAGGGTGAGTGATTCCGTTATTAATTATTATGAAGCCCGGGCCCGGGGGGGAGTGGGATTAATCACAGTGGAAGCTGCCTGTGTTGACAACCCGGCCGGATTGGAAGGCATGGGCCAGTTGCTGATAGACGATGAAAGCCATGTGGAAGGCTTGGCGCGGCTGGTCAAAAGCATTAAGAGGTACGGAGCAGGGGCGTTTATTCAATTGTTTCATGCCGGCCGCCAAACCAAAAGCAGCATAACCGGTATACAGCCGGTAGCTCCTTCACCGCTGCCCTGCCCTATGATTGCTGAGAAACCCCGTCCTTTGGAGTTTCAAGAGATACAAGCTATTGAAGAGAAGTTCATCCAGGCTGCCTGCAACGCTGAAGAAGCTGGTTTTGACGGGGTAGAAATACATGCCGCCCATGGATATTTGATCAACCAGTTTCTGTCTGCTCACAGCAATCATCGCCAAGATGCATATGGCGGCAGCCTGGAAAACCGCATGCGAATTCTGCTTAATATTATTACCGGAATCAAGGAGGCCACTTCGGCACTGTTGATATCAGTCAGGATAAATATAGATGATTTTGTGCCGGAAGGATTGCAGCTGGAAGAAAGTTTGATGATCTGCCGGAGGCTGGAGCAGGCCGGAGCAGATTTGCTGCACTGCAGCTGCGGAACCTATGAGTCAGGACTTACCAGCATAGAACCCTCTTCCTATCCGGAAGGGTGGAGGATTTACCTGGCTGAAGCAGTGAAAAAGGAGGTTTCAATACCGGTGATAGGGGGAGGTATGATAAGCAGTCCGAAGTTTGCCAACCAGTTGCTGGAACAGGGCCGATGCGATCTAATTTTCCTGGGACGGAGCCTTCTGGCCGATCCGCAATGGCCCCGGAAGGCCCGTCAGGGAACTGTTTCGGATATCCGACCCTGCATAAGATGCAACCAGTGTATAGCGAATAATTTTCAGGGAATGCCAGTGAGCTGTACGGTAAATCCACAAACCGGCAGGGAGGGAGACTTAAAGGCCCCCATTCGAAAACCGGCCCTTAAATCCCGAGCAGCAGTGGTAGGCGGCGGACCGGCCGGACTGCAGACTTCGATATCCCTTTCCCGGCTGGGCCTGGAAGTTACTCTGTTTGAAAAACAGTCCCAGGGCGGCGGGCTAATGAACCTGGCCGGCATACCGCCTCATAAACAGAGGATACTGGCACTAAGGGACTATATGCTGCGGGAACTGAATATAAGTCAGGCAGAGCAGGTTTTTTCTCATGAATTTACCGTAGCTGATGCCCATGCCATTCAGCCCGATTTTATAGTTTTGGCTACCGGTTCGGTTCCGCTGCGTCCAAAGATAGAAGGCTTGGACAAGAGCATTTATTATGATGTGGATGAAATTTTAACCATGAAAGTGCGATTGGGCTCCCAACAGGTTTTAATCATAGGAGGGGGTGAGAATGGCTGCGAAACCGCCGATTATTTAGCCCAGGCGGGCAACAGGGTCACTATAATCGAAGCGGGAGGTATTTTGGCTTCCAGCATGGAAAAGAAGAACCGCCGGGACTTGATGAACCGCCTGCAGTATTCCGGAGTGATCAAGAAAACCGGTCGGCAGGTAGTTAAAATGGCTCGGAATCGGGTATGGATAGACAATGAGGGAGGAAAGCAGGAAGTATTGGAAGCCGACGCAATTGTTCTGGCAGCCGGATATCAGTCTTATCGCCCCCTGTATAAAGATTTGAAAGTTTTAGGCGATAATTTGTATATAATCGGAGATGCATTCAGAGTCAGGGGATTTAAGAGCGCCATACTTGAAGCCGAGCTCATTGCGGGCATGATTGCCCGCAAGCAGTTGTCCTGATGTGCTAAAGAGGTTCTCGATCATGAAGAATAGGGGCGACAATAATAACATATCAGACGAGCTGCAGCGGCTGCAGGGTATAAGTGTTCTGGAAGAGCAGGCTTATCAGGAAGGATGCCGCTACATAGCCGGTTTGGATGAGGTAGGGAGGGGGCCGATAGCTGGACCGGTAGTAGCAGGAGCAGTTATCCTGCCCCGGGGATTTATTCTGGCTGGAGTAGATGACTCCAAGAAATTAAGCCCAGTCAAAAGAAGGCTGCTGGCTGGAGAAATAAAGAAGCGAGCTCTGTCCTGGGCGGTAGCCTCTGTTTATCCGCCTTACCTGGATGAGATTAATATACTAAATGCTACCCGGCAGGCTATGAAACTGGCAGCAGAACATCTTAATCCCCAGCCGGATTTGCTGCTGATAGATGCTCTGAAATTAAACCATGTGCCTATAGAGCAGAAGGCCATAATTAAAGGGGATAGTTTGAGTATCTCCATTGCCTGCGCCTCGATTATTGCTAAAGTTGAGCGAGATGAATCGATGCAGAATTTTGATCAGGTTTTTCCCGGCTACAATTTTGCTCGCCATAAGGGATACGCAACCCGGGAACACCTGGAAATACTTTTCCGTCAGGGTCCCTGTATCCTTCACCGGCCCAGCTTTGAACCGGTAAAATCTATACTATCAGGAGGGCAACATGTACAACAGCCAGGTCTCTTTGGCCAGGATGATAATGAACCTTTCGGCTCCGGCGGAGCAGGGGCTAAATCTTAATAGAGGCGAAATACTTCAGGCTTCCGTGCAAAGTATTAAAGATGGAGGCTTATTGACCCTGCTGGTGAAAGGCAGGCTGATCGAAGCAGTAACCCAGGTGCCAGTGAATACTGGTCAGGAACTGTTTCTACAGGTGGATGGAGTAAAAAATGGGCAAGTATTTCTAAAGGTATTGAGCCCGATAGAAATGCAGCAGGTGCAGAGTAATAATCTGGCTATGAATCTGATAGATATGGGAATACAACCCAGTGCAGATACCCTGCTGGCAGCTCGGATTCTCCTGGCCAATAAACTGGCCGTAAACCCGGAAAACATAAACTTGGTCCGAACCGGAGCAGCAGCCCTGGGCGGGATGCAGCAGGAAAATATTCAGGCTGCAGCCTTGGCCTTAAGCCGGGGGATAAGCCTGGATAAACCGAATTTGGATGCATTAAAGCAAATGCTTGCCTCCGAAAGCAACCTGGCTCGAACTTTGGAATCTTTGCTGCAAAGCCTTGATAATGCCATCAAAGGCCAGAGCCGGGAAGCGGCTCAGTACAGGATACATGCTTCCGGCCCAGAGATGGAAATGCCGGCCGCTCGAATGGGAGATAAGAGCAGCATGAGTCCGGTGGCCAAATCAGCTTCGGATCAGAGCGGTTTGCAATTCGGCGGCAGAATGGCAGCTTCAATGGAGGCGGGCAAAGTTCCTGAATCAGGGATTAATGCTGGGAGAGGGGCAGCTATCCCTGCCGGTATCAGCCCGAACCTAACGTCCATACCCAACGGGCAGGCGGCAGTTCCCCGGGGCGGAGAAATGACGTCTGTAACAACTCCGGCTGAGACAGTCATGGCAGCTGCAACTGGGGGCGCAACAAATCCCGGGGGGGATATGGTCTCGGTCTTTGCAGCCCATCAGCTGCCCGGATCAATAAACACTGCTATTCCGGGAAACCGCCCTCCTATTTCCATCCAGCAACTGGTGGTATTGAAAGAGCTGCTGGAAACCCTGCTTATCAGAGCGGAAGGGGGCAGTAAGGAAATTGCTCAGAAAGTAGAGCAGCAGGTACAATCGGTAAGAGAACTGGTAAGAGGGATAATCCTGGCAGAAGAAATAGTGAAAGGGGAAACCGGGAATCAAAGCCGTATCCTCCCGGAAGACTTTTTAACTCGCCTCGAGACCCTGGAAAGAGAATTAAGCGGACCCAGGATAATTAATTACAGCAACCGGGGATGGTCGGAAAGCCCATCCAGTGCCTACTATTTTTCCTTTCCGGTGGTGGTTGACCAGCAAACCCACCTGTGTGAGTTAAGGTTTAATAAAGATGCCGGACATAAGAGCCTGAAGGAGCAGGAGAATATCCAGATAGCCATATCTCTGGAAACCGGACGCCTGGGCCTGGTGTTGTTCCATATTAACTGGCATAAGAAAGGAATTCTTACCCTGCAGGGAGTAGTAGAAAAAGCAGGGGTAAAAAGTTATTTGGAAACAGGAATGGGAAATCTGGTAAAGGAGCTGGAGCGGATGGGATATCAGGTGCATAATCAGGGCCTGAAACTGGCGGAATCCGCCGGGGAAAAGGTGAGTCTGAAAAATATAGAGATGAGCCGGAGCCGGGTTAATGCCCTGGCGATTGATATCATTGTGTAGAGGATGTTAAAGGCATGAGGGATAAGCAGATAGAGAAAGCGGTGGCCCTGCGCTACGATTCGGAAAAAGATGCTGCCCCAAAAGTGACAGCCAAAGGCCAGGGGCTGATTGCGGAACGAATAAGAGCATTGGCCAAAGAAAGCAATGTTCCTTTACAACAGGATCAGATTCTGGTTGATTATCTTATGGCCCTGGATCTTTTGGAGGAAATTCCTGCCGACTTATATCACGTAGTGGCGGAAATAATGGCGTTCGTCTATAGTATGGATAAGAAGTATTAAGCGGGAGGCTGCATGAGAAAAGAACTGGGGAGACAGGGAGAAGAAAGAGCGGCTAAGTATCTGCAGCAACATGGATACAAGATACTCCAGCGTAATTATTATACCCGCTATGGAGAATTGGACATAGTCTGTCAGAAGCAAGGAGAAATAGTCTTTGTAGAGGTTAAGACCCGAAAATCCATGTGCTATGGATATCCGGAAGAATCTATTACCTATCGCAAGATACAGCACCTGAAAAAGGCTGCTATGATTTATCTAAATGAACTATCCAATCCTTTTAGGGGCCTGCGTTTTGATGTAATCACCATATTGATCGACCAGCAGGGCAGAGAGAAGCTGAATCATATCGAAAATGCATTTTAGGGTGGAAAAGGCCGGGTTGGCCGGCTCGGATATATAGATAACAACTGCTGCGGAAAAAACATAGCTGACAAGGGGGGAACTTGACATGAACTTTGGACCCTGGGAGCTCGCTTTTGTGGTCCTGCTGATCGGACTTCTGGTCCTGCCGCTAATGGTAGCCCTGAAGATGCTGTCCATGGAAAAACGCATGGAGGAGATCGAAGAGCAATTGAGGAAGAACGAACCGGATGACTCTGATTTGGTTTAGAGTGCAGCTTGCTCATGGCTGAGAGCTGCGCATCAGAGCAGGTGCTTGTATTAGCTCAGATCGGCAAGTGCGGCAATATCCTGATCATCATCGGAACTGCCGCCGGTGCCCTGAGCGCCAGGCAGCAAGGGGGAATATCTTATACTGCGACCCAGCTCGGCAGGCAGGACTGATATTTTTTCGGCCCCTTGCTTTTCCTTTTTTCCACAAATTCTTCAGTAAAGGTCACGAAAGGAGAGCAAACTGCTCTAACTGCCCATAAAACACCAGCGCTCCAGACCCATTAGCTGAGCAGCAGCGGCTCCTGTGGTACCAAAGAATATGGCCGGCTTACTGTTGCAGTAATCAGTAATGGTAGCATTTACTACGGTGCTGCCGGTAGCAATGATTAAATCGCACCATTGCAGTACTGCTTCGGTTGCTTCCGCTCCTTCGATCAGTACGCCGTATTTTATTTTTCCTATGTTGTCAGGATCCAGATCCAAAGCCCGAACCTCAAAAGTCTGCTGAAGCTTATCCAACATGGCTGGCTGGAAACCTACCAGAGCTATTTTGGGGCCGCCAAACCGGTCTTTGATATGTTTGACCAGTTCCCGGGAACAGAGTTCGGGTTCCTCATCATGACAATGAATGGTTCTATCCACCAGGCCCAGGTATTTAAGTACTGCGTTCATAGTAGATATGAGAATCGCCCGGTCAAAATTGCTCTCCGGATTTTTGCTTAATATCTGTCCCAATGTACCCTGAAAATCACCGGCCATATCAGTAAAAGCTTGGCCTCTTGTCCCTTTAAACACCGCCTCCATCAATTTCTCTTTTCCTTTTATTATAGGGTAGTCGGTTCGTTCAGGATTTCCGATAGCTTCTTTTGCCGAAAGGGTTCGGCCGGAGATAATTACTTCTTCGTCCCAGAGTTGATTATCCTCGGCAATTTTGCGGAATTTTCCCCTTAGTTTCCGATAAAACATTAAAAATACCTCCTACTATTAACATAATAAGCATTTCCTGTGACTAATGTATAGTGCTGCGAGCCAGAATACCCTCAGAAAAGGAAAAAGCTTGGTTTTACAGAACAAGAAAAAGCCCGCTTGGAAAAGCGGGTAGAAAAAGATTGGGATTGTATGCAAAAGCTCCAGAAGAGCCTTTTACCAAAATAAAAATCGTGCCTATGAAAAAATAGACACGACAATAAACAAGCAAACCAACCTGAGTCAAAGCAACAACACGAATAATCATGTACAGCAATCAAAACAGGCCTGAGTCTGTAAGGTCTTGTCTCCTTTCCACAATACGGGGAGGCACAGGTGTTTCCGCCTGCACCCAGGTTGATAGGCCGTAGCCATGCCTTAGGCATATCAACTCGGAGGCTGTATAAATATTATGATAAGTTTACCACAGCAATTTACATTAATCAATACAATTAAGGCTATAATCCGACCGGCTGAATCCAATGGCACCTTACTCCTTAAGACCGGAGGGCCCTCTTGGGGTGGAGTTTATACAGGGAGTAGTTGTATAATAAAATCAGGTCAACAGATGTCCCCGCTCTTTAAGCGATCGGGCTTCTGTTAACAAAAGCGGCGGTGGATTTTGACCTTGCCCATGGTTGTTAAATTCAAGACAGCAATCAGCCGACCCTGCAATCGCCGGGAAAGCTGAACTAACCAGATAATATTGCATTGCCTTTGGAGGAAATAATGGAAATAAAAAACTTGAAGGGTAGAGTTTTTCGACTTCACCAGGATAAAATGCGCCAGAAACCTGAAAAGAGAAGGCAGCAGAGCACCAAACGCCGGGAACAAATGGATAGGGTTCATGAGTTGATTCGGCTTAATCGCCAGAACCGGAAAGAGATTCAGCATATCACCCGGGAGATGAATCCCAACCTGGGCAAAGCTGCGCAAGTTTATCACAATGTATTGGATACCATAGACAACTATATAGAGAGCCGCAATAACGGTTTGAATCGTATGCTGCTGGCTGAAGATGCCTGGGATATAAAACCCGGAGACCATTTATTTGTTCAGCGGCCCGGTTTTACTCACCATGGTTTGTATATGGGGGGCAATCTGGTGCTTCACTATCATATGGGGCGGGTTAAAGTAAGCGTACCGGAGGAATTCACGGAAGGCGCCCGGATACACAAAAAACCGGAGGAAGAGAGCCCGGCCGCCTATTCCGGAGAGGAAATCATTAAAAGAGGATTGAGCAGATATGGAGAAAACCAGTACAACATGGTGTTCAACAACTGCGAACACTTTGCTCGCTGGGCCAGGAACGGCCAGTGAGATACCCGAATGAGAACCGGGTCAGAAAACAATGTGTCTGACCCGTTGAAATTATTAAATAATCCCGGAAAGATCAGGGACCAACTCGGATATATCCGGTATTAACTTGGAAACATCCGGAATCAATTCCGAAACATCCTGGATATCCTTTTGCAGAGGGAAATTAGGATAGTTTTCCTGCATAAATTCTTCATAGGCGTCCATGGTCCGCGATGCCTTACTTAGGATAGTATCTCTAACCCGGAAGTTATGATAAATTTCTTGTATGCCGGCACTGTCCTCATCAAAGGGAGTAGTCACGATAAGCTGGTCGATAGTACCTAAGCCGTTGTTCTCCATTTTTTCCATAATCCTGTAGGCATTCGGGCAATTCCCAGACATTATCAGGACAGTTTCTTCCTCGCCGTCACAGGAAGCCATAATCAAGGCTGCCAGGTCTTTACAACCGTCACAGCTATTAAATATTTGTACCTGAATACGAATATTGTTGGTATTTTCCACCTTTATATGCTGCTTGGAGTTCACCCTGATTGTACGGGAATCTCCCAACCAAGCCACATCGCTGCCGAAGGCATCGCTGATAAAACGAACCGGGACAAAGGTGCGGCCATTGATTATCCTGGCCGGAACCTCAATAGGCACCAATTCTCCATTGATAGTTGGAGAAGAAGAACCGATGATCATTTTTAGGGTTATCTTATCATGGGAGATAGTAATGGTTGAAGTGGATTCATCCCAATCGATCGGCATACCCATTGCCTCTGCTATAGCTCGCAGGGGAACCAGAGTGCGGCCTCCTTCTATTCTGGGCGGGTCGTCAAAAATTACCTCTTCACCGTTGACATAAACCTTGATTTCATTAGCTCCAGCCTGTAGAGGCATGGCCAGAATACTGGTCAAAAGCAACAACGTCAGAACCACAACACCAACCTTATTACCCGCAGAATTCCTTTTCATGGTGCACATGTACCTCCTATATCTTTCTATATATTCCCATTCTATCAGCTATCCCCAAAATAACAATGGGGCTGGCTCATTTTGTCCCAGGCTGGGAATAGATATCCAACTGCTCAGCACGGCAGATATAAATTACCAGCCCTACTTGTAATATTATTACATATGAGTTAATTTATGTATATATAAATTAAAAGAGGTCATTTTATGCTGGCAAGACTTAACTCAATGGTGCTCTCCGGAATTGATGCTGTCCCGGTAAGGGTCGAAATAGACGTACAGGGCGGGTTGCCGGCAGTCGAAATTGTTGGATTGGCTTCCACCTCGGTAAAAGAAGCCCGGGAAAGAGTGCGTTCGGCGATAAAAAACAGCGGCTATAACTTTCCCAATCGCCGGATAGTAATCAATCTGTCCCCGGCTGACATGAAGAAAGAGGGAACTCATTTTGATCTGCCTATCGCTCTTGGAATTCTGCTGGCTTCCGGTCAGATCGAAACCTCCCTAACGGATTCCTGCTTTATGGCAGGCGAGCTTTCCCTTTATGGCCATCTTAACAAGATTGCCGGTGTTCTTCCTATGGCGCTTGAATTAGCCAGATATGAAGGTCCGGTTGATCTCATTGTTCCTGCCGATAATGCTGGAGAAGCAGCCCTGGTAAAAGAAATACGTACTTTCACCGTATCAAGCTTGCAGGAAGCCATATCTTTTGTTAGTTCCGCGGGAGAACTTCCAGAAGCCAGAAACACCTTCCCGCCAGTGGCAAATGAGGTAAAGCCGGGGTTTGATTTCGCTGATGTTCGAGGGCAGGATACAGCTAAAAGGGCCCTTCAGGTAGCAGCCGCCGGTCATCATAATGTGCTA
>CAZCTN010000008.1:0-112461 GCA_964501655.1 uncultured Syntrophomonas sp.
AGACGAAGAAAAGTAGAAAAAAAATAAAGCTTTTTTATCGTTTTTACAGTATACTTATATAACAATTATGTACCTAAATTGTCTATAAAATATCTAAAATTTGTGGATGCTGCGAGAGTTATGAGAATAGAAATACGCGGAGCAGAAAAATTGAGTTTCCGGGAGAAGCAGGCAGTAGTATTAAAGGAATCGGGAAAAAGCAGCAGTGAGATTGCAGCGGCGCTGAACCTGAGTTCAGGTACGGTTTCCACCCTGCTTAATCGAGCCCGGAGCAAAGGGTATGAGGTAGTAATTGTCATACCCGGAAGCGTACTGGGCATACCCGCAGGTGAGGACGATGATAATGAGTAAAAGCAGGCCTCCAAAAACACGAATAAGGTTACTGTTGACCGGACTGCTGGCTTTGTTTCTGATGATTGCCATAATACCCCGGGCCCAAACCGTGTATGATTTGAAGCAGCAAAAAAATCAGCTGGAACTGCAAAAAGCCCGGCTGTCAGAAGAAAACAGCAGGCTGCAGGAGGCCATGCTGGAAGCCAACTCTCCGGAAACAGTTGAGAGGATTGCCCGGGAAGAGCTGGGATTGGTGAAAAAAGGCGAGACCATTATTATTCCGGTATTGTCTGAATAATAGGGAGACCTTCCGCTATAAACAGGCGAAAAGATGTCCTCCGCTTCTTTAAGCGATCAGGTTGCTTTAAAGCCTTTACGCCAGCGAAGCCAAATTATTGTGCTCGCAGAATTGCGTCTGATGCTTAATTGTTCGTGATAAATATTGACTAGCGCTTCTTCATCTAATAAAATGAACCTATCAGATAAGAGGAGGACTATCATTTTTATGCCTACAGAACAAGCGAATATTGTGCCGGGGGAGATTATCGACGGGAAAGTACAGGGCATAACTAATTTCGGAGCATTTATTGAGCTTTCCGGAGGAGTAGTGGGACTGGTTCATATATCGGAGATTGCCGATACTTATGTTAAAGATGTGAGAGACTTTATTCAGGTGGGAGATCAGGTTAAGGTAAAAGTACTTAATATAGCCGGAAATAAAATTGGTTTATCGATTAAGCAGGCTGTGTCCTCCAAACCTGCTGAGGTTAAGCCTGATCGACCCAGAAGACCAAGTCCTAATCCCGGCCGGCGAAATGTTTATGGGCAGGATCATCGAACTAAGAATGAACCGTTAAGTCTGGATGACAAGATCAGCAAGTTCTTAAAAGAAAGTGACGAAAGAATGCAGCCGATCAAAAACAGGCTGGAGCAAAAGAAAAGAAGAAATAATCCCTAAGTCATATAATATGATAGGGTCTAAAAGCACTTCAACGAAGTGCTTTTAGTTTGTTTGGCCAGCTGCCAGGATTTTTTTTATTGTTAGGCCCATTGGCAGGATAGAAATGACAGCAGCAGGAGGAATAAGAGTGAAGTTTGCCGCCGTAGATATTGGAACCAATTCCTGTCGTCTTTTAATCGCCGAGATAGATGCCCATCAGCGCCTGATCCCGTTACACCGAAGCTTAACTCAAACCAGGCTGGGGCAGGGATGGCATAAGAGCGGGAGCATAGGTCAGGAAGCTATCAACCGAAGCATCGCCTGCCTGGATGATTATGTCCGGATAATAAGCCGCTGTCAAGCTGCATGCTGCCGGGCAGTGGCTACCAGTGCCCTAAGAGAAGCAGTTAACCGGGATCAGGTAATTCAGATTATGGCCAGTCATTTTCCCTGGCCCATAGATATTATCGAAGGGGAGCAAGAAGCCTGGTTAACTTACCAGGGAGTCAGGAAAGGCCTGCCGCTGTCGGGACATCCGGTAGTTGTTGATCCCGGCGGGGGCAGCACCGAAATCATCTTGGGCTGGGAAGAAGAAGTATATATCCGCTCACTTCCCCTGGGAGCTGTCAGAGCAACGGAAAGCGGTATGAGCCGGGAAAATATGGAGCATATACTTCGGAAAGGTATGGGAGATCGGGGAATCTTGTCCGGACACCCGCTGGTATTCACAGGAGGAACAGCCACCAGCCTGGTTTCCATAAAATTGGGCCAGGGGGATTATAAGCCTGAATTAATCCACGGGCAGGTTTTGAGCATAGATGAAGTTAGAGAATTATCGGCCCGACTAGCGGTTGGCCTGGAAGAAAGAAAAAAAATACCTGGTTTACAGCCGGAACGGGCAGATATTCTGCCTCAGGGGGCCAGGATAATTGAACTAATCATGTCTGCTCTGGAAGCAGCAGAGATGACGGTGAGTGAAAGCGATTTACTGGAGGGGGTAATTTGGGAGCTTTATGAAAATCAGGTCCGGTTATGATAGTCTTGCGATAATTAATTCATAATATAATGAAACGAAAAGATAGCCCTTTTGTTTTTGTCGCGGTCAGGTTCCTGATAAGGAAACCGGCGGCGGGTTATAATTCCCCCGCCTGTTGCAGCGGCCTTGCCCTGTTGCGGCAGCCTCATGAAGATACCCGGCCCCCCCTGCATAGGAATCATTGACCCAAATTCCTTCCTCGACAACTATTCATTCCCCAACCTCTATACTCTGTTGAATGAATGCAGATAGTGTTAGCTGGCCCACATTTTAATTGAATTTTGTATTAAACTAAAAAAAACCTCCAGCATAAATGACAATTTTTACCAACCGCCCCTGATATAATTTATGGACAAGCAATTGGAGATGGGGGTATTGATACTTATGGAACGAATAGATGTCTATCCTTTTCAGAGGATTAAAGAAGCTCCGATTAAAAGATGGCTGCAGAAGAAAGGGCAAGTTATCAGAACCTTGAAGCAATCAAAACAGCTGCCCCAGCCTGCTCAGATCAATCTCAACCGGGTATGGGAAGTGTTGTTGAGTACCGAAGTCCTGGTACTGTCCTTGATGTCCTTTATTATGGCCCGGGCTTCGGTACTAGGTGAATTACTGCCATTCATGTTTGCTTTTGTGGCAGCCTTCAGCCGCAAAAGGCCGGTTGGCGGTATGTTCATAGCCGCAGCCGCAGCCGTTGGCCTGCTCAGCGTAAGCACCGGTGGAAATATATATGCCAACCTGCTGGGTATTTTATCGCTGATAATTATCCTCAATCATATCAGGCTGCCGGCCGACAGGTACTGGTGGGGGGTTCCCTTCATCTGTGCCGCGACTATCTTTCTGGTTAAGAGCCTGTTTCAATTGATGGGGGGTATTTCTTTCTATGGTGAGATGGTGGTGGTGTTTGAAGCTCTACTGGCTGGTATATTGACCTTTGTATTCATTGTAGCCAGTGATACTTTGAAAAAGAAGAAAAAACTAGCCCTGTTTGCCTTCGAAGACATAGCTGCTTTTATTATTATAGGAATTGGGCTGGTGATGGGATTAAGCGGGTTTGAACTGGCGGGACTGAGCGTCAGCGCCATATTATGCCGCCTGGGAATACTGGTGGCGGCCTTCTTCTGGGGACCCGGGCAAGCTACCATAGTTGGGGTTATGACAGGGTTAATTCCCTCCATCTCCTCCAGCATCTTTACCTTTAATTTGGGACTATATACGGTTTCCGGTTTGTTGGCGGGAATGTTCAGAAGCCTGGGGCGCCTGGGAATAATAATAGGTTTTATGCTCGGTACCATGGGTTTTTCTTTGTTTATTCCCGAGACCAGTCAGACAGTGCTGGGAATATGGGAAACTGCCATTGCCTGTCTGATATTTTTCCTGTTGCCGGAATCCTTAAATAGTACGGTAAAAAGAGTACCGGCTCTGATGGTGCTGGCCAATCGCGAGAACGCCCTGCCTTTGGCCTCCGATTGTCTAAGGACCGAAGCCCTGGATCGCATCAGGGGCTTTGCTCGGGTCTTTGATGAAATTGCCGGTACCCTGGAGCAGCCGGGTCCATCCAATCCCATAACCCGGGAGAATTCTTACCTGAACTACCTTTATGATGAGATATCCACCGGGTTTTGCCATCAATGCCTTCACTATGAAAAGTGCTGGGAAAAATACTGCTATAAAACCTCCAAAGAGATATTGGATTTATTTACTATTGCCGAAAAAATGGGATGTATAGCTTATGAAGACTGTTCGCCGGAATTCCGGAGATCTTGTCTTTATAGCCGGGATATCGTGAACTTGATCAACTATTTGTTCGCCAGCCTGCGTCTGAATGAATACTGGAAAACCCGGCTGGACGAGTCCTGCGGGATGATTTCCCAGCAGATACAGGGGATAAGCCGGGTGATTGAGAACCTGGCGGATGATTATGATGATAATACAGTTGTAGACTATACTCTAAAAGAAAAAATAAATAGAGCTTTGAAAAAAATGAATTTGAAGCTGATTGATGTCTCACCTATACGAACCGCTGCTTCCGGCTTATATATCAAGGTAATAATCCCTTCCTGCACCGACGGACAATACTGCGAAACTCATGTAGCCCCGGCGGTATCTGCTGTCCTGGGGGAGAAAGTGGAAGTAAGCGACCGAAACTGTCCCTGCTTTATGGGCAAAGGCAACTGTGAATTTATGCTGAGCCGGGCCTGTACCTATCGAATTCGCAGCGGTGTAGCTCAGATAGGAAAAGAAACCATATGCGGTGATAATTATACCATAGCTACCCTGCAGGATTGCCGGGAATTAATCGCCCTGAGTGATGGGATGGGAGTGGGGGAGGAAGCCTGCGCCCAAAGCCGCTCGGCCATCAGGATGCTGGAGAGTCTGCTGGAAGCCGGGTTTGACAAGTCAGTGGCACTGAATACCATTAATTCCACTTTGCTGCTGCGTTCAGCCCGGGAAAATTTTGCCACCCTGGATATAGCTATGATTGATCTCTATACAGCCGAAGTGGATTTCATTAAAACGGGCAGTGTTCCTTCATTCTTGAAGAGGGGCAGCCAGGTGGAGGTTATCAGCGCCAGTTCACTGCCGGTAGGCATAGTGGAAAAAATAGAGATATTCTCTGACAACCGGCGCATGGTGGCCCGGGATTTACTGGTAATGATAAGTGACGGGGTCCTGGATTTCTCCAGCAGCAATCAAGAGGAGGACAATACTCTTTGGATTCAGGAGCTATTAAAAATGACGGATAGCCGTGATCCCCAGGTAATTGCCGAAATGATTATCAATCGGGCTTTAAGTATGTGCCGGGGAAACCCCCATGATGACATGACGGTTATCTGCACCTGCCTGGATTTGAATCTTCCTGACTAGGTGATGGGTACCAAAGCTGCCGGTGGGTCAGAACCAGAGCCGGAAATATTGACAAATCCAATAAAGAATATATATAAAGGAGATAAAGGAAATACATACACCTGGGAGAATGAATCAATGGTCTTGTCACAAGTGGAGGATTTTATTAAAAAACATCGGCTTTTCAAACCCGGCTCAACCGTTATTGCCGCGGTGTCAGGAGGACCGGATTCGGTAGCCTTGCTGCATATATTGAACCGGCTGGCTCCAGAGCATGGGTTCAAGCTTGTGGCCGCCCATGTTAATCATCAGCTGAGAGATGAAGCAGATGCCGAAGAAAAATTTGTGCATAATTTGTGCCGGGAATGGGGAGTACCCCTGTACTATAAAAAGGTGGAGGTAAAAAAGAAGGCTGAAGCAGATAGAAAAGGAATTGAAGAAACCGCTCGGTACTGCCGCTACCAATTCTTTGCGGAATTAAGGGAACAAGTTCCAGCTGATTATATAGCAACCGCTCATCATCGCAATGATCAGGCCGAGACTATTTTAATGCATATCCTGCGGGGGACCGGTATCAAGGGCTTGCGGGGCATATTGCCTGCCAGCGATAATCTGGTTCGGCCGTTGCTGGGCGTCAGCCGGGTTATGATCGAGCAGTATCTGGACCAAAACTCGCTGTCTTATTGCCTGGATAAGAGTAATTATGATACCCGCTTCTTGCGCAATCGAGTGAGGCATGAACTTATACCCGATCTGGAAAAGCAATATAATCCCCGAATAATAGAACACCTGAACACACTGGGGGATATAGCCCGGGAGGAATACGAAGCAATGGACCGGGAGACGGAGAAAATTCTCCCCCAGGTATTGTTGAGCCGGGATAAGCAGCGGGCAGTCATTAACAATCAGGTTTTTTTATCCCTGCATCCGGCCTTTCAGCGCCGGATTCTTCTGAGGGTCTTGGGCTGGCTGAGAGGCGAAGAAGGCTGGAGCGCCCTGGATCTGTCCTCCATCCTGGACCTGGCCGCCAAAAGCGGATCAGCCAAAAGGATAAAACTGGGACAGGGCATCTGGATACACAAATCTTATGACCAGTTGATTATTACTGAGCGCCTGGAAGATGAGGTGAGTTACTTCTATCCGGTGGCCGTGCCCGGAACGGTTTATATCGAGGAAACGGGAGACACCTTTACTTTCGAGGTGCTGCCGCGCCAGGCATATCAGCTCAGGCTCGGGGAGACAGGTCTGGACTATGACAGCCTGGCGGGGCAGGAGCTTTGTCTTCGCTCCCGGCAGAAGGGAGATAGGATCGCCCTGCCTGGAAGGGCGGGACGCCAGAAAATTAAAAAATATTTTATCGATAAAAAGATCCCCCATGCCATGAGAAACCGTATTCCGCTGCTGGCCAGCCGGCAGGAGGTATATGCAGTACTGGGATACTGCACCACTGCTTGGGCTGAGGTTAAGGAGACTACCGGGAACATTCTGGTTATAAGAAAGGGGCGGGATGAAGAAACTAAATAAACCAGGGCAAAAAACCTCTATTTATGGCGCTTAATTGAAAAGGAGCCGTGTTTATGCTACAATATTACGGATATTTTCAATATTCCAAAGGGGAGGAAAAAATTTGGACAGGGCCCTTAAAAATATAGCCATATATGTGCTGATCGTAATGATAGCCGTATTTGCGCTCAAATTGACGTCGGCTCCCGTGGAACAGGCCAAGACCTTGTCTGAGCCTGAATTTTATACCAAAGTATCCCAGGGACAGGTAGCCGAGGCCGTAGTAGAGGTAGATGAACTGGTTTATAATATAAGCGGCAAACTGGCTGATGGGAGCAGCTATGTAGCTACTGTTTCCCGGGAAACAGACATCACTGCCCTTCTGAGGGAAAAGAAGGTTAATTATGCTGTCCAACCGGTTCCCGCTCCATCAATATGGATGAGCCTGTTGGGGACTTTGCTGCCTATTATTCTGCTTATTGCTTTCCTGATGTTTATTATGAACCAGACCCAGGGCGGGGGAAACAAGGTAATGCAGTTCGGCAAAAGCCGAGCCCGTTTAATGACCGGCGAAGATGTAAAACTAACCTTTAACGACGTAGCCGGAGCCGAAGAGGCCAAAGAAGAAATGCAGGAAGTTGTGGAATTTCTCAAGAATCCGCATAAATTTATTCAGATTGGGGCCAAAATACCAAAAGGAGTATTGCTGTTTGGGGCTCCGGGTACCGGGAAAACCCTGATGGCCAAAGCGGTAGCAGGAGAAGCGGGGGTTCCCTTCTTTTCCATCAGCGGCTCTGATTTTGTGGAGATGTTTGTGGGTGTTGGTGCTGCCCGGGTCAGGGATTTGTTTGAACAGGCCAAGAAGAATTCACCCTGTATCGTATTTATTGATGAAATAGACGCGGTAGGCCGTCAGAGAGGTGCCGGCCTGGGGGGCGGACATGATGAAAGAGAACAGACCTTGAACCAGTTGCTGGTGGAGATGGACGGTTTCAGCACCAATGAAGGAATAATAGTTATGGCTTCCACCAATAGACCCGATATACTGGACCCGGCCTTGTTGAGACCGGGCCGTTTCGATCGGCATATACTAATTGATAAACCGGATGTCAAAGGACGGGAAGCCATTTTAATGGTGCATATCAAAGATAAACCGGTAGATGAAGATGTGAACCTGGAAATATTGGCCAAGCGCACCCCGGGCTTTACCGGAGCGGATCTGGCCAATATGGTTAACGAAGCCGCCTTGCTGGCTGCCCGTCGGAACAAAACCAAGATCAGCATGGAAGAAATGGAAGAATCTATTGAACGGGTTATCGCCGGACCGGAAAAGAAAACCCGGGTCATATCGGAGAAGGAAAAACGACTGGTAGCCTTTCATGAAGCCGGTCATGCGGTGGTAAGCTATATGCTTCCCAATACCGACAAACTGCACAAGATATCCATTATTCCCCGGGGAAGAGCCGGAGGCTATACTCTCCTGCTGCCGGAAGAAGACCGCAATTACATTACCCGAACTCACCTGCTGGATGAGGTTACCATTTTGCTGGGAGGCAGGGTAGCCGAGGCCCTGGTGCTCAATGACATAAGCACCGGAGCCCAGAACGACCTGGAGCGGGCCAGCGGGATAGTACGCAAGATGATCATGGAGTTTGGTATGTCTGAGGAACTGGGACCGCTGACCTTTGGACACAAAAGCGAAGAGGTGTTCCTGGGCCGGGATTTTGCCCGGGACCGGGATTATTCCGATGCTATAGCCTATGCTATAGATAAGGAAGCCAGCAAGTATATACATGATGCCTACGAAAAAGCCCAGCGACTCCTGACCGAGCAGATGGATAAGCTGCATCAGGTGGCCGAGTTTTTGCTGGAGCATGAGACCATGGAAGCCCAGGATTTCCTGGAAATCATGGAGGGGAAAAAGCCCGAAGCGGAATCGGAGGATGCCGGGGAGGCCTCAAACCATATTCCACAGCCATAAATATTATTTTATTGAGCAGGAGGAATATTTTATGGAGCAGACTTTTGTGATGGTCAAACCCGATGGAGTGCAGAGATTACTGGCAGGGGAGATATTTACCCGGATAGAGCGCAAGGGCTTCAAGTTGCTGGCCATGAAGCTGATGATGATCGATGAGCGGCTTGCTCTTCAGCACTATGCCGAGCATGAGGGAAAGGCATTTTTTGAGGAGCTGAAGGCTTTCATAACCTCGGGTCCGGTAATAGCCATGGTATGGGCAGGTGACGGCGTTATTGCCGGTATGCGCCGGTTGATGGGAAACACTGATCCGGCCCAGGCAGCCCCTGGCACTATAAGAGGGGACCTGGCGGTAAAGGTGAATCAAAATCTTATTCATGGTTCAGATTCTCATGAAGCTGCCCGGCGAGAAATAGGATTATTCTTCTCCCCGGGGGAGATACTGGATTACCATCGAGAAGTAGATCGGTGGATACTTTAAACTAGATCAGACCGACCCGGGCACCAGCTGCCCGGGTTTTTTATTTCTTATCGCCGGCTGGCAGGGAGTTTTTGTTCCTGATGGGGAAGCAGAACCAGGATGGACGCTCCTAGGGTATATTACAGTTGTATATGCAAATAATGTCGACTATAATAACCTTACCAATAATAAACTCAATTACGAGCCATTGGCAGGATTTTTAAGGTGATCCTTTTACATAATATAGCTATCCGGGTATTATCCAGGTTGACTGATCAAAAAGCTTTAAGAGCAGAGCAGAAACACTGGCTAAGAACAAATATTTTCCGGAATATCCCTTCAGAAATCTTGAAGCTGAAAGGGAAGCGAAAATGGATTGGAACAGAATGATAAATGATAGTGAATTAGCAGGATTCACTATCTGATCAGAACGGAGGAGAATAATGCCGGGGCATCATGCGGTGCATATCACCAACCAGCAGGAAGCCATAGCTTTTCTACAGGAAATAGGGTCCGACCCGGGCAGTTATGCCTATATGGCACCTAAAGCAGTACACTTGGCGATTAAATTAAAAGATATTCCTGCGGTTACCGCCAACATTATCAAGCAGGAGATGCTCTCCCGGGGAGGCGAGGCCGCTATTTCCAGGTCAGCCATTACCGGACACCATAGCACCGATGTTTTGTTAATGGCCACCTTGCGGCAGTATGCTTTACTGACTGATAAACTTAAGCAGCAGCCCCTGGGCTTGAGACGTTTAGCCGGAGAGATTCAAGATATTATAGAGAACCTGGCCCGGGGAAACAGAATCATTAAATTGGCTCATGGCCGGGAACTGGAGGTCGGAGGCCGGACTATAATAATGGGTATTCTAAATGTAACTCCGGATTCATTCTCGGATGGAGGCAGATATATGGAACCGGACCGGGCTATAGCCCGAGCCGCTGAGATGATAGAACAAGGTGCGGATATTATTGATATTGGCGGGGCATCTTCCCGCCCGGACTCAGTCATGGTCGGGGAAGAGGAGGAACTGGAAAGGGTTCTTCCGGTCATCAAGGAACTAGCCGCCCGGGATATAATCATATCGGTGGATACCTGCAGGGCCAGTGTAGCCCGGGCAGCATTGGATAATGGCGCCCATATTATCAATGATATTGGCAATCTGAAACTGGACCCTGAGATGCTGTCTGTGCTGACTGCTTATCAGGCACCGGTAATCCTGATGCATAATAGACTGCAGTTTAACCGGGGACAAACTTACCAAGATCTTATCTCTGACATAGTAGCTGAACTGCGGGATTCAGTGGAGAGTCTTGAGCAGTCGGGACTGGACAGAAGCAAGATGATGGTAGATCCTGGGATAGGCTTTGGAAAAAGCGTGAGCGAAAACCTGCTGATCCTGAAGCAGCTGCCGGCTTTCAAGGGCATGGGTTGTCCGGTGGTGGTAGGGGTTTCCCGGAAGTCACTTGTAGGCAAGATTCTGGACCTGGAGGTAGATGAGCGGCTGGAGGGCAGTCTGGGTCTGGCTGCCGCCAGCATTATGAAAGGGGCGGATATCATTCGGGTCCATGATGTCCAAGAGAGCAAAAGGCTTGCTTTGGCAGTGGACAGGGTGGTACGCTGAAATGGATCAAATAATTGTCCGGAATATGGTTTTTTATGGAAGACACGGGGTGCTGGCAGAAGAGAAATGCAATGCCCAGAGATTTGAGATAGATATCATTATATACAAGGACCTGGAAAGAGCAGCGGCCACAGATGACCTGGCATACAGCGTGGATTATTCCCGGGTCTTCACCCGGGTGCGGGATATAGTTGAAAAGGAGTCTTTTAATCTGATTGAAACCCTGGCGGTTCACATCGGGGAAATGATACTGGCTGAATTTTCAGCCGAGCGCATCCAGGTTACCGTTTGTAAGCCCTGTGCGCCAGTTGATGGGGAGTTTGAATATTTTGCGGTAAAGATAGAACGTAGTCGAAAATAAAATCTTTACAAGTTTAATAGATGATATTAAGATACAAGCTAATCATAACTTTTTTAAAATTCTGCATTAATTAAGTTGCTTATGGACTGTAGGGATGGTAAGGTGAAAAAAAGACAGGCTTATATTGGTTTGGGAACTAATATGGGGGATCGGGCCGCTAATTTGCGGCAGGCAGTTGAAATGATGCAGGGAAGGCCCGGAATCAAGGTTGATTCGGTGTCATCAGTGTATATAACGGAGCCCTGGGGCAACAGGAATCAGGATGATTTTTACAATCAGGTGGTCAGGATAGAGACTGATTTAAGTGCCCGGGAGTTATTACACCAACTGCAAAAAATCGAAATTAAAATGGGCCGCCAGCCTTCTGAGAAGTGGGGCCCTCGGATTATAGATCTTGACATTATCCTGTACGGGGACCAACTGGTACAAGAGGAAGATCTGAAAATTCCTCACCCGTACGCGCAGCAAAGGTTGTTTGTCTTAATCCCTCTGGAGGAAATCGATCCCGAGATCGTTTTTCCTGACAGTGGGATGAGCATCAGGGAGGTGTTGATTAGAGTTTTAGGGCGAGAAGAAGAAAATACAATCAAGAGGATGGAATAATGGAGTCTCCCGCCGGTGCTCCGTAGATTCGCTTGTATCCAATAACGGGACAAGACGAACAATCAACCAGGACCAGGTTTGGGTCAGCCCAAAGGAGGTTTGGAGTGTGAGTAAAAAAGTTGGCATTATTGGGGCGGGAGTTGTAGGAACAGCTATTGGGGTGGTACTCCACGACAAGGGGTATGAGATTACGGGTGTACATGATAAACAATCCGAATCTACAAAAACACTTGTGGACCGGATAGGATGTGCCACTTATGCATCGCCTCAAGAGGTTTCTCGCTCAACGGACATATTATTTATAACAACAACGGACAGTGCCATACCGGTGGTAGTGGATGAACTCGCTGACCGCCGGGCATTTAGGCCAGGACAGGTTGTTATTCATATGAGCGGTGCTCAATCATCCGAAATACTTGGTAAAGCCAGGCCTTTCGGGGGCAGGGTTTTATCATTGCACCCCCTTCAATCGTTTGCCAACCTGGATATGGCAGTAGAGAATATCCCCGGTTCTATCTTCAGCCTGGAAGGTGACAGGGATACTTATGAGATAGGAATCGAAATGGTTACAGCGTTGAGGGGAGAATATTTCTTTATTGACCAGGAAGCTAAACCTTTATACCATGCAGGGGCTTGCGCAGTCTCCAATTACCTGGTAACGGTTATCAACTTGGGCATAAGGCTGCTTCAGGTTACCGGGGTACCCCGGGAATTAGCAGGAAAAGCCTTATTGCCATTGATAAAAGGTACGATTAGGAACATCGAGACGGCAGGAATACCGGGTGCTTTAACCGGTCCCGTTTCTCGGGGAGATATCAGCACAGTAGTCAAGCACCTGGGCTGCATGGAAGAAAGTGCGGCTGATCTGCTCAGTTTGTACAGTTGCCTGGGTTACTATACTGCGCAGATTGCACAGGAAAAGGGAACCATCGATAAGGCAAAGATGGAACAATTCCAGGATGCCTTTGTCCAGGTCATGGCCGAACATAAGATGGGAAGGTAAGCCGATAGTATCCTCCGGCTCTCAACCAGAGCTGCCAGGGCAGCTCTTTAAACGAGGAGCGTGGTGAAAATGGCAAGAATTACAACCACTGTATTAAAAGAAAAGAAACAAAAGCAAGAAAAAATTTCCATGCTGACAGCCTATGATTATTCACTGGCCAGCATGGTAGATGCGGCTGGTATTGATATGATCCTGGTAGGCGATTCGCTGGGAATGGTAGTGTTGGGTTACGAGAACACTCTGGCGGTATGCATGGAAGATATGCTCCATCATACCAAAACCGTGGTTCGGGGGAGCAAGAACGCCATGGTGGTAGGCGACATGCCTTTTCTTTCCTACCATATCTCCATCAAGGAATCAGTACGTAATGCCGGGCGCTTTGTTCAAGAGGCAGGTGCTCAAGCGGTAAAACTGGAAGGCGGGGTAGAGCGGGTAGACACCATCAAGGCTATCCTGGATGCCCAGATACCAGTTATGGGGCACATTGGCCTGACCCCGCAGTCGGTCAATCAGTTGGGGGGCTTTAAGGTACAGGGAAAAGACCTGGAATCGGCGCGCAGAATAATACAGGACGCCCAGGCCCTGGAAGCCGCGGGAGTATTTTCCATAGTACTGGAGGGTGTGCCCACCAAGCTGGCCCAAAAGATAACCGAAGAAGTAGGGGTTCCGACTATTGGCATAGGAGCGGGACAATATTGCGATGGACAGGTCCTGGTTATCAACGATATGCTGGGGATGTTCACCGGACATATTCCCAAGTTTGTCAAGAAGTTCGCCAATCTGCAGCCTCTGATTATAGAGGCCTTAACCCAATATAAAGAAGAAGTCCAGGCTGGGGTTTTCCCGGCTGAAGAACATGGATTCACTATACAGGACGAGGTATTGGAGCGCCTGTATTAGGAGAGAAAAGGAAGATGTTATGCGGATATTTAATGAGGTCAAGACTATACAAAACTGGTGTAAAGAGCAGAAACTACAGGGCAAAAAGATCGGCCTGGTACCAACCATGGGTTACCTCCACGAAGGGCACCTGGCACTGGTCCGGGAAGCGAGAATTCATTGTCAGGTGGTAGTTGTAAGCATATTTGTTAACCCGACCCAGTTTGGTGTAGGTGAGGATTTTGAAGTATATCCCCGTGATTTTGAGAGAGATTCTGCATTGCTGGAGCAGGAAAAGGTTGATGCCCTGTTTGCTCCTGCCAATGAAGAAATGTATTCTTCCGAAAGCAGCACCTGGGTGGAGGTTGCCGGCGAAATTACGACCAGGCTTTGCGGGGCTTCCCGCCCTGGTCATTTTCGAGGGGTGACCACGGTCTGCTCCAAGCTTTTTAATATCTGTCTTCCTGACCTGGCTTTCTTTGGTCAGAAAGATGCCCAGCAGGTAATGGTGCTTGAGAAAATGGTTAGAGAGCTGAACTTCCCGCTGGAAATCATCCGGGTACCGATAGTAAGGGAGGCCGATGGCCTGGCCATGAGCTCCCGAAACGTATACCTGGCCCCCGAAGCCCGACAGCAGGCCCTAGTATTGAACCGGGCTCTGAGTGAGGCGGAAGAGGCGATAAGGAACGGGGAAAGAGATGCGGTCAGGGTAAAGAAACGGATGAGAGAAATCATTGAATCCAGTCCCCAGGCCCAAATCGACTATGTGGAAATATACGATGCATATGATCTGGCCGATGTTCAGACCATAGATAGAAAAAGTCTGATGGCATTGGCGGTAAAATTCGGGAATACCAGATTGATCGATAACCGGTTGGTGGAGGTGTAAGCGATGTTGCGTTATATGTTGAAATCCAAGATTCACAGGGCGGTTGTTACAGAAGCCAATTTAAACTATGTGGGCAGCGTAACTATTGATAAAAGCCTGATGGAAGCTGCTGATATCCTGGAAAACGAAAAAGTCACCATAGTCAACATTAACAATGGACAGAGATTTGATACGTACGTAATAGAAGGTGAAGCAGATTCAGGATTGATGTGTTTGAATGGCGCTGCAGCAAGGTTGGTGGAGGTTGGCGACTTAATTATCATACTGACCTACACCCTGTTGGAAACCGAGGAGTGTATAAATTACCAACCCCGGTTGGTGTTTGTGAATGATAAGAACCAGATACAGCAGATTACTTGAGATAAACCGGGGGGTTTTTTGCTTTGCTGAAAGATAATGTCGGGGAATATATAACAGTCCGTAAGAAAGAATTGAATGCGCTTATCATGGCTCATTATTACCAACCGGCAGAAATACAGGACATAGCTGATTTCGTCGGCGACTCTCTGCAGCTTGCGCGTCAGGCTGCAGAGAGTGCTGCTTCGGTGATAGTATGCTGTGGGGTCAAATTTATGGCTGAAAGTGCCAAGATACTGAGCCCGGATAAAACCGTGATTCTGCCCAACTCTGAGGCTGGTTGTCCCATGGCAGATATGGCAACCGCCGGAGAATTGCGCCGGAAGAAGGAAGAGCATCCCGAGGCCCTGGTGGTTTCCTATGTTAACACTTCAGCCGAGGTGAAAGCTGAAAGCTATATATGCTGTACTTCCTCCAATGCCCTTGACGTGGTGGCTTCCATACCGGCCGATAAACCGATCATTTTTGTGCCGGACAGGAACCTGGGCAGCTATATACAGGGTCAGACCGGTCGGGATATGATCCTGTGGGACGGATATTGTCCCATCCATGATCGATTAAGCATCGATGACATCAATCGGGCGCGGAGTCTATATCCGGGTGCCCTGATTACGGTTCATCCCGAATGCCGGCCGGAAATAACCCGGATAGCTGATGCAGTAAGGTCAACCGCCGGTTTGCTGGCATATATCCAGGAAAGCCCGGCCCGGGAGTTCATTCTGGGCACGGAAGCAGGTTTTGTTCATACCTTGAATAAACACTGTCCGGACAAGAAGATATACCTGGCTTATGAGCAGTTTAACTGTCCGGATATGAAGTTGATCAATCTGGAGAGACTAGCCCAGGCCCTGGAAAACCTGGAGACCAGGATAGAGGTTGATTCCGTGACAAGCAGCAAAGCTCGGGAAGCGCTGGACAGGATGCTGCAGATTTGCTGACCGTTGGCCTGTAACCTGAACCAGGGGACAGGCGAATAATCATAAGATAGAGAAGTGCGATATGATTGTATCCAGATACATAGGCCATTTGAACCTGAACACCCCCCTGCACAGCAGTGATTTTGTTATTATAGGGAGTGGAATTGCCGGTCTTTTTACCGCGTTGAAAGCTTCGGAATTCGGTCAGGTTATTATTCTAACCAAAAAAGGCATAGAAGACTCCAATACCGGTTTAGCCCAGGGTGGAATCGCCGCCGCAGTTCATGAAGAAGATTCTCCTTTTTTGCATCTGGAGGATACTCTTGAAGCCGGAGCCGGTCTGTGCAATATAGAAGCTGTTGATGTCCTGGTCCGGGAGGGACCGGATCGGGTCCGGGAGTTGATTGCGGCCGGGGCTACTTTTGACATGAAGGACGGGAATATTTCCCTGGCCCGGGAGGGTGCTCACAGCAAAGCCCGTATCCTGCATGTAGCGGATACTACCGGGGCTGCTATTCGAGAAGCTCTGGTACAGAAATGCCAGGATTGCCCTGACATACAGATTATGGAGGGGCAATTTTTAATCGATATCATAGCCAATGACCGGACTGGTGAATGTTATGGAGTGCTGGTTTTCGATCAAGGCAATCAGATGAATGTCATCTATCAGGCCCGGGCAGTTATCGTAGCCACCGGCGGAGCCGGTCAATTGTACAAGTATACTACTAATCCGGATGTAGCTACTGCAGATGGTATGGCTGCCTGTTTCAGAGCGGGATGCCCATTGGGCGACATGGAGTTTATCCAGTTTCATCCCACCGTCTTATTCAGTCCGGATGATGACCAGCGTTTCCTTATATCAGAAGCAGTCCGGGGAGAAGGGGGCCTGCTGTATAATCTCAGCGGCAGCAGATTCATGGGCAAGTACCATCCCCTGGAAGAACTGGCTCCGCGGGATATTGTGGCTCGGGCCATACTGAGTGAGCTGGCCCGGGACGGCAGTGAGTGTGTTTATCTGGATATGCGGAATATCGAGGGGGTCACCCGCCGATTTCCTAATATATATCAGACCCTGCTGCAAAAATCCATTGATATAAGCAAGGATTTGGTACCGGTTTCGCCTGCCGCCCACTACACCATGGGAGGTATTGTCACCGACACTTACGGTCAGACCTCGCTGTATGGCTTATATTCCTGTGGAGAGGCTGCCTGTACCGGAGTACATGGGGCTAACCGCCTGGCCAGCAACTCGCTGCTGGAAGGTATTGTTTTTGGGCAGCGGATAGTGGATAAAGTGGAAGAGATCATGTACCGGCGCCGGATCAAGACCGAAGAGATATTTGCCCAATACGATCCGTCCCTGGTTTATCGGCCCCAGAAAGAAATAATTGAGCCCCTGGCCGCCAGGCAGCAGCTGAAAGATATAATGTGGAACCAGGTGGGAATAATCAGAAATGAGCAGAGCTTGAAACAAGCCCATGCCATGGTGGAAGATATTTATAACCAGCTGGCCACAGGGAATTCCAGGCTGGATTATTATGAAGCAGTTAATATGCTGATAGCGGCCCGGATAATTATCCAGGCTGCTCTCTGGCGCAGGGAGAGCCGGGGAGCCCACTGGCGTACCGATTATCCCCAAAGAGATGATAGACGCTGGATTAAGCATCTGGATTTTATTAACTGTTAGCCAGTTGACTGATCAGCCACCGGAAAATGAAGACTGGGAGGACCATATGAACAAGTGGGAATTGGAAGAACTAATCTACCGTTGCCTTAAGGAGGATATAGGCCATCTGGATATGACTACTGCTCACCTGATTCCTGAGCGGCAGCAATCGACCGGGAAAATATTGTCCAAGGCCAGTGGAATAGTGGCCGGGATTGAAATAAGCAAGGCCGTATTTACTCTGCTGGATTCTTCGGTTAGTTTTGAAATCATCAAAAACGATGGGGAACATATTGAACCAGGTGATACTATTGCGCTGGTAAAGGGAAAAACCGCCGCACTATTAAGCGGAGAAAGACTGGCCCTGAATTTCCTGCAAAGGCTATCCGGAATAGCCACCAAGACCTACAGTCTGGCAGAAGCTATCAAGTACTATAAAGCCGAAATCGTTGATACCCGGAAGACCACCCCCGGTCTTAGGGAGCTGGAAAAATATGCAGTGCGGGTGGGAGGCGGACGGAACCACCGTTTTGGACTGTATGACGGGATCATGATCAAAGATAATCATATCCAAGCGGCCGGAGGGATAACCAAAGCGGTTATCACCTTGAGAAAAAAAATACCCCATACTCTTAAGATAGAGGTAGAGGCAGAGAATCTAGTCCAATTGAGGGAAGCCCTGGACGCCGGGGCTGATATTATTATGCTGGATAATATGAGCATTGAAGATATGAAGACCGCGGTAGAAATCACCGCCGGAAAAGCATTGCTGGAAGCCTCCGGAGGAATTAACGAGAGCAACATTATCGACGCCGCCCGCACCGGGGTAGATTTTATTTCCACCGGCGCCATCACCCATTCAGTATTCAGCCTGGATATCAGTTTCGATATAATTCACCTTGAGAGCGAATAAATAACATGAATGACAGCCCGGCGGGAACCAAGGGGTTGCCGGCGGCAACGGAGGTATAAATATGATTTTAGTGTTTGATGTAGGCAACACTAATATGGTTATTGGCGTTTACAAGGGCAAAGAAATGCTTACTCACTGGCGGATTAAAACCGATGGCGGACGGACCAGTGATGAATATGGAATGTTGTTAAAAGATCTGTTTGCCTTTAAGGGACTGGAGATTAGCGGAATCAAAGCGGTGGTAATTTCTTCAGTAGTTCCCAGCCTGATGATGGAACTGGAATGGATGAGCCAGGAGTATTTTTCCTGCAAACCATTGGTAGTGGGGCCGGGAGTCAAGACCGGACTGGCTATTAAGTACGATAACCCCAGGGAGGTAGGAGCCGACCGGGTAGTAAATGCAGTAGCCGCCTATCACAAATATGAGGGACCATTGATAATAGTTGACTTTGGAACTGCTACCACCTTTTGCCTGATAAACGAAAAAGGCGAATATTTAGGCGGAGCCATTGCGCCGGGAATAAAGATATCTACCGAAGCCCTGGTCTCCAAAGCAGCCAAGCTGCCTCGGGTGGAATTGCTCAAACCCCGGAACATTATTGGAAAAAATACCATCAGCAGTATGCAGTCCGGGGTAATATATGGTTTTGTAGGTCAGGTAGAAGGGATAATCAACCGTATCCAGAAGGAAATCGGGGGGAGAGCCAAAGTAATAGCCACTGGAGGTCTGGCAGCCACTATTGCTGGGGAAACTGATGCTATTCATATAATCGATGATCTGCTCACCCTGGATGGCTTAAGGATCATCTATGAACTGAATCGGAGTTAAGATGTTCAGTATAGGAACAGTGAAACCAGGAAATCGAATTATAGCAGCCCCCATGGCGGGAGTCACCGATAAAGCCAACCGGATAATCGCCAGTTCCTTTGGCTGCGGCATGACCTGCAGCGAAATGATAAGTGATATGGGACTAATATACGGCCAGAAAAAAACCGCCAACATTGCAGATACCCGGGGTGAAAAGGGACCGGTAAGCGTGCAGATATTTGGTTCAGATCCGGAGAAAATGGCCCAGGCGGCTCTGATAGTGGAAAAGATGGGGGCCGACCTGATTGACATTAATATGGGCTGCCCCACCCCCAAGATAGTTAAAAATGGTGAAGGTTGCGCACTTATGTTGAATTTGCCTCAGGCTCGGGAAATAATAAGAAGAGTAATCCGGGCGGTACAAGTGCCGGTAACGGTAAAAATGCGCCGGGGCTGGGACGATGACAGCAAAACCTTCCTGGAACTGGCCGGCACTGCTGAACAGGAAGGAGTCAAAGCCATAACCCTGCATGCCAGGAGTCGTACTCAGTTTTATTCCGGGCAGGCTGACTGGGGTTTGATCAAAGAACTAAAAAAGAGGAGCACAGTGCCCATTATTGGCAACGGAGATATCTGGAGCGCCGAAGACGCAGTCCGAATGCTGGAAACAACCGGCTGTGACGCCGTGATGATAGGTCGGGCAGCCATGGGCAACCCCTTCATTTTTCGGGAAGCCGCCGAACTGGTAGAGAAGGGTATTAAGATTCCTCCTGCCAGTCCGGAGGAACGCACCCAAACCGCCATTAGACACCTGGATCTGGCCTGTGGGTTCAAGGGCGAGGCAGTAGCGGTTCGAGAAATGCGCAAGCATTTTTCCTGGTATATCAAAGGCCGCAGCGGAGCAGCCAAAGTCCGCCAGCAGATAAATTCCGCCCAGACCCGGGAGCAGCTCATTCAAGCCCTGCAACAAATGCCGGGACCAGGCCCGGTGCCTGCCCCCCCAGTGATTTAATTGATTTTCCGACAGGATGATGCTAGAATAACATTGGTTGTGTACAAAATTGTGCTCAAGAGGTATGATATGGATTTTTATCGTATACAGGACAAGATAATCAGCTGGGAAAAAGTTGAGAGAAATTTGCAGAAAGCCCTTATGCTCAGGTCAAGAGGTTTTTCTCAGCAGGAAGTTGCTGACCGATTAAAGATGGACAGAACTTTCATCTCCCGTCTGGAAACCATCGGTGAATTACGCAAAGGTCAGTCCGTGGCCTGTATAGGTTTCCCCCTCTCCAACAAGGAAGAGATAGCCGAGATACTGGAGAAACAAGGGGTAGATTTTATATTGCTGATGACTGAAGTGGAACGAAGGGAATACGCCAACTGCCGCAATGGGAACCAGATGCTGAATGAACTGATGGCTTTAATCAGCCAAATTCGTAGTTATGAAGTAGTTATTCTGATCGGTTCTGACAAGAGGCTGAGGCTGATAGAAGGGATGATTGACAGCCAGGTGATATCAATAGTAATAGGCACTTCCCCTATTACTGAAGATAAATGGGTAGATCCGGAAGAATTGCAGAAAATTCTTCGAATGATCAAAGAGGCCCGATAAGACTGACATAAGCCGGGATATTTCAGAAAGCTTATTATTGCCGTTTTTACAATCAACGCTGGGAGGTATTTTTTTGAGACGCATAGTCAGTGTAAGCCTGGGTTCATCCAAACGCAATCATGCCTTCGAAACTGAGTTTATGGGGCAGCAGTTCAGCATCGAAAGAATAGGGACTGATGGTGATTGGGATAAAGCCATAAAACTCATTCAGGAACTGGATGGCAAAGTAGATGCTTTTGGCATGGGCGGAATAGATCTATACATTTATGTAGCCGGCAAAAAATATGTAATCAACGACGCCAAAAGATTGCTGGTAGCCAGGAAGACTCCCATGGTAGATGGCAGTGGTCTGAAAAATACCCTGGAGAGAAAATGCATATTGGATGTGCAGCAGGACGGCATAATGGACCTGCGGGGCAAGAAAGTACTGATGGTGTGCGCGGTAGACCGCTTCGGGATGGCGGAAGCATTTGCCCAGGCAGGGGCCAGGCTCACCCTGGGGGATTTGATCTATACTCTAAATATTCCCATTCCCCTGCATTCTTTAAACGCGTTGAAACTAGCGGGAAGAACCCTGGCTCCTTTTGCCGTAAGAATGCCTTTTGACAAATTATATCCCACCGGGGAAAAACAGGAAGTCATAATTCCCCGGCATGCAAAATATTATTATGATGCAGAGGTTATTGCCGGTGATTTCCTGTATATTAAACGCTATCTGCCGCAAAAGCTTAGTGGACAGGTGATTATCACCAATACCACAACGGCAGAAGATATGAAAATGCTTAAAGAACGGGGAATCAGCCGGGTTATTACTACTACCCCGGACATGGGGGGACGTTCTTTTGGCACCAACGTTATTGAAGCTTTAATGGTAGCGCTGATTGGCAGACCCCTGGAGGAAATTTCCCCGGAAGATTATTACCGGGTGTTGAGTGAACTGAATATGAAGCCCGGGGTGGTTGATCTGGAGACATATGATGTATGATTGACTTTGCCTTTTTTAATTTAATAAACCGGGATAAACGGGGGGTGCTCTACCAAAAAGGTTTTTTGGACAGACTAACCCCCTATGTTTTTTCCCCCCGGGTTAAAAACCTGATCGAAATACCGGACATCCGTTGTCAGGGATGCAATATTGTTTTGCCTCTGGGTTCAGGTAATGTTCGTTTGCTGGAAGAAGATAAACAGAAGATGCTGTTCCAGCGCTCCTGTGCAGTAGCCCGGGATTTTGATTTACAGGCTCTGGCGGTAGATCGGCGTTTAAAGCAGCTTTTTATGGTCGAGGACGGATTCTCTTTAGTTTTTGGGGATAATTTTATCAAGGCCCTGGCCTATGCCTTTATTAAACATGCCCTCTCCTGCCGCCATATCAACAAGCTAATTCTGGTGGGAGAGATTCCCGGTTTAGACCGGTTTGTGGAGACCGTCAGCCACCTGTCGGTGCCGGTTTCCATCCAAAATACCTGTCCGGCCAGGTATGAAATAATGACCTACCGGCTGATGTATGAAAAAGGCCACGCGGTTAGCAACAGCCAGATAAATCCTTACAAATGGGAAAGGGGCAATCTGGTTATAATATTTGACAGCCGCTATCAGAACCTGTCCATGGGGATAGCGGATCTCCTGCTGCTAAAGCTGACCAACGATACTCAGGGACTGGCTTCGAAATTGGAAATCAGGCTGGAAAACAGCCAGGTGCATCCTTCTTTGAGCACTTTGGCACCTATTTTGGAGTCATGTTTGCTCAGACAGGAAGGATTTTCTAGCCGGGGTAGAGAACAAGATATGCTTATGGGGAAAGATGAATACTTTCAGCAGCTGGAGGAAATAGGAAATCAGGCTGGTCTGTGGCATCTATTCCTTGACAAGGCGGCATGAGTTTTTTAAAATACCTTAATAGGTTAAATACGGTCAATTACGGTGTATCTTAATACCAGGAATTCCAAGCGAGGGGGAACTCGCTTATTAACTTTATAGGTTAGGAGCGATTGGATGGCGGAAGTAAAAGATATTTTATTAACCAAAGAGGGCTTGGCTAAGCTGGAAGCAGAATTGGAGCATTTGAAATCGGTAAGAAGGGAACAGGTGGCGGAACGTATCAAGCAGGCCATTGCTTTTGGAGATATATCGGAGAACGCCGAGTACGAAGATGCCAAAACCGAACAGGCTTTTATTGAAGGGAAAATAATAAGTCTGGAAAACACCCTCAAGAATGCTCGTCTGATGGAGGAACGGGATATAAGAACTGATGTGGTATCTCTGGGCTCCAAGGTTACTCTGCAGGAGATGAAATCCGGCCGGGAGGTAGTAGTGACCCTGGTTTCATCAGTTGAATCAAAACTCAAGGACGGCAAGATATCGGATGAATCCCCGGTAGGAGCAGCTATACTAGGCCAGGCAGTAGATGCAGAGGTTAGTGTTGAAGCCCCTGCCGGTACCATCAAGTACAAGATAGTGAAGGTCGAGAGGTAGTCAGCCTGAAAGCTGGAGTCGGATCTAATAATGCAGCCTGCTCAATAAGGCAGTAGAGTTGACGGGCCCGGGCTTACAGTGGTTGCAGATCAGCGTTATAAGCATAATATTAAGGAAGTGTTATCATGTCTGGGCAGGAACAGAATATTAACGAATTAAAGAAGGTTCGGCTGGAGAAGCTGCAGGAATTGAGAGATATGGGTATAGATCCTTTCGGCAGTAAATTTGAACGTAATGCGATGGCGCAGGAAATCATAGATAATTTTAACGTCATGGAGGGACAGCAGGTTGCCATCGCGGGAAGGATAATGTCCAAACGGCGTCATGGCAAGGCAGGATTTGCCAATATTCAGGATTTATCCGGCCAGGTGCAGCTGTATTTCAGGAAAGATGATATCGGAGAAGAGAAATACGAGTTGTTCAAAAAGTTGGACATGGGGGATATCCTGGGTATAAAAGGAGAAGTATTTCGCACTCAAAAAGGTGAAATCAGTGTACATGTAAGGGACCTTACTTACCTGGCCAAATCCCTCAACCCGCTGCCGGAAAAATGGCATGGTCTTAAAGATGTGGAATTAAGATATCGGCAGCGTTATGTAGACTTGATTGTAAACCCGGAAGTCAAGGAAGTCTTCATAAAACGCTGCCGCATTATCAAAGAAATCAGAAATTACCTGGATAATCGGGGATTTCTGGAGGTAGAGACGCCCATGATGCAGCCCATCGCCGGCGGCGCAGCTGCGCGTCCTTTTATTACCCATCACAACGCCCTGGACATGGACCTGTATCTGCGTATAGCGCCGGAGCTTTATCTGAAGAGGCTTATTGTGGGCGGTTTGGAGAAAGTCTATGAAATAAATCGCAGTTTTAGAAACGAAGGGATATCCACCAAACATAATCCGGAATTTACCATGCTGGAGATTTACCAAGCCTATGCCGACTTCGATATGATGATGCAGCTCACAGAAGATTTGATATCCGCGGTAATGCTCAAGGTCAACAGCAGTATGAACGCAGAATACGAAGGACATGTTATCAATTTCATGCCTCCCTGGAAGCGGATGACCATGCTGGAAGCCATAGAAGAATATACCGGATTGGATTTTAAGGCTATTATAACTGATGAGGCAGCTGTAGCTGCGGCCCGGCAGCTGGGAATGGAGATATCCCATCAGAGCACTCGGGGAGAGATCATAAACGAGGTTTTTGAAGAATATGTGGAAGAGAAACTGATTCAGCCTACTTTCATCTATGGCCATCCGGTGGAAATATCTCCCCTGGCCAAGCGCAACGCAGAGCATCCGGAATTGACCGATAGGTTTGAGGTTTTTGTTATGCAGCGGGAGATCGCCAATGCTTTTTCGGAATTGAATGATCCTCTGGACCAAAAAGAGCGGTTTCAGAAGCAAGTGGAAAAGAGAGCCGGAGGAGATGCCGAAGCCCACATGATGGATGAAGATTACATAAATGCCCTGGAATACGGCATGCCGCCAGCCGGAGGGCTGGGTATAGGAATTGACCGGCTGGTGATGATAATGACCGGCATGGCTTCCATCCGTGATGTTATAATGTTTCCTACCCTTCGTCCCCGGGAACAATAACTGCGAGAACCGTAGTGGACATCTTTGGGCCTGGTTATGGAACAGATTATGAACACCCAATGGCAACAGCAGGAGGGGAATTCCATGTTTAGACACAGTCTTTTTTACCGGCTGCTCAGCAGCAGCCTGATAATGGGATGGCTGGTTTCAGATCCGGAAGAAGAGCGGGCGGATTATATCAGTTCATCTTGCCTTTATCATGTCAGCAACCGGGTCCTGGAAGCTGGATTAAGGGTCTTGTATAAAATCGGAGACAGCCTGCGCCAGATAGCGGCAGGAGGCATAGCCGGCCGGGACCTGGCCGGATTTTTGGGCATCCTGATATTCTTTTATCTGGTCATGGATATAGCTTTCCATGATTACAGCCTGCGCCGGAACCTGATTGAAACCGCCCTGGCTCTGGGCGGACTCAGCATACCTTTATGGCGCAAAATTCCCGGCCTCTGGTCGGGAAGTCTGGTGGTATCCTTCTTCCGATGGTGGGGAAATACTGATTGATCAGGGCAGTTCCAATCAGATTGTCTTTGGCCATCAGGGGATATTTCATGCTGGAAAGGGCAGCGGCGGCTACCTTTCGGGAAAGGATCAGGAGTCTTTATGAAACAAGTTGGGGATAAAAAACGCATACTGCACTTTATAGGCGGAGGAGAACTGGGAGGAGCGGAGGAGCTGCTTTTAAGCCTGATGAAACTCCTTGATAAAGAGCAGTATGAAGTCCAACTGATATGCTTGTGCCAGGGACCTTTTGCTGAAATGGCGGCTCGGCACGGCTTCAAGGCAGAAGTAATTCTCATGCGGCATAAGTTTGATTTGAATACCATTAAACCCATCCGGGAATACCTGTTGAGTAACGAAATCGATCTGGTTCACACCCATGGGGTCAGGGCCAATCTGGTGGCCCGGACCGCAGCCTTCAAAGAGGGGCTGCCGGTTGTTACCCACTTCCATAGTGTCCTGCGTTATGACTACGATTCCATTTATAAAGCCATGATGGCCAGGTTTCTGACCAAGACCACCAACAAATATACCAACCGGTTTATCGCCATTTCCAGAGCTATCAAGCAGGAAATACTGGCTATGGGAGTCCCCGAGCAGATAATTGAAGTAATACATAATGGCCTGGATACCTCCAGGTATGCCCGGCCGCGTCAGGCCCAGGAAACCAGGAGAGAACTGGGTCTGGCTCCGGATAAGCCCACAGTAGCCATGGTAGCCAGGCTGCATCCGGTCAAGGGACATAAATACTTTTTGCAAGCAGCCCGGAAGGTGCTGGACCAGGGGATTAACGCCCAGTTCTTGATAATCGGGGAGGGGATATACCGGGAAGCCATAGAGAACTGGATTAAAGATCTAGGGTTGGAAGGGCAGGTCATTATGCCCGGCTATTACAGCCCTATCGAAGATATTTACGGGGTAATGGATTTGCTCTGTGTTCCTTCATTGATGGAGGGATTGGGTATGGTGGTACTGGAAGCCATGTATTTCCAGGTGCCGGTGGTGGCCAGCAATATCGGGGGGATTCAGGAAATCATTCGGGATCAGGAAAATGGGCTGCTGGTGGAGCCGGGCGACACAAAGGGATTGGCGGCAGCAATTATAAAGCTGTTGAGAGATCCCAAACTGGCCAGTCAGCTTAGCACTAAAGGGGAAGAAACCCTCCAATACTTTTCCCCCCAGAGAATGGCCCGACAGGTGGAAGATGTCTATCAGGCTTTGCTTTTACCTTAGATTCTCCCAGAAATTGCTGCTATCGGCTCCAGCCAAAGGCCCAGCCGCAAAAGACTTCAATTAATCAGTGACAGAGCCAGGCGGGCGTTATCAATTGCCCTCAGGCGCATATCCCGGGCCCGTTCAGATATATTCTCCTGGATTCGGGGGTCGTGCAGCAGGTCTTCCAATGCAGCTTTCATAGCCTCAGCCTCCTGGGGTAGAGCTTCCAGGCCAAAGGACTTTAAAAATGCATCAACTTTAGGGTCATAAGAGATTCCGGCAAAAGGCACGCCGCGGGTGGCAGCAAAGATTAAGGAATGCAACCGCATACCGATCAACAGATCCAGTCTGGATATTAAGGCGATATGTTCCCCGCTGTTGAGGTGACCGTCGATAACAAAACTGCGCTGCTTCATCATCCGCGCCACCCGGCGGGATTCTTCCCCATCCCGGGGATAATCCATAGGGATAAATATTATCTGGTAGTCGTTCTCCGCCATCTGATCAAGGACCCGGGCCAGATTACCCTGGTATCCCTCTAAATCTTTCCAGTGACGAACTGAGACGCCCGCCTTTTTCCCCTCAGGCGCCAGGCCCAGTTCCTGCAGCAGGATTTCGGCCTGCTTATAATCTGCCTCGGAGGGCTCCAGGGCAAAGACCGGGTCGGCGGTAATCTTGATCGGAGGTCGGGTTACCCCCAGTTGCTTCAGCAAGAGCCGGGAATCTTCGTCCCGCAGGGTAATCAAATCCACCCTATTAGCTATGGCATGCATGAGGGTTTGGCTGATTTTGCGGTTTATAGGACCAATACCCTGGGCATAGAATATAACCGGTTTATTAAGAGCCTTGGCCAGGGCCACGATGCTGATGTAATAGGGCAGGGAACGAGGCCCGGTCACATCCTGCAGAAGACTGCCACCGCCGCTGATCAGCAGGTCACAGCTTAATAATTCCCTGATAACCTGCCAGGGATTTATCCGGTTGACTGCGCGCAGACCATGCATCTGTAAGGTTCTGTCCGGGGAGCCCGAAAACACTACAAAATCAGCCCGGGGCTCAATGCTTTGAATGGTATGGCATATGGCCGATAGCAGGGCTTCATCCCCGGCATTGTCGAAACCATAATAGCCCGAAAGTGCTATTTTCATGATCAGGCTCCTTTCTGTAAATTTCCCTTTGGCTGGCCATGCGGCTGTTTAGTCTCTCTTGAACCCCACCGCAATCATACCTCACAAATTAAGCAGCTCTCCTGGAGCGCAGGAAGTTAATAATCCTATGCTTAATATAATCAACTTCCTCAATCCGCATCTGCAATACTATTGCCCCGTAGGTAAATATGCCCAGCAGCATGCAAAGGCCGACCTGCATGATCTGGTTTTTCAGATAACTGCTGTCCCAGAATCCTCCCAGGTAATGGTTGGATATATAGACTGCTGCACCCATCACCAGGGATGCCAGTATTATTTTGCCCAGGGTGGAGAAAAGCTGTTTCTCCGGCAGAGCAGGAAGCCGCCGGCGCAAAACATAATATACTATGATCATATTACAGGTGGCCGCTATAGCGGTAGCCAGAGCCAGACCTCCATGGGCCAGCGGTCCGATCAAAATAAGGCAAAAAACCAGATTAAGGAATACGGTAAACAGACTTATTTTCACCGGGGTCCGAGTATCCTGCAGGGCAAAAAAGGTCCGGTTCATCATATTATAAGCCCCCTGGGAGTAAAGTCCCAGTACATAGAAGTGGAGGGCAAAAACCGTCATCTGAGTAGAGCGGCTGTCAAAAGCACCATGCTCGAAGAGTAGTCTGACCAGAGGTTCTGCCAGCACAAACAGACCTACCGCCGCCGGTATGGTAAAAAAGGCAATTAAATTCAGACCAAATACCGTGGTGCGTCCCATGGCCTCATAATCAGTTGCTGCCGCCTGTTCGGAGAGAGTGGGAAAAACTGCGGTGTTGATGGCCGCTACAAAAAGGTTATAGGGCAAAAACATCAGCCGATTGGCGAAATTCAGAGCAGAGATGCTGCCCTCCACCAGTCCCGAGGCAAGTATACGGTCTATGGTTATGTATAACTGATTGATGGAAATACCTACCATGGCCGGTGCCATCAATTCCCATACCCGTCGTACCCCCGGCTGGGAAAAATCCATCTCCAGGCAGTAAGTGATTTCCTGCTTCTTCAAGGCGGGCAGCTGAATCATAACCTGGGCCATGGTAGCCAGCAGGGTGCCGACAGCCAGTCCGAAGATACCCCAGGCCGGAACCAGAATATATACCGCAGCAATGATAACCGTTGAGAAGGCTACCGAAGTAAAGGCCGGTATGGCAAAATTCTTGAGGGCATTCAATATTCCCCCCAGCAGCAGCGATAGAGCCATAAAAAGTATACAGGGAAACATGATGCGGCTGAGTTTGATAGTCAGCAGGCTGGTTTCACCCGAAAAGCCCGGAGCGATTCCGGCCACCAGTACCGGTGCCGCCCAGATGCCCAGGGCACAGAGCAGGAGCATGCCCAAAACGCTGGAATTGATGATGGTGCTGGCCATGCGTGAAGCAGCAGTTTTCCCCGATTTCACCATTACCTCGGTAAAAACAGGAATCAGAGCGGTAGCCAGCGCTCCTCCGATGATAACGTATATCAGGTTGGGCAGGGTAAAAGCCATTAAATAGGAATCAGTATACATGCTGGTTCCAAACCGGGCCGCTATCACCTGTTCACGTATAAAACCCAGCAGCCGCCCGATAATGCTAATGGCCAGTATGACCCCGGCCGCTCTGGCAACAGTCTTCTTAGAAATTATACTCACCCTAACCAGTCTGCTCCCGCGAAGCAGTCCGTTAATTTTAACCCCCGGCTGGAGTCCGGGCCGGCTATATATCCGGGGTTAAATTCTTTCCAGCCGGAATCCCTTATCCCGCAGCAGGACAGGTTCATAATAATTTTTTGTATCTACGATGAAAGGCTGGGAATTCGAATCCATAAGTTCCCGCAGCAGGTCCAGGTTCATTAAATCAATGCCGTTCTGCAAAGCCAGCAGGACCATGCCATGGGCACCTGCTGCCGCTTCATGCAGGCTGTTCACTTTAAAATCATAGCTGGCCGGGACTGCCGGGTCAAAGGCTTTAACGGTACAGCCCGCGCTTTGCAGTGCCTCGATCACTCCCAGGGCCGGGCTCATTCGATCATCATTGGAATAGTCTTTCATAGCCAGGCCCAGTACCGCGATGCGAGCCTGAGAGGGAGGAACCTTAAGATTACGCAAAACCAGATCCGCTACATAGCGGGGCATGGCCTCGTTAACCTGGCGGGCAGTGGCTAGAAGATTAAGACTTACTCCCACCTCCTCGGCTTTGGGCAATAGATAGAAAAGGGCATTGGGCAGGCAGTACCCGCCCACCCCGGGTCCCGGATTGAGCAGATTAACCCTTTGATGGGTGTTGGCGACTGCTACTACCTCGAATATATCTATACCCATGCCTTTGCAAAAGCGGGCAAATTCATTGACCATAGCGATGTCCACGTCCCGGGAGATATTTTCTATCACCTTGGAGGCTTCCACCACCTCCATGCAGCTGGCCTGGGTAATGGGAGCCCGGGTAACTATGGACATTAAATCAAACGCCTTTTCGGTGCTGGCAGGGTTAATTCCGGCCAGAGCAGCGGGCATGTGTTCAAATTCATGAAAGGCGCGCCCTTCCGCGATGCGCTCCGAAGAATAAGCCAGAAAGAAATCCTGGCCCGCCTTAAGACCGCTTTCCTCTTCCAGCAAGGGCAGGATAATATCCCGGGTAGTGCCGGGTATGACCGTACTTCTGATCAGCACCAGGTCCCCTTGCTTAAGCCCGGCGCCTACGGTACGGCAAACCTCGAGCAGAGGAGTAATATCGTGCTGATGACTCTCTACCGGGATGCCAATGGTTACAATTATATGGTCACACTCCCCCATAGCCTGCCCACCATCGATTATAGCCCGAAAACGGCCCTGATCCAGCTGAGTACGGAGTATATCCTGTATGTTCCGGCCCTCGTAGGACTCCAGGTGATGAGTTATGCCCCGGCTAAGATCAGATACCAGTTTTTCATCGATATCTACCCCGGTTACCTGACACCCTCGCATGGCGAAACTCAAGGCCAGGGGAAGGCCCACGAAACCCAATCCAAACATGCATACTTTTTTCATATGGCAACGTCCTCCAATAATAGTTAACTAGCAGTACTTTTCATTATAATATCGTTCTATGGTTTCTATCATAAACTCGGCTCTGCTTTCCCAGGAATTCTCCTTCGCCCGTTCCAGGCGGGCGGTCTTCCGGGAGGGGGTATCTGCCAGGGCCCGGTTTATGGCGGCAGTAAAGCCATCCACTCCGCGTCCGAACTCAACCAGTTCGGAAAAGTCCGATATTTCCGGCATTGGCACCGAAGCGATCGGACGTCCAGAGGCCAGGTACTCATAGAATTTGAGGGGGCTTACGGTAGATGTAAGCTCATTTTCACGAAAAGGGTTGAGGCATACATCAAAGCCCTTCAGGTAACCGGGCAGTAGCTGCCTATCCCGGTGACCCAGGAAATGAATGTTGTTTTGCTGTTTAAACCTGGATATATCAATATTTGCTCCTACCGGTCCCACCATGACCACCGATCCCTGCGAAAAATTACGGGCTATATGGCTGATGAGCTCCAGATCAATCCATTCCTTTATGGCCCCGACAAACCCAAGAATGGGATGGGGCAGATGCCGGAGTTCTTCCGCCAGGGGAGTTTCAGCCCCATCAGCCTGGCCAAAATGCTGGATATCGGCCGCATTAGGGGAAAGGAATATCCTCCTGGCATAAGCCTGCTTGCTTTCATACAAGCCCCGGGCGGTACAGAAGACCAGGTCGCAGCTTTGCAGGAGTTTTCGCTCCATGGCCTTGACCAGCTTAGGGTTAAAGCCCGCGTAAGCCGAGTGCTCGTCAACACAATCATAAACTCGATAAACCTCGTCCAATCTGCCCAGCAAATCACAGCTGGTGTGCAGGTAAGTCCATAAAATGCTGCGGCTGAAACCCAGCTGCTGCATGGCGGCCTTGACGGATCGGGCTATTTTTTGCTGATTCAAAACATTTATTCCCGCCCAGCGACTGCCAAAGGGCCATACCACCGGCGGAGAAAGAAGCCAGATGTTGTCATTTAACGGTCTGATTCCTGACCGGGCTATTTCTTTCTTAAAAGCTACCCCGGGGTCCTTGTACGGGGAAAGAAAAGAAATAGGCGGTTCTACGTATAATATCCTGTGATTTTTGGGCAGACGGGACATGATCTGCTGCTTTCTGGTCCACAGTGGTTCCCAATCTACTGATGAAATACAAACAATATCCAAAAAACTTCCTCCGGTCTTATACCTTTATATGATTAATAGGTCCTGGCTGGTTACATAAAAAATCATTGGCGCAAAAGCCATTGATTGGGCCTCATTCATGACTGACTGCCGATTATGCTTCCTCCCGGGGTGGGGATGAAGCGGACAAATATGGCAGGGCCATTACCAAGCCCAGGAAAAACCAAAAATAGGAGGCCATCATAGGTACCTCAAATACATTTTCTACACAGTTGTGAGCCAGGACCCCGATCATACCGATCAGAATCCCCAGTCCCATATAGCGGATATAATCATCCCGGGTTATATCCAGGGACCGGCGAGCCTTTCTCAAGGCCAGCACCATCAGGGTCAGGGTAGCCATCAAGCCTACCCAGCCGGTTTCGGTCCCTACTTTTAAATACCAGTTGTCAGCATAAAAACTATCCTCGGGATAATAGCGGGCAGCAACTGCCCCGCCAAATTCTCCCAGTCCTACCCCTACCGCCGGAGAAGTCTGCCAGTAATCCAGTGCTTTATCCCAGCGGCCCAATCGGCCTCCTCTTTCGGAAGAAATGAGGTACTCAGGACTGGTCATGTAAGCCAGACGGTCGTAAACAGTAGGCATCAGGGCCGGAGTTAACACCGCCAGAAGCACCATGGCGATGATAATACGCCGGTCCACCCATAAACCCAGCAACACTGCCTCCAGTATAAAGGCCAGCCAGGCACCCCGGGAAAAAGTGAAGACCAGACAGGCGGCCAGAACCAGAAGCAAGCCGGCATAAACCAGCTTCTTGAAGGCGCTGCCGCTGGTAAAATACATGGCAAAAGCCGGGGGCAAAGCCAGTACCATCAGACTCCCCAGTATGTTGGGACTGCCTATGATGGAAAAAACCCGGGTAGTGATCGAGGTTTCTTTGCTGTCGACCCAACCTAGGGGTATCTCCACCCCGGTAAAATATTGATAGATACCATATAAAGCCACCAGGGCGCAGGCCAGCAGAAAAACATCTACCAGAGTTTTGGCCTGTACCCGGCTGAACAACAGGTTGTAACCCAGGAAAAAGAAGAAAACGTACTGCAGCATGACCCTGATACCCTCCAGGGCTACCACATCATTAGGAGAATTGATCAAAAAAAGGCATACCATTACCGCCCCATAGACAAGTATCGGCAGCAACAAGCTGCTGCCCTGGGGGCGTAATCGTTCCAAGGCTGTCCGATAGATCCAGATGCCCACTATAAAAATAAACAGCAGTTCGTCCCATATTCCCTGCAGTGAAGTAAAGGCCACCTGACGGAAAAACCAGTCCATGATAACATATAAGACCACCAGGTAGAGTTCCAGTCCCCGGCCTTTGGCTTTAACTTGATCCAAAATCCACTCGCCTCCAGCGTGAAATCAAAGTATAATTGGCTCCGAAAAACTAGGGCTCTACCGCAACTGAAACAACTGTAGATATCAGGGAAACCTTCTGGGTATTAACATAAAAATCTTCTTTCCCCGCCCGGACTTTTTGTCCGGCAAAAGTTATTTCAGAGGGAGATACCTGGGAAGTTGTGGTTTCCAGGGTAAGAAAAATATCTTTGCGAAACGGGTTTTTGGATAATATCATCTGACCGGCATCGTCAGCCGCCACCCAGTTGGCCTGTTCCACTTCCATTTCCGTAATCTTAACTGCAGTAAGAGCACCGCTGGCCACCAGGGTATCCCCCACCTGCAGGTTGTCTTCCACCCCGGGATATACGTTGGGACAGACCACCTTAACCACAATGGTTTTAGCTTCAGAACTGACATCGGCAGCCCGATCCTTATACAAATAAGCAAACACCAGAGCCAGTACTACCAGTAGAATGGCCAGGTCTACTATACTCACTTTGCCAAATATTCGCCCTTTTTCGTCTATCATTCGGGCCATCCCCCTCTACAAATTTTATACTTTCCACAGTATAGCAAAGATAAACTGCAAATACCACGTACAGCTTGAGAATACATACAAATTTATCCTTAAGCTATAGGGCAAGTTTTTGTATATAATTAGTATAAACTCCGGGGCCAAGTCTATAGGAGGAGGATCAGCCCGGCCTGTTATATAGACAAGCTTGGCAGGCGGTGTTAGAATAATTCTAGCGCAGGATCGGGGAGGATGTTTATTTATGTTGGAATTTCCAGCATTTTTGGTTATATTAGCAGCTTTTGTCGTTACCTTAGTATCCATGCCATGGGTGATTAAACTAGCTTTTAAACTGGGAGCCATAGATCAGCCGGATGAGAGAAAAGTACATCAGGATGCCATGCCTCGACTGGGCGGTATGGCTATTTACATATCCTTTTTGCTTGCTATGCTGTTCTATGTTGGTGTAAAGGGACCCTTCACGGGCTTGATTATCGGTGCCAGCATAGTATTTATAGTGGGTATGCTGGATGATATGTACGGACTCTCCGCTTGGGTGAAACTGCTGGGCCAATGTGCTGCAGCCGGGGTGGCCATGTATTTTGGGGTAATGGTGGAGTTTCTGACCAATCCCTTTGACGGAATGTTGTTTCTGGGTTACTTCAGCTTGCCATTGACCCTGGTCTGGATTGTAGGGGTCAGCAATGCCATTAACCTGATAGATGGGCTGGATGGCCTGGCCGGAGGGGTATCAGCCATAGCTGCTGTTACCATGGGGATAGTAGCCCTGGTAGAAGGACAGGCACTGGTAGCCGTGACCGCGTTTATATTGGCTGCGGGAATCGCAGGTTTTTTGCCTTACAATTTTTATCCGGCTCGGACCTTCATGGGAGACGGAGGCTCCAACTTCCTGGGTTTCGTACTGGCCTGCATCGCTATTATGGGCACAGCCAAGAGTGCTGCCTTGATATCCCTGTTTATACCTATCGTGATCCTGGGCATACCCATCTTCGATACTTTTTTTGCCATATTGCGAAGGATTCACAAACAAACTCCGATATTTAAACCAGATAAAGATCATCTGCACCACCGCTTAATGGTTCTGGGGATGAGCCACCGGCGGAGTGTTTTCACCATATACCTTATCAGTGGGTTTTTTAGTGCAGTGGCTATTACACTAACTTTTATAACCGATCCTAAAGCCATGCTGGGGTTGGGCTTGCTGCTGCTGATTATTGTTATGGGAGCTGATAAAGTAGGGTTGTTGACTGGGGAGAACCAAGAAGCGGAGAAGGCGGTTTTACCCAAGGGTAAGCCCAGCAAAGCAGAGTTGTAGAATCTGGAAAGCCGATTCAGGGGTGGAATTAATGAAAAAATCTGTATTATATGCCAGATATATTGCTGGCGCCATGCTGGTGTTCCTACTGTTTTTCGGTATGGGCTCCGCTATCAGCGCCTATGTGAAGGCCAGCAACAATGGCACAGATTCAGCGGATGCTGACCAGGAGATGATGCTGGAAGAGCAGGAGGGGGAAAGGACCAATATTCTGGTGCTGGGTGTAGATGCCCGACCGGGAGAGGATAATTCTCGTTCCGATACTATGCTGCTGGTTTCCATCGACCCCCATCTGGACCAGGCGGTAGTGATTTCCATACCTCGTGACACCAGGGTTAATGTTCCCGGCAGTCCCCTGGATAAGATATGCACCGCCAATTTTGTCGGCGGCCCGGCATATGCAGTAAAGATAGTAGAGGAATTCATGGATCTCAATATAGATTACTATGTCGAAGCAGATTTTAACGGTTTCAAAAACATCATTGACACCATCGGAGGGGTTAGCATTAATGTGCCCCAACGAATGTACAAACCCAGTGAAGGAATAGATTTGTACCCCGGACTGCAGAAACTGGACGGGTATCAGGCCCTGGCTTTTGTTCGCTACCGGAACTACCAATTCGGAGACATTGAACGTACCGCTCATCAGCAGGAATTCCTGGTAGCACTGGCCGACGAATTGCTGCAGGCTCGGACCATACCCAAGCTGCCGGCCCTGCTGAAAGAGACCAGGGGCTTTGTGAATACTAACCTGGGCATCCGGGATATGCTGAGAATAGCCAGTTGGGCTCCGGGATTTACGGCTTCATCTGTTACTGCCCAGACTTTGCCGGGATATTTTTACGATGTCTATAACCATGAAGGCGTCATGGAACAGAGTTATTGGGTCGCCGACCGTGAGGAGGCGACAGGCTTATTGGACCGATTATTTGAGGGTGAAACTGTAGCAGTTATCCAGGCTTCCCCTTTGCCCGCCTATGTACCGCCTTCCAATGAAGATGCCCTAGTCGATGAGGAAGATCCGGAGGATGAAAGGTCCGGTCTGCCCAGTCCCGGCAATAATGATATTGATACCGGGTATGATACTGACCGCGATTGGATTTATGATTCCGGGGATGAAGAGCGAAAAGGTCACTGGGAAGATGAGGACTGGGATGAACGCCAGGAAGACCCTGAGAGCCAGGAAGAATATTACAATTCGGTAGAAGAATCCACTGGTTCAGAGCTATAAATACAATGCAATTTGAAGGCCGGGGGGCCTTTTGTTTTTTTGCAAAAATTTGTTAATTGACTGCAAGATTTGGGTTAAGATAGAAGTATATATACTATTATCAGGAAAAAAGTGGCCTGGATGGTTTTGTCAGCCCGAAATGGGAGGACTGAGCCAATAACTTGTCGAATTAGATGGGATGAGGAAGGGCAGAGGAAACTACCATGCCGCCTATTTCTGGAGTTAATCGGCAGCGGTTGACCCTCAGAGTCGCATACGCACTCATTTCCCGATAACCACAGTAAAAGTATTTTCAATGGCCTGTCGATAAAAAAAGTAGACCGTCTACAGGTGCAGTGAAGGGTAAAATATAACGCTTATGGTTTATACTCGCCTCTGATGCTTGCGCCCGGGAGTTTTTATGGAGGAGAATGTTTATGTTGGATAAAATGCCTGTCTGCAGGATAAGAAACCTGCTTATATTATCTCTGATAACGGTGATGCTTCTATTGGCCTGGAGTGGATCAGTATCGGCTTCCACTGCGGTAATTACCGGGGGAGTGGTTAATGTAAGATCAGGCCCCGGCACCGAGTATACCGTGGCCGGAAATCTGCTTCAGGAGACGGAAGTGCAGATACTGGAAATTCAGGGTGATTGGTACAAGATCAGCAAGGGCAGCTTGACCGGATGGGTCAGCAGTTCTCTGATGGATTTGCAACAGACCGAACAACTTAGAGTTATCGGAGATCCGGTTAATTTGCGCTCCGGACCGGGCACCAGCTACGATAGAGTGGCTCAGGCCCAGAAAGGCGAGCTGTTAACCTGCCTGGGCACTTCCGGGGAGTGGTACCAGGTAAGAAATGCGGATGGAGTTAATTGTTACGTAGCGGCCTTCCTGGTGGAGAAATTCAATGCCGCCGGTACTGTCGGGAGCAGTAGTTCAGGTAGTCAGTCAGCTGAAACAAATAAACCCGCAACTACAGTCAGCGCCGGGAACCCGGTGGTTTATCTGAATGGTCAGAAACTGAGTTTTGAGGTAGAGCCAGCAATAGAAAATGGACGAACCCTGGTGCCCCTCAGGGCGATTTTTGAGGCCATGGGAGCAAGTGTAGAGTGGAATAACAGTACTCGTACCGTAACCGCAGTTAAAGGCGATACTACCGTGGTACTGCCTATAGGATCAACCCAGCCCACAGTTAATGGCCGAGAGTGGCCCCTGGATGTTCCGGCTAAAATTTATCAGGACCGGACCCTGGCTCCTCTGCGATTTGTAGGGGAAGCCTTTGGCGGCACCGTTGCTTGGGAGGCGTCAACCCGGACCATTAATATCACCAGCGCCGGGACTGCCGGCTCTGGCACTTCGGGCAGCAGTGCATCCGGAGAGGTTAGGACAGTAGTGGTCAGCGAGTCAAAAGTGAACCTGCGCAGCGGGCCGTCCACCGGGTACAATTCGGTTGACAGTGCCTTACAAGGAGAGAAGCTGGCTGTACTGGCCGAAAAGGATGGTTGGTATCAGGTCAGCCGTTCCGGAACCACCGCCTGGGTAGCGGGTTGGGTAGTAAATGTAGCCTGGGAAGCTGAACAAGGAGAAAGCTTCGCTAATACTGAAAATACCGATACAAATACGGGATCAGTAAAGCCTATATATATTCCGGCCGAGAAAATATGGATATCTTCCAGTCGCAGTGATGAGGGTATCAAAATAGTAATGGAATCAGGTTCAGTGATAAAGGCCAACCTACAGGAAACATCCGGCCAGATAATATACGAAATAAGCAGCAAGACGGTTATAAATGATGATGGCCTTACAGAATCAATAGGGTCAGGCAAACTCAATCTTACGGCAGTCAACGAAAGCGGCCATACCACAGTCAAGATTACCCTGCCGGCCGGAACCAAATACCTTACTGCCAGTGAAAACGGCGGGAAAAAGGAAGTCCTGACCATTCCCAACCAGATTGTCAGGATCAGCCGGGAAGTAGCCGGGAGCAGCGAAGATAATATCATCATCTACACTCTGGGAGCATGCGATTTCAGCAGCAGCGCAGATGGAGATACCCTGGAAGTCCAGCTAAACTCTACGGCTATGGGTCTGGAACGCACTGAATACACCTATAGCATCAGCCCGGTGTTGGAGAAGATGACCATCAGCCAGAGGGACAGCGCTGATCCCATTACCACCTTAATAATAAAAACCAAGGGGATAGAAGACTACCGGGTATTTCAAACCCCGGACGATAATGCCCTTAATATCAGCTTGACTTCCGGCAAGAAAAGCCAGACTCCAAGATCCAATGTAGTAGTGCTGGATGCCGGGCATGGAGGAAAAGATACCGGGGCCATAGGCTTCGGGACTTACGAGAAAGACATCAATCTGGCCATTACTCTGAGGGTTGGTCAGATCCTGGAGAGCCGGGGGGTTAATGTGGAATATACCCGTACCAATGATACCTACCTGACCCTGACCGAGCGGGCCGAATTCGCCAATAACCTGAATGCTGCATTGTTTGTCAGCATCCATAACAATTCAGCCACCAATGCGGAAGCCCATGGAACGGAAACCTATTATTACGCCCCCATAACCGACTCCGATTTATTCTGGCAAAAAGCCGAACGTTCCAGGCTGGCCAACTGTATACAGGATCAGCTGGTAAAGAGCCTGGGCCGCCGGGATCGGGGAGTGAAACAGGATAACTTCACCGTGCTGGTTAAGACCAAAATGCCCTCGGCATTAGCTGAAATATCTTTTCTGAGCAATGCGGAAGAGAATGCCTTGCTGGTATCCAGCAGCTACCAGGCTCGAGCCGCTCAGGCCATCGCCGATGGGATACTGGAGTATCTGGGCAAATAGCTGAATAATAACCACAAGGGGCGGCCCTGCTGGCTGAATCTGCCTGGGCAGGCCCCTTTTGTTTGGGTAAGGCCAATATGACATCAGGCTAATAATGTCTGGACTAGCATATATTAGCAGCAGATTTTGGCAGGATAACTGTAAGAAATTGGCGAATATAACATAGAAATTAACATATGGATACTTTTACGATGAAATATAGGAATTATAGAAGACTAAAATACTTAACAACCTGATGAATACAGGGAGCGTTTTACATATGAAACTCAAGATCAGCCGACAGCAGCAAGCAGCAATATTATTATTTGCTGCGATACTAATCTATTTGGCTTGCTCACAATTATGCCCAATATTATCCAGGCAAAGAATAGAATTCCTCAATGATCGCTCGGCCGAGATAATAAATGCCCTGCCATTATCGGCCCTGGATTTACTGAATTCCGGCAGATTGACCGGAAAGGGGCAAATTATAGGTATTGCTGACAGTGGACTGGACAAGGGCAGCCTCAGTGACATTCACCCTGATTTGCAAAGCGAGTCCGGCAAAATGCCCCGGGTGGCTATGCTTAAATCATACAGCGACCGGGAGTTGCCGGACGATCCGGTGGGACATGGCACCCATATGGCAGCTACTATCGCCGGGAGCGGGGCTGCTTCCGACGGGCAGTACAGCGGGGTAGCTCCGGGGGCCAGCATCTATTTTCAGGCGCTCCTGGACAGCAACAATCAATTGCAGGTGCCGGATAGTATAGAAACCTTGTTCCTGCCTGCCTATCAGGCCGGAGTGAGAACTCATGTCAACGGGTGGGGAAGGACCGGCAATTACTATGCCGGTATCAGTGCGCAGATAGATAAGTTTGTATATAACCACCCGGATTTTCTCCCCCTGTTCGGGGCCGGCAACAGCGGACCCGGGACGGCTTCCCTGACCAGTGAAGCCAACAGCAAAAATGCCCTGACCATAGGCTCCAGTCAGGTTCCTCGTCCCGCCTTAAGCCCCGATGCCGGCTTTGCGGATCAAGTCTCCTCTTCGTCCAGCCTGGGACCGGCGGGAGATGGCCGAATTAAACCGGAACTGCTGGCGCCAGGCTCGGCGGTGGTTTCTGCCTGCTCCAGTTTAATCGACAGCAATTATGCGGCCAATGATAGCTACACCCTGATGGGGGGAAGCAGTATGGCAACTGCGGTAACTGGAGGTGCGGTTGCCCTCTTGAAGGAATACCTGAAAACGGATATGAAGATAGATGCCCCTTCGGCAGCACTGGTTAAGGCCTTGCTGGTGAACGGAGCCCGTTTGGAGGACAGCATGCCCTCCACAGCCCAAGGATTTGGAATTCTGGATTTAGCCGGTACAGTCTTGGCCCTGGAAGAAAAGACCTTTATGCTGCAGGATAATGCCAGCCTCCAGCAGGGTGAAATACAGCAATTCAGCGTGGTTGTCAGCAATTCCAATCAGCCCTTCAAAGCCACTCTGGCCTGGAGCGATCCCGCTGCCGCAAGCGGTTCCAGTTCAGCCCTGGTAAACAACCTGGACCTGATAGTAGAAGGACCCGGGGGGACGGTATATCATGGCAACGATTTTCTGTCCCGGGGTCAAGCTGATACGATAAATAATATTGAGCAAGTATATATACCATCTCCACATCCGGGAACATACATTGTAAAAGTTCGGGGAAGCAACTTGGGGCAGGGATACAGCCTGCAGAAGTATGCCCTGGTTTACGGTCAGGCCCTGAAACAGGCCACAATAAACAGCCTGGACGAAAAGCAAATAACTCTCGATGACTCCCAAAGCATTGAATGGCAGGAGATACAGGTTAAGAGATTTGTACTGGATGGCCAGAAGGCTTCAGCTGAACATATTAAATCCGGCAGCCAGCTGTATTTGGCTGCCAATGGAGCCGCTTACATCTTTTCCTCCAGCTGGGCCTCTTCTTCCGTACAGATGGTATCCACCTCTGAGGGCAAATTGATCATGGAAGCCAATAGCCAGAAGCGGGAGGGCGGTTTTTACCTGGATTCCAGGGGAGGGGCGGATAGTCAGATCCTGGTCAATGGAGAGACTTGGACAGAAACGGACAGCTTTCCCGCCGGAGCAGAGTTAACAGCCAGAGTAAACCCGGTTTACCAGACTTTATGGCAGCTCAGCGCAGCCTATCAGGAGGTGAGCGGCTACATAGCCGGTTATAACTATGATTCTGGGAAATTGACCTTGATACATCAAGAGGATAGCTATCTGCTTACCAAATGGGCGGCGGTAAATTTAAGCAACAAACTGGTGAACTGCTCTGTCCAGGATTATCCCTATGGATACGGAGAAACAGCGGATTTGAAAGACCTGATGCCGGGAATGAAAGTGACTTTGATGCTCTCTCCCGGCAGCAACCTGGTGAATTATATAAAAGTGGAACGGGAACTGGTACTCGGTGTAGCAGCAGATATAGACACCCAATCTGAAACAATACAATTAAATACCGGATTCATTTATAATGTCTTTCCGGGAACGCTGATTAAGCGGGACGGAAGGAATGTCGGTCTGGATGAACTGCAGGCGGGAGATCATATTGCCGGGCTGCTGCTGCCGGGCAGCAGTAATCTGCTGCAGATTGAAGTCAGCAGCACCATTAAATACGGCAAAGTTATTTACTTCAACAGCAGAGACAACTCGCTGTACTTTATGGATAACCAGAACCGGGTGGACCAGTACAGGATAGATGAGGATACCGGGCTGTTCCGGCGGGGCAGCCTGGCGGATCGCAGTATGCTGGTTCCAGGCTGCTGGATACGTCTTATCTGCCCATCGGATGATGATCTGGTCTGCAGGATCGATATAGCTGAGGTTGATAAAGAAGAAGAAATGAAATTCGCGGTTTATTATCCAGGGACCCAGACCATAGAAATGACTGACGGAACCCAGTATTATTATACCGGGGCTACCCTATTGAGTAAAAACGGCTATTGTCTGCAGCCGGAAGATCTGCTGTCCGGGGAGAAGGTTAAGGTAACTACCCTGGCGGCCGGAGCTTCCGACCGGGTCAGCCTGGCTGCCCTGGAAGCAGTATACAGCAAGGGAGTGGTTTCGCCCACCCTGCAGCTAAACCTGAATTCACTGAACGGAGCCCTGATCGTACAGGGAGAAAGCAATGCTGACCGCGTTGTCCTGTACCGGGAGGATAACAGCCGCCAGGCTATTCAGGTTGACCCCGGCGGCCACTTCAGTGCAGTATACAAACTCCTGGACGGGGAGAGCAGGATTCAGGCCCTGGCTATAAATACCCAAACCGGCGGCATCTACGGTTTGGAAAGAGATATTCAGGCATTCCCGGTTATAGCCGGGTCCATCTCATTTTACGATATACAAAACCACCCGGCCCGGAGCCAGATCGAAGAACTAGCCGGCCGGGGAGTGGTAAGAGGGTACGAGGACGGGACCTACAAGCCGGACCGGGCTATCAGCCGGGTGGAACTGATAAAAATACTGGCCCTTTCCCAGGAATGGACGCCCTCAGGGCGCGGGGGGATATTTTTTAATGATTACCAGGACATCCCCTGGTGGGCCTTGGGCGCAGTTAGCGCAGCAGTTGAACAGGGGGTTGTTAAAGGTTATACGGATGGTACTTTGCGCCCCCAGGCAGAAGTCAGCTGGGCCGAGATGGTCCTGATAATGGAAAGAGTCTACCGTCCGGATTACCTGAGCATTCGGGTTAGGACCGCCATCTCCCGTGGATATCAGCAAGGATTGATGGGCACTGGCAACGCCCCGGTCACCCGCGCCCAAGCCGCCGCCTTCATTATCTGGATGGAAACCCAACTTTAAAGACCAAACAAGGGGACGGTTCTTTTGTTTGCTTATGAGCAAACAAAAGAACCGTCCCCTTGTTTGGTCTATCTGCTTAGTCTATCGAGTTCCTGCCAGAAGCCGGGGAAGGAAATATCTACTGCCGCCGGGTTGGCAATGCAGGTTTCACCTTCAGCCAGCAGAGCAGCCACAGCCAGGCTCATAGCTATCCGGTGATCTCCATGGCTCTCAACTTTAGCACCTAATAAGGGACGAGAGCTTCCTTCTATGATAAATCCGTCTTCTTCAGCGGTGGCTTTTACCCCCATCTTGCATAACTCGCCGGTGATGGCAGCTATGCGGTCGGTTTCCTTGACCCTCAGTTCAGCGGCATCCCGTACGGTGGAAGTTCCCTCGGCTACGGCCATGGCTACTGCCAAAACCGGTAGCTCATCTATCAGCCGGGGAATGATCTCGCCGGAAATGTCAACCGCATGAAGCTGAGAACCGGAAATCAGCAGGTCCGCTACCGGCTCTCCGCTAACGATTACCTGGTTTTCAATTATTATCCTGGCTCCCATCTGTAGTAAAACCTCCAGGATTCCAGCCCGGGTAGGATTGATGCCTACTCCCCGTATCATTACTTCAGAGCCCGGGACGGTTGCTGCAGCTACCATAAAGAAGGCCGCAGAAGAGATATCGCCGGGTACAATAAACTCCTGGGGATATAAATCAGCCCCCGGCTCCAGGGTTATTTTATTCTTATCTTCGGAGATATGGGCTCCCATAGCCTTCAGCATCCGTTCCGTATGATCCCGGGATTTTTCCGGTTCAATAATACAGGTGTTGTCCCGGGCAGTCAATCCCGCCAGGAGAATAGCGGATTTAACCTGGGCACTGGCTACCGGCAAAGTATAATCGATTCCATCAAGATTTCGGCCCTCCACTGCCAGGGGCGGATAATTCCCCTGTCTGCGGGCTGATATGACGGCACCCATTGCGCTTAAAGGAGCTATTACTCGTTTCATCGGGCGGTTGTTTAACGAAGCATCCCCACTTAAAACGGAGAAAAACGGCCGACTTGATAACAAACCGGTCAGCAGACGCATAGTGGTTCCCGAGTTTCCGCAGTCGAGAACATTGAGGGGTTCCTGCAAACCTTCTATGCCATTGCCCTTCACCCTTATAAGGGATTTTTCACGAGTAATTACTGCCCCCAGCTGCTCCATACAGCTGTATGAAGACATGGTGTCAGCCGCCCCCAGGAAATTTTTAATTACTGATTCACCCCGGGCCAGAGCCGAAAATATGACCGTTCGGTGGGATATGGATTTGTCCGCTTCTGCTATAAGTTCACCCTTTAATGGGCAGCTGGCTTTGGATATTCGTTTCATTACTTACCTCCTGAGATGACTGCGGCGAGAGCCCGAGGGTCATCTTCTTAATCTTTTGTTAAGTTTGTTGAATAATGGATTCTGCAGTTTGGTATGATTCCTTTATCTTTATTTTGCTGCCAATAATTGAAAAAACTCTGGTGGTAGAATTACTATTTACAGCAGCTCATTATACTGGCAAATTATAACATTTACTTGATCAATAATAAAGACGACTGCAAATAGCAGAGTCCAACGAGTTTATACAGGATGATTCCTTATAAATTCCAACCTGGTTTATTAAGAACCAAGCAGTGCATTATGGTCATGGGATATATGCCAGCGAAACCGCCCCCTCGTTCATCTCTTCCAGGCTTTGATGGCATGATCATTGAGTATGGCCACCGCTTTACAGGCATCTGATTCTGAGGGTACGCCCAGACGGATAGTTCCGCCATCTCCTTCCCGCACTCGCAGTATCTCTATATCAACTATATTAATATCTCCCTGGCCCAATATCAAACCCAGTTGCCCGATAATACCGGGCTTATCGGGAACGATGCAGACTATATCATGAAAAGCCGGCAAGAGCCCCCGGTGCACCCGGGGAATCCTGTCCCGTATCTCCTTGGCCTGACTCAGTTCCTGACCAATATAGGCAAAATCATGTTTGGCCAGGGCATCCCTTAAATGCTGAAGACCTGCTATTAACCCGTCCAGCTTATCCAGAATATGGCTGCGATTAAAGAATACTATATCATTCCATATTTCCGGGTTGGAGGAGGCAATGCGGGTAGTATCCCTGAATCCCCCGGCTGCCATCATCAGGTTGTCCTCGCTGCCTTCGGTTAGATTAACCAGGGCCACCGCGGCCAGATGCGGTATATGACTGACGGTTGCCACCAGTTCATCATGTATCCCGGCCTCCATAATCCGAATCCGGGCCCCGGTCACACTCAGTATTTCCAGCAGCAAGTCCAGTGCTGCCTGGGGCGCCCGGCTATCCGGGGTGATACAGTAAACAGCATTCTCAAACAGGTAGCGGTCGGCTCCCTGTATGCCCTTTATCTCCGAACCGGCCATAGGATGTCCGCCAATACCCCATACCTGCTCAGGTAATTCCTGAAAAAGCCTCATCACTTCTTCCTTGGTACTGCCAACATCGGTAACAATAGTTCCGGGGCGCAGTTCTGACCTTATTATGCCCAAGAGTTGGGAATAAGAGCCCAGAGGCGAACATAAAAAAACTATATCAGCCAGCCCGGCTCCCCTTTCCAGGCTGGCAGAGCAGTCGATAATACCAATATCCACCGCTTTTTGCACAGATTCCGGATCTCGGTCAAAACCCAGTACCTGTCCCACCCGGGGGGAATCTCTCAGGGCCAGACCCAGAGACCCCCCGATAAGGCCTAACCCTATAATAAAAACCTTTAGTTCTTGATCCATGAGCTTATTCTCCATTCCGGGCCGAACTCAGTATTTCTTGTATGTTGCGTACTTTGGTGACCAGCCGGCGGAAATTGTCCGGGGTCAGAGACTGGGGCCCATCGGATAAGGCTTCGGCCGGATTTTGATGCACCTCTACCATCAAACCATCACAGCCGGCTCCAATAGCCGCCAAGGCCATGGGCTCCACCAGTTTCCATTTACCGGTGCCATGGCTGGGGTCGACGATGATGGGCAAGTGAGTAAGCTGTTTTATTAAAGGTACAGCACTCAGATCCAGGGTATTGCGAGTGTATTTTTCAAAGGTGCGGATGCCTCTTTCACACAGGATAACCTGGCTGTTTCCGCTGGATATGATGTACTCAGCTGCCATCACCCATTCTTCTATGGTAGCCGAAGGCCCCCTTTTCAACATTATAGGCTTATTTATACGGCCTAGCTCCCGCAGTAAAAAGTAGTTTTGCATGTTGCGGGCGCCTACCTGCAGAACATCGGCATATTCAGCCACTAAATCAATCATCCGGGGATCCATGACCTCTGTGACTACCGGCAGCCCCGTCAGTTCCCGGGCTTCTGCCAGTATCTCCAGGCCTTCCTGCTCCAATCCCTGGAAAGAGTAGGGAGAGGTACGGGGTTTGAATGCGCCTCCCCGGAGCATGGTGGCACCGCTCTCCTTAACCATGGCGGCTATTTCCAGGTATTTTTCCCGGCTCTCCACCGCACAGGGTCCGGCTATGATCTGAATAGAACCGTCGCCGATCACTGCGCCGCCGGCATTGATTATAGTTGGCTCAGATTTGAATTCCCGGGAGGCCAGTTTGAAGGGCTGGACAATGGGGACAATCTTCTCCACCCCGGGAAGCACCTGGAAGGAATCCATCTTTTCCTGTATTCCTTCTCCAATAGCTCCGATAATGGTTCTCTGAACCCCCTGAGACAAATGCACCTGGAATCCCTGCTCCTTAAGCCGGGTGCTTACCTGTTCGATCTCTGCACTGAGGGCAAAACGCTCCATAACAATAATCATTAGTTATTCCTCCTTTTCTTTCAGGAGGGTGAGAAAAGACCAAAAAAGCCATCAGCAAGGAATCTCACCGACGGCACACTAAAACCACGTGTCGATATTCCCACCATCCTACCATACTACCATTTTTAACTTATGGAACCTACCTTACTACATTAATTAGATTAGCTTATAAACGAAGATTTTTCAAGGGGTGAAATTATAGAAAGCGTGTTTTGGTAGTTCAAGCTAAGGGTGTTTTAAATGTGTCTCAGGTATAATACATTTAGATAATTAGATGGGAGTGAAGTACTCCATGATAGATAAGAAAAGATTAAACAAATGAGTCGATCAATTAACTGAAGATGAGGAAAAAACGTATACGATTTCGTCCAGTATTTAGTACATCGACACCAGCGCAACGAGGTACAAGCATATTACGATACCATTCCAGAAGTTAATGAAGCCTGAAGCAGTGAGGAATTGCGTCAATTAAAAGAAAACTCAGCTTGGACGGAATGGGAGGAACTTGAAAGTGAGCTATCGAAAGATAGTAAGCCGTCAGGCTGAAAAGTTTTTCGTAAGCAGCCTGAATTAATACAGAAGCGAATAATAACAGCAATTAATGGTTTGCCAATGAGCGGTGATGCCTATGATTACTATTGCTGCAGCCACAGTACTATAGTAACCTTGGCCGCCTGCTGCTGAAAAGCCACCAGTTTGTATTCCTGGGATTTTATCTCGCTTTCCAGGCGGCTGATTTCCGCCGCATCATCACTGCCGGCTCGATCCTGAGTCAAATTGTAATACTGATCCAGGGTATTCTGGTAAGCGGTGGAAATATCCTTATAGTCATCCTGTTCGGTGATTATATCACCCAGGCTGCGAAGACTTGCCATCAGAGACGCTTCATTATCCCGATTCACCACTATTTTGACCTGCTGATAAGTTATTTCATCCTTGCTCTGCTGCCCCAGATTTTCGATTTGGGCTCCAAACCCCTGGGCAACGCCAACTGCCCTATTATATGAGGAGGCCATATCGGTCTGGATCGCAACCTTTAACAGGGTGGTTTTAATATTCCGCTGATCTTCACTTAATAAAAACGGCAAATTTTCCCCAACCGGGGGAGCGGGGTCATCACTTGTCTCAGGTTTCACGGGCTCCTGGGAACCGGATAGGGCCTCGGGGGGAGTATTATTATTATTATCCTGGCTGCTTATCTGTGAATCCGGGTCGGCAACGCCAGGATCATTATTTACAGGTTCCATATCCGAACCACTATTCGCGGCCGGGTTGCTGCTGCCGGCATTCTGGCTGACCATGGGGGGCTTCTCATTACGTTCGGCCAGCTGCACCAAAGGGGGCAGGGCATAAGTATAGGAAGTAAAAGCCAGCAGCGCGATTGCGGCCGCACTGGCCGCCGCCTGTTTCCAACTCCGGCCCAGGCGGACCAAAATCCCCGCCCGTCCATGGCCGGATTTGCCGACTATGCGGTCCATGACCGAATCCTTGAAAATCTCGGGAGCAGGAATGATGTTCTTGCCGGCTGACTGGAACAAGCGAGAAATCTGCACCATTTCCTGATAACTCTGATGACAGCTCTCGCATTCCTCCAGGTGAGCGGCAAACTCCTGGGCCAGGCTGCCATCCAGCTCACCATCCATATATGGAGATATATAGTTTTTAGCTTCCTTGCAATTCATAGGTGATCACGCCTTCGTCATTAATTATCTATCCAACGACCTCGCGACAATTCTTTTTTCAGGGCTTTCCGGCCCCGGCTGATTCGTGATTTGACCGTACCCAGGGACCAGCCGGTAATGCTGCCGATCTCTTCGTAGCTGTATCCTTCCAGTTCCCGGAGCACCAAGGCAATCCGGTAATCGTAATGCAGTCTCTCCAGGGCTGAGTTCAGCATATCTTTTAACTCCCGGCGTTCCATTTCATCCAGGGGACTTTCCTGACTGGCCGCCAATTCTCTGAACAACAGACCTTCAGTACCGGCGAATGGCTCATCCAGGGACAAGGCAACCACTTTCCGATTACGGCGCAAATGATTGATCCATAAATTTACCGCAATTCTATGCAGCCAGGTGCCGAAATCTGCACTGAAGCGAAAGGACCTTATTTTGTTGTAGGCCTGAACAAAAACGTCCTGGGCCAGATCCTGAGCATCATGTTCATTGCCGGCCAGATGGCAGCAATGGGTAAAAACCCGATCCTGGTACAATAAAACCAGTTCCTCAAAAGCCTGCAGGTCATTCTGCTGAGCTCTTTTTATCAATTCCTCGACTGGAGTTATCAAAACTTAACCACTCCTGGTCTAATCGGAAAAAACTCCGACTAGTTATTAGACAATGCAGTTAATGAAAAAGTTCCCGTTATTTAATAAGCAATAAAAAATATTTTATTTCATAATTCATAATCAGTTAAATATCTCAGTTCAAATAAATACCTGCCTCATAAAGGCTAGTAGTAATTATATCATTTTATGCTGTTTTAAGTGTTAAGAGGAAGGATTTATCTTCATCCAAGCCTTGCCGTTTATGGCTGGGATTGGACAAAATGACAATCACCCACCAAGGAAGGGGACGACTCTTAAACATAAATAGGAAGAAAGACAGGATTATCTCTCCGATGGAAAAAAAATTCTGTTTCCGGGAACTTTTTTGTAATTAATGTTGTCTAACAGGTTGTATAAAAATACTGGTGCCTGATGGCATAATTGCCAGACAGGCCAGACTAAGGAAACCGGTACAAATTTATGATAAACCCGAGCCGGTAGGAAAAGGAGGGGAGACGGCAAAAGCATCGGGGACGGTGAAATACCGTTGATTACCTTTCAGATAGGGCTTGGCCCTGATTACCTCAAGAAATTATCTTATTTATTTTCAATAAGGAGGGAAAAAATTTGCTAAGAAAATCAAGTAAAAAATTAGCACTAGTATTAGTATTAACTATGCTGGCAACCATGTTCGTAGGCGTAGGTGCAGCAAGTGCAGCAACCACTTACAGTGTGGTTTCCGCTCCTACTGTAGCTAAAGGTACTAATGATGATTTAGGAACGGTTCTTATTAATATTGATGTGTTGCAGGGAAGAACTTCAGCAAGCTCATTTCTGGTTACTCTTCCGCAGGATTTTGTGTTTCCTGGAAACGTAGGTGACACCTGGAACGCATTGACAGTATCCAGAAATGACGATGAAACTGCCGGTGCAAATGCATGGTATAGGGGTAAAGTCGTTGGTGTAGCAGAAAAACTGAACGATCGTGAAATACGCGTAGATGTAATCCCGGTTACTGATGACGGTTTATCCGGTGGTACTCCGGTTGACTATGATGATGTAAGATTGGCTCTGGCTCTGGCTAGTATTGATATTCCTGCTGATGCTGACCAGGGTGCAGTTGAGGCTATTATTACTGCTATAAGCGGCCAGTTCCCAAGCGGAACAGTTACTGTAGCTAATATTCCCGGTGGTGAAGTAACTTTATCAGTTTTAGATAAGATCACCCTAGAATTAGGTGGAACCGAAACTATACAGATCACTGTTAAAGAAGATTCACAAGCCGGTCTGGAAGAGGGCAACAAGACTCTCAGATTCAGACTCCCAAAAGGCTTTGAATGGGCCGCTGACGGCACCGTGACCAATATTGGAGCTACGGGAGTTGACACTCTGACTGCAACCGTTGATGGCAGTGATGCTCGGTACTTAAATATTAACCGTAGCGGAACAACTGATGCAAAAGCTGTCTACAGAGTTTCAGCGGACATTCGTGTTTCTGATGACGATGATGCCAAGTTGGGCGATATTGTTGTAGCTGTATCCGGAAGCAGCAACTACAGCCCGAGTACTCTGACTATTGGAACCTATGCGGATTATGGATATACTATTACAGTGGAAGAATCCGATAAGATTATACTCGCCGGAAGAGTTGATGAGGACGCCGAAATTTCCTCCTTCCGCATCAAAGAAGCAATTGGACATACCTTGATTGACAACAGAACTGTTATCATGGAATTGCCTGATGGTGTATATTGGGATGACACTAATGAAGACGGCACAGGTACTGCTCTTATTGATACTACCAACAAGTCTGGAAATCTGAATTTCGGATCTCCATATCTGTACTCCAACGCTCGCAATAAAGTGAGACTAACCGTAAGTAATTCAGGTTCAAGTAAAGGTGATGTTGAAATTGAAGCTAAAGTTAGAGTGGCAGTAAACTACACCGGACCAATTACTATTAAATTCAGCGGCAGTGCAGGAATCAACGATGAGATCACTGTAGGGGAAGTAATTGCTCCGATTACCGCTGCGTGCAACTCTGTAAATGTTATTATCGGTGCCCAGGATCAGCCTGGTGCTGACATTGTGATAACCGAATCTCAGGGCGAAGCCTTAATAAGCGGGCAGGACCTTGTCTTAACCGCACCGGATGGTGTAAGCTTCTCCAAGCTTCCCACCGTTGAGGCAGAAGATTTAAGCATTGGAACTGTAACCAGAGCCAGCAATGATGGAACCAGAAATAACAAATTGTTTATCCCCATTCGCTCTCAGAGCGATAATGGCGGAACCATTACTATTAGCGACCTGTATTACACCGTAGATCGTACTGTTGCTGAAGGAGCTATGAAAATAACCATCGGCGGCGATGCAGTTGACCAAGCTGGAATAACCAACAGAACAGTTGCTGCTACAGTAGTAGCTGCCCAGAACGTAACTTCTGCTGGTGCATCCGAAATCTATAGTGGTACTTTCGTAATCGGATCTACCACTTACACCTTAAACGGCGTAGAATACACCATGGACGTTGCTCCTTTCATCTCCGGCGACAGAACTTTCATGCCCATCCGCTATGTTGCTTATGCTCTGGGAATCTCCGAAGCAAACATCATGTGGGATGGAAGTGCTAATTCTGTTACCCTGATCAAGGGCGACAAGGTTGTACAGCTGACCGTTGGCAGCACGGCAATGCTTATCAATGGCGCAACTGTAAACATGGACGTTGCTCCGGTAAATGTTGCTCCTGGTAGAGTTTGCCTGCCTATCCGCTTTGTAGCACAGGCATTCGGCGCTGAAGTTGGTTGGGATGCTGAAACCCAGACTGTTTCAATTAACTAATCGCTAAAATACCTAAATATATAAAAAGGCTGTCCCTTAGGGGACGGCCTTTTTCTCTAAAGCCAATGTTTACAAGTAATATCAGCTTAGAAGAGAAGCAGGAAATAACCAAAGGCAGGCTAGATCTTTATAAAATCTTGATAATTGGGTGGATTGACCCCGGAGTCGGTTCAGTATATAATTAATTTGGTTATAATGAGGCGAAAAGATGTACCCTGCTTTTTTAAGCGGGTTCTTATGCCTAAAATAATAGTAAAGGAGGTTGCTATGCCTAAATTCGAGAAAGCAATTATAGTTTTCCTGACTGCTTTTATGCTGATGTGCTTTATACCAGCTGCTCTTGCCGGGGAAACGGTAAACGATGAAGGTTTAACTATAGAACAGGCTATAGAAAAGGCTCTGTCATACAGTAAGACCTTGCAGCAAGCTGATCTGGATATTGAGAAGGCTGAGGTTCAGCGGGATTCTCTGGCCGATACGGTAAAATTCATTCCCCTGGAAGCTTCCGGGTCTGCTGAGGCTGATCAGGCTTATACTGCTCTGGTATCTGCAGACATTTCCTGGTCAATGACCAAGAAGACAAAAGATATCAATGAAGATAAGATAGCCTTATCTGCTTTTAGTGCCTATATCGATGTACTCAAGGCACAAGAAAACTTGCAGTATTACCAGGAGGCTTTGAGCAAGGCTCAGACCGAATGGAAAGTTGCCAATATTAAATACCAGCAGGGTTTGATCAGTTCTCTGGAAAAAAGTTCGGCGGATGTACAATATTTGAGTGCCCAGAAGGCAGTGAGTTCAGCCGAGGATCAGCTTACCACAGCCTACCAGGCACTGAATAAGCTTATAGGAAGCAGAGTGGATGACCGCCTAATTTTGAGCCAAAAACCTGCATACCAGCAGCTGGTTATTGATGAACTGGAAGCGGCTGTAAATAGAGCTGTTGATGCTAATCCATCCATCTGGCTGGCAGGACAGAATATAGATCTGGCTAAACTGCAATTATCTTTATTTGACTGGACCTCTGGCAATTCCAATTCCTATCGGGCTTCAGAGATTACCATAGAAAAGGCGGAATTAAGCGCGGTTGAGGCCCGGTCCGAGTTGCGTCAGGCGGTAAGGAATATTTATTATAATATCCTGGCCTTGGAAATTTCATATACCATGCAAGAGGAAGCGGTAAAGCTAGCTGAGGATAATCTAAGAGTAAAAACCCTTATGAATAGCGTGGGAATGGCTACAAAACTGGACATACAGACAGCTGAACTGGACTTGCAGAAGGCCAGGTATGATCTTGATGCTATTGTTTATCAGCATGAATATCTAAAACTGGTGTTTGAAAAGCCCTGGGCGGCCATGTAAGCTTAATACTGTTTAGAAGATAAATAATACTAAGAACTGAGAAACAGCCCGGATATCTTTAATATCCGGGCTGTTTCTTTCCTTCCGGTTGACTGGACTTACAGCCTGCCCTCCGTCATTTCCAAATCTCTTGAATAGGTAAAAAGCCGCAGCCTTTCTCAGGGGTGCTTTATTATTCAGGAATTTCGCGGGTAATTATGATTTCCCTGCTTAATTCATCCCAATCTACCGTGCACCCCAGAGCCTCTGCCACAAATCTCAAAGGCACCATGGTTCTCCCCGGGGTTATAATCTCTGGTACCACCTGAGAGTTTTCCCCATCGACCGGCATATTTGTACCATTTACCTTTGCCGTGGGTTTGCCGATCCAGAGTTGAATATCTGTGTCATTCAAGACAATATCAACCCTCTGCTCCTCGGCACTCCACTCCACCTGTGCTCCCAGGGACTCAGCTATGTAGCGGATGGGCAACAAGGTTCGGGACTCTTTTATTATTGGAGCGGCATCCATCTGATATGGCTGATTGTTCAAGTAATAGGCAGAGCTGCCCACCTTAAAAATCAGTTCATCCATTGGCTGCTGCTGCGGGGGTTCAAATGTTTTGGCGCTGGCAACATTGCTGGGGGTGGAAGTGCAGTTTTCATTGAATGCTTGAACCAAAAAGGAATAACTGCTGTCTGGACTCAAGTCGGCAAGTGAATAACTGACTATGTTGGAGCCAACTCTGGTTAATTCTTTATGGGAGTCGCTGCCTGCTTGCTTCATTAGGATGATATAGCCATCTTCATTGATGGCATTGTCCTGCCAGGCAAGGTCAATCTGGGTTGCGGAAACTGCAGTTGCTTTCAGATCAGTGGGCGGGAAGGGGCAGACGAAGTCATACCCGGCTACCGATACTTCACTGCTGGGCCATCCGGACCCGGACATGGAATCAAAATAAATTCTTACCGATCGGTATTCATCAGCTACCGCATAGGCTTCATCAAGGTAAATTAAAAACCGGTTTTCGCCAAAAGTGCTGTCATAGTTTTGCAGGACCATAACTACTTCATTATTATGAAGTGAATTAAGATAAAAGGGATCATGGCCAGCGGCATTAAACAAATCATTGGCATTGCCTCTCACTCGTTCCGGAATAACGATCCTCACTTGCCCCTTCTGGTCTCCGGCAATAGTATAGGTGATTTGCTGCCCGGAAGAGGTATCACTGACAACTGGGCCGGTTATTAAAGAGGCGGACTCATGAAATTTGCAATTACTGGATAGCCGAAACATTAAAAGGTCTCCATTGCTTAACGCGCCGGGTTCGGCATCGACAATAACTGTCCCCAGCTGGGCCCAGGTATTATTGCGCACGTCGGGTACAAGTATGACGTCATAACCGCTGGCAGCTAGTACTAACGACGGATACAGCAATAACGCCATCAATGAGCTTATGGTGATAAATACAGTCTTGTGAATCCGTTTTCGGATAGACATTCTTTCATCTCCTTCCCTAAGATAGAAAATAATCAGCTCCTGCGGCAACAAGACTATTCGCAGTCAACACTCGCATATTGACTGCCGGTGCGGCAGTCAAGCAAGCCTTGCCCACAAGCAAGTATTTATGCTGCCGACACTTTAAGTATAACGTAAATAGGACAAAATTTGCAGCTGATCCTGTAAGAAGATGGGAATAATGTGAAGATCGGTTTCATTCTTAACTGCTATATTAAATAAAAGGAATTTAGTGTTATTATATGGAATATTTATGTGTATTAATTAACTTCGGAGGATTGCCAATGACCAATAAATTAAGAATCGTACTGCTGATTGCTTTACTGGGACTGCTTTTACTGCCAGGACCTTTACTGGCCGCTTCCGACCCGGTATTTGATGAGGTTAAGGCCTTGGTGGAGGCGTTCTATGTGGACCCGGTGGATGTGAAGCAGTTGAATGTGCATTCTTCACAGGAACTGCTGGCCAAGCTGGGGGATGAATACAGCCTGTATATGACCGCGGCCGAGTTTGAAGAGTTTATCGGAGTTCTTGAGGGCGAGTATGCCGGAATCGGAGTGTATTTACCTAACCAGACTCTGGAACGGGGTATTGAGATAATCGGAGTGATAGAAGGGTCACCGGCTCAGAAGGCGGGTTTAAAGGCCGGAGATGTGATCGTTAAGATAAACCGGAAGAATATAGCCGGGATGGACTTGGATACAGTCTGCGGAATGCTGCTGGGACCGGCCGGAAGTAGGGTGCAACTAGAAGTTGAGACCGGTGCGGTCAGCAGGGATATTGAACTGACCCGGCAGATCATCAATATACCGGTGGTTGATTCCACCATGCTGGAATTCAATATTGCCTGGATTGACATCGCCAGTTTCAGCGAAGATTCCCATCAAGAGTTGCTCCAGGCTATTTTGAGCAGCCGGCAGGCGGGAGCTGACAAGTGGATTATAGACCTGCGGGGTAATCCCGGCGGATATATAAATGCTGCCATTGAAATGGCGGGATATTTTATCGGATCGGGCGCAGTTACGGTATTGGAGGAAAGGGATTACATCACCCGCTATCATCCGAATCAGCCGGAAATTCTGGTAAATGATCCTATAATACTGTTAATAGACGAGAATAGCGCCAGTGCTTCGGAAATATTGGCTGCCGCATTGAAGGACCACCGCCAGGCGGTACTGCTGGGTGAAACCACCTACGGCAAAGGAACCGTACAGGAATTATATCCCCTATCCAATGGGGACTGGCTGAAATTGACTACGGCCAGGTTTTATTCCCCTCTGGGAATAGCTATCAATGGGGTTGGGGTTGATCCTGACTTCTGGCTGGAGGACAGCCACATGATCAAGGCCGCCGAATTGCTCTTGTCCGATCCCTCGGATGGCAGTGCGGGCAGTTATGAACTGCTGGCCAACGGACAACGGTTTGTGGTGGATCTGGCCCGGGCCCGTAATACGGAATACTGGCAGGCCTGGGGCGATATCACTGATGAACTCCAGTATTTACCGGCCTATAAAGGGGCAGGGGAAGATAAATACAGTCTGCTGACTCCGGCCCAGGTCCGGGAAAGAGCGTCTCTTTATTATCCCGGCGTCGGCGAACTGGGGAGCATAAACAACTTCAGCGACAGCCGGGAGATAGTCTTGTATGTATCCCGGGCTTCCGATTCCAGTTGGAGTTCAGACCGCTTTCAACTGCGGCATGCCCTGAGCGGGGAAGAAATGGAAGTTGCAGCAGTAATAGCGGGGAACTTCATCAAAATCAGGCCGCAGGGAGAACTGATTCCGGGTGAATACTGGCTGGTATTCGATGATGGGCAGCAACAGGAATATCTGGTCCGGATTGGAATTGGGCAGTAGCCTGGGGAGCAGTTTCAATCCACCGCTGCAGCCAGGCCGAGACGAGATAAGAGTTCAACGTCTGTTTAGTTATAGGAAATCGACCGCTTAAATAGACGGGGGACTTTTCCACGCCTGGTCTTGCTCGACAGCCAAACTGCTTAGCCGGCACAGGAGCCTTTGTCCTGTCCATCCCAGTACAGCAGGCCTTGCGCCCATATCTCATAGCTATGTTTATATACCGCAACAATATGGTTGACCACCTGCAAGCAGCGAATATATAATTGGATTAGACTGACCAGCCGGTCGGAAATTATATGAAAAGGAACTGGGAGGTTACAATTGTGAAAGACAAATACCAGTTTGTCAGCCTGATGCTGGCAATACTACTGATGCTGACTCTGGGCCTGAGCGGCTGCGGCCAGGAAGAGGAAGCGGTGCAGGAATCTGAACTTACGGTGAAGACCGCAACTGCCAGAGTGCAGCCTATCGCCAAAACTTCTCAATATTCGGGCAGTATTCGCGGCATAAATGAAGTATACGTTATACCCAAAGCCGCCGCCCGGGTTACGGCCATTAATGTCAAGCCGGGGGATTATGTGCAGGCGGGGCAGGTCCTTATAGTTCTGGACAGAAGCGACTATGAAGCAGCGGTTAGGCAGGCTGAAGCAGCCGTGGCTATGGCGGAAGCCGGCCAAAAGGCTAACGACGCTCAAAAAGCCACTGCTCAGGCCAATTATGAGCGAACCCTGGTTTTACATGAGAGCGGAGCTGTTTCGGACAGCCAGCTGGAAGCGGCCAAAGCTCAATATGATGCGTTGAACGCCGGCAGTGCCGAAGCTGCGGTAGAGCAGGCCCGAGCGGGGTTGCAGCAGGCCCTGAACAGCATCGGTAATTGCACCATTACCGCGCCTATCAGCGGGGTGGTTGGGAGCATCGGGCTTTCTCTGGGAGAAATGGCCAGCATGCAGTCACCAGCCGCCATTATCAGTGATACCTCCCAGCTGGAAGTCGAAATACAGGTAAGCGAATCGGAAATATCCTATGTACAAGAGGGCAGTGCGGTGCAGGTGATGGTCAGCGCAGTGCAGGCCGAACCTTTCCCGGGCCGAGTGGAAACTGTATCGGTAGCGGCTGATCCCAGCAGCAGGAATTATATAGTTAAAATAAGCCTGGATAATCCGGATAGGATCATTAAATCGGGGATGTTTGCCCAGGCAGCTTTGTCTACTCTGTCGGAGACTCAGGCCCTCTGTGTGCCCCGCAACGCGGTAATACCCAAGGGCAGCCTGTCGGTAGTATACATAGTGGATGAAGAGAGCCGGGCCCGGATGGTGGAAGTTGAAACTGGGATCGAAAACAGCAGCTTAATCCAGATAAGTAAAGGCCTGAAGGAAGGACAGCAGGTAATAGAAAAAGGCAATACTCTGGTGAGCGAGGGCAGCAAGGTCAGGGTGGTCACCGGAGGTGAAAAATAGTGAAGATTGTTAATTTCGCTACCCGCCGACCGGTCAGCATTACCATCATTGTATCGGTAATATTGATATTAGGTTTCTTCTCTTTCTCCCGGACTTCGGTTGATCTGCTGCCGGAAATGAACTTTCCTATAGCCGCAGTCATTACCAGCTACTCCGGAGCCGGACCCGAGGAAGTTGAATCTCAGATTACCAAAACCATGGAAGGCTCGTTAAACAGCCTCAGTGGTACTAAAAGCATACAATCTGTGTCCAGTGAAGGCAGTTCGGTGGTATTGATTACCTTTGACTGGGCTACTAATATGGACAGTGCCATGCTGGATATCAGGGAGAATATTTCCTTCATTGAAAGCTTTTTACCCTCCGGGGCCGGCAAGCCCATGGTGGTAAAAATGGATGTAAATATGATGCCGATTATTCAGCTCGGGGTCAGCGGCGGAGACCTGGAACAGCTCCAGGATATAGCCGAGGAGATCATTGAACCCCGGCTGTCCCGTATACCGGAGATCGCATCAGTATATATAACCGGGGGCAACATTCGTGAGATAAGCGTGGAGGTGGACCCGGTAAAACTGGAAAACTATGATCTCACTCTGGCCCAGGTTACCTCGGTGCTCCAGGCGGAGAACTTCAATATGTCCGGAGGGCAGTATGAGCAGGGGCAGCGCAAGTATTATGTGCGCAATCTGCAGCAGTTTGAGTCCATTGCCGATATTGAGGATGTCCGTATCCTGACTTCTTCCGGGCAGGCTGTTCGTCTGGGCGATATTGCAGTTATCAAGGATGGCTATGAGGAAACTACCCAGTATACCAGGGTCAATGGGCAGCCGGCGGTGGGCATCCACTGCATGAAGCAAACCGGAGGCAATACGGTATCGGCTTCCAAGCAAGTTATGGCCGAGCTAAAAAAGATCCAGCAGGAATTGAACCTGGATTTGGAGATCGATGTGGTTATGGACCAGGCCGACTATATCCGGCATTCCATTCAGAATACGGAGAAGATGATTCTGGAGGGTGCCCTGCTGGCCATTCTGGTTATCTTTCTTTTCCTGCGCAACTGGCGCAGCACCTTAATTATTTTTGTTTCCATACCGGTATCCATAATTGCTACTTTCATACTGATGTACTTTACCAACAGTACCGTCAACCTGATTACCATGGGGGGGCTGGCCCTGGGGGTGGGCCGGATAGTTGACGACTCTATTGTGGTATTCGAAAACATATATCGACACCGGCAGATGGGAGAACCGCGTATGCAGGCAGCTCAGAATGGAGCTTCGGAAGTGGGAGGGGCGGTAATCGCTGCCACTCTGACCATTATCGCGGTATTTGCTCCTATCGCTTATGTACAGGGATTGACCTCCATACTGTTCAAACCACTGGCCATCACTATTTGCTGCGCTATCCTGGCTTCATTGTTCGTATCCCTGACTATAATACCTTTGCTGGCTTCACGGATGCTTACCGATGAAACCATGGAGAAATTAAATAAGCTTAACCTGGGAGAAGGCAAGAAACCCACCGATAGATTCAGCCGCTGGCTGGACGGACTCAGTGAGAGATACAGCCGGTTGCTGCAGTCAGCTTTAAAACGACGCCGCCGGGTGATAGTAATCGTAACCCTGATGATGGTAGCTTCCCTGGCCCTGGTACCCCTGGTAGGAGCCGAGTTTATGCCTTCCATGGACACCGGCGAGATATCCATTAGTATCGAGATGGATAAGGGCAGTACCATTGAAAGCACGGATGAAGTCAGTGCTGAGGTGGAAAAGCGGCTGGGCAGCATCCCCGAGGTAGAGCTGATATTTGCCAGTGTCGGTTCCTCATCGGTTATGCTCATGGGCTCGGGATCAGCCACCGACATATCCACTATGTATGTGAAACTATGTCCCCGGGCTGAGCGCAGTAAAAATGTAACTGAAATGACCGAGGATATTCGGCTGTTGCTGGCTGACATACCCGGGGCCAAGATTGAGGTAAGCGTTAATGATACGGTAACCATGATGGGGAGCAGCAGCGCTATTACTGTAGAAGTAACCGGGGATGATCTGGATGTATTAAAAGATATTTCCGGCCAAATAGCAGAAGTAGTCAGGAATGTACCGGGGACCCGGGAAGTGGTGTCTTCACTGACCGATGGTTCACCGGAACTGCAGATTCATATAGATCGTGATCGGGCGGCTGCCTACGGCCTGACTCCGATCCAGGTATCTTCGGCTATAAATTCTGCCATGCAGGGTACAGTGGCTACCCAGTACCGGGTGGAAGGGAATGAAGTGGATGTCAGGGTGCGCTATGCTACCGATCAGGTTCAGGATATCGACTACCTGAAAAATCTTACCATAAGCAATAGCATGGGGATGAAATTTAAGCTTTCGCAAATAGCGGTATTTACCGTTGAACAGGGTCCCATATCCATAGATCGTCAGGATCAGGTAAGGATCGCCAGCATAAGCGGATCACTGCTTAACCGGGATTTGAAGAGCGTAATGGATGACATTAAAGTTGAAGTAGACAAAATCCAGCTGCCGGCTGGATATGAGGTAGAATATTCCGGGCAAAACCAGCAGATGACGGATACTTTCGGAGATCTGGCCCTGGCGCTGCTCCTGGCCATTATACTGGTCTATGCAGTAATGGCCGTTCAGTATGAGTCTTTTTTCAATCCTTTTGTCATCATGTTTTCTCTGCCCACGGCTTTAATCGGGATAATACTCTCCCTGTTCATAACCGGTCGGGCTTTGAGTGTTCCGGCCTTTATAGGGATAATTATGCTGGTGGGGGTGGCAGTGTCCAATGCCATAGTATTTGTTGATTACCTGAAGCAGCAGATCGAAAAGGGAGTGGACCGGGATGAGGCCATTATTGAAACCGGGCGAGTGAGGCTGAGACCCATACTAATGACGGCCTTCAGTACCATCCTGGCCATGGTTCCCCTGGCCCTGGGGATGGGCGAAGGCGGAGAATATCAGGCGCCACTGGCTACCGTAGTTATCGGCGGACTGCTGATATCTACCCTGATCACCCTGGTCCTGGTGCCGGTGGTATATTCCATTTTGGATGATATAGGGCGCAGGCGCCGGCAGAAGAAGGCTGAGCGCAAAGGAGTTTCCGACGAACTGAGTTTGGAATAAGCTGGGATAGCATGGCTGCTATAGTCAGGTGGAGCACTTTCCTGGTATTGATCAAAAATCCGGGCAGACTATGTGAGTCTGCCCGTAGTTTTAGTATTCAGGCGGGTTGTTTCGCTTTATGCATATGAATAATAGGTCAGGAGGAGCATCATGAAGGATATTATTGAGAAAACCGGGGATAAGAGGGAGCGAATTCTGCTGGCGGCGGTAGAAGTTTTTACCTGCCGGGGCTATAACCATGCCAGGATGGAGGAGATAGCTGAGACGGCCGGGATTGGCAAAGGAACTCTGTACGAATACTTTGACAGCAAACTGCAGCTATTTAATGAAATGATCATCAGGTCCTGGGAAGAGTATTCCGACTCAATAACTGCAGATGTAATACACGAGCTCAGCTTCGAGGAAACCATAAGGGAAATAATCAAGGGACATTTTACTTTCAGCCGGGAAAAACAGAAATTGGCCCGGATATTGTTCTGGGATATGGAAATAATGGATGAAGAATTAAGAAATTGGATGTACAACCGAAGAAAAGAACAAGAACAACTGATGGGAAAAATTGTGGATAAGGCAGTGGCAGCAGAAGAGATAAAACCGGTGGACAGTAAGCTGGTATTTATTGTATTAGGTGGATTGATAGGCTCTATCTGGGCCGTTAACACCCTGGAAAACTGGGAAATAGATCCGGAAGATTTGGCCGATCAACTCACCGATGCAGTTATGAACGGCATCCGCAGGTAACAGTGGAACTGTCCCTGAAAGCAGCTTTATACGGGACCGGGGGGAGACGGTGGACCTAAATATTTTGACTTAAGCATGGTAATATATTACTATGAAGCTAGATCTGCAGCTTAAGGGAAAATAAGGAGCGGACCATGGATAATAATTTGCTGAGTAAAGCCCGGGATTTGATCAATGCCAATTATATATCTACCACCCTGAGTACGGTTGACAGGGAATATAACGTGAATATTGCGGTAATTACCATCCTGGAGATGGTTGACGATGATACCATCATCTGTGCTCGTTTTGGAGCTGACAAGACCTATGCCAATCTGCAGGAAACCGGTAAAGGCGTTTTCCTGGTCTTATTAACCTCCGATAATAGGACCAAGGATGGGATAAGGGTATATGTGGAGCTTCAGGATGACCAGCAGGAGGGGCATTACTTTGAACGGATCAAGGAGCGCCTGGAGCATACCGCTTATGCATCTTTTCCGTTAAAGAACTGTCTGGTATTTAAAATTGTCAAGATATTGCCGGTTTCCCTGCTAAAGAAATAATCAGGCCTAAGAATTGGAATTAACGTTGCCCGGGAAGTTGGTTTGTGTATGGGAATAAGCAGAACCCTTCCCGCTGTCATCATTAGGAGGAATTTAGTGTGTATTTGGGGAAAGTATTAGTAGTATTTGGGACCAGGCCGGAAGCGATAAAAATGGCTCCGGTAATTAAAGAGCTGAAGCAGGTAAAAGATATCGACACTAAAGTGCTGGTCACTGCCCAGCATCGGGAGATGCTGGATCAGGTCCTGCAGCTTTTTAAGATAGAGCCTGATTATGATCTGGATCTAATGAGGGAACAGCAGGATTTATACAGCATTACCACCGGGGTGCTGAACGGGGTACAAAAAGTACTGGATGAAGAGAATCCAGACCTGGTAGTAGTTCATGGTGACACTACCACTACTTTTGCTGCTTCCCTGGCATCCTTTTACCATAGGACGCCGGTAGCCCATGTGGAGGCTGGGCTGCGCACCCACAACAAATATTCTCCCTATCCGGAGGAGATGAATCGTGCCCTTACTGCCCGGATGGCGGATCTTCATTTTGCTCCTACGGATATAAACCGGGACAACCTGCTGCGGGAGTCAATCGGGGATCTGAAAATCTGGGTGACCGGCAACACAGTTATAGATGCTCTTATGCAGACGGTAGGTCCTGAATTTGAGTTTGGACCCGAACTATCCCAGGTAGATTTCAACCGGCGTATACTGCTGGTTACTACCCATCGACGCGAGAATTGGGGCAGCCGCATGCAGCAGATTTATGAGGCATTATTGGATCTGCTGGATGATTTTGATGATATAGAAATAGTGTTCCCGGTGCATAAAAATCCGGTAGTGAGCGAAGTGGCTGCAGCCATACTGGGCGGACGGGACCGGGTGCACCTGATAGAACCCCTGGAATATGAGGCTTTCGCTCATTTGATGAACCGGTCTTACCTGATTCTGACTGATTCCGGCGGCTTGCAGGAGGAAGCCCCTTCCCTGGGCAAACCGGTCCTGGTGCTGCGGGACAGTACCGAGAGGCCGGAAGCAGTTAAAGCGGGAACGGTGAAACTGGTGGGAACCAATCGGGACCGGGTGTATAATGAAGCGCATCGCTTGCTGGCCAATGAACTGGAATATCACAAGATGGCTCGGGCTATCAATCCCTATGGTGATGGCAAAGCATCGGCCCGGATCGTCAAGGTAATAGTAGAATTTCTTTACGCCCGTCTGGGTGCGCAGTAGAGGATAACCAGGATTATTATTGTTTTTCTTTTATAAGCAGGAGAGAAGATCAGCCCGGATACAAGTGCTTAATGGGGTTCAGGCATGCCAAGGTCTTTTCCGGCCTGCCGGGAGCAGGCAGAAAAGCTGGTTAAATGCTCCCCGGGTATAATTACTGCTATATTCTTGATCCTAAACCATCGGCTAAGGAGGATTTTGATGTCACGTATAAAATTCGGCACCGATGGCTGGAGAGCCGTTATTGCCAGGGAGTTTACTTTCGCCAATTTTCGCATAGCAGTTCAGGGTATTGCAGCCTATCTTAACTCGGTTAAGCTGAGCAAAAAGGGAGTAGTAATTGGTTATGACAATAGATTTATGTCCAGAGATTTTGCCGAGGAAGGCGCCCGAATCATGGTTGGCAACGGAATAAAAACATTTCTTTTAAAGAAGGTCAGCCCAACTCCGGTTACCGCTTACGCGGTATATCTAAAAGAGGCAGGAGGAGGGCTGATGATTACTGCCAGTCACAACCCGGCCGAATACAATGGCATCAAATATATACCCTACTACGCAGGTCCGGCTCTGCCGGATATAACCGAGGCCATAGAAGCAGAAATCAACCGGGCTCAGGAGAGCGAAAAAATATACCAACTGGATCTGCCGGAAGCGGAGGAACTGGGACTGTACCAGGAGATAGAGGTCGACAATGACTATGGCCGGCATATTTTGAAGCTGGTGGGAGTTGACTATTTTAAAAAAAAGAAGATAAGGGTGGTAACCAACCCCATGTATGGGGCTGGGGTAGGATATTTGGATAAAATCCTAAGCGAACTGGGTTGTGAGGTGCGAGCCATTAACAATCACCGGGATGTACTGTTTGGAGGAGCCATGCCCGAACCGGTCAGCCGGCTGCTGAGTGACCTGAAGAGAGTCGTAGTAAGCTACAATGCCGATATTGGCCTGGCCCTGGATGGTGATGCCGATCGTTTGGGGATCATAGACAGCGGCGGTGGTTTTATGACGGCCAACACTCTCATGTGCCTGCTGCTGGATCATCTGCTGAATACCAGGAAATGGCGGGGAAGTGTATGCCGCTCGGCCGGGACCAGCCACCTGTTGGACCGGGTAGCTGCCGGTTATGGTTTGAGTGTGATTGAGACCCCGGTGGGATTTAAATATGTAAGTGAAGCACTGCGGGAGCAGGGATGCATTATGGGCTGTGAAGAGAGCGGAGGAATGAGTATCTACGGGCATATCCCGCAGAAAGATGGCATACTGGGCTGCCTGCTGGCAGTGGAGTTGCTGGCCTATACCGGCAAAAGTCTTCAGGAATTGACTGAAGAATTCGAAAATAAATATGGAAGCAGCTACAGTGAACGAATAGATATACCAGTGGCCCCTGGGGATCAGCAGACTATTTTGGAGAAAATAAAGGAGTATAATCCCAAATCCCTGGCCGGAGTCAAAGTGTCTTCTCTGTATGAGATACAAGGGCGGAAAATAGTCCTGGAGGATGGCAGCTGGGTATTGATACGCTATTCAGGCACCGAACCGGTATTTCGGGTTTATGTGGAAGCTGAGAATCAAGAGCGCCTGGGCCTGTTAAAGGAAGAGGTTCTGAGCAATCTGGGACTAAACCCGAATCCATAAAGAACGGGCCTGAATTAGCAGGAAATACTAATAATTATGAGAGGGGACAGGCAGGATTTTAATGAATTATGACGAAAGTAGTATAATTGATGAAAATTTAGGAAGCGATGAGTTTCAAATACTTGATGCGGTCCTACTCAACGTAATAGCTGCCCTGGAAAAAGGTCGCGAAGATATTTTTGATATAGCAGAGGAGAGCGGCAATCAAGCCCGGCGCATAGAACTGGAACTGCGGGAGATAAGCCTGGATACCAACCTGCTTATCGAGCAGGTACAGGAGCAGGAGAAAAAGGAGAGATTTGCCCGCCTGCACCTGATGGAAGTGAGCAATAATTTCCGGTCTTATTCAGAAACTGACATACAGAAAGCCTATGATATGGCTCGGGAATACCAGCTTAAACTAATTGATCTAAGGCAGGCCGAAATGCAGATGCGGCGTCGAAGAGACGAGATGGCCCGCCAGTTAAAAAAATTCCAGGAAATCAACCGAAAAGCGGACAAGTTTATGAATACCACCGGGATGGCCCTAAAGGTTCTCCAGGGCAACCTGGAAAAGATAAGTGACAGCCTGGAGGATGCGGCCAAGAGCAAACAGGTTGGTTTATGGATACTGCAATCCCAGGAAGCGGAACGCCGCAAGATTGCCCGGGAGTTGCATGACGGTCCTGCGCAGACTATGGCCAGCATGTTGATTAGATTGGATTTTGTGCAGCAGCTGTGGGATAACGATATTAGCAAGATTAATGAAGAACTGCATAATATCAAAAAGATGAGCCGGGAAAGCCTGGATGACATCAGGCGGATAATGTTCGATCTAAAACCGGCCCTGATACATGAAGAAGAATTTTACTATACCCTAAGAGATTACTTTCGGGATTTCCAGACAAAATATGACTTTAATATAGATTTTGTAATGTTCGGCGATAAGAAGAAATATGATATTGCTCTGGAGAGCGCAATTTTTCGCATAGTCCAGGAGGCCATTAACAATATCCGCAAACATTCCGGGACCCAAAAGGCCATGGTCAAATTGGAGGATAATGGCAGGAATTTGACCCTGATCATCAAGGATGAAGGGATCGGATTCAATGCCAGGAATCCAGTCCCGGAGGGGGAAAGCTATGGAATTGTAGGTATGAAGGAGAGAACGCAGTTGCTGGGTGGGAGGCTGGAGATCAATTCCCAGCCGGGAGAAGGAACTCAAATAATTATAACAGTCCCACTGGAAGGAGAGGCTAAGAATGGATAGGAAGATACGGGTTATAATCGCCGATGACCATGTTCTGGTAAGAGAAGGGCTTCGAAAGCTTCTGGAATTGGATCACAGCATAGAAGTGGTCACCGAGGTTGGAGATGGCCAGGGGGCTATTAATATTGCTCGTAAACAACAGGTTGACGTTATCCTGATGGATATCAATATGCCAGGAACCAATGGGATCGTTGCTACTCAGGTAATCAAGCGGGAGATACCGTCGGTAAAAATTATTGCCCTGACTATTTACGAAGATGAAGAAGTAGTGGAAATGGTCAGAGCTGGAGTTTCTGCCTATGTACTCAAGGACGTGGCGGGAAGTGACTTGATAGATACTATACATAAGGTGATGAATGGAGAAATAGTAATTCATCCTCGGGTAGCCAACCGTCTGGTTAGCGAATTGACCAGAGCGGAACAGGAGAATGATGACGTAAAACTGACCAAAAGGGAAAAGGATGTACTGGCTTTGCTGGTTAAAGGAAATTCCAACAAGGAAATGGCGGAAAATATGTTTATCAGTGAGAAAACAGTGAAAAATCATCTGACCAGCATCTTCCGCAAGCTGGGAGTAAAAGACCGTACTCAGGCAGCCGTATATGCCCTGAGAAACAACATAGTTGCTGAGGAATAAATTAAAGCAGTAATCAACCGACCTCCAGGCCGCATATTATATATAAACTGGCTAAAAGGAGGTCCTTTTTGTGGCTGTTTGTCTAAAAATCTTGTGTTTTGCTATTTGGATGACCATTATGGCGGTCCTAATTAATGGGAGCAATCAGAGGAAAAACGCTGCTTCCAACCAGCAGCTTGCTTTGTCGATAAGCGAAGAAGAGGAGATTGAACGCTGGCGATCAAGGTATTATGCCAGGTGGGCCCACAGGCCCTGGCTGTCTTGGATGCATTTTGCCGCCTGAATGTACAAGCAAAAAGCGGGGCGCCATAAAACTTGCGGCTGGATCAGGAAAAAGATGAAAACTATTAGCCTGCTGAGCAGCGTGAAAAAAGGCATCATATGGGGTATTATTAAAGCAGAGAGAAAAAAATGTCGTATGCAAGCTGGAGGGGAGCTTTCATAGGATTTTGGCTTAGATAGAAATACTGTATAGGGTGGGGGAAATGGAAAACATTTTAATGGACATCCTTTTCCCGGTAAATGAATGCAGCTTGTGCCGGGAAAAAGGTAGATACCACAGCCGTCGTCCCTGGTGTGGCCGATGCCAGGATGAGATTATGAATGCAACGGCCGGGCTTCCCCTTTGCCGGCAATGCGGCAAATACCTGGAACAGCCGGGGGAAAACCTCTGCCAGGAATGCCGGGAAAATCCGCCGGAATTTAAAATAGCCCGGGCGGTAGGACCTTATTGTAATGATAAATTGCGTAAAGCGATAAAGGTTTTTAAGTTTTTATGCCGTCGTTATATGAGCATTAAAATGGGAGAAATGATGGCTGCAGTAGTTATAGAAGAGCCCGATTTTTGGCCCATAGATATGATCATACCGGTGCCTATTTCCCAGGGCAATCTAAAGCAAAGAGGGTTTAACCAATCGGAATTGCTGGCCAAACAGATCGCAAAAATCTTAAAAAAACGCATGTATCCCAAACTTTTGCGCCGGGTGAAGGAAACCCAGTCCCAGAGGGAATTGACCCGGGAAGAAAGAGCCGAGAACCTTTTATGCGCATTTGAAGTAACTGCCCCGGCGCAAATTAAGGGTAAAAATATTCTCCTGGTTGACGATGTATATACTACAGGATCAACTATCCGGGAATGCACCCGCACTCTGATGGAAGCAGGTGCAGAGAGTGTCGCCGTGATAACCTGGGCCATCGGCACCGGATATTAAGATTAAGGGGTGAGAATATGGCGGCTGATTTGAGGAATTGCAGTCAATGTGGCAGAGTCTTTGCTTACCGGGGTAATAGCCTGTGCAGCAAGTGCCTGGATAAGGCGGAAGACGACTTTGTTCTGGTTAGGAGATATCTGCAAAAACATGCCGGGGCAGGGATCAAAGAAATAGAGGAAAATACCGGGGTGGATGAACAGATTATAATGAAATTCATGCGGGAAGGCAGGCTGGCGTCTGAAAGCAGCGCTGACCTGTTAAAATGTGAGAACTGCGGCTGCAGTATAGCTAAAGGACGGTATTGTGAAAAATGCCTGTATGATCTGACTTATGGTCTGAAGGCAGTCTTGCCGGTTCCGCCGGCTAAGAAGGACAATGATATCAGCCGAAGGATTCGCGGCACTATGTACACCCGCAAAAGCTAGGACGATTGGGAAGAAAACTGTAGGACAGAACCCAATGTGGGCAGTATTTGCGAGAAAAAGAAAGAAACAGCTTAATAAAGCTTAGAAAACCAAGCAGGAGGCGTTAAGCCTCCTGCTTGCTTTAAACGAAAACCATAATACATAAGCATTTTATGAGGTGAAGATCATGATAATATCAAAAGCTCAGGTTCAAAACATAATGAAGATATACGGCAAAGAAGGTACTTCAACTTCAATAGACAAGGTGAAGGCCCCTTCTGCAGCTGCCAAAACCGATGAGCTGAGCCTTTCCAACACTGGCCGGGTGATGCAGAAAGCCATGCTGGCGGCCAAACAATCCCCGGATATTCGCTGGGACAAAGTTAATCAACTGAAAGAGAAACTAGCAGCGGATACCCTGGAAGTTTCAGATCAGGAAATTGCAGAAAAGATTTTGGAAGAAGCCTTGATGGATATGGATATTTGATAAATGGAAAGTGGTGTATGCAGTGGAGAAACTGCTAGAGAATTTTATTGATTATTTACAGCAGGAAAATCAGGTAATGGACAGGCTCTGTGAATGGGGCCAGAAGAAGAAGGATCTGATCATCCTGGGCCGGGTTAAGGAACTGGATGATTTGATAAAGCAGGAAAGCCTGGCCATTAATGAATTTCAGGGATTGGAGGAAAATCGCTTCAAGCTGCAGCAGCAGCTGGCCGACGGATGGAAGATGGACATTAAGGACATTTCTGCCCGGGAAATCCTGAAAAGGGTGGAAGAGGATCAGCCGGCGTTATTTGATTCGCTGCAGCAGTCGGTTAATCGACTGGACTTCAATCTTATCCGATTGAAGGCGATAAACGAGCATAATAATGAACTGCTGGAAGAGTCGCTGGATTATATAGGAGCTATGGAGGCAGCTATCCTGGGAGACAAGGCAGGATTGTATTCGAATTCCGGTGATCAGCTGGATGAAAAGAATATTCTCAGCCGAAAAAACCTCCTGGATAAAAAAGTCTAAAATATGCAGGCGGGAAATGGGGTAGAAAAGTGAGCATTATGATGGGACTGGAAACAGGGAAAAGAGCCATTGTGGTTCAGCAGCTGGCCTTGCAGACTACCGGCCACAATATTTCCAATGCCAACACGGTTGGTTATACCAGGCAGATGGTGAACATGGAAGCCGCACGTCCTTTTTGTACGCCGGGTATCCCTAGCAGTTCAGGAGTAGGACAGATCGGTACCGGAGTAGCCGCCGGCAGTATAAACCGGATAAGAGATGAATTTATTGACCTGCAGATCAGAAAAGAAAGCCGGAGTTTAGGTTATTGGGATACTATTCTGGATGGCATGGAACAGATCGAGATTATTATCAAGGAGCCTTCCGATACCGGTTTAAGATCGGTGATGGACCAATTCTGGCAGGCCTGGCAAGACTTAACGGTCAATCCGGAGAGTGAAGCGGTCAGATCAGTAGTAGTGGAACGGGGGACTGCCCTGGCCGAAACCTTTAATCACATGTATCAGCAACTGACTGATCTCAGGTCGGATACCAATGCCAACCTTCAGGTCAAGGTTCAGGAGGTCAATTCCATGATCATCCAGCTAAGAGACCTGAACAAGGAAATTCTGGCGGTGAGCGTGGCCGGGCAGCAGCCTAATGATCTAATGGACAAAAGAGATCTGCTGCTGGATCAGCTGAGCCGGATGGCTAATATAAGCATAAGTGAAGATGCCTATGGGATGATCACCGTACAGATGGGAGGGCGTTCCATTGTTCAGGGCAGCGAATGTACTACTTTATCTACTGCCACCGATTCCAATGGCATGCATATGATTACCTGGGCCGATACCGGCATCAAAGCCAATATATCCAGCGGAGAAATTGGAGCCTTGCTGGATCTGCGGGGGCAGACTATCCTAGCCCAGGAAAATGCGGTTTCCGAATACAAGGAAATCATACCCGCTGCCCTGGAGCAGCTTAGCACCCTGGCCCAAACCGTAGTGGTAATGACCAATGAATTACATCGCAGCGGCTACAGCTTGAATAATAATTCCCATCCTGATTCGGCCTTTCCCGACGGGACTAATTTCTTCAACCTGCCCGATGATATCAACGATGTAGCCAACTGGGCAGCATACATCAAGGTGAATAGTTTAATAACGGAAGATGCCAATAACATTGCAGCTGCCTCCAATCGCACCTGGGATGAAAACGATCAGGAAAGCAACTTCGGCGATGGATCTTTGGCCTTGTTAATAGCTCAATTAAGACAGAGTATTAATATAACTCGCAGCCAAACCTGCAGTGACAGCTTGAGCGCCCTGGATATCTCCAGTGTCTCAGGCAGTCTGACCGTTGCCTACAATGGCGGAGCAACTACGACTATAACCCTGGCGGCTCCGGCTGAACCCTATCAGGACCTGCAGCAGCTGGCTGCCGCCATACAGGCTCAACTGGATGCTAACACAGACCTGAGCAGCAGCGGCATAAGCATAACGGTAAAATGCGACGGAGACCGGCTGGCATTTACCAGCGCAAACAGTGGTTTTGAAGGCATTGCTGACGTGGATCTGCTGGGCGGAACCGCCTTTTCGGCCCTGAGTAGTATCGGGGGGGGGATCGAGAATGTCACCTGCGACGACTACTGGGCTTCTGTGGCCTCCAGTGTGGGAGTGCAGTGCCAGCAGGCCTCACGCATGAGTGAAAACCAGACTATACTGGTCAACCAGTTGGAAAACTCCCGGCAATCCGTATCTGGAGTCTCGCTGGATGAGGAAACTGCCGATTTGATAAAATTCCAGGCCGCATACAATGCTGCCGCCCGATTTATTACCGTAATCGACGAACAGCTGGATACCATCATTAACCGGATGGGAACCGTAGGAAGGTAGTGAAAAAATGCGTATTACTAATCAGATAATGGTCAATAATTTAAAACAGCATCTGGGCAGCAACACCCAGAGAATGGCAGGTATACAGGAGAAGATCGCCAGCCTCAAGAAGATCAACAAGGCTTCGGATGATCCCGGTTCCCTGGTGCAGGTCATGCGCTTAAGGGGCAATGTTACTGAAAATGAGCAGTACATACGCAACTTGGGGGAAGGGCTGAGCTTTCTGGACACTGCCGATGCTGCTCTGGACGACTTGACCACCGTTATGCAGCGGGTGCGTGAATTAACTGTACAAGCCGCCAATGGCACCAATGACAGCACTTCCCTGCAAACCATAGCTGATGAGATAAATGTTCTCAAGGAACATATACAGACCATAGCCAATATCAGTTATGCCAACAAGTACATATTTGCCGGTACCAATGTTACCAAGGCTCCCTGCGGCGAGGAGGAGTGGACCGGCAACGGGGGCAGCCTGACTATGGAAATCGGGGTTGGAATCACGGTTGCGATAAACATTGATATGCGCGATATTTTCGGCAATCCAACCGGTTTGGATGATCTGGGCAATCCCGACGGAGGGATATTTGATTTGTTTGACCAGCTCATAGCCGATATCCAGTCCGGAGATAGTGATGCCATTTCAGCCCGGCTGGAGGGAATGGATGCAAAAATCGATGATATTTTAAGCAAACGCTCCATAATCGGAGCGCGAGTTAACCGGCTGGAACTTCATGAGAACCGGATGAAGGACGAGCAGGTGTCGCTGAAAAGCCTGTTGTCCAAGCGGGAAGACGCTGATTTGGCTGAACTGGCTATTGATCTGCAGACTCAGGAGAATGTTTACAATGCCTCCCTGGCGGCTGGAGCCAAGATTATTATGCCGTCTCTGCTGGATTTTCTGAGCTGATGAGGACCGCCCGCAGTCGAGTAGGGGAGCAGGGCACATTTGGACTTTTATATAGAGGTGAAAATATTGAAAATTCAGAGCAAAATATTAGGAGAAATTGAAATAGAAGAATCAGCCATCATTCATTTTCCGGATGGAATTCCTGCTTTTGAAGAGGAACGCAGGTTTGCTATCGTACCCATGGATGAATCCGGGCCGTTTTATTATCTGCAGGCAGTTAACCGGCCCGAGCTTTGCCTGGTGATTGCCGATCCCTTTGTATTCTTCCCCGACTATCAGGTGGAGGTGCCGGAACCAGAACTGCAGAGGATACAGGCAGAAGAAGGAAAGAATATTAGTCTCTTGAGTGTATTGACTATACCCGATGACTTTAGGCAAACTACTGCCAACCTTTTTGCACCTTTGCTTATCGATACCGGGTCCAAAAAGGGTATTCAGTTTATTCCGGAAAAATCGCTCTACAGCACCAAACATAGTATTTTCACATCAGAATCTTCAGCGGCCCCGGCGGCTGCCGGGCAGGGGGAGTAAAGATGCTGGTACTGAACCGAAAAAAAGGTGAAGCGATAATCATTGGTCACAACGTGGAGATATCTATACTGGAAGTACAGGGGGACAATATTAAGATTGGCATCGAAGCCCCCCGGGAAGTGAAAATATTCCGGAAAGAAATCTACGACGAAATAGTGGAAGCCAACCGGCAGGCCGCCAGCCAGCCGGAGGAAGTGATATCCAGGTTTAAGGAAATGAAAAGCCAAATGTAAGCCAAAGCAAGGAGGGATAAATATGACCATAAGATTAGGTGGCCTGGCCAGCGGGCTGGATACGGAATCGATAATTAGGGATTTAATGAAAGCTGAGCGCACCAAGGTAGATACCCAATATCAGCAAAAGCAGCTGCTGGAATGGAAGCGGGAAGACTACCGGGATATGAATACCAAACTGCTGGCCTTAAAAACCGCGGTTTATGAACTAAGACTGCAGAGCAGTTTTACTGCCAACCAGGTCAGTTCAGCCAACGAGAGCGTCCTCACGGCTACTGCATCGGCTTCGGCTCTGGATGGCAAATACACTATCAATGTGCTGAATTTGGCCCAGGGGGTATCGGCAGCTAGTTCGCAAGCTCTGGGCTCCAGCGGCGACAGCAGCAGCCTGGCCGCTCAATTTGGAGTAACAGGGGAAATCAGCTTTACCCTGGAAGGGACTGATGGGGTTCAGACCTTCACCTTTAATGCCGAGCAGGATAGCATGCAGAGTGTTGTCAAACAGATCAACCAGGCTGGTCTGGGCATACAGGCCGTATACGATTCCGGGGTTGATCGACTGTTTTTGAGCAGTACCGCTACCGGAAGCCAGGTTAAAATCGATATTGCTGCTGATGACCAGGCCTTTCTGAGAGATACCTTAAAGCTGTACAGCGGAGATTTGCCGGCGGAGGGAAGCCCGGTAACCCTGGGGGTGGGAGAGGATGCCCAAATAGAGTTTAACGGGATCAGCGGGCTGAGCTTTTCCAGCAACCAGTTTACTCTGAATGGCATTAACTTTGACCTTAACGGCACCGGCAGTACCACCATAACCATCAGCAATGACACGGATGCCACGGTAGACAAGATCAAGGCCTTCATGGAAGCCTATAACAATCTGGTGGATCTGATCGGCAGCAAGTTGGGGGAAAAAAGAGCCCGGGATTATCTTCCCCTTACCGATGATGAGAAAGCCGAGATGAGCGAAGCGGAGATTGCATTATGGGAAGCTAAAGCCCGCAGCGGATTATTAAAAGGGGATTCCCTGCTGAATTCCATATATACCCAACTGCGCAGCTGTGCCACCGGAGCCATAGCCGGGCTGTCCTCGGAGGTCTACACCTCTCTTTCCACTATCGGCATAGCTACCAGCAACAACTGGAACGATAACGGCAAGCTATACCTGGATGAAGATAAACTCCGGGCGGCATTGCTGGATGATCCCGATGCGGTGATGCAATTCTTTACCGGCAGTGACGATGTAGACGGACTGGCTGACCTGCTGTACCATCAGAGCACCAGTGGGATAACCTCACTTACCAATAGAGCCGGCAGTGCCAGCAGTAAGATAGATACCAGCTATCTGGGCAAAGAAATGGAGCGGATCGATAAGAGCATCGCCAGGTGGGAAGAGCGCCTGGAGAACCTGGAAACCAGGTACTGGGCCCAGTTTACCGCCATGGAGACCGCTCTGTACAAATTAAACAACCAGAGCAGCTGGCTGGAGCAACAATTGGCCAGCTGGTGGAGTAGTTAAACAGGGAACAGGGGGACGCACTTTTCGTTTCCTTGTTTTATTAGATGAAACAGAGGGATGATATTTTCGTTCCTCTTTTTTTATGCTTTAAGTATAGAAACGGGAGGAGCAGTTTAAACTTGTCAGATGTCAGATACCCTCCCGGCTGCTTAAGCAGAAAATAATGGCTGTAAAACTACAGGCGGGTGTTTGCTTATTCTGTTGCCAGGTTTTCTCAGGGGAACAAAAAGGACGTCCCCCTGCTCCCTGACCCAATTTATACAATATAAGCATACAAAATAAACAAATAGTCCTAAAAATAATGCGGCCCAAGACCGGAAGGGCAGAAAAACCATGAAAACAAGAGAACCAAGGATAAAAATACGCTGGAGGGACGCTGAGGGGGCTTTATTGTTTTCCCCGTCCCTGACGATATATTTATTACCCTGTTGATGATATAGCAGAAGAATCCGGCTTCGGCTCGGATAGTCCTGAATAAAGGTCGATGAAGGATAGTACCGACAGCTGATACGGATTAAAGAATTGCCCCACACGGATGTGGGAGCTGAAAATTCAAGGAGGAATTAATAATGATAATTAACACTAACGTAATGGCACTGAATACCAACCGGCAGTTGGGGATCAACGAGACCAATACTGCCAAATCCCTGGAAAAACTATCTTCCGGCTACCGGATCAACCGGGCCGGCGACGATGCAGCCGGACTGGCCATCTCCGAAAAAATGCGGGGACAGATCAGAGGTCTGCAGCAGGCCAGCCGCAACGCCCAGGATGGCATCTCCCTGATACAGACCGCTGAGGGAGCCCTGCAGGAAACTGAAGATATCCTGCAGCGCATGAGGGAACTGGCAGTGCAGGCTGCCAATGGCACCCTGGCTGATGGAGATCGGCAGGCCATACAGGATGAAGTAGACCAGCTGGTACTTGAAATCGACCGTATCGCTACCACTACTGAGTTTAATACCAAGAGCTTGTTAGACGGTACTTTTACTACCAGTTTCCAAATAGGAGCCAATTCCGGTCAAAACATGAGTGTTAACATCGGCAAAGTTGATGCCAAAACATTAGGTGTAACTGACCAGAGTGAATCCTCTGCTGCTAAAGTGGTAAACTCCGCTAATCTGTTGGGAGTACGTTCGGTTGACTTATCGGCTGATGTTGCTGTAGGCAAGTACACCCTGAACATTGTGTCTGATGGCGACGGAACTGGTGTAAGTCTATATTTGAAAAATTCTGATGGCGAAGTAGTAGCCAAGAATGAAAACTACGACCCAGCTGGCTTGACCAACAACTATGATGTAGTTACATTAAGTGATGAAGGTTTAGGTTCTACTGTGGATCTGATCATTGATTCGGCAACCGCTAGCGTTGAGTGGGCTGCTCTGGCTGGTATGGCGGCTTATCAGACCGTTTCCACCGCTATTGAAGTAAGCAGCCAGGGTATCGATCTTGAAACCAATACTGCTGAGATCGGGGCTATTGATCTGGTAGCCGGAAGACTGGCAGATGAGGATGCGGAAGGGAATGCTATAACCTATCGTATCGCTATGACATCGGATGGTACAGACGCGGTAGGCAAGTTCCAGTATTCGGTTGATGGAGGGGCTAACTTTACCGATCTGGTAGATGATGAAGGATTAGTATACACCACCGGTCCCATCGATGCAGCTGGTGGCGGCAACTATACCGTTACCTTTAAGGATGCCATGGGCAACCAGGCTACCCTGGCCTTCCAGGTAGATTCAATAGCTGGCGATACAGATTTTGACTTCGCTTACGTAATTGGATCAGGTTCAGGGAGTTCTATCGACGTGTCCAGCAGTACTACCGCGGCTGATCTGGCTATAGACACCATTGATGCGGCTATCGTAGAAGTATCTACCCAGAGAGCTGCCCTGGGTGCATACCAGAACCGTCTGGAGCACACCATCAAGAACCTGGATACTTCATCTGAGAACCTGTCGGCTTCCGAATCCCGGATCAGGGACGTGGACATGGCCACTGAAATGGTGGAATTCACCAAGCAGAACATTCTGCAGCAGGCTGCCACCGCCATGCTGGCCCAGGCCAACCAGGCTCCCCAGAACGTACTGCAATTACTCCGGTAAGTACGATAAAAACAACATAAAACAGGCAATATAAGCAATATAAGCAGCCAGGCACAAGCAATATTACCAGCAATCCAAAGCGGCGGGAGGTTCTCCCGCCGCTTTAACGTATAACAGTCTGACGGCAGACTGCAAACAATGCGAATTAAAAGAAGAACGATTCACCGCAACTTAAACAGGAGCGATTTAAGGAAATTCCACTCGTATAATACAGCGTTCTATTATTCCGGATTTGTTTAGAAGCAGATCCCTATCTACCATAAACTTGACCTCTTTCTTTGATTTTGTCTATAATTATGACTCGTTCTTCATTTAAACGACTGTATTTCTTTAAGGCCAAGATGAAAAACTCCTGGCGCAGGTGCGGGTCCTGGTCAAGAATTATGCGGCCATTTTTAAGTACTTGTACCTGCAAAACTGGTGAAACCCGGTTCAAATCAATTAGATCCACATCCCTTTTTAATAATCCCGCTAATTTCTGACTTGCTGCATAGAGATCAATACCAGAATTCTCATGTTTGCTTAGGAAAGCAATATCTATGTCGCTGTCCGGGCGTGCTTTACCCTGGGCGGCGGAGCCAAAGATGATGATAAGCACCGCGCCCAACTCCCGGCTCAAATAGTCTATGATTGTCTCTTCAAATATCTTTACTGTATCCATAAGCTGATTATAGCACAGGTTTTAATGACTTGTAAAAAATGGAATACCCCCCTGTTGCCAAAAAAAAGCCCGGCATGACCGCCGGGAAGAGAGGATATTAGGTGCACAATGCTCAGTGGAGCAAAAAGGAGGTTGGATTATTCAGTTGGTAAAAGGAAGTGAGTTACACTCTTAAATCAATCTGCTGGATGGTTCCAGCAGTGCCATTTTCCCTTAAAAATATACCAGATGATCTTAGCTGCCCGTCCAGTTCATTGGCCGAGTTTTTCATGGCAAAGGAGGTAGCGATATTGGCCAGGCAGATGGCGCCTATTCCTTTTTGGGCCAGAGCAAAGAGGACATCATTACCGTTGCTGTCTTTGGTCCAGATTTGCAGCCGGTCAAATACGGAATCATTTTCATCTATCCAGCCGTTGCCGTCTTCATCATATTGGGCCAGGTGGGCAAATCCGTCGCCATTTGAAACCCCGAATAATTCGCTCCCATTATTGATGGTGCCGTCTTGGTTTAAATCCAGGGCTAAAAAACCGCTGCCCGGTTTCAGGAATGAGATAAGATCCAGTTCTCCATCGCAGTCCAGGTCGAATTCAAAACTGCGCTCACCCAGGGCTGCCGCCGAACCGTCAAAATTAATTACCAGCGGGTCGGCCAGCTGAGCGTTTCCGGCCCGGATGTGCAATTCAGTTTGAGAAGAAAAAGAACGGCTCAGGTTGAGGCTTACCGAAACGTTTATCTCCCGTCCGTCAGCGGTTTTGACCACTGCCGAAGCATTAAAGGTGGTCTGTTCACTCTCCTGATAAGAAGAATAGAAATCATATTCCCAGCCCCAGTTGGGTGTGGAGAGGTTAATGGAATTGGAGACTGGTCTGCTGATTGCTTCCAGCCGGTTTTGCATCTCATCATCCCAATCCAGGGGCAGATAGAATTTAATCTCTTTTCCGGTAAAGGCTTCCAAAAGGCTCTTGATCAGTGAAATTTTGCACTTGTCTTCCTCACTTAATTGAAAGTGGAATCTTTTCTTCTGGGCCTCCTCAGCGGCAGCAGATATTTCCAGGCTGTCCTGCTGGGGCAGGGTTTCAACATTTTGTGCCGCCCCGGCATCGGTGGGATTGCCACCCAGCCAAAACCGGCTTCTTTCCTCTTGCACCAGTTCCTCCCGGTAAGAGCGGGAAGAGCTCATATCTATCCAGGCGTTTTCGATTATCATACTAGTACCTCCTGACCGGGCCACGGTTTGGGCCCTCTATTTCTGTCAATATTATGCCTCGACTGATCAGCTGCGGATTGATCCGTGAGCTGATGGGAATATATGTATAATATATCGAAAATATAAAGTCCAAACTTTAGCTCTGGAACTCTGATGCTGCAAGGGTTGGATTAAAGTTTCAAGGCGGCAGCACGATATATATATTAGTACTCTTAAACGTCCATACCGGGCATGAAATGAGGTGAAAGATGATGAGAATTGAAGGGCAGGGAGCAACCGAGAGCAGCTATGTTGCCAGCCAGGCTCCAAAGGCCGACGGCATGAAACTGCCAGGCGATGAGCAGAAGGCAGGTGTATCAGCTGACCCGCAGCTGGGGCAGAAATTGGAAAGAGCGGTGGAACTGGTTAATGAGACTTTTAAGGTCTCTAATCATAACTTGAAATTTGAGCTGCACGAGGCTAGCGGCCGATACCAGGTTAAAGTCTTGGATTCCGATACCGGTGATGTGGTGAGAGAGATTCCGGCTGAGCGGGTACTGGAATTTTCAGCCCAGATAAAACAGATGCTCAACGATGCCATAGGCATCCTTTTCGATGAGAGAGCATAGCAAAACTATACCATAAGGTACCCGGCAGGTTTTCTATCAGCGACCTGTACACCAGAAGGAGGCAGAAAGGTGAATACAAATTTACAGAAATATCAGCAGTATAAGAGAACCACCGTGGAGACCGCACCTCCGGGCCAGCTGCTCTTAATGCTTTACAATGGCTGTATCAAAAACATAGAAAATGCTCAAAGGGCCATAAGTGAAAAGAACCCTGGCCAGGCTCACGAGCACATTGTAAAGGCCCAGGATATAGTAATAGAATTGATGGCCACCCTCAACATGGATTATGATATTTCCCAGCGCTTACTATCAGTATACGATTATATATATAATCAGATGGTAGAGGCCAACATCAGAAAGGACCTGGAGCTGCTGGAAGAGATTCAAGGTTTTTTAAGCGATCTAAGGGATACTTGGCAGGATGCCATAAACAGAGTGCATAACAACCATGGCGACCACCAAGGGCGCCAGAACTTCAGCGTGACCGGGTGACTGGATATGGTTGAGGAAATTAAACTGGTGGGCATTATGGAAAAACTAAACCAGCAGTTCAAACTTCTTTTGCAACTGTCCCGTCAGCAACTGGAGGTTATAGAAAAGGAAGCTTATGAGCTAATAGCGCCTATAGCTGAAGAGCGACTGGAGATACAGAAGAAGATTGAAATGCTTATAAGCGATTTGGAGAAAAGCGAGCAGGAACTTCTGGAAAGCAAAAATACTGAAGCTTTTTCTCCGGGCCGGATAATAAATGCAGGATATATAGAGCAAAAAACCGAAATAAGAGATATAATTAGTTTAATACAGTTTAATGACAGTAAAAGTCAGGCTCTATTATCAGAGGGAATGCGAAAGGCCCGGCTCGGATTGCAAAATGCCCGGGGCAATAAAAAAGCTGTGCAACAATACTATCCCGAAGCAGTATATGAAGAAGCATGGTTTTTTGATAAACGCAAATGAGTCCTTCCGATTGCTGGTGCCTGAAAATCTGGATTAAGGAAGATTTACAGGTGGTAAAGCAGATTATCCGGGAAATTGCAGATAATTTTCACAGGCAGCTAAACCTCTATGAGCGGATGGCGGAATTGTCCTCGGCTCAGTTGCATTGCCTGGAAAAAAAACCGGGCATGTCCGGTGAATTGCAGGATATTATGTCCCAAAGACAGTCCTTGATGGAAGAGATCAGTTCTCTTAATGAAATCAATCGGGCTTATCAGCAGCAGGCGGTTACCCACCTGAATATTGATGAGTTTGTCCTGGGTAAGCTGAGGGGAAGCATAGAAGCCCATGACTATGAACAATTAAAAAATGTAGTGGGTAGCCTGGGATTGATATTGGAGCAAATCAACGAGATGGATCGCCAGAATCAGCTTTTGATGATGGAGGTCAACCCCAGCCCAGGTTCAGAAATTAGGGCCAGCAATAAGCAAGCCAGCCAGGCCTATCGCCAGGCTATGCAGCATAAGAGCAACTAGGCCGGAATGTTTAACTGAATATCAACGTGAAGCAAATAGCAGGGAAGCCATTCCTTGCTATTTTGAGTTCAGAAATATATAATATGCAATACGGGTCGGTAGAATACTGCAAGACATTATACAGGTCTCCGACAAAATCATACAAAGTGAGGGATTTCTATGTTTGAAGACAAAACATTAATTTGCCAGGACTGTGGACAGGAGTTCATTTTCAGCGCTGGGGAGCAGGAGTTTTATCATGAGAAGGGCTTCCAGAATGAGCCCAAACGCTGCAGGGAATGCAGGAGTCAGCGCAGAGCGGGCCGAAATGAAAGGGGTCCCCGGGAAATGTTCGACACCACCTGTGCCAGGTGCGGTCAGGAGACTCAAGTACCTTTCAGGCCGGTTGGAGATAGACCAGTGTACTGTCTGCAGTGTTTCCAGCAGATGAAAGAGGAAGAGGTTATCTAGTCACTCAGACTGATATAGATTGGAGAGGCTATCCCAAGAGTCTAGCCGGACTTGAGGGATAGCCTTTTTTAAGATTAAGGGGCGGGCAGCAGGCGGATTTTAACTGTGAACCCATTAAATGCAGCCTAATTACATATACTATTATTAGGTGTTGCGATTAGTAGTAGAGAAAAGAGTAGTGCTGGTATAAAATATATATATAACATCGGGAAAGGAGTGGTCATATGAAACTCGACATCAGGGGAAAAAACATAGAAATCACCGATGCCCTCAAGGATTATACCACCAAGCGTCTTTCCAAGTTAGAAAAATACTTTGACGATGTAAAAGAGGCCCAGGTCGCATTGTCGGTAGACAGTGAGGGGCACAAGGTGGAGGTAACCATACCTTTGAATGGCATGATTCTGAGGGGAGAGGAATCCACCGATAATATGTACAGTTCCATAGATCTGGTGGAAGAGAAACTGGAAAAACAAATAAACAAATACCGGACCAAGCTATATAGAAAGACCAGGGGAGCCGGATTCAGAAAGAACATGAAAGAAGAAATCGAAAAAGAAATTAAGAACCAAAAAGAGCCGGCAGGATCTGCCGAGGCCTTTAATATTGTGAGAACCAAGAGATTCGCTCTCAAACCCATGGATGAGGAAGAAGCGATAATGCAGATGAATCTGCTGGGCCATACATTTTTTGTCTTTTTTAACTCCAAAACGGATGAAGTCAACGTGGTTTATAAGAGAAAAGACTGCAACTACGGCCTGATTGAGCCGCATTTTGACTAGAGTTGAAGAATAGTTCCAAAAAGTGCTAATATAATATTGATCTCTTGCTTGAGGAAAGGAGCCAATAGGTTCCTTCTTTTTTTAATGAAAGGCAGATGAAAAAAATGCTAAAAAATTTTCTTAAGAATATTTTGGATGACAATGAAAAGGAAGTTAAACGCTATCGAAAGCGGGTAGAGTCCATCAATGGGCTGGAAGCCGATTATCAAAACTTGCGGGAGGAAGAATTTCCCAATAAAACCGAGGAATTCAAGCAAAGGTTAAAGAATGGAGAGACATTAAACGATATATTACCAGAGGCCTTCGCTCTGGTCCGGGAGGCTTCGAGGCGAACCCTGGGGATGAGGCATTTCGATGTACAGCTGATAGGCGGAATGGTTCTGCACGATGGGCGTATAGCGGAAATGAAGACCGGGGAGGGCAAAACCCTGGTGGCCACCCTGCCGGCATATTTAAATGCCCTGGATGGCAAAGGGGTTCATATCGTTACCGTTAATGACTATCTGGCTGGTCGGGACCGGGATTGGATGAAGCCCATCTATGAATATTGCGGTTTAGCTGTGGGACTTATCGTTCATGGCATGACCGGGGCTGAAAAAAGGGAAAATTATGGCTGTGATATAACCTACGGAACCAATAATGAATATGGATTTGATTATCTGCGGGATAACATGGCGGTCAGCCGTGAAAGCCAGGTTCAGGGGCCATTGCATTATGCCATTATAGACGAAGTTGACTCGATATTGATTGACGAAGCTCGCACCCCCTTGATTATATCCGGAGAGGGTGACAAGCCAACCAGTCTATATTATCAAATAGCTAAATTCATCCCTCGCCTAAAGGCCGAGGACGACTATATGGTGGATGAGAAGGCTCATTTGGCAACCCTGACCGAGGACGGGGTGAAAAAGGTGGAACAGTATTTCCATATCGAGAACCTGTCGGAAAATATGGAACTGGCCCATCACGTTAACCAGGGACTTAAAGCCCATACCCTGATGAAAAGGGATCGGGATTATGTAGTAAAAGATGATCAGGTCATAATAGTAGACGAGTTCACCGGCAGGTTAATGTTTGGCCGCAGATACAGCGACGGTTTGCATCAGGCCATAGAAGCCAAGGAAGGGGTTAAGATAGAAAAAGAATCTCAGACTCTGGCTACCATTACCTTCCAGAACTATTTTCGTATGTACGATAAACTGGCAGGTATGACCGGTACGGCTGAAACCGAAGAAGCAGAATTCAAGAAAATCTATAACATGGATGTGGTGGTTATACCCACCCACCAGTCAATGATCCGGGAAGATCAGGCGGATATCATCTATCGCACTGAAATGGGAAAATTCCAGGCGGTAGTCAATGATATAGCCGAGAGGTACAGGAACCAGCAGCCGGTACTGGTAGGAACCATCTCCATAGAGAAATCCGAGTTACTGAGCAGCATGCTGGGCAAAAGAGGGGTGCCTCACCAGGTACTGAATGCCAAATATCATGAAAAAGAGGCTCAGATCATTGCCCAGGCCGGGCAGAGGGGCATGGTTACCATAGCTACCAATATGGCCGGCCGCGGAACTGATATAGTACTGGGAGAAGGAGTCAAAGACCTGGGGGGGCTGTATGTTCTAGGAACGGAACGCCACGAGTCCAGACGAATAGACAACCAGCTTCGGGGCCGATCAGGAAGGCAGGGAGACAGAGGGGAATCCAGGTTCTATGTATCTCTGGAAGATGATTTGATGAGGCTGTTTGGCGCAGGCACTATTGAAGGGGTCATGGATCGCCTGGGCATGGATGATGACATGCCTATAGAGAACAACATAGTCAGTCGGGGTATTGAGAATGCCCAGAAGAAAGTGGAGAACCGCAACTTCAGCATCCGCAAAAACGTACTGGAATACGATGATGTTATTAACCAGCAGCGGGGAGTCATCTACGGTGAACGCCATAAGGTTCTGCTGGGGGAAGATCTGCAGGAAACTGCAAGAGGCATGATCGACGATGTGGTAGATGCGGTAGTTGATAATTTTGCCGGTGAAGCCAAATACTCCGATGACTGGGATCTGCCCGGCATGATGACTTATATAGAACAAGCCCTGATTCCGGAGCCTGACTTTGACAGACAGGACTTGCTGGGACTGACCGCCTCGGAAGCTAAAGAATTTCTGGCTGAACGCACTCATTCCTTATACCAGGCCCGGGAACAGGAAATGGGTTCAGAGGTGATGAGGCAGCTGGAAAAGGCCTTGTTGCTGAGGATTATCGATCAGAAGTGGATGGACCATATAGATGCCATGGATCAGCTCAGAAACGGGATATCTCTTAGAGCCTACGGGCAAAAAGACCCCTTGATAGAGTACAAGTTCGAAGCCTACGAGGCTTTCCAGTCCATGGTATACAGCATCAAGGAAGACGTGGTTCGTTATATATTAAGGCTTAAAGTGGTGCAGAATCCGGAAGAAAGGAAGATATCCACCAGCCACAGTGAAGATACGATTAAAAAGCCGGTGCGCAGAGATAAGAAGGTAGGACGAAATGAACCTTGTCCCTGCGGCAGCGGGAAAAAATACAAACATTGTTGTGGAAAAGGAGATTAACTTATGGACATAGCGACTCTGATAGGACTATTGATAGGCTTTGGCGGTCTGGTAGGCGGATTCCTCCTGGAGGGAGGACACGCGGGTATGTTGTGGGTGCATACTGCCTTTATTATCGTTATGGGCGGTACTATTGGAGCCACTATAATCAGTTTTACCATGGATGAGTTAAAGGCTATGGGCCATTTTTTCAAACAGGTTTTTTCTGATCAGAAGATTAACTATGCTGAAGTACTGGAGATACTGGTGGAGACGGCCGATAAGGCCAGGCGCGAAGGCTTGCTGAGCCTGGAAAGCCAGCTGTCCTCTATTAATAATGATTTCCTGGCTCGCGGGCTGCAGTTGGTAATCGACGGAACTGACCCTGACTTGACCCGAACCATGCTGGAAATGGATATCGAAGCCCATGAGAAAAGTCAGGGCATCGGCCATGCGGTCTTTGTCACTGCCGGCGGCTATGCACCTACCATGGGTATCATTGGAACAGTTATGGGGCTGGTGCATGTTTTGAGCAACATGTCCGAGCCGGATGAGCTGGCCGGTGCTATTGCGGTAGCGTTCCTGGCCACCCTCTATGGTGTTTCCAGTGCCAATGTGTTGTGGCTGCCCTTTGCTACCAAGTGCAAAATAAAAGCCGAGAAAGAAGTATTATTAATGGAACTCGTTCTGGAAGGGGTCCTTTCCATACAGGCCGGTGAGAATCCACGGGTAATAAGAGAAAAATTGCTAACCTTTGTGCCGGCTGATTCGAAGAAAAAAGCGCAGCAGCAGTCAGCAGAAATGGAGATGTAAGACATGAGTCGTTCCCGCCGAAAGAAAAAAGCCGCCGAGGAAGAAAGCGGAGGCCAGGAGAGATGGCTGGTAACCTATGCGGATTTGATCACCCTGTTGATGGTGTTCTTTGTCCTGATGTATTCCATGAGTCAGGTGGATATCGCCAAATACTCGGCCCTGGCCAATTCCCTTAGTCTGGTTCTTACCGGGCAATCCATGAGCATGCTGGAAGCGCCGGGACCGTCCATGGCCGAAGGTTTATCCAGCGCTGAGCAGGAATATCAGGCCCAGGCCAATCAGAAACAGATGGAAGAGATCGAGGCTATAGTAACCAAATTTGTTGAAACCCGGGATGAGCAGATAAGCAGTGGTGAATCCGGTGATTCTCGGACTACCCGCTTGAGTGAGCAGATAATAATATATGAACAGGAACGGGGCCTGGTCATTAGCTTCAAGGACGCCCTGCTGTTTCGCAGCGGGTCTGCCGAGCTGACTCCCACTGCCCGGGAGATTATTAAAGAAGTGGGCCAGCCCCTGGTGGGAATACCCAATTATATCCGGGTGGAAGGACACACCGACGACCTGCCTATCAACACCAGTCAATTTCCTTCCAACTGGGAATTATCGGTTATGAGAGCCACCAATGTAGTGCATGTTCTAAGTGAAGCCAGCGGAATTTCAGCTGATCGTCTGGCTGCTATCGGTTACGGACAAAACCGGCCTCTGGTGCGCAATGATTCCGAGCAGCACCGGGCTATGAACCGCAGGGTGGATCTGGTCATACTGAAACAAAAATATGACTATTTCGAACCCCCTGGTATCCACGCCAACTAGTTCCCCCTGAACCAGCCGGGTTTACTCATCTCTCGCTGCTTCAAATTATGTCCGACAAAAAAACGTGGTGCTTGAAGAATGCGTTCATGCTGCCCGCCCCGACCGGTTATCGTCTGCACAGGATGTTGTGCTGGACGATAACTAGTATGCAATAGTAATAGTTAAGATTTTCCTTAGGCGGAAGTTGATATTCGAAGAAATTTGACAAAAATATCAGCGGATGCTAACTTAATACAGTGGAGATAACTCCCGTATATTTAACTGCATTCCGACCATAATTCATGATAGATTTATTAATAATAGACAAGCTGTAAAAAGCAGATAGGAGGAGATGGTTTTGATAGAAGATCCCCGGGGCCTTTGCTCCTACATGATAGGCCGTCTGCAAGAGATGAGGGCTTCTCTTTGACATTGACAGGAAAAAAGAGCAGATCGAAATATTGCAGGAGAAGACCATAAAAACAGATTTCTGGGATGATAACCAGCAGGCTCAGTCCATACTAAAAGAAATAAGTGAACTGCAGGATATCGTTAATCAGCATCAGCAGATGTACCGCAGCATTGAATACATCCAGGATATGCTGGAGATTGCCGAAGCAGAAAATGAAGAAGAATTAATCAGGGATACTATCCGGGAACTGAAGCAATTGCAGGAGAAATTTAGAGAATTTGAACTCCTGTTTTTATTTTCGGGTGAACATGACCACAGCAATGCCATCGTATCTCTGCATGCCGGTGCAGGAGGGACTGAAGCCCAGGATTGGGTGGAGATGCTGCTGCGGATGTATAGCCGTTGGTCCGAGTCATCGGGTTATAAGGTGCAGATTATGGATTTTCTGGCCGGAGATGAGGCGGGAGTAAAAAGTGTTACCCTGTTGGTCAGCGGTAATTATGCTTACGGCAAGCTGAAATGCGAACAGGGAGTACATCGTTTGATCAGGGTTTCCCCCTTTGATTCATCCGGGCGCCGACATACATCATTTGCCTCGCTGTCGGTAATGCCGGACATTGATGAAGAGGTAGAGGTTGATATTAATGCCGATGATCTGCGCATAGATACTTACCGTTCCAGTGGGGCCGGGGGTCAGCATGTTAACAAGACTGATTCCGCGGTGCGTATCACCCATTTGCCCACGGGACTAGTAGTGCAGTGCCAGAATGAGAGATCCCAGATAGCCAATCGCATGGCGGCTATGAAAATTCTGACCGCCCGGCTGTATGAATTGAAACAGAAAGAAATGGAAAGCAACCTGGAAGATCTGAAGGGTGAACACAAAGAGATAGCCTGGGGCAGCCAGATCAGGACTTATACCCTGAATCCATTTAACCTGGTAAAAGATCATCGCACCGGTGTGGAAACTGGAAATGTACAGGCAGTCTTGGATGGAGAACTGGATGAATTTATCTATGCCGGTTTGAGCTGGAAGAACAAGAAGTAGAGGGAGGATAAGGTGAAAGAAATTAATGATCTGGCAGTGCGCCAGGTGGCAGAAAAGGCACTGATCATGAGAAGGCACATCGTTACCATGCTTTGTTCGGCCGGGTCAGGACATACCGGCGGCTCCTTAAGCGCCTCGGATATGGTGGCGAGTCTTTATTTCTGGGAAATGAATCTGGACCCGTCCAAGCCCGACTGGGAAGATAGAGATAGATTTGTTCTCAGCAAAGGTCATGCGGCTCCGGTGCTATACGCAGCCCTGGCTGAACGGGGCTTCTTTCCCGCCGATGAATTGATAAGTCTAAGAAAACTGGGCAGTCCTCTGCAGGGGCATCCGGACCGCAAGAAATTGCCTGGGGTGGAGGCATCCACCGGTTCGCTGGGGCAGGGCATTTCCTGGGCGGTTGGGATGGCTTTGGCTGGAAAAATCGATAAAAAGGACTACCGGGTCTATGCCATGGTAGGAGATGGGGAACTGGAAGAGGGAATGGTGTGGGAAGCCAGCATGGCGGCCGCTCATTATAAACTGGATAACCTGATGGTTTTTGTTGATTATAACGGACTGCAGATAGACGGCAAAATAACCGAGGTTATGTCTCCCGAACCTATCGCAGACAAATTTCGGGCTTTTGGCTGGGAAGTGCTGGAGATAGACGGTCACCATATTCCGGCCATCATGCAGGCCCTTAATAATGCCCGGCAGGTTAGGGGAAAACCAGTTGCCATAGTAGCCCGGACCACCAAAGGCAAGGGTTGCTCTTTTATGGAACATAGAGTCGAATGGCATGGAACCGCTCCCAACCAGGAAGAAAGGGAGCGAGCCTTGGCAGAACTGGTTTAGATTTAAACCGGGAAGAACCTTGGATAGGAGGAATTGTCCCTTGAAGAAGCAGGCAACCAGGGAAGCATACGGAAAGACTCTGGTAGAACTGGGAAAGCAGCACCAGGATATTGTGGTTTTGGATGCTGATCTCTCCAAATCCACCAAGACCGCAGAATTTGCGGGAGCATTTCCAGAAAGATTTATAAATGCCGGTATAGCAGAACAGAATCTGATGGGCATGTCCGCCGGTCTGGCAGCTGCCGGGAAAAAGGTATTTGCCAGCACCTTCGCTGTATTTGCTGCTGGCCGGGCTTTTGAACAGATCAGGAATTCCATCGCCTATGCCGGGTTGAATGTGAAAATATGTGCTACTCATGCCGGAATCACCGTGGGAGAAGATGGCGGATCTCATCAATCGGTGGAGGATATCGCCTTGATGCGCAGCATTCCTGGAATGACTGTGGTAGTACCGGCAGACGGTCCCAGTACCAGCCAGCTTTTGCGGCAGCTTTACCAGAGCAGCGGTCCGGCTTATTTTCGCCTGGGGCGGATGCCGGTATCCCAGGTTTACCCTGATGATGTTGAATTGCAGATAGGACGGGGAGTGGAACTGAAAACGGGAGCGGATGCCACTATAATTGCCTGTGGCATTATGGTGGATAAAGCCTTGCAGGCCGCGGAAGTGCTGTCCGGGGAGGGAATATTGGTTTCGGTGGTGGATATGCACACTATCAAACCGCTGGACCAGGAACTGGTAATAAAGAAAGCCCGGGAAACCGGGGTCATATTGACTGCCGAAGAACACAGCGTTATTGGAGGCCTGGGCAGCGCAGTCTGTGAAGCAGTAAGTGAGCATTGCCCGGTGCCGGTTTTGCGTATAGGCATCGATGATCAGTTCGGACAATCAGGAAGTCCGGATGAGTTATTGCAACATTATGGACTAACTATAGATAAAATAGCGCAAAAAGTCCGCAATTTACTAAAAAATATATAAAAATAAAAAAGGGATTTTATATATTTTTGTAGAACCACCTTTTTGAGGTGGTTTTTTTATTTGGAGGTTTATTCATGCTAGTTCAGTTTTATAACGTCTCCAAAATATATGCCAATGGAATAAAGGCGTTAGATGATATTTCATTAAAGATAAACGGGGGAGAATTCGTATTCCTCATGGGGCCCAGCGGGGCCGGCAAATCGACTATGATTAAAATGCTGTATCGGGAGGAAGTGCCCAGCCGGGGTCAGATTTTTGTAGCCTCCCGCAGCCTGGTTCGCATGAAGAGGAAGGAGATCCCGGCCCTGCGCCGGAATATAGGAGTGGTTTTCCAGGACTTCAAGCTGCTGGAGAATAAGACGGTTTACGAGAACGTATCCTTTGCCATGGAGGTTGTTGGTGCTCATCAGCGCGACATAAAAAGCCGGGCACTGGAAGTAATCCAAATGGTAGGACTTCAGGGCAAAGAACAATCCCTGCCCGGTGAGTTATCGGGAGGAGAACAGCAAAGGGTTGGAATTGCCCGGGCCTTGACCAATCGGCCTCTGTTGCTGATAGCCGATGAACCTACCGGCAACCTGGATATTAACACCGCTCAGGAAATTATGGAACTCCTTTATGACATCAATCGTAAAGGTACTACGGTAATGATGGCTACTCATGCCTGGGAGCTAGTGAAAGCGGCTCATAAACGAGTTATTACCCTGGACGGAGGCAAGATTGCTTCAGATATTACCCCGGGAGATTTGAAATTATGCCATTAAGGAATTTAGCCTATTTTTTTCGCGAAGCGTTCAAATCCATAGCCCGGAATCATCTGCTCAGTATTGCTACCGTAAGTACGATTGCCATGTGTATTCTTATTCTGGGCATGTCGGTATTGATAACCCTGAATACCAGTACTTTCCTGGCCGGCCTGGAATCAGACGTGGAGATTATGGCCTATCTGGATCAGGAGCTGGATGATGCAGGGATTAAAAAGGTACAGGAGAAGATGGAAGGGCTGTCAGGAATAGAAAGCATTACCTTTGTATCCCGGGAGCAGGCCCTGCAGAAAATGCAGAAAACCCTGGGCAAGCAAAACTATGATCTGGAGAGCACCCTGGGCAAGAACCCTCTGCCCAACTCATTCGAGGTCAAGGCAGTTGATCCTCATGATGTGCCGGAGCTGGCGCTTCAGATTGAGAAAATCAACGGGGTATACAAGGTAAACTACGGCCAGGGAGTAGTGGAACAGCTGTTTTCCACCGCTCGCTGGGTAAGGGTGGTCAGTTTGCTGTTTATAGTACTGCTGGCATTGGGAGCCGTTTTTCTCATAGCTACTACCATCCGCCTGGCGATCTTCGCCCGGAGAAAAGAGATTTACCTGATGAAGCTGATAGGTTCCACCGACTGGTTTATACGCTGGCCCTTCTTTATTGAAGGAATCGGGCTGGGGGCCCTGGGTTCCCTGTTATCCATCATCATACTGGCCGTTGCTTATGGTTCGCTGTTGAACAAGGTAGATACGGTATTGTTTATGCCTTTGGTCAGCGGTCAGGATATTTTGATTAATTTGTATCTGTCTCTTTTCGCAGCGGGAGCAGTACTGGGCATAATCGGCACCGGAATTTCCATCAACCGCTTTTTGGATGTTTAAAGCGGTTTTCCGGGGGGCCATGGGAAAGAAAAAGGAGTGATAGTATGAAAACCGCCAAACGACTAACCGCACTGATGTTTACCCTGGTCTTTATGATAACTGCAATATTACCGGTGTATGCTGATAACATTGAGGAAACCCAGCGAAAACTGCAGGATGTGAGTCGTCAGATCGAGGCTCAGCAGAGTAATATCACTCAAGCCAAACAACAGGAAAACTCTATTACGGGGCAGCTGGAAATCCTGGAAAAGAGCATGGCCGACAAGGAACAGGAGATAAAAGCTCTGGCCACCCGCATCAGCCGATTGGAAGATGATATAGCTAAAACTGAGGAAGAGATCAGGATCAGTGAAGAGGAACTGCAGGTGCAGATCGACTACCTGTGTGAACGGCTGGTATACATGTACGAGGATGGCATGGATATATCCTATCTGGAGGTGCTGTTTTCCGCTACCGACATCAAAGATTTTCTGACCCGTTATGATCTGCTGCAGTATATAGTGGAACAGGATATGGAATTGATTGATTCCATAAACAAGCATAAACGGGCATTGGATATCAAGAAAAATGACCTGGAGATACAAAAGAAAGATTTGGAGAATCTGAGGCAAGCCCAGGAAGCCCAGCGCAGCCAGTTGGCGGAGCAATCCAGTGAGAAGAAGGATTTACTCGACAGCGTAAGGCAGGAAAAGAGCAGTTATGAAAAGGCCCTGGAAGAACTGGAACGCACCTCCCGCGAACTGGAGGATTTAATTAGAAGATCACAATCCGGAGAACAGCTGGGTACTGGTGTGTATACCTGGCCAGCCCCGGGTTACAGCACTATAACCTCAGCCTATGGGATGCGCTATCATCCCATACTGAAAACCAGGAAACTGCATACCGGGGTCGATATCGGAGCCCCCTCAGGAGCCAAAATCGTAGCGGCTGACAGCGGCAGAGTAATATTTGTAGGCTGGTCGGGCGGTTATGGTCAGACTATAATTATCGACCATGGGGCCGGAATGTCCACACTGTATGCCCATCAATCCAAATTTGCGGTAAGCAGCGGGCAAAATGTAGTCAAGGGCGAAGTTATCGGCTATGTAGGCAGTACGGGCTGGAGTACCGGGCCCCACCTGCATTTTGAGGTTCGAATAAACGGTAATCCCACCGATCCTATGGCTTATATAAGGTAAGAAACATCGCCCTCTCTCTGCGGGAGGGCGATGGCCGTCCCTGGCTCGGGGGAAGTTTAAGCGATCCAGGGCGAATACTGTGCAGTCGGGCTGCCCGACTCTGCTGGAAATATATTAACCTGACCAGGAAGAGTGCTTTCTGGTTATAATTTTGGCTCGCTGCTGGGCAGCTTGACCTGGGATAATATTCCTGGCATTGTGTTTACGGATGATCAGGAGTAACATAAAATCCAGGGTTATTTAATACAATACTAGTGGTGGTGAAGATTTGAATAAAGGAAAAGGCTTTTTAAAAGGACTAAATATTCTGTTTGCATCCCTGGGAGTACTATTCACGGCAGGTATAATATTTATACTGGTGGTAAATCCTTTGGGTTTAGGAACCCTGCTGAGTGTGGTAGGTCTGGTCAATACTCAGTCCTTGTATGATATTTCCTCCCAGCAGATGATGGAAGGGGCATCGGCCGGAATAGTAAATGCCCTGGATGATCCCTATTCCACTTATCTGGACCAGCATACCTGGCAGGAACTAAGGATTAGGTTGGAAGCCAAATTCGGCGGGATTGGGGTTTATGTCTTCCAGGATAACGAAGGGACGATAAAATTATATTCTCCGATCAAAGGCACCCCGGCTTTCGAGGCCGGAGTGCAGCATGGAGATATTCTGACCAGGATAAATGGCCAAAGTACTATTAATATGACTCAGGATGATGCCGTGAACCTGATGAGGGGGGACCCCGGTACCCAGGTAGAGTTGACTGTTTATCGTGAATCGGATAATAAGGAGTATGTATTCCAGATAATAAGGGAAATAATAAATGTGCCTTCAGTTGAAGAAGAAGTGCTGGATGCCGATAAAGGTATAGGCTATATTAGGCTGACTCAATTTCACAACCTGTCCTCCCGGGAGATGCTGGAAAGCGTTGACCGGCTGGTAAATCAGGAAGGAGTAAAAGGTTTGGTTTTGGATCTGCGCAACAACGGAGGAGGCGAGTTTGAAGCCGCAATCGATATAGCCAGCATCTTCCTGAACGAAGGGGATGAAGTAGTCAGTTCAGCTGATGTCAGGGGCAGGAAAAAAATATATCGAGCCAGTGTCGGGCAGACCAGTATCCCGCTGGTAGTGCTGGTAAACCAGGACAGCGCCAGTGCCTCGGAAATTCTGGCGGCCGCACTGCAGGATAACCAGAGAGCTAAACTGGTGGGAGTTACCACTTACGGCAAAGGGTTGGTGCAAACGGTCTTCCCCTTGAGGAATGGAGGAGCTCTGAAACTGACTACCCAGAAGTATTTTACTCCCAGTGGTACAGATATAAACGAGATTGGGGTAATACCTGATTATACCGTTGCTCAAAATCCTGAAATAAACGAGGATCTCCAGCTGAACAAGGCGGTTGAGGTGCTGGAAAAGCAACTGTAATACCGTTACCCAGGATGGGGGTCCGGTTATCTGCCCCGGAAAGGAACAGCCTGGCTGACATGCGGGGAACACATTCCTGTATTCTCCTGCTTTTGCAGCTGCGGGAGTAATTAGGAGGGCAGCTTACTTGGAGATGATCATTGGCATATTGACATTAGTGGGGCGGGTTATGATGGAAACCATTACCTCGCCCTTTTTTCTATCCGTTTACCTGCTGCTTTTCACCCTGGTCTGCTGGCAGTACAAACGGATGGAGAGCATCAGCGAGAAACTGACCGGCAGCGGTGAGGGTAATTTCCTGCGTTCGGCCCTGCAATCCTCTCTGGTTGGGATACTGGGTGGTTTGCTGGGCAGCCTGCTGCTGATTATACTGGGCATTAACCTGGATAGTATTGGATTTGTCTATCTATGGATATTGGCTCTCCTGCTGATGCTGATCAACCAGCGCTTTCTGTGTTTTGCTTATGCAGCCGGTCTGCTTTCCTTATCCAGCCTCCTGTTCTCTTTTCCGGCTATCAGCATCCCCCACCTGCTGGCCCTGGTAGCTGTGCTGCATATGGTGGAGAGCTTTTTGATCCTGCTTAATGGCCATAATTACCCCATCCCCCTTTACGTAAAAAAGCAGGGAAAGATCATAGGAGGTCTGAATCTGCAGAAATTCTGGCCCCTGCCTCTGCTGGCCCTGGTAGGAGTATCGGGGCTGAATCCGGGGGAAGGCCTGGCCATGCCAGGATGGTGGCCTTTAATGTCGGAATATTCCGGCATTACTGATCAAACTTATACCCTTCTGCCGGTGCTGGCGATACTGGGTTACGGGGAAATAACCACCACCAGCCCTCCAGCCCTGAGAGTTAGAAAATCTTCCCTCAACCTGTTTATCTATAGCCTGGTATTGCTGCTGCTGGCCAGCATATCCTGCCGCCTGACCTACCTGGCCATTGTTGCCGCTCTTTTTGCCCCCCTGGGGCATGAACTGGTGATCTGGTTGGGAATGCGTGAAGAGAGCAATCGCCGTCCATTATATGTCCGAAGCGGGGAGGGGATAGCGGTTTTGAAGGTGAGAGCAGGGAGTCCGGCGGCCCGGGCCGGCATCAGGGAAAGCGACATAATAACTAGAGTCAATGGCTTTAAGGTGGATCATTATGCAGCAGCCCGGGAAATATTGTCGGGATTCAGCCGGCCGCATCTGGAGATCAAGCGAGCCGGACAGGTTATTATGGTCAGGCTGGCCACAGCAGCCGATGATGATCCCGGCATAATCCCGGTACCGGAGGAGCCGGTGGCTAGATATATGCCTATTGATGAAGACCGGATATTTAAGCTGGCTCGTCGCCTCTGGCATAGATTCGGTAAAATCCCCCGCAGCCACAGCAGCTAAAGGCTATGCGGTTGTATTACCGCCCATTGACTGCCGACTTAAGCCGTTGCTGGCAGCTTTGCTCAAAAAGGAGAAAAGATCTGCCCCGCTTCTTGGGCCGGGGATTCCTCTTAACCATACCGGCAGCGGGCTTTTTAACCCCTGCCGGGCTGCCGCAGTGGGTTGAAAAATGTTCACCTTTGGTCCAGGTTATGAATATATTAATTATGATTACAAGGGGGCTAAAGGGAGGTAATGTATTGAGCGGCAAAGGGAAAATCAGCTATGTCTTTACCAGCAGTTACAGTGACCGGGGTTTTTATACTTTTATCCCCGGTTTGCTGGAAGGACTGAAGAAGGTATATGTGCTGAAGGGGGCGCCTGGATCGGGGAAATCAACCTTGATCAGAAGTCTGGGTGATGAAATGTCCGAACGGGGGTATGAAGTGGATTTCTGGATGTCGGCGGAGGATTCCATGAATCCGGAGGGACTATACATCATACAATTGGAATGCGCGGTGGTAAATGGCAATCTGCCGGTAGCCATCGATCCGCGGTATCCGGGTTTGACCGGATCTATAGTTAATTTATCCGAATATCTGGATGAAATGAGCATCAGTCCATGGGGAGCTGAAATTGTTGAACTGGTGGACCAGGTGCTGGTGCAGTCAAGGGCGGCTGAGGAACTTCTTCACCAGGCTTCCGCGGTTCGGGAGCAGATGATACAGGCGGGCTGCCAGCAAATGGATGAAAATAGGGTTAATTTGCTGCTTGATCGGCTGGAGAAGGAAATCCTTCAGCAGCAGCCCGGAGGCCGGCATTATTTTGGCACCTCCCTTACTGCGGATGGGATTGTCAATTATGTGGATGAGATTAGCAGCCGCTGCAAGATAAGATACCTGCTGAAAGGGTCGGCGGGAGCCGGCAGGATAATAGACGAAATGGCGGTTAGAGCTAAAAAAAGCGGGTATTCGGTAGAGTATTATCACTGCGGGATCAATCCTTCCCGGGTGATTATGCTCATAGTATCCCATCTGCAGCTGGCAATAATCGATGCCGGTGATGCAGAGCTGTCCATTCGCCCCGGGGACCGGCTGGTGGATATGACGGATTGCATGGGGGAACCCGCTGCTCCGGATCAGGCCCAGGAGCAAACCGTTTTTCAGCGGCATTATGAAGGCCTGCTTATGCAGGCCCAGGGAGAGCTGGAAGGGGCTCATAAAGCTCGCAGGAATTTAAAGCGTTTGTACTCTTCGGCACTAAATTTCGAGTTACTGGAGCAAAAACGCCAGGAGCTTTTCCAGGCCATCGTTGCATGCGCAAAGGATAATAGTTGAAGTATTTCCCGGCAAGTGTTAATCTTACTGATAGAGTATAGCCAGGATAAAAAATTGGCTGAAGTTCATTAAGCCTGCATAGATGCGGCAGTTCCTTGATATAGTATTGGGAAATCCCAATACTTTTGTTATTATTATGAGAAGATTTGCCTGAACGGGCATCAATTTCGGGAGAAATTATATGAAAGAATTTCAACTTCATGCGGATTATTCCGCAACCGGGGATCAGCCTCAGGCTATATCCAGCTTGGTCAGCGGACTGCTTGAGGGCCAGAGAGAACAGGTATTGCTGGGAGTAACCGGGTCGGGAAAAACCTTTACCATGGCCAGAATTATTGAAGAATTGCAGCGTCCGGCTCTGGTAATGGCACCCAACAAGACTCTGGCCGGGCAGCTTTATTCTGAATTCAAGCAGTATTTCCCTGAGAACGCGGTCGAATACTTTATCAGCTACTATGATTACTATCAGCCGGAGGCTTATGTGCCCCAGACTGATACCTATATAGAAAAGGATTCTTCCATCAATGATGAGATAGACAAGCTGAGACATTCGGCTACTGCGGCACTGCTGGAACGGAGAGACGTTATTATAGTAGCCAGTGTATCATGTATATATGGACTGGGGGCTCCCCAGGATTATTATGAACTGGCGGTATCCCTGCGGCCGGGTATGGAAATACCGCGGGATGACCTGCTGCGCAGCCTGGTCCATATCCAGTATGAACGCAATGAAGTGGCATTCTATCGGGGCACTTTCCGAGTCCGAGGCGATGTAGTGGAAATATTTCCCGCATCCAGCGGAGAACGAGCCATAAGAGTGGAGTTTTTTGGTGACGAAATCGAGCGGATGATAGAATTCAACCCCCTGACCGGTGAAATCATAGGTAAGCGGATGCATGTCATGATATTCCCGGCTTCTCACTTTGTCACTACCCGGGATAAAATGCTGGCAGCGGCAGAAGAAATAGAGGAGGAACTGCAGCAGCAGACCGAACACTTCAAAAGCACCGGGCAGTTGCTGGAAGCCCAGCGAATAGGGCAGAGAACCCGCTATGATCTGGAGATGATCAAGGAAGTAGGCTATTGCAAGGGGATAGAAAACTATTCCCGTTACATCACCGGGAGGCAGAGGGGAGAACCTCCTTACACCTTGATAGATTTTTTCCCCTCTGACTACCTGCTGTTCATGGATGAATCACATATAGGAGTGCCCCAGGTCCGGGGTATGTATGAAGGTGACCGGGTGCGCAAACAGAACCTGGTGGACTTCGGTTTTCGCCTGCCCTCGGCTTTGGATAACCGTCCTTTGAAATTTGACGAGTTCAAGGCAAAGGTACAGCAGGTTGTATATGTCAGTGCTACTCCAGGGCCTTATGAACTGCAGCATGGCACTCAGGTGGCGGAACAGATTATCCGACCTACCGGCCTGGTAGATCCGGAGATAGAGGTTAAACCCACCGAGAATCAGATTGACGACCTGATGGAAAACATCCAGCAAAAGGTGGCTCGGGGATTCCGGGTCCTGGTTACTACTCTGACCAAGAGGATGGCGGAAGATCTCTGTGATTACCTGGCCGATGCCAGGATAAAAGTAAGGTATCTGCATTCTGATATAGATGCCCTGCAGAGAATGGATATCTTAAGGGAACTGCGTTCAGGGGTTTTTGACGTGCTGGTAGGAATCAACCTGCTGCGGGAAGGGCTGGATCTGCCCGAGGTAGCCCTGGTGGCCATACTGGACGCAGACAAGGAAGGCTTTCTCCGCTCAGAAAGGTCTTTGATACAGACTATCGGCCGGGCGGCCCGCAATGCGGAAGGAAAAGTGATAATGTATGCGGATCGGGTCACCCCCTCCATGAAGCAGGCTATAGAAGAGACGGATCGCAGACGCAGCAAGCAGATGGAATACAATCGGATACACGGGATAACTCCGGAGAGTATTAAGAAGGCGGTTTACCAAGCTATTGAAGCAACTATCGCGGAAGACCCGGCCGAATATGACGTTAGTAATTTTGTCTCCATGGGCCGGGAAGACCGGGAACGGTTGGCTGGCGAGATGCAGCGGGATATGATCAGCGCGGCGGAAAAGCTGGATTTTGAGAGGGCCGCCGAACTGAGGGATATGATCAAACAACTGCTGGAACCTCCGCGAAAGGGCCGCAGCAAAAAAAGAAGATAATGGGGTTGGCTCTGCCAATCGTGATTTACAGGAGAGATTAACGTGAAAGATTATATCATTGTCAAGGGTGCCCGGGAACATAATCTGAAAAACATTGACGTAAACATCCCCCGCGATCAGCTGGTGGTATTTACCGGGGTGTCCGGTTCGGGAAAATCCAGCCTGGCTTTTGATACCATATATAGTGAAGGACAGCGGCGCTATGTGGAATCACTTTCTACCTATGCCCGGCAGTTTCTGGGTCAAATGGACAAACCGGACGTAGACTCTATCGAAGGGCTGTCTCCCTCCATATCCATAGACCAGAAATCGACTTCCAATAATCCCCGTTCAACTGTAGGAACGGTAACGGAGATCTACGATTACTTGCGGTTGTTGTTTGCCCGGGTGGGAAAGCCCCACTGTCCAAACTGCCGTCTGCCCATTGAGAGGCAGACCATAGACCAGGCGGTTGACAACCTGCTGCAGCTTAAGCAGGGGAGCAAAATCAAACTGCTGGCTCCGGTGATCAAGGGGCAGAAGGGGGAGCATCGCAAGGTATTGCAAAACTTATTCCGGGAAGGTTTTATCCGGTTGCTGGTGGATGGTTATGAATATACCGCGGATGAAGAGATAAACCTGGAGAAGAATAAACGGCACCACATCAGCGCGGTTATTGACCGCCTGGTAATAAAAGACGGCATCCGCAGCCGGTTGGCAGAGTCGCTGGAACTGGCTTTCGAAATCGGTGAGGGTACTGCAGCTGTACAGGTTATACATGATGACGGGAGCGAGGAGGAAAAGGTCTACAGCCAGTTATTTGCCTGTACCAGCTGTGGTTTTAGCCTGCCTGAACTAAGCCCCCGTATGTTTTCCTTCAACACCCCTTATGGAGCCTGTCCCGAATGCGGCGGATTGGGAGAAAAGCGGGAAATAGATCCTGACCTGGTATTGAATCGAGACAAGAGCCTGCAGGATGGAGCTATAGTGCCCTGGTCCAACAACCTTTACACCTATTACAATCAAATCCTGATTGCCATGGCTGAGCGGGCTGGAATCCCCATGGATGTTCCCTTGAAGGACTTGAGCAAGAAGCAGATAAATACCATACTGTATGGCAATGGTGAAGAACGGTTTAAGATCAACTATATTAATTCATACGGGGAGCAGCACAGCTTTCGCTCCAGCTACGAAGGGGTTATGAATAACCTTAAACGCAGGTACCAGGAGACCAAATCAGATGCCTCCCGGGAAGAGATAGAGAAATATATGACTTCCAGTCTATGTCCGGAGTGCCAGGGCCAAAGACTGAAGAAGGAGATGCTGTGGGTACTGGTGGGAGGGCAATCCATCTACCAGGTGACTTCCATGTCGGTCAAGCAAGGGGCGAAATTCTTTGAACAGCTGCAGCTGAATCAGAAAGATGCTCTGATTGCTCGTTTGGTTATTAAAGAGATTAATTCCCGGCTAAATTTCCTGGTTGATGTGGGTCTGGATTATCTGACCCTGGATCGCTCCGCCGGCAGTCTTTCCGGAGGAGAAGCCCAGCGCATACGCCTGGCCACCCAGGTGGGCTCCAGCCTGGTGGGGGTGCTCTATGTTCTGGACGAACCCAGTATTGGACTGCATTCCCGGGATAACCATCGCCTGCTGGCTACCTTGAAACGATTGCGAGACCTGGGCAATACCGTTATAGTGGTGGAGCATGACGAAGATACCATATGGAATGCCGACTATATTGTAGATATTGGCCCCCTGGCCGGTATTCACGGGGGAGAGGTGGTGGCCCAGGGGAAGGTGGAGGATATCCTGCCGGTAGAACAATCCCTGACTGCCCAGTATTTATCCGGCCGAAAGGAGATAAAAAGGCCTGAACACAGGAGGACCGGCAGCGGCAGGTCCATGTGCATATTAGGGGCGGAAGAGCATAATTTGAAGAACATAGATGTGGAGATACCGCTGGGGCAGCTGGTAGTGATAACCGGCGTATCCGGTTCGGGGAAGAGCACCCTGGTGCAGGATATACTCAATCCGGCTTTGATGAAAAGGTTTTCCCGCCAGGTCCGGGCTTCCCTGCGTTACCATCCCGGTAAGCATCGGGCTATAGAGGGTATTGAGGCCATCGACCGGGTGATAAACATTGACCAATCACCTATCGGACGCACGCCCCGTTCCAACCCGGCAACTTATACCGGGGCTTTTGACGGGATCCGGGAGTTGTTCTCCCAGGTTGCCGAATCCCGAGTAAGGGGATATAAACCCGGTCGCTTCAGTTTCAATGTTCGGGGAGGACGATGTGAATCCTGCTCAGGGGATGGAATTATAAAAATCGAGATGCATTTTCTGCCTGATGTTTATGTCCCCTGTGAAGTCTGTAAAGGAAAACGATACAACCGGGAAACCCTGGAGATAAAATATAAGGGCAAGACTATAGCGGATGTACTGGATATGACGGTAGATGAAGCCGTGGACTGCTTTGAAAATATCGGCAAGGTTTACCGCAAGCTCAAAGTATTGCAGGATGTCGGCCTGGGTTATATCCGTCTGGGACAACCTGCTCCTAGTCTGTCCGGGGGAGAAGCCCAGCGGGTCAAGCTAGCGACCGAGCTCTCCAAACGACCTACCGGCAAGACCCTTTATATACTGGACGAACCCACCACCGGGCTCCATAAAGAGGACGTAAGACACCTGTTGGAGGTGCTGAACCGGCTGGTAGATCATGGGGATACGGTGCTGGTCATAGAACATAATCTGGATGTGATCAAATCAGCCGACCATATCATCGACCTGGGACCCGAAGGCGGTGAAGAGGGAGGACAGGTAGTGGCGACAGGAACTCCCGAACAGATAGCTGCAGTGGATCACTCGTACACTGGACAGTATCTGCGCCAGGCATTGGATTCGAGCCGGGCAAACCCCCATCCGGCGGTCCGTTGATTCTGCGGTGATGCCCCTAAACTGAAACGGCCCGGAGCCAGCTGGGTAAGTTAACCCAATGGACCCGGTTTCCCCGATTCCGTTAATCATAAGGATGGATATTAGTGAAAGAACGCTTAAAACACCTACCCCAACAACCGGGAGTATATATCTTCAAGGATGTGGACGGACGCGTACTGTACGTAGGTAAAGCCATAGCGCTGCGCAACCGGCTGCGCTCGTATTTTCACAATCCGGAACGCCTGCATCCTAAAGTGAGGGCGATGATGAACCGGGTGGCGGATTTTGATTATATTATCACCAGCTCCGAGGTTGAAGCCTTGATACTGGAGAATAACCTGATAAAAGGATACCGGCCCCGGTATAATATTGACCTCAGAGACGATAAAACTTACCCTTACCTTAAGATTACCCTGGGTGAACAATTTCCCCGCATTTGTATAACCCGGGAAAAAAAAGACGGCTCATCCCGGTACTTTGGGCCTTACACCGATGTTGCTGCTTTGCGGGAGACCCTCAAGATGCTCACCTCAGTGTTTCCCCTGAGAACATGCCGGGTGTTCCGGCAACGCTCCCGACCTTGCTTAAACCATGATATCAAAAAGTGCCTGGCTCCCTGCAGCGGTAAGGTGTCGGGGGAAGAATATCGGGCCCTGGCAGATGGAGTGATCAGGTTCCTGGAGGGAGATATCAAGCCTCTGATCAAGCAAATGGAAGCCGAAATGAAAGAGGCGGCGGCGGAACTGGAATTCGAAAAAGCTGCCCGGCTGCGGGACGGGATAACAGGTATGATGAAAATCCATGAAAAACAACAGATCAACCTGGAGAAAGCCTATGATTTGGACATGGCGGCAGTGGTGCAGGAAGACAAGTTCGCCCTGGTATTATTGTTTAAGATCAGGGCGGGAAGAATAGTAGACCGCTATGCCTCCTGGATTAATCCGGCCATGGATGAAAACAGCGGAGAGCTGATTCAGTATTTTTTGCAGCATTATTATCATGAAAAACAGGATATCCCGGCGGAGATATACCTAAATGTATTGCCGGCCAACCCGGAACTCCTTGAACAGTGGCTGAGAACCCGGACCCGTCGCATGGTCAGGCTGTCCATACCCCGGCGAGGAGAGAAAAAAAGGATGCTCCTGCTCCTGGAGGAAAATGCCCGTATTCTTTACGGGGAAAGGATGGCCCGGGAGCAGGCCGGAAGTGAAGGATTGATAGCTCTGAGCCGCGCTTTGCAGCTGGAGGAACTCCCCCGGCGCATGGAATGTTATGATATATCCCATCTGGCCGGGGAAGAAACTACCGCTTCCATGGTGGTTTTCACCGATGGGGTGCCGGATAAGAAGGCTTATCGCCGTTTTAAGATCAAGCAGGATCAGAATGACGACTTTGCTTCCCTGGCTGAAGTCCTGCAGAGGCGCTTCCTGGAAGCCCGGAAAGGAAATACAGCTTTCCAGCCCGGGCCGGACCTGATCCTGATCGATGGAGGTTTGGGGCAGGTGAATGCGGTGGCTCGCGTCCTGCAAGAGCTGCAGGCAGATATACCACTTTTCGGCCTGGCTAAAAAACAGGAAGAGATATACCGTCCGGGAGATCCCGTTTCATTGCGGCTGCCCCCTACTGACCAGGGTCTTAAGCTGCTGCAGCGTTTACGGGACGAAGCCCACCGCTTTGCGATCGAATATAACCGCAGCCGTCGGCAAAAAAAACTTAGGATATCGGCTCTGGATAACATCCCGGGGGTTGGACCCCGGCGCAAGCAAGCCCTCTTAAGCCATTTTGGTTCCGCCCGGCGAGTAAAGGAAGCCAATCTGGAAGACCTGCAGCAAGTCCCGGGTATCAGTTCTGCTGTGGCCCGGAATATTTACCAGCACCTGCGGGAGAATAAAACTATACCCGAAACGGGAGAATGAAAAATAGTAGAAATATCCAGAATTTATTATAAAAAACTAGAAAAATAGAGTATTATTAATTATATATACTAGTCTGACAGAGGAAGGGAGGAAATAATATGGTACAGGGCTGGACCTTGAGGTGGCTGTTAAATATACTGGCGATAATTATAACGGCGGCCATTATCCCGGCTTTTAATCTTACCATATGGGCTGCTGTTGTAGGATCAGTATTTCTGGGCGTGATCAACGCCATTATTCGTCCCCTGTTAATTTTGCTAACTTTGCCGTTAAACCTGCTTACCCTGGGATTATTCACCCTGGTCATCAACGGGTTTATGTTATGGGTGACCTCACTGACTATCCAGGGTTTTGACATCGACAGTTTTGGCTGGGCGATGGTGTGTTCCATTGTTATTAGTATGGTGAGTTTCATCATCAGTTTATTTGTGGATGACAAGGAATTTAAGTTTAAATAACTGGTGATAGCTTTGAAATATATTATATTGTTCCTGAATATAAACCGGGCCGCAAGTCCGGTTTATCCTATCTATACCAATAGGGGGTGGTTATGGTGATTAAAATGGTAGCTATTGACCTGGACGATACATTGCTGGATGCCGGTTTAAGCATATCCGGGCCGTGCCGGAATAACATTAAAGCCGCCCGTCAGCAAGGTGTGATAGTAACCCTGGCTACCGGCAGGATGTATAGTTCGGCTCTGCCCTATGCCTTGCAGCTGGAAGTTGACGTTCCTCTTATAACCTACCAGGGAGCCCTGGTCAAGAGTTCCCGCAGCGCTCGGGTACACTATTACCAGCCTCTGGATCAGGACATGGCAGTAGCCGCCCTGCAGTATTTTAAAGGGGCTGGAGTACACTGCCATGCCTATTTTGATGATCGATTGTGTCTGGAAGCTCTAAGCGAAGAGGGTGTTGACTATGCCCGGCTGGCCGGGGTCGAGCCCCTTCTTTATGATGACTTGATTCAAGCCTGCCGGCAGGGAAAGGAAACCCTGAAGATAATGGCGGTAAGCAAGGACGGGGAGTTGCTGCAGCACTTGGAAAGAGATCTGAAGCAGAGCTTTGGCGGCTCCCTTTATGTTACCCGATCCAAACCCTGTTACTTGGAAGTGATGAATCCCCAGGCCAACAAGGCTCTGGCCCTGAAGCTTCTGGCGGAATATTACGGTATCCGGCAGGAAGAGGTTATGGCAGTGGGCGACAGTTACAACGATATGGAAATGATCAAATGGGCCGGGTTGGGGATAGCCATGAGCAATGCCCCGGAAGAGGTTAAATCCCTGGCCGATTACGTTACCGCCTCCAACCAAGAGGATGGAGTGGCGAAAGCCCTGCAGCGCTGGGTATTGGGATAGGAGCAGATTTATAGTGAGTATTAAACTGGCGGCTATCGACCTGGATGATACCCTGCTGAATAACCGACATATGATATCCCCGGCCTGCGTGGATGCCATCCGGCGGGTCAAGGAGCAGGGAGTATATGTAGTTCTGGCCACCGGCAGAATGTACCGGGCAGCACTGCCTTTTGCTCAGCAGTTGGAACTGGAAATGCCCCTGATAGCCTATCAGGGAGCCCTGGTGAAAAACTCCGGTTCAGGTGAGGTCTTATATGAGCGCACCCTGGATGCCCAATTATCTCTGCATTTAATTGATTTTCTGGAATTCCAGCGCATAGACTATCATATTTATTGTAATGATCAGGTATACGCCCGGAAGATGCTGCCACTGCTGGAAAAACATGCCCGGGTTACCGGGATTAACCCGGTGATAAACGGAGACATGGCGGGAGTGATAATGAAAACACCTCCGCTGGAGATAATGGCAGTGTTCCAGGATTACACCCGGAGGAAAGATGTGGAATTGATGTTAAGGGACCGATACCATGGGCGGCTGCACCTGAGCAGGTTCAAATACAACACCCTGGAAATAATGGATAGATTGGCTACCAAGGCTCAGGCTCTGGCAACCGTGGCTGCCCGCCTGGGTGTTCAGCAGCACGAAGTTATGGCCATCGGAGACAGCCATAACGATGTACCTATGATTGAATGGGCAGGCATTGGAGTTGCGGTGGGAAATGCCCATCCGCGGGTAAAAGCCGCCGCTGACTTTATTACCGGTTCCAACGAAGAAGAAGGAGTAATTGCGGCCCTGGAGAAATTCATCGGTTGAAGGTTCCTGAATCAGGTATTATTAACCTGGAGCTCGGGCAAAAATAAATCAACCGGGTATGGACCCGGGACTTAGCAGACAGAGAAGACTTAATATACATATATGGTAGGAGGGACGTAAAATGCCAAGTGATATGAGTGTAGAGAAAATGATGGGATACCTCTATGAACTGCCGGATCAGTTTCAGAACAGCCTGGCTTTGAAGTATGATTTTATAGACCGTTATGATAAAGCCTATCGTAACATAATAGTGACTGGATTGGGCGGGTCGGCTATCGGAGGAGACATCCTCAGGAATTATGCCCATAAAAAAGCCAGCCTGCCGGTAGTAGTGAATCGGGATTATCATTTGCCGGCTTTTGCCGGAAGGGATACTCTGGTATTTGCAATCAGTTACTCGGGGAATACTGAGGAAACCCTGGAAGCCTACGCCCAGGCTCTGGATCGCGGAGCGGACATGGTGGTATTGAGCAGCGGCGGGAAATTGTCGGAATATGCCCGCCGGGATAATTTAGGCCTGATTCAGATTCCTTCCGGATTTGTGCCCCGGGCCGCTACCGGCTGGCTGTTTGCCCCAGTCGCCCTGCTGCTGGGCAAAATGGGCATACTGCCCGGAGTAGAGCAGGAGATAAAGGAAACCGCTGCAGTTCTGGAACAGCTGCGTGAATCACTGAATCCTACCGTCGACATACCCCTAAACCAGGCCCGGATGATCGCGGGAAAAACCCGGGACAGCATTCCAGTAATATGGGGTACCACCGGCGTTTCAGAAGTAGCTGCCCAACGCTGGAAAGCCCAAATCAACGAAAACGCTAAAAGTCCGGCTTACTATAATATTTTTCCCGAACTCAACCACAACGAAATAGTCGGATTCGAAGTTCCGGAGCCTATGCTGCAGCATCTGGTCCATATCATTTTAAGGGACAAGGATGATTATGGAAGAATACAAAGGCGCATCGATATCAGCAAGGGCATTATCAAGGAACGGATAAAAAACATCTTCGAAGTATACAGCTGCGGTGAATCATATCTGGCCCGGGTATTTTCCCTGATCTATACCGGAGACTATGCCAGTGTTTATTTGGCCCTGGAATACGGTATCAATCCCACCCCGGTGAAAATGATAGATTATCTTAAAGAACAGCTGGCTAAATAAAGCCGGAGGGTCATTAAATGAAACGTCAGGGCTGAGCAGGTTTCCATCCTGGTCAGCTTGTGTGCATAAAAGCAAGACGGTCACGGTTCTGGCATTCAGCACAGCAGGATTATGCCGGGCGGCTTTTGTTGGTCAATTGGCGGGGAAGAGTTTAAGGGAGGTAGTAGAAAGGGGAGAGACGGGGCAATTTAATAAAAAAGGTGGTATCTATGAACTTCTATGGCGATTATCATACTCACAGCCGATATAGTGACGGAAGGCAGACGGTGCTGGAGATTGTTCAAAGGGCGGCAGAAATGGGGCTTTATGAGGTAGCTATAACTGACCATGGGCCGCTGGCGGCGGTCATTGGGGTACAGAATCAGCAAAGCTATTTCGGAATAGGGGATGAGATCCGGGAAATACAGGCCCAGCGAAATGATATCGAAGTATTGCTGGGAGCCGAGGCCAATATCAGAGATTTGGATGGAACCCTGGACATTAACCGGGAGATCATAGATCAGCTGGACCTGCTGATCGTCGGGTTGCATCCCTATACCCTGCCTACCTCGGTGCAGGAGGGCTGGAATATCATGGGGCGTAATTCCATGCGCCGCCTGGGCTGCAGATTTAAACAAAAGGCTGTGGAGTCAAATACCCGGGCCATAATCGCTGCTTTGGATCGCTATCCGGAAATAGATATACTCGCTCATCCCGGTCTGTTTTTTAGGATACAGGTGGAGGAAGTAGCCCGGGCATGTAAAAAAAACCGGGTATTATTTGAAATAAATTGTGGTCATAAATATCCGCCCATATCTGATATAATTGAAGCTAACCGGGTTGGTGCAAACTTCATCATAAATAGTGATGCACATTTTACAGCGTCAGTGGGAAATCTGGATTACGGAAGCCGAATAGCGGACAAACTTGGAATTGACAGAGAGAGAATAGCCAACCACCGGTCCGGGGGGGGATATAAAGAGTGGTCGAAAAAAAAGAATTATTACGCATACTCATAATCACAGGATTATCAGGAGCAGGAAAAACCCAGACCGTCAATTGCCTGGAAGACATTGGCTATTACTGCGTTGATAATCTCCCGCCGGCACTTTTAACTAAATTCGTAGAGTTAGGTCTGCAATCAGAAGGTAAAATAGATAAAGTTGCACTGGTAATGGATGCCCGCGGCGGAGACTTTTTTCATGATTTATCCCGCGCCCTGGAAGAATTGCAGCATGAGCATATACAGTACGAGATATTGTTCCTGGAAGCTTCGGACGAGGTGCTGGTAAGGCGTTTCAAGGAATCCCGCCGCAAACACCCCCTGTCCGGCCGGTGGAGGCTATTGGAAGCTATACAAATCGAGAAAACCATGCTGGAGGAACTGCGGGGTCAGGCTAACATAGTTATGGACACCTCAGGTACTTCTTCCCGTGAACTAAGAGAAAAGCTGATCAATCTATACGGCGAACACTCCATTAACGGGTTTTCTGTAAATGTGGTTTCATTTGGCTATAAGATGGGGATACCCCTGGATTCGGATCTGGTGATGGACGTAAGATTTTTACCCAACCCCTTTTATGATCCCATAATGAAAAACATGACTGGCATGGACCAGGAAGTGAAGGACTATGTTATGGATTCCAGCGTCACCCAGGCCTTCACTCGCCGCTTCATGGGTCTGTTAAAGTACCTGATCCCGCTATATATAAAAGAGGGTAAAACCAACCTGGCTCTTTCAGTTGGATGCACCGGCGGGCAGCATCGCTCGGTAGTACTGGCTGAGTATATGGCCGAACAATTGACGGAAATGGGATACAGTGTATTGATCAACCATAGAGATTATGCCAGGTCTAAAATGGAGGAGTAAATGACAAAAGAACCCAGGATAGTAGTGGTGGGCGGAGGTACCGGACTAGCAGTTTTATTGAAGGGATTAAAAAGATATACCTCCTGTCTTACCGCAATAGTTACGGTTAGCGATGATGGGGGCAGTTCAGGAAGACTAAGGGCTGAAATGGGGGTTCTGCCCCCGGGAGATATTCGCAACTGCCTGGTAGCTCTGGCTGAGACCGAAACCTTGATGGATCAGGTTTTTCAGCATAGATTCAATGCCGGAGGGGGGATACAGGGTCATACTTTGGGTAATTTGCTGCTGGTAGCCATGAGCGAGATAGCCGGAGATTTTATATCCGCTATCCAGGAAGTAAGCAAGGTTCTGGCAGTAAGAGGAGTGGTCCTGCCGGCTACCCTGGAGCCGGTAGTGCTGGCTGCTACCATGAAAAATGGCAGTACCGTCATAGGCGAAACCAGGATCAGGAACCACGAGGGCAAGATAGAGAGAATATCCCTGATCCCGGAAAAATGTATGCCGGTACCCGAAACCCTGCTGGCCATCCAGGAAGCAGATGCTATAATACTGGGCCCGGGAAGCTTGTATACCAGTATAATACCCAATTTGCTGGTGAACAAAGTAGCCGAATCCATTCAACAGGCTAAAGCCCCGGTGATTTATGTGAGCAACATTATGACTGAAAAGGGTGAAACCGATGATTTTACCGCGGCCGATCATTTACGAGCCATAAACCGGCATCTGAACCGGCAGCTGATCGACTATGTGATAATTAACTCCGGTACCGTGGATGAGCAAAGACTCAGACGCTATCGGCAGGAACAGGCGGTTCCAGTGCGTCCAGCCTACGAAGATATTGAGGCGATGGGCATAAAGATAAGCAAGCAGGATTTGGTTTCGGATAACGAGGTGGCCTGGCATGATTCCAATAAGCTGGCCCGGGCCGTGCTGGACCTTTTGGAAGGGAAAAACAACGCAGGAGAAAAGAACCAATGAGTTTTTCCAATGATGTTCGCAATGAGCTGGCCAGAGAAATGAGGGAAAAAGATTGCTGCCAGAAGGCAGAGCTTTCAGCTCTGGTTATGAGCAGCGGCGGATTATTGTTGGAAGGGGATAAGTACCTGCTGAGCCTCACTCTGGAAAATGCCGCTACGGCCAGGAAGGCTTTCAAGATGATAAAAAACCTCTACGGGCTGCAAAGCGCCGTAAATGTTGCCAATCGCCGATTTTTTCGTAAAAACCGTTATTATATAGTCAGTTTGGAAGTAAGCCTGAATGATATGGATTTACTGGCCCAAGTGGTCAATATGAACAAGCAGGGCAGTATAAGGAGCAGAATTAACTGGCCCCTGTTAGGGAAGTCCTGCTGCAAAAGAGCTTACCTGCGGGGGCTGTTTCTCAGTAGGGGTTTTATCAGTCGTCCGGAAGGAAGCTACCATCTGGAAATAGTCTGCAGCGACAGCAGGATGGCGGGGGATATCAGAAAACTATTGGGATTGTATGATCTTACCGCGGGTATAGTAGAAAGAAAGAACCATCTGGTCGTTTATCTGAAAGAGGCGGAAAAAATCGTTGATTTTCTCCGCTTGGTCGGAGCGAACAAAGCCCTGCTGGACTTCGAAAATGTAAGAATACTGAAGTCGGTGCGAAATAATGTTAATCGGCAGGTGAATTGTGAAACCGCTAATCTGGCTAAAACCGTAGATGCTTCCCTTCGGCAGGTGGAATTGATCCAACAATATGTAGAAATCAATGGCTGGGATAAGATACCGGTGAATCTCCGGGAGTTGGCTATGCTAAGAGTGGAGCATCCGGATTATTCTCTGAAGGAACTGGGGGTTATGCTCGAGCCCTCTCTGAGCAAGTCGGGTGCAGCTTACCGGATGAGGAAGCTGGAGTCAATGATTGAACAGGTGGTAGGGGACAGGATTGAGCAGTAATAAGGAGTATTAAGCAGGAACTTGTATATTTATGACGAATTATTTGGATATGGATAGTATTTGAAGCGGAGGGACAAAGATGCGGCTGACACAGGATGTTTTCTTGGAACAACAGCAAAAATTGATGATGACTCCTGAACTGCGTCAGGCTATTGCTATCCTGCAGATGTCTACTATAGAGTTAAGTGAGTATATTGAGCAGGAACTTCAGGAAAACCCGTTCCTGGAATTAAAGGAACCGGAAGAAAGCCTGGAAACTGACAAAGCGGAGCGTGAAGAACGCGATAATAAGATAGAAGATATGGTAGAGTATTACAATGATCGGGACATTGAGTATAATTACATTGACCGGGAAGAAAGCCCCTCTCTGGAGAATTTCCTAACCAAAAGGCCTAGTTTGTACGAACACCTGGAATTCCAACTTCGTCTGAGCAGCAAGGAAGAAGATGACTTGGTTATCGGGCATTATCTGATAGGCAGTATTGACCGAAACGGTTACCTCTGTGTGGACATCAATGAAGTAGCATCAAATCTGAAGGTGTCACCGGAGAAAACAGAAGAAGTGCTTGCAATGATACAATCATTTCATCCTCATGGAGTGGGAGCCCGGGATTTATCAGAATGTCTTTTACTGCAGCTGAGTTATTACAATAAAGAGAACACTATAGCTACCTGTATTATTAAACATCATATGGAGGACCTGGCCCGGGCCAAGCTCAACAAGATAGCCCAGGCCCTGTCAGTACCCGTAAACCAGGTTCAGGCAGTATGCGATCTGATAAGGACCCTGGACCCTAAGCCCGGACTTCAATACAGCAGCTATGACGATGTCAAGTACATCATGCCGGATGTATTTGTAGAGAAGGTAGAGGGGGAATATGTAGTAATAGTAAACGATTTGAATTTTCCCCGTCTGATAGTCAATAATGTATATAAACGGATATTACATCAAAACGATAATTTCTCCCAGGATGCCAAAAAATACCTGGAGGACAAAATGGGTTCGGCCATCTGGCTTATTCGCAGTATAGAACAAAGACGTATGACCTTGTACAAGGTAGCTCGAAGCATAGTGGACATCCAAACCGAGTTTCTGGACAAAGGGGTCGAATACATGAAACCCCTCAACCTGCGCAAGGTTGCAGAAGCGGTGGACGTGCATGAGTCGACAGTCAGCCGGGCTACCACCAACAAGTACATTCAGACTCCCCAGGGCTTGTTTGAATTGAAATATTTCTTCAGTACCGGAGTGGAATCCTACGGCAGCGACAAAGTATCCTCCAAGAGCATTAAGCATATGCTGGAAGAAATCATCAACAGTGAAGACAGCAGCAGACCTTTGAGTGATGAAGCGGTAGCCAAAATGCTCAAACAAAAAGGGATCAGGATCTCCCGGCGAACCGTAGCCAAATATCGTCAGGAGATGGGCATTCCGTCAACCATGGCCCGTAAAAGATATTAAAATAGGGCGTAGCTTATGCTCCCTTTTAGAATAATTCCCCCAAAAGTGATTCATCTTTTTGCCCGCTCTGAACTGCATCCTGGGATGCAGTTTTTATTATAGGTCTCAGAATAAACTGTGGGGTACAGGGAAATGGACCCGGAATAAGGCTGCAGTATGACTGGGGGAGATGAACCCCCGGGTTAAGCATTTATGGCCTAAATACTACGGTTTTATATATAGTAAAATACATTATTAACAAACTCATGTGATATAATCCTGTCTTTGACAGTTGAGAGAGAAAAACCGCTTGGATAAAGCCGAAA
>CAZCTN010000009.1:0-109585 GCA_964501655.1 uncultured Syntrophomonas sp.
TTATTTGCCATATCTAAGCCCTCCTTACATCGCATAGAAATGCTTTGTATTCAGGTATCATGGTATTGGCGCATCCTATATGCGGAGTCAGGCGATTGGCCGGGTCACCGGTGGAAAAGCCTTTGAAACCATAGTGCCATAAGAGACCGATCTCATGAACTTTTTTACCGTGAATATTAAAGGGTTTGAAACGTTTGGTAACACAGGCCACTGCTTCAATATCACCGCGAGTAGTGGAAATAACTACCTTGCGCCCGTTCTTGATGCCTTTTTCCCGGGCCAGCTCCTCACTCAATTCGATCATCATATCCGGCATAAGCTCCGCCAGCCAGGGCAGGTTACGGGTCAGGGCCCCGGTCTGCCAGTGCTCAACTACCCGGTAAGTGGTGGCAACAATAGGATATTTATCCGGAGTTCCCTGTTTGTCAGGTTCCCATACCTTCGTAGCCGGGTTAAGGTTCTGGGAATTCATGGTATTACCGGTCGGGCTTTCCCAGGGTTCATAATGCTCGGGGAAAGGACCGTCCTTCATGGAAGTCTTGGTAGCAAACAGACAACCTTTTCCTTCCGGGCGCATGATAAAAGGCATAGCCTTGTCCGGAGGTGAGGTTTTACCGGTATCGGGTACATCGTCTCCTACCCAGCTGCCGGCTGCTTCATCCCATTGAATCAAAACCCGCTTCTCGTCACCCGCCCAGGGGGTTACCCCGTCAGGTGATACTGCACAACGGTTGTATACTATGCGCCGATTGACCGGCCAGGACCAAGCCCAGTTGGAGAACAGTCCCAGACCCTCTTTGGAATTATCTTTATTATCCCGGAGTTTGGGTTTGTAGATAACCTCACCGTCCTTGTAGGTCATGGCTCCGCAATAAACCCAGCATCCGCAAGCGGTGCTGCCATCATCCTTCAGGTTGGGGAAGCCTTCCACGGGCAGACCGTCAGCTACATTGTAGCCGCAGAGTTCGGATGCTACCTTGAGTATATCATCATGTCCGTGCTCATCGTCGTAATTCCAGGCCAGTTTGGTGATAGGTTCATCTTCCGGTCGGTTGCTGCCTTCATACAGGCTTTTGATTTTCTTGCCCAGTTCATTGTAGATCCACAGGTCAGCCTTGGACTCCCCTACTGGATCGGCTCCCTGCCAGCGGTACTGTACCCAGCGGCCGGTTTGGGCAGCGGTGCCTTCTTTTTCATAAACAGCGGCAGCCGGGAGGAAGAATACCTCGGTCTGAATGTCGTCCGGGGTAATTTTCGGTCCGTGCTCATTTTCCACTGGTCTGTGCCAGGCTGGATAAGTCCAGAAGTCTGCGGTTTCATTCAGCCACAGGTCCACAGAAACCATCCATTTCAGCTTGGTCAGGGCTTCCTGCTCTTTGTTGGCGTTTGGTCCGCCCACCACCGGGTTGGTTCCGTTGACAAACAGGCCGTCTATTTCGCCCCGGTGCATAGCCTCAAACATAGCTATGTGGGAGTAATTCTTGCTGGCATCCCGCTTGGGCATATAGTGATAGCCGAAATCATTTTCAGCGGTAGCCGCGTCGCCCCACCAGGCTTTCAGCAAGCTGACCATCCACTTGGAAGTGTTGATCTTAAATCCGGAATTAGGAAATCCAGCCGCCACTAGGGCCCGGAATTCCTCCAGGGTGTTAAACTCCAGTTTACCTGCCCCCGGAGTAGCCTTTCTAATGTATGCCAGCAGGTCTTTATTATCTGCTCCATTGGTAGGGGAATCGATATAACCCGGGATGATATGGAACAGCAAAGCCATATCGGTTGCTCCCTGAACGTTGTTTTCGCCTCTGAGGGCGTTAACTCCGCCGCCCGGGCGGCCCATATTGCCTAACAGCAGTTGTACGATAGCAAATGAGCGTACATTCTGACTGCCTACGGTATGCTGGGTAATACCCATGGCATACATAATAGTACCGGTCTTGTCCGGTGCTCCGGTGGCAGTAAAGGTATCCAGTACCTCCAGGTATTTCGCCTTGGGGGTGCCGGTTATCTGGCAAACCGTATCAACATCATAACGCTCGTAGTGCTTCTTCATCAGCTGAAATACACAGCGGGGATGCTGCAGGCTGGGGTCCTTCATGGGAAGACCGCTCTCATCATATTGATAATCCCAACTGCTGACATCGTAGCTGCGTTTTTCTTCATCATAACCGCTGAATAAACCGTCTTCAAAGCCAAACTCATCTTTAACCAGGAAAGAAGCATTGGTATATGCCTCTACATAGTCTTTATGATAACGCTCATTGTCAATAATATATTTTACCATTCCGCCCAGGAAAGCTATGTCCGTTCCTGACCGCATAGGAGCATAAATATCAGCCTTGGTCGAAGTTCTGGTGAAGCGGGGATCAACGTGAATGATTTTGGCATTGCGCTGTTCCCGGGCTTTCAGCAGCCACTTCATGCTGATAGGATGGTTTTCCGCCGCATTGCTGCCCATGATCAAAGCGCAATCGGTGTTTTTCAAGTCAACAATATGATTGGTCATGACTCCGCGTCCAAATGAGGGTGACAGTCCTGCCACCGTAGCGGAGTGTCAGATACGGGCCTGGGTTTCCAGATAAACCAAACCCAGGGAACGCATCATCTTGCTGAGCATGTAACACTCTTCATTATCCAGACCGGAACCACCGATAGAAGCAATTTTTTCGGTTCGGTTAACGATAACCTCACTGCCGTCAGCTATAGTTTCCTTGTGAATAAAACTGCTGTCCCTGGTCTCTTTAACCCTCTGGGCTATCTGGTCCAGCATCCAATCCCATTCTTTTTCTACCCACTTGTCGGTGCCTGGAGCCCGGTACAGCGGTTTCTGTACTCGTTTGGGATTCACTACCTGTTCTCCGGTATGCTCATCATATATCTCCCGAAGATTAAACATAGCCGCTCCCTTGGAACAAGCTCCCCCCTGATTGATTGGATTATCCGGGTCACCATGAACGCTCAGTAATTTCACAAATTTCCCTTCAGCGTCCCGTTCCGAATAGATCACCAGGCCGCAACCTGATGCACAGTAAGGACAGACCGTAGGTACCGGAGTTACGTTTTTAATCCTCAGCTCTTTAACCGCCGACGCGGCAGCCTGAAGATTAAAACCCAGGTCAACCAGTGCAAAACTGGCTGCTGTGGCCCCGGTTACCTTGAGAAATTGTCTACGGGTAACCTTCATAAACTCCACACTCTCCTTTCGCAGTATTCAATTTTAATACTGGATACTTCTCTAAATTGTATCACTCCAGCAAAAAATTGGACACCCTAAAATAAGCGCACAAATTCCAAATTTTAATCACTTGTACCGCTTACAGGCTAAATATTCCATATATTTTATGGGGAAACTACTTAAAAGGCTATAGACCCCCCTCCCCTCTCCAATGAATCTGCTGAAATAACAGCATTAACATGATTCGGTTGCCTTCACCTGTTATTATCTTCGACATTTGCAGGTAAATTCCTTGCAGAGTGTCATAATAAGCCCAATAATAAACAAAAGCAATAATATAAATAACAAAAAGTAATACAATTTATATAACATATAACGAATGGAAAAGATGTATCTCGCTTCATTAATCCGTCTCCTTGCAGTGGTGAGCTGAAACTGCGGAGCAGTTTCGGGCGATATCTAAATGTTGCTATGGATTATTTCTCCGTTGTTTCTTAGGCTATAACCTCCGAAGTTTAAGACTTTCTGTCGGAACTGACTTCCCTTGATCACCTGCAGGAGCATGTCCAAATTATGCTCACCTATAACATCCGGGAGAATACAAAGGTCATAGCGCTCCTCCGATATGGGTATGAAGTCCAGATCCAGGGCCCGGGCACTGGCATAGATGCCCAGAGCACAGTCGGCGGTATCGTTCCTGACTGCGGCAGCAACGGCCAGGTGGGTGTATTCTTCCCGGTTGTACCCGTTGATGCTCTCCGGGCTTATCCCGTGTTGTCGCAGCAGATAATCAAACAGAACCCTGGTTCCGGCTCCTTTTTGACGATTTATATACCTGATGTTATTATCCGATAAATCCTTGAATTCTGAAATACTGAAAGGGTTGCCTTTCTTGACAATTAATCCCTGCTCCCGATGCACCAGGTTGATTAAGATCCAGGGAGCATCAACTAGATATTTGTTTAAATAGCTTATGTTGTAATTGCCGCTGTTTTCATCCAGCAAATGAACTCCGGCTAAATGACACTCTCTTCTCTTTAAAGACATTATTCCCCCAATGCTGCCGGCATTGGTGGAAATAAGCCGGAGGTTACAGCGGGCTTGCAGCAGATCGCTAATAAAGTCAATTGATATATCATGGCTGCCAATACAAACCAGAGTCCGATCCATAAGATAACGGGGTTTGTTCAGTACTATCCGGCAAGGGCTGCCGGCCTCCAACCCTTCCTGACCTCGTTCGATATGAATAAATCCATCGGCTTTTACCAGGCTGGTAGTAACTCCGGCCCCCCGGCTAAGGGGATAAGCTAGATAATCATCATTTATCTTGGCGGTATTTACAAAAATAAACTCATCTACTCCCATGGAGGAGGCTATTTTTCGTGCAATGCGACCTTCCAGTACCGGGTCGGCCGGGGGCTCAATTCCCTGTTTACGATATATTAACGGTTTAGCCAGGAGATCAAATACCAGCTGGGCAGATATGGGATAGCCGGGTACACCGATCACCGGCTTCCTATCTATTATTCCCAGAATTGCTGGTTTGCCGGGGCGAATGGCTATACCATGGATTATCAATTCGCCGGCCTCTTCAATTATGGAAGCGGTGTAATCCTCCCGTCCAGCCGAGGAACCGGAACAGACGACCACCAGATCGGCCTCATCCTTGACCCGGGCAACTGCCTGCCGCAGCAGTTCTTTATCATCGATAACGATGTGGTGGCGGAAGGTACGGGCTCCCCACTGCTGACACATAGCCATCAGCATCCTGCTGTTGGACTCCACTATTTCTCCGGGTTGCATCTCATCGCTGCCTCTGTCCAGCAGTTCGGTCCCGGTAGGGATAATGGCCACCAGGGGTGGTTTGACTACCTCTAATTCGGCAATGGCTGCGGTAATCAAAGAGGCTAGTTCATAGGGACCTATCCGGGTAAAAGATGGAGCGATCATGTCCATAGCCACCAGGTCTTCCCCTACCGAGCGTATATGCTGCCAGGGCACCGCCGGCTTGATGACGGTCGCCTGCTCCCCGGAAAAATTGACATCTTCTATCATAACTACTGCGTCGAAGGATTGGGGGACGTAATCACCGGTATCAACTTCCATATATTGATCAGAGTTAAGATTCAGGGGATTGGTTTCACTGGCTCCATAGGTGTCGGCTGCTCTAACCGCAATGCCGTCCATGGCCGAGGCTGGGTAATGAGGCGATGATCTGCGGGCGTAAGCAGCAGACGCCAGGATTCGCCCCAAACTGGAGAGTACATCAATCTGTTCTGACTGCACTTTAAAATATCCGCATTGCTCCAGGGCCTGCCAGAATAATTCCCGGGCTTGTTCCAGAGGGGTGTTTTCTATATATACCTTTCTTTCCATATATCTCACCTGCTGTTAGTATATTTGCTTAGTATTTTTCCATAGACAGTATAACACTATTAGCCCCCAGGAGGTAAAATAATACCTGAATAACCGGGCGAAAAGATATAGCCCGCTTCATTCAGCAGTGGGGTTCCGACTTTCTCCTGGTTTCAGCAGCGGCGACAGGCCAGGGTCTATCTAGTATAATAGAAAGCAGTTGTACTAAAAACCGTGAGGTGTTAAATAATGGCGGAATTTTTAAAGGTAGTAAAATATGAAGAAGCCATAGAAAAACTGGGCAGGTATTTTCCTGTGCGCAGAATAGAGACCCTGGAACTCATGGCGGCGTCGGGGAAGATTCTGGCTCAGGAGATAACCGGCCCCGAAGACCTGCCGGCTTTTGACCGGTCTACGGTGGACGGATATGCGTTGAAGGCCGAGGATAGTTTCGGCAGCAGCGAAGCCCTGCCTGCCTATCTGGAATATCGGGGAGAAGTGAAGATGGGGGAGGCAGCGGAGATTAACTTGATCCGGGGACAGTGCGCCTGGATACCTACCGGGGGAATGCTGCCTCTCGGCTCGGATGCGGTAGTGATGGTTGAATATACTGAAAGATTGGGTAATGACACCGTTTTGATATATCGTCCGGTAGGACCAGGAGAAAATGTGATGTTCAAGGGCGAGGATGTCCGGGCCGGGAAGGCCCTGTTCAAGCCCGGCAAGGTTATCCGGCCCCAGGATACAGGTTTTATGGCTTCGCTGGGAATTGACCGGGTCCAGGTCCATTCTCCCTACCGAATAGGGATAATATCAACCGGGGATGAGATTGTGCCGATTCAGAACACACCTGGAGCAGGGCAGGTCAGGGATGTGAATTCCCATGCCCTGGCGGCGGCGGTAAATAGCTGCGGCAGCATTGCTGCAACCTATCCTATTGTAGAAGATGAATTTGGGATGTTGCAGGAGGCCGTCCGGCAAGCCCTGGACGAAAACGATGTCCTGCTGCTTTCCGGCGGCAGTTCAGTGGGCATCATGGATGTAACCGTTGACGTACTGCTGTCATTTCCCGGGGCGGAATTGCTTTTCCATGGCCTGGCAGTTAAACCCGGTAAGCCTACTCTGGCCGTTAAAATAAAGGAGCAAATGGTGATAGGGCTTCCCGGGCACCCGGTGTCTGCTTTGATGATGTTTAACATTATCTGCAGTCCTTTTCTGAAAGCCGGGAGCGAACAGGAGCTGAGAGTGAAGCTTACCCAGAATATTGCCTCCCAACCGGGCCGGGATGATTTTATCCCGGTGGTTATTGCCAGGGATGGAACCGGCCAATTGTCAGCCCGGCCTCTGCTGGGGAAATCAGGGTTGATGAGTATTCTGTCCCTGGCTGATGCATACATTCACATACCCTATGAGCAGCAGGGGCTTCTAGCCGACAGCATGGTAAATGCCCGGTTATTCTAATGAGGTGATCGGATGAAAAAATCAATTGGTCTGGAAGATGCCATTGCCTTGTGCAGCCATTGGGCCTGCCCGGCAGGACAGGAGGAGGTAAACCTTAATGCCGCGTTCCGAAGGGTATCTGCCCAGGATTTATGCGCTCAATTAAGTGTTCCTGATTTTGACCGTTCAGCGGTTGACGGCTATGCCATCTGCCAGGATGATCTGGCTTATACGGATGAGCCCCGGGCTTTCAAGGTGATCGGCGAAAGGTCAGCCGGACATTGTCATCCCATCAGCATCAGCCGGGGGGAAACACTTCGGGTAATGACCGGTGCTCTGCTGCCTGCAGGCACTGCTGCGGTTATCAAACAGGAAGAGGTCAGGCCGTCCGGCAGCCTGATTTACCCGGTAATCCAACCAAGGCCAGGAGAAAACATACAGCAGCGGGGAAGTGATATTCCGTTGGGGATGAACCTGCTTAAAGCCGGGGAGATACTGGAGGCAGAAGGAATTGAACGGATAGCCTGCTGCGGGGTGGAAAGGCTGAGGGTTTATCGACATCCCCGCATATATATTATTAATACCGGGAACGAGCTGGTTTTACCAGGAATGCCTTTGCAGCCCGGTCAAATATACCACAGCAACCGCAGCCTGCTGGCGGCCAAAGTGGCCTCTGCAGGCGGTACGCCAGTTTTGGCCGAAACCGGGGTAAGAGATGAAATTGCTGTAATTGCCTCTGCCATCGAAAAGGGTGTAAGCTCCGCCGACATGGTCATTATCAGCGGAGGGACGGGCAGCGGCACTGGGGATCTGGTACAGGATTCCTGGCGGGAACTGGGGGCAGATATACTGTTTAAGGGCATAGATATCGTGCCTGGGAAAGGTTCGGCGGCAGCAGCTTACCGGCAAAAGCTTATATGCAATCTGGCCGGGCACCCGGGGGCAGTGAGTCTGCTCTTTGAGGTATTGATTAATCCGATCTTCGCACTCCTGCGGGGAGAATCACATAGTCGGGAGTGGTTTGAAATAATACTGGATAGCACTGTCCATAAGATATCCGACCGGCGCAGTTTAAGAAGGGCAGAGATGATATTTGCAGGACCGGGGGAAAGTCGAGCCCGACCTTTGAGTGCATTCAGCAACTTCTGCCACCATCGACTGATTCTAGATCTGAAACCGGGTCAGGGCAAAGCAGGAGAAATAGTAAAGGCCCTGATGATATAAAGCAAATATCGGGCCATGCTGCCTATCCCGCCTGACACCTGGTTTTACCCGCCGGTGGCTATGACCTGCTCCCCCTGGGTCAGTACCCGATAAAGGTTAAGGGAGATCGCTGCTGATTTATTAATGAGGCGAAGCTTCTGAAAGATGTCAGCCTCCTATTAACAAAACTGGCAGCTGGTTCTAATCATCGGGTCATTACAACGGTGGTTTGAATGTCAGTTAGATCTCAAGTTCCTGCCGCAATTCTTCCTGCAGCTCTGATCGCAGATGATTTATGGAATCAAAATCCATAGCCGGGATATAATACGATTCCAGTTCGTCGTGAGCTTTTTTCGCCCGTGCGATGAAATCGATGGCCGCTTTAAACCCTGCTTCCATCCTATCGCTGCCGGCGGCGATATGTTTGGCGTGTATATCCAGATGCGACTGGAGCAGCAGGTTATCGAAGTCCAGCAGGCGGCGATATTTTTGCATCGGCAGTCTTTTCTCATAGGGCAGATTAGTGCTGATATCCAGTAAAACCCGCTTGCTTTCAGGCAATATAATCAGATCCAACTCGGCGGGATCAAAGGGATTATGAAAGATTTCGGCATATATGCCTCGCAGTGTCATTTGTTCCTCGATATTCTTGAACAGCTCCTTAATGCCGCTGCCTGGAGAGCCTTTTACCCCAAAAAGAACCGCATCTTCCGGGATCAGACTTTCCACCCTGCTTTTGAAGCCCTCGGGAGTTATAGCCGCAGCAAAGAGATGACGCGGCTGCCGCTGGGAGGGGGATGGTTCTTCCAGGAAATCAGCGGTTAATGCCAATATGTTTCGGTTCACGGCCGGCTGATCCAAGCTGTGGTGATGGTAGAACTTCAATTCTTCATAGGCTGCTCCGCACTCCTGCAGGCGCAGGTAAGCCAGGCTGAAACAGCGGCTAATTATTCCGCTGAGCTCGATAATAGTATCTCGGGAACATGCGATCTTTTCTCGTTCCCAGAATTGGCCCAGGTTAATTATTTCATCCACTGCTCCCGGAAAAGCCGGGTCAACTATGTGGGGAGCGGTGCCATCCAGGAGGCATATCTGCTGATCTGGGATTACCACCCCATCCAAAGATTCATTGTCGGATGAACACCAGTGATATTCAATGTCCAGGCCTCTTTCATAAAAGAAATTCCCGACATTTTTCATAAAAGTTGATTTTCCGGTCCCGGGGCCGCCTTTTAAGACTATCTTGCGTTTTACCTGGGGACCAGCCAGGTGATCATATAATGAAAAAAATGCATAACGAGTGTTGCCGCCCGGATACATATGTCTGATTTTCGCCAAAGGCAACTGCACCTCCCGCTGATGTTGTTCATATTAATAATATCTATGTTTATCAGCAAGTATTGCGCACAGGTTTATATTGGAAATGATAAGAAGGGTTCCTGCCAGGCCGGATAATAAAGAAGTTAATGGCTGTGCTTGCAGTCAGGGTCTCCGCAGGAACATGAACCGGCTGGTCTTGCTGCTGCTTCATCCAGTGCGGCCCTAACTCCGCCCTTGATCCAATCTATATACTGACGGTAAAGTACTTTCTGTTCTTTTTCCTCTTCCGGGGTGAGGCCAATATCCTTTTTGATCCGTGCCAGCTCGTTTATACGCTTTATCTGCTCTTCATTCATAGGTAAACCTCTCCTCTCCTTTCATTATCATTATAGTCTCATTGTATATGCAAATCCTTGCCGATGGCAAATCAATCAGGCTGTTTTGTGGGTTTCGGCCAAGGAAAAGGGACGTCTGGACATGGAGATTGTCTGGGCATAATTCAATCTATGCTGCTGTTGTCCGACCCGGCGGAGGGAAAAAAATCCCTCAGAGACTGTGCAATCGGTTATAATGGATTCTAATATACAGGGTGACATTTCACCCGCCCGCCGGACTGTTTCAACCTTTGTGTATGGTTAAATATATGGCTTGAGGAGCCGGATTGCGGATATGAAGGCCAATCACCCGGTGATTCTCGCTGTCTGTCCAGCATTTCATGGAGGTATTTATGCATCTGAGATCTTACTGGCAGTTTAAATCTTTTAATGAAGCCAAAGCCCGTTTGTTGCAGCAAGAGCTTGATATATCGCCGGTAGTGGCTAAATTAATGGTGCAAAGGGGCATTGATACATCTTTGCTAGCTCGGGATTTTCTATATGGCCAGCTCCAGGATTTAAGCGATCCTTTTTCTCTGGGCGGCATGCAGCCTGCAATAGCCCGTATTTTACAGGCCATGCAAAAGGGGGAAAGGATAGTCATTTACGGTGATTATGACGTGGACGGCATATGCAGCATAGTCTTGCTTAAGGATTGCTTTGAGCAGCTGGCTTACCCGGTGGATTATTATGTTCCGGGCCGTTTCAACGAGGGTTATGGCTTGAACCTGGAAGCAGTAGAAAAGCTGGCTGCTCAGGGTTATAAGCTGGTGATCAGCGTTGACTGCGGAATTAAATCCATAAAGGAGACGGCGACTGCTGCAGAATTGGGGCTGGATATAATAATAACTGATCATCACACTTCGGATGAACAGCTTCCGCCGGCGGTTGCCATTGTTAACCCGAAGATAGACGGTAATGAGAAAAATCGCAATCTGGCCGGAGCCGGGGTAGCTTTCAAATTGGTCCAGGCTTTATGTAAGAGCAGCGCTGCCCGGCTGGATATTTATCAGTGGCTGGACCTGGTGGCTCTGGCTACTATTGCCGATATTGTGCCTTTGACCGGTGATAACCGTATTTTCGTTAAATATGGATTGGAAAGATTGGCTGATACCAACCGGCTGGGGCTGCAGGCTTTGCTCAACGAATGCGGTCTGCAAGGAAGGCAGTTGCTGCCTTCCCATATTGGATTTGCTCTTGCTCCCCGCTTGAATTCAGCCGGACGTCTGCAAAATGCCGGTATCAGTATCGAACTGCTGTTGACCAAAGATAAACAGACAGCCCAGGAACAGGTTCAAAGGCTGAGTGATATGAATGCTGAGCGCCGGGGAATAGAAGAAGTTATCTTCCAGGAAGCGATAGCCTGGGTGGAAAAAGAAAAGATGATACAGGATCGAGTGCTGGTATTGGGAGGGGAAGGGTGGCACCAGGGAGTTACTGGAATTGTGGCTTCCAGATTGTGTGACCGATATCATCGCCCGGCGATTTTGATATCCTGGGATGGATCTGTAGGTCGAGGATCTGGTCGCAGTATCCATGGGTTTGATCTTTATCAGGCTCTAAAAGCCTGCAGCAGCTATTTGCAGCAGTTCGGCGGACATAAGCTGGCCGCCGGACTGACCATGAATAAGGACGATTACAGGGATTTTAGGCAGGCCATCAATAAATGGTGTGAAGACAACTATCAGGCCGAAGCTTTGAGGCGATGTCAATTCATTGACTTGGAGGTTGAAATGGAGGACATCGATGGCAGCCTGTTAAACGAACTGCAGCGCTTTCAGCCCTGTGGAGAAGGCAACCCGGTGCCGGTATTGGCGTTAAGGAATTCCCCGATTTATTCTCCCGGGCTGGTAGGCCAGGGCCATTTTAAGAGCCAGGTGGGCAGCCAGCGCCTGTCAGCCATAGCCTTCAATCGGGCTGATCTTATTGACTGCCCCACAGGTATATGTTACCATGACCAGTGTTTTGAATTAACTGAAAATGTGTTTCGGGGTCAGAAGAATCTCCAGCTCAAGATAAAGGACATGAAACCTTCCTACTGGCCGGATGTTGCCCCCAGCAGCGGCTTTAGCTCCGGCTTGATCAGAGCGACAGAAAAAATTCTGCGGGAGTTAAAACACCGGCGGCCGGTGCTGTTTGTATGCCCCACTCATAGAACTCTGCTCAGGCAGGTTAATGTTTTGCAGAGCTTCTTTCGACCCAATATGATTGCCGAGTTGCATGGCCGCCTGCCTGCCGCCGGAAGGAAAAGCGCTGAAGCGGACTTCATTCAGGGGCGAAACCAGATATATGCCGTTTCATTATCCTATCTGAGGTACTACCTGGAAAACCAGAACTGGCCCAATAAGCTTCGCTTGTTGGTTCAGGCCTGGCCTGATACCATTGATCAAAACCTGCTGTTTTGGATGAAGAATTGCGAAATAGAGAGTATAGACGAAAAGGTCCGGGATATTGAGTGGACAGCCCAGGATGTTTCCGAGGATTATCCCGGCAGAACCTTGATTTATGCCAATCGCAAAAGAACCATAAGCCGCATCCTGGAAAAAATTCCTGCCAGTAAAACGGAGGCTGGTTTAGCCGGTTTGCACCAGAGGCGCAGAATCAGACAGGAATTCTGGCAGACCGGGTGCTCAACTCTGATTACTGATGGGTCCTACAGCGGGTGCAACACCTTTGATCTGAAGTTTGATCGGGCGTTGTTTGCCGATGCCCCCTTTAGTTCCTATGAGGCCGCAATGGTCATGGAGCAGCTGAAAACCCCGTGTTCCAGCGCCGGGATACTATTCAGTCAGGAGGACATAAGCTCCAATCTCCGCTATCTGAGTCGAATATATCCTGAGCCGGAGACTGTCCAGTCCGTATGGGCAGTTCTGCAAGACTACGGTCAGCAGGCTGGCAGGATAGAGGCCGGGCAGCTAGCCGGGCTGGTAAGTAAAGATTCGGGCCGGGAATATTCGTCCCTGGATATATTTCCGGTACTGAATATTCTGGTTGATCTTGGCTTGTGTCAAATAGATAAAAAGGGTAGTATTATTGAAATAAAGTGCAGTAATACAGGAAAAATGCAGCTGCCCGTCAGCAGATCCCCTTATCATTTGGAAGGAAAGCAAGAAAAACAAGTATGGGAAAATTTCGCCAATGGTATAAAAATCATATAGGGTGATGATATGCGAGTAGAGGTTCAGCCTTTGCTGGAATGTGTGCTTAGCTATGACCCCGGGGCCAATACCGGGCTGATTGAAAAAGCATTTGATCTGGCCGACCAGGCACACCAAGGACAAAAAAGGATATCCGGTGATCCTTATATAACCCACCCGCTGGAAGTAGCACTGATACTGGCTGACATTGAGATGGATACAGCCTCCATATGTGCAGCTCTTTTGCATGATGTGGTGGAAGATACCAGCTATACTTTCGAGGATATTTTGAGTATTTTCGGTGAGGAGATAGCCTTGCTGGTTGACGGGGTTACCAAGTTAAGCCGGATTAACTTTAAGTCCAGGGAAGATGCCCAGGCAGAAAACCTGCGCAAGATGTTTTTGGCCATGGCCCGGGATATAAGGGTGTTGCTGATAAAACTGGCTGACCGCCTGCATAATATGAGGACTTTGGATTATCAGAGTGAACGCAAGCAACAGGAGATTGCCCGTGAGACCATGGAAATTTTTGCTCCCCTTGCTCATCGCCTGGGTATATTCAAATTCAAGTGGGAATTAGAAGACCTGGCCTTTGCCTATTTAAACAACGTAATGTACCGGGAGGTTGCCAGCAGGCTGAAGAAAAAGCGGCGAGAGCGAGAGGAATATGTCAATGAATTAATACAGCATCTGCGGGAGGGACTGGACAAGGCCGGCATCGAAGCGGAGATCGCAGGGCGTCCCAAGAATATATATAGTATCTATAAGAAGATGATAAAACAGAATAAGGACGTAGATGAAATCTATGACAAGATTGCTATTCGGGTAGTCGTAGATGACATATGGGTCTGTTATGGAGTGCTGGGAGTGATACATACCATGTGGACTCCCCTGCCAGGGCGATTCAAGGATTATATTGCCACCCCCAAGCCGAATCTGTATCAGTCCCTGCATACTACCGTTATCGGTAAAGGCGGAGAGCCCTTTGAGGTACAGGTGCGTACCTGGGAAATGCATAAGACTGCGGAATTCGGAATAGCAGCCCACTGGCGCTACAAAGAAGGGGAGAGTACGGCCGGGAAAAAACTGGACAAAAAGCTGGCCTGGCTCAGAAGCATCCTGGAATGGCAGCAGGATATTAATGATACCGGTGAATTCATGGAATCTTTAAAGATAGATTTGTTTGATGATACAGTATACGTTTTTACCCCCAAAAGCGATGTGTATGAACTGCCCAAAGGGTCTTGTCCGGTGGATTTTGCTTATCGGGTGCATACCGAGGTAGGGCACCGCTGTACTGGAGCCAGAGTTAATGGCCGAATCGTTCCACTGGATTATCAGTTGAGCAACGGTGACATAGTAGAGATAATAACTTCGAAAAGTTCTCCGGGCCCTTCCCATGACTGGTTGAACTTTGTAAAAACATCATCGGCTCGTAACCGGATAAAGCAGTGGTTCAAAAAGGAACAGCGTCAATCCAACATCCTCAAAGGCCATGAGATGCTGGTAAATGAGATGAAGAAAAGACATCTCTCCCCCAAGGAACTCCTTAAAGAAGAAAAGCTTCTGGAGGTGAGCAAACGCTTCAGCCTAACCAACATCGAGGATTTGTTTGCTGCCGTCGGGGATGGCAATATCACAGTCAATCAGGTTATCAACAAACAGAAGGAGATATACTTTAACGATGCCCAGGTGGATGATATAGAATCCTTGCCCTTGCATAGCGCCGCAGTTCAACATGAAAGAGAAACCAAAGCCCTGCGGATAAAAGGGGTAGATGATGTAGCTATAAGATTAGCCCGCTGCTGCAATCCGCTGCCCGGTGATAGTGTAAGGGGCTATATTACCAGGGGAAGAGGTGTATCTGTACATAGGCAGGATTGTCCCAATATGCTGAACTATTTGAAGCATGAAAAGGAAAGAATTATTGAAGTTGAATGGGCTGACGACAAGGGTCTGTACAGCGTTGAGATTGAGGTCCGGGCTCTGGACAGGCCGCGTATGACTGCGGATGTGATGGTGGAAATTAATGAGACCAGGATACATATTATATCAGTATTCTCCCGGGTGACCAAGAACAACTGGGTGATAATGAACTTTAAGATGGAAATCAAGGATATGGGTCACCTGCAAGCGGTGATGCAGAGAATAAAGAAAATTAAAGACGTGCTGGAAGTTAGAAGGGTGCTGCCCGGAGAGGTAAGGAGCGAGTGATTTGAGAGCGGTTGTGCAGAGAGCCATCAGCAGCAAGGTTGTGACAGCCGGTGAGATCTGCGGCCAAATAGGACCGGGATTGATGGTTCTGCTGGGGATCAAACGGGGAGACACAGAAAAAGATGCAGAATACATGATGGATAAAGTAATCAATCTCAGGATATTTTCGGACCGGGAAGGGAAAATGAACCGATCCCTGATTGATTTCGGGGGAGAGATTTTACTGGTCAGCCAGTTCACCCTCTACGGTGATGTTCGAAAGGGGAGAAGGCCTGGCTTCAGTGAAGCTGCTTTGCCTGATCAGGCTCTGCCCCTCTTTCGTTACAGTATTGATTATTTGCAGAAAAAGGGCATCAAGGTTGCCACCGGAGTATTCGGCGCAGATATGCTGGTAAGCATCGAAAACGATGGACCGGTTACCATTTTGCTCGATAGTGAGAAAATGTTTTAATTAGGAGGTAGAGGCTATGATATTAAAGGGCTTGGAAATAAGCGCCATGGCAGTAAATTGTTACATTATAGGATGTGAAGAGACTAGAGAGGCTGCAGTCATCGATCCCGGAGGGAATGCCCCCGCCATATTGAGACTGCTGGAACAGGAGAATCTAAAAGCAGTTTACATTATCAATACCCACGGTCATATAGATCACATCGGAGCCAATCGGGCAGTGAAAGATGCTACCGGGGCGCAAATAATTATTCATACCGGAGACGCCCATATGCTGGAAAACGCGGTCTCCAATTTCTCATTTATGATGGGCAGCAAAGTAACCAGTCCCCCCGCTGATATTCTTATTGAAGAAGGCGAGACAATTAAAATTGGCAACACGGTGGAGTTGGAGGTTATCCATACTCCCGGTCACAGCCAGGGAGGTATCTGTCTCAAGGTGGATAAGATCATATTCGTAGGGGATACACTGTTCCAGGGGTCCATAGGAAGGACCGATTTCCCGGGGGGATCTTATCCCCAAATTATACAGAATATAAAAGAAAAACTATTGTGCTATGATGATGATGTGGTGTGTTACCCCGGTCATGGTCCGGCTACCACCATCGGCTTTGAGAGAAAGCACAATCCTTTTATTAACGGAACTATTTAAGAGTATCTCTGCCCGGATGATAACCATGTCATCCGGGCAGAAGATAATTTAATAAAAATCTTTACTTTGCTGCAGCTTTATGGTAGCATTACTACAAATATTGCAAATGCGATGAACGAGTAAAGTAGATATGTGAAATTATTCAGAGAAGAGATGTCACCGGCTGCAAGCATCTCCATAAGGAAGCATATTGAAGTTCACTCCGGAGCACCCGGCTGAAACACAGGCAAGTAGGTCGTGGCGGAACTCTTACCGTTAAAAGAGAGGAGATATCGGATAAACCTGTATCTTTATCTAAGCGGGCCAAATGGCAAATTGGGTGGTACCGCGGGTGGCACAAATGCTTCTCGTCCCATGGAGGATGGAGAAGTTTTTTTGTTTATAGGATAGGATTTATCCCGCATCTTGTAAGTAAGTGGGTATCTATGCCAATCAGGGTGGTACCGCGGGAAGTTTTTTACCTCTCGTCCCTATACGGATGAGAGGTTATTTGTATTTTAAGGAGGCAACGATTATGAAGAATCTACTGGTTCGAGAAGGCAGTGATCTGCTGGTATCCCGTACCCGGCAGGAGGAAAACACCAGGGTCAACATCAAGGGTTGTGTGGTAGGCGGAGAAGAAACGGTGGTAATCGCGGGGCCATGCGCCATAGAAAACGAAGACCTGTTGAAAGAAACCGCTTTCAAAGTCAGAGCTTCGGGAGCATCCATGCTGCGGGGCGGAGCTTATAAACCCCGCACTTCTCCCTACAGTTTCCAGGGGCATGGTGAAGAAGGGCTGAAGATACTGGCCCGGGTGGGTCAGGAAATGAACATGCCGGTAGTGACCGAGGTAATGGATAGTGAAGATATCGAACTGGTGGCTGAATACTCAGACGCCCTGCAGGTAGGAGCCCGCAATATGTATAATTACTCCATGCTCAAGAAGCTGGGGCGGTTAAACAAGCCGGTGGTTTTAAAAAGAGGATTATCCGCTACCATTGAAGAGTGGCTCCTGGCGGCCGAATATGTTCTGGCGGGCGGGAACGGCCAGGTCATCATGTGCGAACGAGGTATTAGGACTGCCGAGCCCTGGACCCGGAATACCATCGATTTGTCCGGGGTAGCTCTGGTAAAAGAATTGTCCCATCTGCCGGTTATGGTTGATCCCAGCCATGGAACCGGGGTAAGGAGCCTGGTGACTCCCATGGCTCGAGCTGCCCTGGCGGCCGGTGCCGACGGACTGATGGTTGAAGTTCATCCTCATCCGGAAAAGGCCGTGTCTGACGGGCCTCAGTCTCTTACTCCCCGGGGCTTCAGCCAGTTAATGAGGGAAATCGAACCCATAGCCCGGGCCTGCGGAAGGAGGATCAAGTAATATGTTATGTGCTGTTCTGGGTCCGGCGGGGACCTTCAGCGAAGAAGCTGCCCAGCTGTACTGGGGGGAAGAAGTAGTTGTATCTGCAGCTCCTAGTATACCTGCCCTGTTCACCATGCTGGCCAGGGGAGAAGTGGAAGATGTCATGATTCCCATAGACAACTCCCAAGCTGGCTCTATTCATGCCTCTATTGATGGTCTGCAGGAGTATCCGGTATGCATAAAGGGAGAGATAATCATACCCATTCGACAGCATCTGATTGCAGCCAGAAAATATGCCCCGGAGGAGATAGAACTCTTGGTTTCGCAGCCAGTAGCTTTGCTTCAGTGTTCTGATTTCATCGAGCTGGTTTTGCCGGGAGTAAGAACCGAAATATGCAACACTACCACCGGTGCCCTGCAAATAGCAGGAGCTGAGAGCAGAAAAGCAGCGGCTATCGGCAACCTGAAGGCAGCCAGGATTTATGGATTGGAAATAATACAAGAAGATATTCAGAACCAGTCCAATACCACCCGCTTCCTGCATATTGGCCGGGCTGGTTCTGACTCGGGCCCGGGAGAGAAGGCCAGCTTGATCTTTTCACTGCCGGACACCCCGGGCAGTTTGTATAAGGCCCTGGGGATATTCGCCACCAAAGACCTTAACCTGTCCAAGATTGAATCCCGACCCGATAACAACAAACAGGGCAGATTCTGTTTCTATATTGAGGTGGAGATGGGACAAAAACAGCAGCCTCTAAACCAAGCTTTGGAGGAACTACAGCAATACTGCAAACAGGTTAAGTATCTGGGATCGTACAACAAGGTAAAAAGATGTCCTCCCCTTATTTAAGCCCCAAGTTCCTGTTGAAAAAAACGGCGGGTTGCAACTTGCTGCCTGGTTGCAGCAGCGGGCTGAAACAGCTCCGCAGTTTCTGTCAATGTCTAAATTAGAGAAAGGGAGACACCTATGTTAGTTTACTGTGATTTTAATCCCGAGCAGTTGTATTATTCCCTGCACGAATTAATCCGCCTGGCTTATCCCGCCTGCCGGATAATACGGGAGCCCGGGCCAGAGGAGGAGACCAGGATACAGATCAGAATGGAAAGGCGGCCTGGGGCAGCGGTGATAAACGGCGCCATCTTATCCCCCCAGGGAAATACCGTTCTGAAAAGAGAAGAACAACTGAGGGGTTCGGAAGATGAACAAGAGGGTGAATCCGGCCGGGCGGTCCGCCGGTTTACCTACCAGATGCTCTGCCGGCACATTGGAAAAAGCATCAACCCCTACGGGATTCTGACCGGGGTTCGGCCGGTAAAATTGGTGCATCGACTGATGGATGTGGGTTTTTCCGGGGATAAGATAGAGAAGATTTTAACAGAACACTACCTGCTGGACACAAGAAAAGCCTCCCTGTTGCAGGAAGTGGCCGCCAACAACCGGCCTTATCTGCTTTCCCGGGAGCAGGCACAAAAACTGGTCAGCATCTATATCGGCATCCCCTTCTGTCCCAGTCGCTGCAGTTACTGTTCTTTTCCCGGGGCAGTTTTAAAAAACTATGATCTGGAGATAAAGCCCTTTTTAAAGACCTTGCATTATGAAATGGCTCGAATAGCAAACTATCTGCAACAGCAGGACATATCCATACAGACTATCTATATCGGCGGAGGTACCCCTACCGTGCTCTCCGAGACGGATCTGGAGGAGATGCTGGATTTAATCCGGCAGCACTTCATTACTCCGCAAACCCGGGAGATCACGGTAGAGGCAGGCAGACCCGATACTTTAAACCCCCTTAAGCTGCATTTGATGAAACAGGCGGGGGTGAATCGGATCTGTGTAAATCCTCAAACCATGAATGATTCCACCTTAATCCGTATCGGCAGGAATCATGATCAGAAAGGAGTGCTGCGATCGATCGAATGGGTTAGAGAAGCAGGTATTCAACAAATTAATATGGATCTAATAGTGGGATTACCGGGAGAGAACCTCCCGGAAAACATTAGCACAGCAGAGAAGATTCTCGAACTGAACCCGGACAACATCACGGTCCATACTTTGTCTCTAAAGAGAGGATCTGAAATGGCTGAGACAGAGGAACGGGCCCGGGTGGGCGACCGGGTCAGGGAAGTACAAGAAGGCGTAGACTATTACTCCCGTCGTTTGCGGGAAGCTGGTTATCTGCCCTATTACATGTATCGGCAGAAATATATGAAAGCCGGCATGGAAAATACGGGGTATGCCAGGCCAGGTTATGAATGCCTTTATAATATTCAGATGATAGAGGAACGGCAGACCATCATTGGCCTGGGAGGAGGCGCCGGCAGCAAGTTCATCCGTCCTTTGGACTGGCGTCTTTCTGCGGTATACAATCCCAAGAACCCCGCTGCCTACCAGGAATCGGTGGAAAAGCTGATACAACGCAAAGTTGACAAGCTCTGGGCCTTAAATTAGAATTATCCAAGGAATGAAAACAATACCTGGCTAATACGGTTCGGAGGAAGTATATGGCGATAAAAGCCCCCAGAGGTACATATGATATTCTGCCCGAGGATTCATGCCGGTGGCAGTATATTGAGAGCATCATGAAAGAAACAGCTGAAATCTTCGGTTACCGGGAAATAAGGGTACCAATCTTTGAACATACCGAGTTGTTTGAACGCGGGGTGGGAGAGACTACTGACATAGTCAGCAAAGAGATGTACACCTTCAACGATAAATCCGGTCGGAGTTTGACCCTGCGCCCCGAGGGAACTGCATCCTGTGTTCGGGCTTTGATAGAGCACAGCAGCTATGCCGGTTTGCTGCCGGTCAAATGGTATTATACCGGGCCCATGTTCAGGTATGATCGTCCCCAGACCGGCAGGTACCGGCAATTTCATCAATTTGGCATTGAAGCCTTTGGCAGTGATAATCCCTACCTTGATGCCGAGGTAATAATGCTCCTGGTGGAAGTGCTAATGCGATTGGGCCTGGAGGAATATGAACTGCACCTAAATTCGGTAGGCTGTCCCGAATGCCGGAGTATATACCGGCAGATACTGATCGATCACATACGGCCTTTTGCCGGTAAATTATGCCCGGACTGTCAGACCAGATATGTCCAGAACCCTTTGCGGGTACTGGATTGCAAGAATGAATCCTGTCATCAGGCTATTCAGGGCTATCCCACGCTATACTCGCATCTGTGCGGGGATTGCCGGCAGCACTATCAACAGGTACAGGATACCCTGTCCCAGCATCAGGTTTCATTCCTTCATGACGACAACCTGGTACGAGGCCTGGACTATTACACCAATACGGCTTTCGAGATTCATATACCGGGTATAGGATCTCAGAGTGCCGTAGGCGGAGGCGGCAGGTACAATGGATTGGTAAGACAATGCGGCGGACCTGACTTGCCTGGCATAGGATTTGCCCTGGGAATGGAAAGGCTTCTGCTGGCAGTGGATAAACGGGGAGAAAAACTCCCCCGGACTGCAGAAGCGGATGTTTTTATAGTGGTTATGGACCCGGCTTACGAAGCTGAGGGGATGAAAGTATTACAGCAGCTGCGCCAAGCAGGGATTAAGACGGAAAAAGACTATAACCACCGTAAGGCCAAGGCACAGATGAAGTACGCAGACAAGATCGGAGCCCGAGTGGTAATTATGATTGGAGAAGAAGAGCTGCAAAAGGGTTTTTTGACCTTGAGGAATATGCGTACCAAGGAACAGTTTCAGGTGGCCGGTACAGATATGCTGCGCAGTGTAAGCAGAACTTTGCTGATAGATTAGGAGGATTAAGGCGGATGAAAAGAACTCATGATGCTGCTAGCCTGAATGTAAATGATGTTGGGGTCGAAGTGGGTTTGAATGGCTGGGTGGACGGCCGAAGAGATCATGGCGGACTTATATTTATTGATTTGCGTGACCGGTCGGGTATAATCCAGATAGTATTCAGCCCGGAAGTGAATAAGGAAGCCTTCCATCTGGCTGAGCAGGTAAGGAGCGAATATGTAGTAGGAATACAGGGAAGGGTAAGCCGAAGGCCTGAAGACACGGAAAACCTCAACCTGAAGACCGGAAAGATCGAAATCTATGTTGAAACCATGGAAATAATGAATCCGGCCAAGACGCCTCCCTTTTATATTGAAGACGGTATAGAAGTAGACGAAAACCTGCGCCTTAAACATCGCTATCTGGATTTGCGGCGGGGAGAAATGAGGGAGAACCTCATGCTCAGGCACCGGGTAGTTAAAACTATGCGTGATTTCCTGGACGCAAAGGGGTTTGTGGAGATAGAAACCCCCATTCTCACCAAGAGCAGCCCTGAAGGCGCCCGGGATTATCTGGTTCCCAGCCGAATCCATCAGGGCGAATTCTTTGCTTTGCCTCAATCACCGCAGATATTCAAGCAACTGCTTATGGTAGCGGGCATGGAAAAATATTTCCAGGTAGCCAGGTGCTTTAGGGATGAAGATCTGAGGGCGGACCGGCAGCCGGAGTTCACTCAACTGGATATTGAAATGTCTTTTATAGATGAAGAAGATATAATGACCCTGATGGAAGAAATGATGGCCCTGATATTCAAAAAGGGACTAAATAAGGATATCAGCATCCCTTTTCCCCGGCTTTCCTATGATGAGGCCATGAGCAAATATGGCAGTGACGCCCCGGATCTAAGGTTTGGACTGGAAATTGTAGATTTGAGCGATATCTTGTCTCAGGTTCAGTTCCAGGTATTTTCCAGCGCTCTTAAATCGGGGGGAGTGGTAAGGGCTATCAATGCCAAAGGCTGTGCCTCATTCAAACGCCGGGAGATAGATAATTTAGGGCAAATGGCAGTTGAATATGGTGCCAAAGGCATGGCCTGGATGGTAGTCACTGAGAACGAACTGAAATCACCCATTACCAAGTTTTTAAGTGCAGAGGAAATAGAGCAGATACTTCAAGCCATGTCGGCTGACCCCGGAGACCTGATAATATTCGGGGCTGACAGCCATCAAGTAGTATCCAGGGTCTTAGGATTTCTGAGGCTGGAATTGGCTCGGAGACTGGAGCTGATTGATCGGAATGAACTCAACTTCGCCTGGATCTATGACTTTCCCCTGTTTGAATATGACCAGGAGGAAGAGCGTTATGCAGCCGTTCATCATATGTTTACCTGTCCCCGTTCATCGGACCTGGATAAGCTGGAAAGCAACCCCGGGGCAGTCAAAGCCAGAGCATATGATCTGGTCTTGAACGGAACTGAAATAGGGGGAGGCAGCATAAGAATACACAAAAGAGAGTGGCAGGAAAAGGTGTTCTCATTGCTGGGTATGTCCGGGGAAGAAGTGCGGGATAAATTCGGATACATGCTGGATGCTTTTGAATATGGCACTCCCCCCCACGGAGGCATAGCCTTTGGCATAGACCGCCTGGTTATGATTATGGGAGGCAGAAACAGTATCCGTGACGTTATTGCCTTCCCCAAAACCCAGAGTGCTTCCTGTCCTTTGACCAATGCACCATCTGAAGTCAGCAGTAAACAGCTTAGAGAACTGGCGCTTAGAATCCGGGACAAGTAAGATAAATTGTCCCTGGATGATAATAACAGCCCCGGCTTTCTTGCTGAAAAGGCGATTCTGTGGTATATTTTTGCTAACCAGAGATTGAACGAGAATCCCTGCTGTGTACGTGAGAAGCCGGAAAAGTTTTTCCAACACCAACACTTAGGGAGCCTGAACTCCGCATAAGGCCTGCATGCCCTGTATTGGGACCCATAAATTATGCGGGAAGGCACCCACCTGCAAAGCAGGTTAAACCCACGGCGACCACGGCTCGGTGGGGTGTTTTTTTGCATAATAAAGCGAGATGATGGTCCTTGCAGCGGTGGATGGAAACTACTAATGCAGTTTCGCCCGACCCTTAAGATCAGAACCCCGCAGTTAGTTATTCAATAACCAGACGAGGTCGATGGCGGCTTATGAACAGGACAGACAGTTATTTTCAAAGTACCCGGCTCTTGCTGGGCCGCGCAGGAATGGAAAAGCTGCAGCAATCCAGGATTGCAGTGGTTGGATTAGGCGGAGTCGGTTCCCATGCAGCCGAAGCATTATGCCGTTGCGGCATAGGTAGCATTAGTATGATTGATTTCGATCGGGTTGAGGCTAGTAATATCAACCGGCAGCTGCCGGCTCTCAGTTCTACCCTGGGCCGTTACAAAACCGAGGTTATGGCTGAAAGGATGAAGCAGATCAACCCTGATCTGGATATTAACTGCTTTACCTGCCGTTATGGCCAGGAAAACAGCTTCCTGATCAACAGGGAAAGCTGTGATTATGTAGTGGACGCTATCGACTCCATTAAGGATAAAATTCACCTGATCAAGACCTGCCTGGAACAAGAAATTCCCATTATCAGCTCCATGGGTACTGCCAATCGGATTGACCCTTCCCTGCTCAAGATAGCAGATATCAAAGACACCAGTATATGTCCGGTAGCTCGTCGGGTAAGGCGTGAGCTGCGAAAACAGGGCATTTATTCCGGGCTTACCGTGGTATATTCCATGGAGGCGCCTTTGCTGAAGGGATCAGAAATGGGCAGTGCAGTATATGTGACTGCCTCAGCAGGATTACTTCTGGCAGCTCATACTGTCAACTGTATTTCGGGACAGTATGAAAGAACCATTCGAGAGGATGGGTGATATGAGCTCTGGCCAAACTGTCATAACCGAGATATATGCCCGGCTGTTGAGCCATTATGGTCCCCGGAACTGGTGGCCGGCTGAGAGCCGGTTGGAGGTAATAATCGGTGCCATACTGACTCAGGCCGTAGCCTGGAAAAACGTAGAGAAGGCCATAAACAACTTGAAAGCGAAAGAGCTTCTGACTTATCACCGGCTGTTGCAGGTGCCGGAGGAGGATCTGGCAGCATTGATAAAACCAGCTCTATACCATCGGCAGAAAGCCAGAAAAATCAAAACCATGCTGAACTATCTGGAGAATGAATTTCAGGGCAACCTGGATCTTATGTTCGAGACCCCCTGGCTGGATTTGAGACAACAGCTGCTTGGCCTTTGGGGGATAGGATCAGAGACCGCAGACTCAATACTGTTATATGCCGGGGATAAGCCGGTATTTGTTGTAGATGCCTATACCAGAAGAATATTCAGTCGTCTGGGCATGGTTGAGGAGAATATAAGTTACGGGCAGATGCAGGATTTTATGCATGAAAATGTTGATGCCGATGTCTATATCTATAATGAATTTCATGCTCTGCTGGTGGCCCTGGGGGCAGAATGCTGCGGCAAAAAACGGACTCAGTGTTTAATATGCCCTCTGAATAGCTTATGCAAACAATATCCGTATTTGCAGGAATAAGAAAACAGGAGGTAGAATAATGACTTATTGGGATAAAGAAAAGGAATGTATGCCGCGAGAGTATTTGGAAAAACTGCAGTTGAGAAGACTGCAGGAAACAGTATATCGGGCTTATGCATTTGTCCCTGCTTATAAAGAAAAAATGGAGCAGGTGGGAGTGAAACCTGAGGATATCAGAAGCATAGAAGACATTAAGCTGCTCCCTTTTACCACCAAGCAGGATCTAAGGGATAATTATCCCTTCGGACTGTTTGCAGTGCCTATGAGCGACGTGGTCCGGATACATTCATCTTCCGGAACGACTGGAAAACCAACTGTAGTTGGATACACCAGCAAAGATATTGATAGCTGGGCCGAATTAATGGCCAGAGCTCTGTACAGTGCTGGAGCCAGCAGGTATTCAGTTATACAGAACTCCTATGGATACGGGCTTTTTACCGGAGGACTGGGGGCTCATTACGGGGCTGAGAAAATAGGAGCTTCGGTTATACCCACCTCAGGAGGCAATACCCGCCGGCAAATAATGCTGATGCAGGATTTCGGCAGCAGTATCCTGACCTGTACCCCCTCCTACGCCCTCTTCATGTATGAGGTCATGAGGGAAATGGGAATTAAGCCTTCGGACTTGAAGCTGAAGGCCGGTGTATTTGGTGCGGAACCATGGTCGGAGAATATGCGCCGCGAGATTGAAAACAAACTGGAAATTGATGCCTACGATATATATGGATTGAGTGAAATAGTAGGTCCCGGGGTAGCAATAGAATGCAACGTTAAGAATGGACTGCACATAGCTGAGGATCATTTTATTCCTGAGATTATAGACCCCGAGACCTGTGCGGTAATGCCTGAGGGTGAGGCGGGCGAACTGGTCTTGACTACCATTACCAAGGAAGCCCTGCCCATGATTAGATACCGTACCCGGGATTTGAGCACCTTGAATCTGGCAACCTGTGATTGCGGAAGAACTCATGCCCGGATGAGGAAGGTGCTGGGGCGTTCTGATGATATGGTTATCATCCGGGGAGTCAATGTATTCCCCTCCATGGTTGAAAGCGTACTCCTGAATATTCCGGGAGTTGAACCTCATTACCTGTTAGTGGTGGATAGAAGGGATAATCTGGATGAACTTGAAGTTCATGTAGAGGTATCTGAACAGGTGTTCAGTGATGAAGTCAGGAAAATGGAGAACCTGGGCCTGCAAATAGGCCGGGAGTTGGAGAGTGCACTAGGGATAGCGGTCAAGGTGCGTCTGGTAGAACATAAGACTATTGAAAGAAGCGAGGGAAAAGCTAAAAGAGTAATCGATAAAAGGAATATTTAAAGGAGGCAAAGTTATGGCAAAGCAGATATCTGTATTCCTGGAGAACAAGGTGGGACGACTGGCTCATGTTACCAGGGTGTTGGGTGAAGCCGGAATTAATATACGGGCCTTATCCATAGCCGATACTTCAGATTTCGGCATACTCAGACTGATAGTCAATGATCCGGCTAAAGCCTACCAGGTTTTAAAGGATGCCCGGTTTACCGTCAGCGAAACAGAAGTAATAGCGGTACAAGTGCCTGACTCACCCGGCGGACTGGCTTCGGTTCTTGAACAGATGACTGAGCAAGAGCTGAGCATCGAATACCTTTATGCTTTCCTGGGAACCAGAGGTGATGATGCCCTGGTAATATTCAAGGTGGAGGATATTGCCAAAGCCAGAAAAATATTTAACGAAAAGGGAATCAAGTTCCTGGATGAAAGTACCCTGTATAAACTTTAGCCCTGGCAGTATTCTAAACCATGGCCAGGATAAATATTATTAAGGTAGCAAGCGTATAAGCGCTCTACCTTTTATTTTTTGGTACAGGCGGGGTGGCTTTCTGAAAGTGATATTGGGAGGTGAGCAGGAATGTATGAATATACTGGTAATATACATATACACTCCTCGTATTCGGATGGCTCACTGGAAATTGAGGATATAGCCGGCCGGGCTCACCTGGCCGGACTGGATTTTATTATCATAACCGATCACCATACCCTTAAAGGCCGCTATGAGGAAAAAGAAGGCTATATAAGGCAGGTGCTGGTCTTGATCGGAATGGAAGCCAATTACAAAAAAAATCACTACTTATGCCTGGATGTTGAAGAGGAAGCAGCCGGCAATGACGAAGATCCCCAGCAGGTCATCGATGAAGTAAATCGGCAAAAAGGGATAGGGATAATCGCCCACCCCTTTGAAAAAGGTTCGGCTGTGTTTGAAAACGGAGCTGCCTATGAATGGACGGATTGGCAGGTTACCGGCTTTCAGGGCATCGAGATATGGAACTTCACCTCTCAATGGAAAGACCATGTTACCAGTATCTGCAAAGGATTAGTACTGGTTCTTTATCCCCATGCAGCCCTGCCCGGTCCCTGTTCCCGGGCACTGGCCAAACTGGATGAGTACCAGAGGCAGGGGAAGAAAATATTTGCCACCGGCGGCTCAGATGCCCACGGATACACTATGAAAATCGGGATGCTGAAGGTGCTGGTCTCCCCCTACGAAGAATCTTTTCGGTGTATCAATGTTCATGTTTTGACCGAACTCCCTCTGACCGGAGAAGCCCAGGCTGACCGTAAAGCAATATATCAGGCCATCAGAAAAGGCCGCCTCTGGGTGGGATACGATTATTTCATCAATAGCCGGGACTTTCGTTTTTATATGGAAGCAGGAGGACAAAGATGGCAGATGGGAGAGAGCGTTCCTCTTGGCCGGGATTTAAAAGCCCGGGTCCTGACTTCCAGGGCCGCTCGGGTAAAACTAATTAGAAACGGCAGAAAGGTCGCAGATAGTTCTGGCCGGGAGCATGTTTTTAATTGTACCGACCGGGGGGTATATCGGGTTGAAGTATACCATCGATATCTCTTGGGGCATCGCCCCTGGATATTCTCCAATTCCATATGGGTGGACTAAGTGGTTCTCCTGAGAAAAAGCAATGAAATATCTTCTTGGGATGCATAAGCATGCTGCTGACTGTTTATCAGAACGGGCCCAACAACCCTGTACAGACTACTGGCGGAGGAATCTGCCGGGAGGCTACTTCCGGACCTGCCTTTTACTATCCTTCTGCCTTACTTTTTGCAACCCTTTCCCTATGGCCGAAGTCCCTGGGAAAGCAGGACTTTTCTACAATTTTTTCACCAAGATATTTCAGGCCTACTATCAATATGCGGCAAATATCCCGTTATTATGGGAATAGCTGAGAAAGGAGATAATTTTGTTGCAATTCTCCTGATTGTTACTATATTCACAAAGAAGGGTATTCATCCCTAAGAATAGAATAGAGTGGGGTAAAGTGGTTGATAGTGGATGAAAATCCCTGCTTAGGCAAGAAAGGATCGGATTTATGTTCCTGGGAGAATACCAGCATGCCCTTGACAACAAGGGGCGCATAACCATTCCGGCCAGATTTCGTGAACTACTGGGTGAACGATTTGTGGCCACCAAAGGACTGGATAATTGTATTTTCCTGTATCCGCTGGAAGAGTGGAAGGTCATAGAGAATAAACTCCATGAGCTTCCGTTGACTAGGGCAGATGTCAGGTCTTTTGTGCGCTTTTTTTTCTCTGGTGCTTCCGAACTGGAGTTGGATAAACAGGGCCGTGCGGTGCTGGGTTCCAACCTCAGGAATTATGCAGGGATAGACAAGGAAGTTAGCGTGATCGGGGTGGGATCAAGAGTTGAGATTTGGTCAACCGACAAGTGGGAAAGCTATAATCAGGATGCTGAAGCTTCGTATGAAGATATAGCTGAAAAAATGGTGGACTTAGGTATTTAGGAGTGTAAATATGACTCACCAACCGGTTCTGCTTCAGGAGACCATTGATTATTTAATTGCTGATCCGAATGGATTATATATCGATTGCACATTGGGTGGAGGTGGACACCTGCAGGCCTTGATAACCCGCCTGGATGAACAAGCCAGGATAATAGCCTTGGACCGCGATCCGGTCATTCTGCAGCAGACCAGCCGGAAGTTTGGCGACAGCAGGATACAGTTTATCCACGCTGACTTCAGAGAGTTAAAAAGGGTTGTTGCCCGAGACGATTGGGGCAAGGCAGATGGAATTATGATAGACCTGGGCGTATCGTCTTTCCAACTGGATACCTCCCAGAGGGGTTTTAGTTTTCATTCAGAGGCGGAACTGGATATGCGGATGGATACCACCCAGGAGTTAAGAGCCTGGGACATTGTCAACCAGTATCTGGAAAGTGAACTGGCCGATATAATATACCGGTACGGTGAAGAGCGCTACAGTCGAAGGATAGCCCGAGCCATAGTAAAAGCCAGATCTTCAAATAACATCGATACTACCCTGGAACTGGCAGAAATAGTCAGGCAATCGGTTCCGGCCAGATATCGCCGAGAAAAACACCCGGCCCGCAGGACTTTCCAGGCCATCAGAATGGCAGTAAATGATGAACTGGATGCTATCGAGAAAGTTCTGCCTCAAGCCGTAGAGGCACTGAAACCCGGAGGAAGACTGGCAGTTATTACCTTTCATTCTCTGGAAGATCGAATAGTAAAGCAGTTTTTTGCAGATAAGAGCAGGGATTGCATATGCCCCCCAAAACTTCCGGTATGCACCTGCGGAGGGCATAAGGCAGAAGTGATACTGGTAAACCGCAAACCAGTAACTGCCGGTGAAAACGAATGCTTGAACAATCACCGGGCTAGAAGCGCCAAGCTGAGAGTAGCCCAGAAATTATAGTTCTAGATAAGAGGAGGACTGAATAGTATGGTACAGGCGGGCTACAAATATGCGCCGGTATGGGAAGATGAACTGGCGGCGACACAGCCTCAGGCTGGCAGAATGGTAAGAAAGACAGTCAAGAAAAAAGCCAACAGCGATAGAAAATTGCTGGGGAAAATAGGCATTGGGGTGTTTGTTTACGGCTTATTATTAGTATTCCTTTGCATAAAATCAGCTACTCTGGGTTATGAAATAGTGCACCTGGAAAACGATATTAAGGAACTGCAAAATGCCAATAGCAGGATTGAATATCAGATAGCTGAGATGACTTCACTGGCCAGAATCGAGAAAGTGGCTCAGAATGAGCTGAATATGTATAAACCTGACCGGAATATTAAAGTTGCAGTATCCAACAACATAGCCTCCTCATCGGATGGTTCTGGTGATGGCATAGCATCAATAAACCTGCAAGCCAATGGCGCAGACATTGAGGGAAGTTCTCTGGAAAAATTATATGCCAGTTTGATGCAGCTCGCTTATAATAACTAAAAAAATGGGGTGCCGAAAAAATGCAAACCAGCAATCTTATTGTGAGGAAGCGTATAATAACGCTTTTTTTATTATTTGCGGTAGGTTTTACTGGCCTCGGATTCAGGATTTTCTGGGTACAGTTTGTGCGAGGTGACGAGTTATCTGCCAAAGCTATGCAAAACAGAATGAGGGACGTGCCGGTAGAATCAAAACGGGGCATCATTTACGACCGGAACGGCAAAGAACTGGCCATATCGGTCAGTGCCGACTCCATATATGCCATTCCGGCTGAGGTGCTGGCCAGCGGCGAATCGGAGACCATAGCCCATAAATTGTCTCAGGTACTGGATGTAGATGAGAAGACTCTGCTGGAACGCATAACCCGGCAGAGTTCATTCGAGTGGGTCAAGCGCCAGGTAGACCCTGAAAAATCGGCAGCCATAAGGGATATGGACCTGCCCGGCATTGATATGACCGAAGAAAGTCGTCGTTATTATCCCAAAGGAACTTTGGCCAGTCATGTTTTGGGTATTGCGGGTATGGACAATACCGGGCTGGAGGGCATTGATTATTATTATAATGATTTGGTTGGCGGCACTCCGGGCAGGATAGTAATAGAACATGATGCTGCCAATCGTCCCATACCCGAGGCTACACATAAATTCATTGCCCCGGTCGATGGTGCCAATCTAATATTGACTATCGATGAGACCATCCAGTATATAACCGAAAGAGAATTGGACAAAGTATTCAAGGAGAGAGAAGCAAAAGCCGCTGCCGCTATTGTGATGGATCCCTCCACTGGCGAAATACTGGCTATGGCCAATAGACCCACCTTTGATCCCAATAATTATGGGGATTATCCGGATAAGAACCGGCGCAACTGGTGTATCAATGACGCTTATGAACCCGGGTCAACTATGAAAATCACTACTGCCGCTATGGCCCTGGAGGAAAAGATAGTAGATGAAAACACTCCTTTTTACTGTCCTGGATATATCAAGGTCGGCAAAGAGACTATAGGATGTCCCAATCATAATCCTCACGGGGATCAGACCTTTGCTGAAATAGTGGAAAATTCCTGTAATGTAGGTTTCGTAGAGGTGGGGCTGGAACTGGGCTTGGCTCGCTATTTTCAATATATCGACAAGTTTGGCTTCGGCCAAGTGACCGGGATAGATCTTCCGGGTGAAGCTGCTGGAATACTGGTTAACCGGGAGAATGCCATGCTGATTGATCTGGGTACCATGGCCATGGGGCAGGCCAATGCGGTGACCCCTATTCAACTTATCACAGCGGTAGCTGCAGTAGCTAACAACGGGCAAAGAATGCAGCCCCATCTGGTCAAGCAGGTTGTCAATAGCGAGGGCGAGATCATACAGGAAAACCAGCCGGTAGTAGTGGAGCAGGTAATATCCGAAGACAGTGCCGACCGCCTGTGTATAATCCTGGAGGGAGAAGTGGTAAACGGTACCGGTAAAAATGCTTATCTGGAAGGTTATCGCTGCGCAGGCAAAACGGGTACGGCAGAGAAAGTATCTCCAACCGGAGGCTATCTGCCCAATGAATATATAGCTTCATTTGTAGGCTTTGCGCCTGCCGACAATCCCCGGCTGGTATGTTTGGTGGCAGTCGATGCCCCGCAGGGTTACCTCTATTACGGGGGATGGGTGGCCGCCCCGGCCTTTCGAGAAATAATGAGAGATTCACTGCGTTACCTGGAAGAACCAATACGTAAAACTAGTGACAGCCAGAGTGATACTAAAAAAACCGAGCAGGTAGTTGCCCCTGACGTAGTGAATCTTCCCCTGGCAGAAGCGGTATCAGCCATCAAGGGCCGGGGGCTGGAAGTGAAGGTTTCCGGGAGCGGAAATATAGTCTGGCAGCAGGTCCCGGTGGCCGGAAGCAAGATTGCCGCGGGTTCTCAGGTTATCATCCACATGTCGCCTTTTGAGCAGCAAAATAGCGGCGGGGAGGTAACTGTTCCCGATTTACAAGGCAAATCCATGAAAGAGGCGGCCAGCATACTGGCCGAACTTGATCTGCACCTGATACCGGAAGGTTATGGACTGGCCTACGAACAAATTCCTGAAGCCGGTAAGGTTATTAGCACCGGCTCAAGTTTAAGGGTAAAGTTTCAGCCAGTGGGAGAATAAAGCGATATAAGCTGGCAAGAATTCATATAAAGAAAACCAAGATAATACGCCGGGCTATTAAGCAAGGGAGGGACGAAATGAAAGTAGAGGAATTATTTGAAGGAGTGGACTATCAGATTATCTCCGGAGACCCGGAGACTGAAATAAGCGGTGTGCAATATGATTCCAGAAAAGTGACTCCTGCTGCTCTTTTTGTATGTGTAACCGGGTTGATAAATGACGGGCATCTCTTCGCTTCAGAGGCAGTAAGCAACGGAGCTGCTGCCATTCTGGCGGAAAAAGAAATTGATGTGCCTTCCGGCATATTGCTCATCCGCACTTCCAATACCAGAAAAGCCCTGGCCTGTCTGGCCAGGAATTATTACGGAAAACCTGACTGCCGGTTGAAGGTGATTGGAGTGACCGGCACCAATGGCAAGACAACCACCACCCATCTGATAAAAGCAATATTGGATGAAGCGGGTAAAAAAACTGCCATATTGGGAACCTTGTATGCGAAGATAGGGGATCTGGAGACGGATATGGGACGAACCACTCCGGAAGCCGTGGAAATACAAGAATTCATGAGCCTGTGCTGCCGGGAGAAGGCCGAATATCTGGTAATGGAAGTTTCTTCTCACGCCCTGGATCTTCACCGGGTTGATGGTATCCGGTTTGCGGCCGCCATATTTACCAACCTTACCCAGGATCATTTGGATTACCACCTGGATATGGAAAATTACCTGCAATCCAAATTGAAGCTGTTTAAAATGCTGGACGGAAAGCAAAGTTTTAGTATAATTAACGCTGATGACCTTTATACTGAATCGTTCCTGGCCGCTGCAGGCGGAAAGTTTTCTCTTACCTACGGGATGGAAGGATCAGCCAGGGTTCAGGCCAGTGACCTGGCTTTTAATCTGAAAGGGAGCAGTTTCAAGGCCTTGTACGGGGAACAGGTTTTGCCGATAAAAATGCAGTTGATCGGATCTTTCAGTGTGTATAATGCCCTGGCTGCCATTGCCTTTGGATGGGCGGAAGGGATTGAGTCCGAGACCATTAAAAAAGCGATCGAGGGAGTTCAAGGAATCTCCGGGCGTTTCCAGCAGGTGCCATCTGAACGCGACTTCACAGTTGTCGTGGATTATGCCCATACCCCGGACGGTCTGGAGAATATTCTCCAGACCTCACGGCAGATCGTGGAAAATAGATTAATAACCGTATTTGGCTGTGGGGGAGACCGGGATAGGAGCAAACGCCCCTTGATGGGCGAAATAGCCGCCAAATACAGTGATTTCTCCATAGTAACCTCTGACAATCCCCGAGGTGAAGAGCCGGAGGCCATAATAGCCGATATTGTGCCGGGTTTGGACCGGGTGGAAAATTCCCGCTACGCCATAATAATTGATCGGCGTGAAGCGATAAGGCATGCTATAAACTTTGGTAAAAAAGGTGATCTGATTGTGATCGCCGGCAAAGGACATGAAACCTATCAACTGGTTAAGGACCAGGTACTGGATTTTGACGACCGGAAAGTGGCAGCTGAGTTTCTGAAAGGATAGAAAAGATGGATCTAGCACTGGGTTTAATATGTGAAGAAATATCGGGGAAGATGTTAGCGGGATCACCCGGCCTGGATATTCATTCCATAGCAACAGATTCAAGAAAAGCGGAGCAGGGCAGCCTGTTCTTTGCGCTTACGGGAGACAGCCATGACGGTCATGATTTTGTGAATCAGGCTCTGCAGGCAGGGGCATCCGCGGCAGTGATCTCCCGTTTTCCAGACCTGACTGAACTTCCCGCCGGAAAAGCTGTTATTCAGGTGGAGGATACTCTGCAGGCTTTGCAGGATCTGGCCGCTTATTACCGAAGCCGGTTCGATATTCCGGTGATAGCGGTGACGGGAAGCGTAGGCAAGACCACAACCAAAGAGATGATTTATCATTGCCTGAGTACAGTTATGCGGACTGTGAAAACCGAAGGAAATTTCAATAATGATATAGGTCTGCCTTTGACCATATTTCGCTGGGAAAGGGAGCATCAGGCTGCAGTAGTGGAGCTGGCCATGAGAGGAGCGGGGGAAATATCAAGGCTGGGAAAAGTCGCCCGGCCAAATTGTGCGGTTATAACCAATGTGGAAGCGGTACACCTGGAAAACCTGGGCCGGATTGAAATGGTGGCCCAGGCAAAATCCGAAATACTAGCCTCTCTAAAAGAGGATGAATGGGCTCTGATAAATGGTGATAATGAGGTGCTGCTTCAGGCAGCTTCCAGGTATAACTGCCGTAAGTACACCTTTGGTTATAATCAAAAATGTGATTTTAGAATCGAAGCAGTAGAATCATATCCTGGCGGAATGCATGTTGATATGGTTCTAAAGGGGAAGCCGGCCCGATTTCATTTTGCACTGCCGGCCCGGCGGCTGGCACCTAATATCGCTGCCTGCGCCGGGGTATCCTCCCTCTTGGGAATAGATATTGAAGCGATACAGGCGGGCTTAAAGGCCTATAAACCTTACGGAAACCGCTTGAATATCGTCAGGTTGGCAGAAGGAGGGGCAGTGATCAATGATACCTATAACGCTAATCCATTGTCCATGTTTGCAGCCCTGGAAACCGGACGGGAAATCGCCGCAACGGGGCGGCTGATTGCGGTTCTGGGTGATATGTTCGAACTGGGAGACTATGAGGTTCAGGGACATATGGAGGTGGGCCGCAAAGCTGGGGAAATCGATTTGGATGTTTTGATTACTATTGGTGATCGGGCAGCATACATCTCCCGGGCCGCACTGGAGTCGGGAATGGCCCCGGGTAAAGTCCACCATTTTGCACATAAAAACGACAGCTGGAATTTTATTCAGCAGATATTCGATAAAAAGGATACAATAATCTTTAAAGCATCGCGAGGGATGCAGCTGGAAACTTTAGCAGATAATGTACTTGTACAGAAGAAAAGCTAAACATACAGTATATGCTCCAGAATCGCAGATTGTGACAGGTAATCCGGAGGAGATAGGTTGATGCAGGGATATGAGTTTATTCTGAATGCGCTGCTGGCAGCTGGCATATCTATTCTAATCGCTGTTGCTATGGGCCCTTTTATGATTCCTTTTCTTAGCCGGCTCAAGGTGGGTCAGAATATAAGGGAAGATGGACCTCAGAGACATCTAAAAAAAGCCGGCACTCCTACCATGGGCGGCATTATAATAATCACCGCAGTTATGGTTTCCAGCTTTATTATGGCCGGGGCCAGTGTCGAAGTACTGTTGGCGGTCCTGGTCATGCTGGCTTTTGGAGGCATTGGCTTCTGGGATGATTATATAAAGGTGGTACTTAAACGATCACTGGGATTGAGGGCCCGCGAAAAAGTAGGTCTGCAGCTCCTGGTAGGTATACTATTCTCCCTCTTTTTGATCCTATACCTGCAGCGGGGCACCAGCATCATCATTCCCTTCAGCGGTAATACCATTGATCTGGGCTGGCTTTACATACCTTTCCTGGTAATTGTTTTATTGTCAGCCTCTAATGCGGTCAATCTTACTGATGGACTGGATGGTCTGGCCAGCGGAGTTACCTTCCTGGTATCTCTGGCATTTTTAGTCGTGTCTTTGATGACTGCCCACTATAACCTGGCAATATTTTGTGGAGCAGTAGCCGGTGCCTGTCTAGGGTTCCTGGTATTTAACCGTTACCCAGCCCGAGTATTCATGGGGGATACCGGTTCAATGGCATTGGGGGGGGCAGTGGCCGCGGTAGCAGCCATCACCCGATCAGAGATTGCCCTGATCATAATCGGCGGAGTTTATGTTCTTGAAACCCTGAGCGTAATTCTGCAGATAATATCCTATCAGGCTACCGGGAAAAGGATCTTCCTGATGGCTCCTCTTCATCATCATTACGAACTCAAAGGATGGCCCGAGAAGAAAGTAGTTCGAACTTTCTGGTTTATGGCACTTCTATTCATCATGATAGGATTATGGGGATTCAAAGGCCTAGGATAAAAGATTACATTGCAATTCCATATATCAAAGGGAGTGTTGTCGGTGGACTTGGAAAACATAAAAGTACTGGTGGTAGGCCTGGGGAAAAGCGGCCTGGCTGCAGCAGAAATACTGTGCAAGAAAAAGGCCCGAGTTACTGTATGTGACCGCAAGCCCGCGGAGGAGATCGATGCTGATCTGGAAAGGATACGAGGGGCGGGGATCGACGTCTATACCGGTGAATATCCTCGGGTTAGCTTGGAACAATACGACCTGCTGGTGGCCAGCCCGGGCATATCTCTGGAAACTGAGCCATTTCAGCAAGCCTTTAAGGAGGGCATTCCGGTTATAGGAGAGTTGGAGCTGGCCTATCGCCTAAAGAAAGAGGCGACCCGTTTATTTGCCATAACCGGAACCAATGGCAAGACCACCACTACCTCTCTTTTGCAGCAGATTCTGCTCCGGGCGGGAAAGGAGTCGTTTTGTGCCGGCAACATAGGCATTGCTTTAACCACTATGATTGACCAGGTGGAGGAGGCAGTTATTGCCCTTGAAGTATCCAGTTTTCAGCTGGAAACAGTGGCAGATTTTCGCCCCCTTATTTGTGGGATTCTGAACATCACTCCTGATCACCTGGATCGGCATAAAAGCCTGGAAGCTTATATTGAAACCAAAGCCAGGATATTTCGCCGGCAAACTGAGGACGATTATGCGGTGCTAAATTATGAAGACCCCACCGTAAGGAGATTGGCGGCGGATTGTCCCTCTCGGGTAGTTTACTTTTCTGCCGAGCGAGTGTTGTCTGAAGGAGCCTTCATTGAGGATCATTACCTGGTGATTAAGATTGGTGAGCAAAAGGAAAGGATATGCTCCCTGGACAGTATATTATTGCGGGGCCGGCATAACCGGGAAAATATTCTTTGTGCTGCTATGATGGGATATCTGGGTGGGGTTGGGCCTAAGGCCATAGCAGATACCCTGGCAGAATTCAAGGGGGTCAGACACCGTATGGAAGAGATGTTATATAATGATATACTCTATATCAATGATTCCAAAGCCACCAATCCTGAATCAGCCATAAAAGCTCTGGAATCCTTCGACAATCCTATTATATTGATAGCCGGGGGAAGGAATAAAGGCGCTTCTTTTGATCAGCTTGGGGCGGTAATCAGGCAAAAGGTTAAAGTATTGATACTGCTGGGTGAAGCCAAAGACCAGATCAAACAGGCAGTCATGGATAAGAACTTCCAGAATATATATGAGGTAGAAGGATTTGAAGAAGCGGTTCTTACCGCACATAAACTGGCGGAAGCGGGGGATGTAGTGCTGCTCTCTCCGGCTTGCGCCAGCTGGGATATGTTTCCCAGTTATGAACATCGAGGAGATTTATTCTGTCGCCTGGTCCAATCCATAGCATGAAGACGGCCCGTGGTACCCACACCGAAGGGCAGGGAGGAAAGGAAAGTTGAGATTAAAAAAAGGCCCACCCGATTTTATTCTCTTTGTGACTGCACTGGCACTGCTGGGTATCGGACTGGTGATGGTGTTTAGCTCCAGCGCTGTAACGGCCGGGGTAAAATATGACGATCCCTACTTTTTCTTTAAAAAACAGCTGTTATGGGTAGTAATAGGCCTGGTAGCCATGATCGTGGTAATGAAAATCAACTATCTTCGTTTACGGGAACTATCCCTGCCCTTGATGGTGGCTGCCATAGTGTGTCTTATCCTGGTAATAACCCCTCTGGGCATGGAAACCAAGGGCTCCAGCCGCTGGCTTAACCTGGGTTTTGCCGGCTTTGCTCCTTCTGAAATGGCTAAAGTGGCCATGGTTATGTTTTTAGCTAGAACCATGGATGTAAACCTGGATAAGATGAAGTCGTTCAAATCAGGGGTTGGACCCTATATATTGTTGGTAGCTTTGGTATGCGGCTTGATTATGGTGCAGCCTGACCTGGGCACTGCTTTCGCTATTGCCGGTACGGCATTTTTCATGATGATAGCAGCCGGAGCCAGAATGTGGCATATGGGGATAATGGGATTAGCTGGCGGAGTGGTGGTAGGAGCACTGATAAAAATAGAACCATATCGTATGCAAAGATGGACCGCCTTCCTTGATCCCTGGAAATATGCCAGTGATGAGGGATTTCAGACTATTCAGTCTCTATATGCCCTGGGTTCTGGAGGACTGTTTGGCCTGGGCCTAGGGAGAAGCCGGCAGAAGTTCTTCTATCTGCCCGAGCAGCATACCGACTTTATCTTTGCCATACTGGGAGAAGAGCTGGGTTTTATGGGTGCGGCACTGGTTATTGGATTATTCCTGTTATTTGCCTGGCGAGGCTTTAAGACGGCAATTTATGCTCCCGACACCTTTGGCAGTCTCCTGGCAGCAGGTTTAACTCTTATGATAGTATTCCAGGCGGCCATAAATATCGGTGTAGTATCAGGGGTCCTTCCGGTAACCGGCATTACTTTGCCGTTTATAAGTTATGGCGGTTCATCTCTGGCCTTTACCATGGTGGCGGTTGGTTTACTGCTGAATATTTCCCGTTATAGTACAAGCCGGTAAGGATTTCATATGTTATCATAGGGTATATTATCCATTTAGCTGAAGCTGGTCCTTTAAGCAAAGGAGATTCAATTACATGAAAGTTGTTATGAGCGGTGGCGGTACGGGAGGGCATATTTATCCGGCTCTGGCCATAGCCAGGGGGATTACAGAAAGGCTTCCCGATGCTGTGGTACTGTATGTCGGCACCCGTGAAGGTCTGGAGAGCAAGATAGTTCCGCACAGCGGATTTGATTTTGTTTCCATTGATATCTCCGGGCTTAACCGGTCTTCTATCCTCAAGGCTTCTGCTTCTCTGGCCAAATTCCCCCGGAGTATTTTTCAGTCCTGGAATATAGTAAAAAATTTTCAGCCTAACATAATAGTGGGTACGGGAGGCTATGTGTCATTTCCTGTAGTGTCAGCTGGGACTCTATTCCCGGGATGCAGGACTTTCATACATGAACAGAATGCCTATCCTGGTATAGCTAACCGAAATCTGGCTAAGAAGGTCGACTGCACTATGATAAATTTTCCCGAAGCAGCCCGGCATCTGAAGGCTAGAAACATTAAAGTTACGGGATTGCCGGTGCGGCAGGAGATAATGATGGTTGATCGCAGGCAGGCCATCAAGAAGATGAATTTGAACCCCGATATTTTTACCTTGCTGGCATTTGGCGGCAGCCGGGGTGCTGCTTCCATTAACCGGGCTATGCTCAAGTTGCTGCAGGAATACCCGGTGAGTGACATGCAGGTAATCTGGATAACGGGCGAATCCGAATACCAGGATATTACCCGGCAGATGGAAGCAGTTAAAACAGAGGCCAAAATGCTGCTGGTTAAACCCTTTATGCATAACATTGAGGATGCCATGGCTGCCGCGGACCTGGCCATTTGCCGGGCTGGCGCCAGTACTCTCAGTGAACTGGCCGTACTGGGGCTGCCTGCAATTCTGGTGCCCTATCCCTATGCGGCCGAAAGCCATCAGGAAAAAAACGCCCGGGCCTTAATTGAAAAAAAAGCCGCGGAGATGGTTATTGATGAGTTCCTGGATGGAGACACTCTCTATAAAAAAATGGAAGAGTTAAGATGCAACAAATCCAAATTAAAACAGATGAGCATTAATATGCAAAAGGAAGCCAGGCCAGATGCCTTGAATAAGATACTGGACATTATATTAACATAATGCTCCAAACCTTACGGCCGAATCTTTCCCGCATGAACGGGAAAGATTCGGGGGCTGGATCTTAGCCGGGAGGACAGGCTGTCTATTATATGTAACCACTTTTGTTAATTGTGCATACTATAAGGTGTGATTCTTAATATAAAACTTAAGGAGTTGAGTTTATGGCTGTTGCCAGGCCAGTTTGGGTGCATATGGTAGGAGTTGCAGGAGCAGGCATGAGCGGTATCGCAAGAGTGTTGAATGAAGAAGGATATCGGGTAAGCGGTTCAGATCTGCAGAGCAACAGCACAACCGAAAAACTAATAGAATCAGGAGTGGAGGTATTTCACGGGCATTCATCAGCCCATGTCCAGGAAGGAGTCCAACGTTTAATCGTATCATCGGCCATCCCCGCTGATAATCCTGAATTAATTGCAGCCCGGAGACGGAATATCCCGGTTTGGACCAGAGGACAGGCGCTGGCTGATCTGGTTAACAGACGTCAGGGGATAGCAGTAGCGGGGGCTCATGGGAAAACCACTACTACCTCCATGATATACATGTGTTTGGCCTATAATGGCTTTGATCCCACTTTTATTGTAGGAGGAGAATTGCAGGGCAGCCGCTTAAATGCATGTTTGGGTCGGGGCAGCTATGCAGTGGTGGAAGCTGACGAAAGTGATGCGTCGTTTTTGGAATTAAATCCTTTTGTAGCAGTCATAACCAACGTGGAGGATGATCATCTGGACTACTATAAATCAGTGGAGAACATACGCAATGCCTTTCAGCAATATATAAACCAGGTCAACCCGAACGGATTTGCCCTGTTGTATGGCGAAGATGAATATAACCAGATAATTAAATCAGTTGTTGCCACCCGGGTCATTACCTACGGCCAGAATACCTCCAATGACTATTATTTCACCAACTGGCAGCCCCGGGGCATGGGATCAACTTGCCAGATATTTAGGCATGGTGCGGTTATAGGAACCCTGGAACTGTCGGTGCCGGGGCAGCACAATGCGCTCAATGCCCTGGCTGCAGTAGCTGTCAACCTGGAACTAGGGGGTAGATGGGAGGATGCGCAAAGGGCCATCAAGGATTTTCAGGGGGCCGGCCGCCGATTCGAGATTATCGGTCACCGCAGCGGGTATACGGTGATTGATGACTATGCCCACCATCCCACTGAGATAAGAGTTACTATTGAAGCAGCCCGAAAGGTGCATCCGGGGAGAATTATCGTAGTTTTTCAACCCCATCGGTATTCTCGTACCCAGCTGCTGGGAGAAAAGCTAGGAGAGTCCCTGCAGCAGGCTGATCTGGCTGTTATTACCGATGTCTACTCAGCCGGCGAGAAGCCCATAGAGGGGATAAGCGGCAGGATGGTGTTTCAGGCCGCCGGGCGAACCGGCTGCGATACCGTTTATATTCCTGCCTTTTCAGATATCAAGCAGTACCTGGGAGAAACAGCCCGGGAAGGAGATATGATTATCACCATGGGGGCCGGAGACGTTTGGAAGATAGGCCGGGAACTGATTGAAAACAGATAAAGTCAGATTAAGACTTTCTTCAGGCAGAATCCTGACGGAGGTGTTTTATTGGAAAGCTTGGTAGTTAATGGAGGGAAGGCTCTAAAGGGGCAGATTAAGGTTGGCGGTGCCAAGAATGCCATACTGCCAATAATGGCAGCCAGTCTGCTATCATCCAGTCAGGTTCTCCTATCCGGAGTACCAGATTTGGAAGATATCAAGGTTATGGCAGACGCTTTGACCATACTGGGAGCCAGAATCAAGCGGGAACAAGATACACTGCTTATTGATGGCAGGAACATCCAATCCTGTGAACTGCCCGAGGAAATATCCCGGAAAATGAGAGCTTCAAATCTGGTTATGGGAGCTCTGCTGGCCCGCTTTGGCTTCGCCCGGGTTGCCTATTCGGGGGGGTGTGCCATTGGCAGCAGACCAGTGGATCTGCACCTGAAGGGATTTAACAACCTGGGATATCGGGTGTGGGAAAAAGGCGGTTTTATGATTGGAGAAGGCAGGCCCAAAACCGGCCGGGAGATTTTGCTGGATTTTCCCAGTGTTGGTGCAACCGAGAACTTGATAATGGCAGCCAGCACAGTGCCTGGTACCACCATTATTCGTAACGCAGCTAGGGAACCAGAGATTATAGATCTGCAGAATTTTCTCAACCGTATGGGAGCCAGGATTAAAGGGGCCGGCTTGGATTCCATCCGGATTGAGGGAGTAAGCAAGTTTGGTGGCATCAATCATGTGGTCATACCGGATAGAATAGAGGCCGGAACCTTTATGATAGCAGCGGCTATTACCCGCGGTGATGTGCTTATCGAGAATGTTGCCTGTGAGCATATTCAGCCCTTGGCAGCCAAACTTCGGGAGATTGGAGTAGAGATAATGACCACCAGCACCGGAGTTCGGGTAATGGGCAGCAGATGCCTGAGGCCGGCTGACTTTAAGACCATGCCCTATCCCGGATTTCCTACTGATATGCAGCCCCAGACCATGGCCCTTCTCTCCACCATTAAAGGAACCAGTATAGTAGTAGAGACTATCTTTGAAAACCGCTATATGCATGTTCCCGAACTAAGACGCATGGGGGCAGAGATCAAAATAGAAGGCCGGGTAGCAATCATTAAAGGCCGGGATGAATTGGAGGGGGCCAGTGTTGAAGCCAGTGATTTACGGGCTGGGGCAGCTCTGATTCTGGCCGGTTTATATGCCCGGGGGCAGACGGAGATATCCAATATCCGGCATATAGATCGGGGATATGAAAATATTCATCTCAAGCTTAAGAGTGTTGGAGCCGACATAAATAGAAGACAGAATTAGTGTATTCATATGCAGAACTGGGTTAATAGTAATGATTTTCCCTAGGATATCTGGTATAATCTTCACAGTAATTGTGGGTAGGAGAAAGAATGACAAAGCAGAGATCCCGCAGGTTTTTTTATATTTCCATATTGGTTCTTATTTCCCTTGTTTGTACCTTCCTTTTTCTGTATAGTTCTTTTTTTTATATTGATAAAATCACTGTCGTCGGAACTGATAAAGTTTCTGAATCCGAGGTATTGAAACTGTCTGAGATAAAGAAGGGGACTAATATTTTTAAAGTAAACAACCGGCTTTCTGCCCGGGCGGTAGCAATTCATCCGATGATAAAATCAGCCCAGGTAACCCGGCACCTGCCGCGCGAGATCAAAATCAGCGTAGTTGAACGGGAGATGTGGGCGGTGATGCCTTATGATGATATATTCCTGGTTCTTGATCCCGAGGGGATATGCATTGATAAGGAGGTCAATATGCCCCGGGGCGATTACTGTCTGATCACGGTGGATAAGCCTGCGGAGCTGGTTAATTTAGGGTATGCTGTAGCTTCTGAAGGAGTCCGAATGATAAGTGAGGTTTGTCAGTTGCTGCCCGAAGAAGAACAGGATCTTATTTCAGAATATCATTTTAATTCTGAGAAGCAGGAGATTATAATATATACTTTAAAGGGAACGGAAATAAAATTTGGCAATCTGGATCGGATGGAAGAAAAGACTGAAATGATAAAGCAGGTCTATCAGATGGAAAAAGAACTGGAAGAAGATGGAACCGGCGTTCTGGAATATGTAGATCTTAGGTTTTCCGGTCAGCCGGTATTGAGAATAAAGTGAACGGATAAAAAAGGTGATTGGTATGAAAAACAAGAGTGCTCAAATATCCATAGCCCTGATTTGCCTGGTCATGGGAATGCTTCTGGCGATTCAGTTCAAAGCAACCCAAAACTACCAGGCGGACCTGATGCCGGAACGAGTTCAGGAGTTGACGGAAAGACTTAATACGGTGACCCAGCAGAAAGAAGCTCTGGAAGAAGAGGTATTATCCCTTAGAGACAAATTGATTAATATTCGGGAAACGGACAAGGCTATGAAAGATCTGCAGGAAGATTTGCTGATGGCACAGATGGGAGCAGGGGTTATTCCGGTGGAAGGTCCCGGGGTGACTGTATATCTGGATGACAGCCATATAGGCCTGCAGAGCAGTGATAATGCCAATTACTCTATTATACATGATACCGACTTATTGATAGTGGTTAACGAATTAAGGGCCTCAGGTGCGGAGGCTATTGCTATTAATGGTGAACGGCTTACTGCCATGTCTGAGATCCGCTGTGCAGGCACCCTGATCCTGGTTAACTGGACCAAGATCGGGCCGCCTTTTACCATTGAGGCTATCGGTGATCCGGACATGCTCCACAGCGGGCTTATGCTCAATGGAGGGCACCTGACCACCCTCAAGTTTTTGGGACTGCAGACTAATGTGCAAAAGGCAGAAAAGATCAAATTGCCGGCATATAATGGTCCATCGAAGAACAGCTATGCAGTTCCTTCCCAGTATAAAGAAAAGGCGGAGTAGTTTATGTGGCTGTTAGTTATTGTTTGTCTCCTGTCAGGATTGATATTAGGCTTCCAACTTCCTGTAATGCTGCCTCTGGTTTATACCAAGTATATGTCTATTGCTGTTCTGGCTGCCCTCGACTCAGTTTTCGGGGGAATTCGAGCTTACATGGAAGACAGTTTTGACAATCTTATTTTTACCAGCGGTTTTTTTGTAAACATGCTGCTGGCAGCAGGACTGGCTTATATGGGAGATCGACTGGGTGTGGAACTATATATGGCGGCCGTAATAGTATTTGGGGTACGGCTGTTCAATAATTTGGGTATAATCCGTCGATATCTATTAAAAAAACACTAAATAAAAATAAGGTTAATTTAGAGGAATAGTCCTGCATTTGTGGTATTTATCAGTATAGGAATATTATGAGGGGTGCGTTGTTATCAAAAAGCGAAATATAGTGGTTAGCCTGGATATTGGCAGCAGCAAGATCAAGGCAGCTATTGCCGAGGTTAACTACGGTGAGGACATTCATATATTAGGGATAACAACGGTCGACAGTCAGGGTTTAAGAAAAGGCAATATTATTGATATAGAAGCGGCAGCCAGATCTATAGATGAATGTCTGCATAAATTGGAGCGAATGGCCGGAATAGAGATAAGCAGCGCTGTGATAGGATATTCCGGCAGCAGCATCAACACTCTCAATAACCGGGCAGTGGTTGCGGTAGGCAATCCCAATTACGAAATAATACCGGAGGATAAATCCAGGGTATTGCAATCCGCTCGAAATGTAGCTCTGCCCCTGGATCGATGTGTAGTACAGACTATTGAGAGACAGTATATCATCGATGGATATGACGGGGTTAAAGACCCGGTAGGAATGGTAGGCAGTCGGCTGGAGGCAGAAGTTACTATTATTATTGCAGCTACTGCGGCTATACAAAATATGCAAAGATGTACCGGCAGAATAGAACTGCAGACAGACAAACTGATATATAATCCGATTCTGGCTGCGGAAGCGGTTTTGCTGCCGGCGGAAAGAGAGATGGGGGTGGCCTTGGTCGATATAGGAGGTGGCACCACTGATATCACCTATTTTGAAGGCGGAAATCTGTTGTGTGCCTCGGTATTGCCGGTGGGCGGTGACTACATTACCCGGGATTTGGCTATTGTCCTGAAGACCTCGCTGGAGCATGCGGCCAAAATAAAGGAAAATGATGGGGTGGCCGGGCCGGTACAGGCTTCCGACGATCACATCATAAGTGTTCATAACCTGCAGGGCAAAGAAGTGAGGCAGGTTTCGCAGCAGGTGATAGCCGATATTATCTATGCCCGGGTGGCAGAACTAATGGAAATGATCTACACTGAGTTGAAGCAGTTCAACTGTCTGAACAAGCTTCCGGGAGGCATTGTACTCACCGGCGGAGGAGCACATCTGACCGGGATCGATGAAATAATGGAAGAATATATGGATATTACGGTTAGACCAGGTATACCGGAGTCTTTGAGAGGGATTCAAACAGATATCAATCGGCCCGAGTTTGCCACGGTAATCGGGGGACTAATTTATTCAGGTAAAAATATCGATATTAGTTATGATAATAAACATGGTATTAACAGCCTGTTTAATAAATTTAATTACTGGGTAAGGGAATTTTTTGGGTAAATATAGAGGAGGTTTTCGGATGCCATTAGATTTTGATGTAGATATGCAGCAGTTTGCCAACATCAAGGTTATCGGTATAGGGGGAGGCGGCAACAACGCCATTAACCGCATGATAGAAGCCGGATTAAAGGGAGTTGAGTTCATTGCTGTTAATACTGATGCCCAGGCCCTGTATCTATCCCGGGCGGAGAAAAAAATACAGGTGGGAGCCAAGCTGACCAAAGGCCTGGGGGCAGGAGCAGACCCCGAAATTGGTATGAAAGCGGCCGAAGAAAATTCCGATGAGATAAAGACAGCCCTGCAAGGGGCGGATATGGTTTTTGTTACCGCCGGAATGGGAGGCGGAACCGGAACCGGAGGAGCACCTATTGTGGCCAGAATAGCCCGCCAAATAGGAGCATTGACCGTAGGAGTAGTAACCAGACCCTTTACCTTTGAAGGTAAGAAAAGAAATAGCCAGGCCGAGAATGGTATTAACAGTTTGAGAGCAGAGGTAGACAGTCTGATAACCATTCCCAATGATAGGCTGCTGCAGGTGGTAGATAAGAACACAGCTTTTAACGATGCCTTTAAGATAGCCGATGATATTCTGCGGCAAGGCGTACAGGGCATATCGGATCTAATCGCAGTACCCGGAGTGATCAATTGCGATTTTGCTGATGTACAGACGGTTATGCAAAATACCGGCTCCGCATTAATGGGTATAGGCCAGGCCAAGGGTGAAAACCGGGCGGCTGAAGCAGCTAGGTTGGCTATCTCCAGCCCTCTGCTGGAAACTTCCATTGAAGGGGCTAAAGGAGTGCTGTTCAATATCAGCGGCGGCAGCGACCTGACTCTATTTGAGATTAATGAAGCGGCGGAAATAATACACCAGGCAGCTGACCTGGAAGCCAATATAATTTTTGGAGCAAACATTAATGAAGCGCTGGATGATGAAGTAAGAGTTACCGTGATAGCTACCGGATTCAATACCGCTAAACCATCCTTAATAGCTGAAACCGCTAAGAGCCGGAATATGGAACCGCCTTCATCTTTCCTGGATAAAGGCGATTTGGAAATACCGCCTTTCTTACGGAAAAACCGATAGAATCAAAACTTATTACCAGCCCAATAGATTCATAGTGAATCTACATATTACTTATATGGTCGGAAGCGAACCGGGATTTCAGGATTCCCGGTTTTTCCTATTTTATAAGGCATAATGGCGTATAAGGTGCAGACAAAAATACAAATTAAGTGTCAGCCCTCTGGTATAATTTGGTATACATGCCGGGAGCAAAAGAAGAATAGTTATTTATTGATGTTAGTGAATAATGCTTGGTATATAAAAACTACGGTATATCAAATAGAATGAGTTGGTGATTAGCTTGGATAGACCGGAGGTTTATGCTGATATAACCTTCCTGATAAATTTTGTTATGGATTTCATAATTCTCTGGGCAACCGCCCGGATGGTCAGGATAACTCCGGGGCTGAGCAGGATCGGAGTTGCCGCCTTTTTAGGCGGATTATATGCAGTGGGGTTTTTGTTTCCTTCCCTGCAATTATTCTACCATTTCCCATTCAAAGTAGTGTTTTCATGTCTTATGCTAGTAGTGGCCCTGCCCTTCAGCAGCTGGGAGGTTTTTACCCGGGCACTGGTGTTTTTCTACCTTATTAACTTTACTGTAGCCGGAGCCTCCATCGCATGTTCATATATGCTGCAGGCGGATGCTGCTCATGCTTACTCCAGGTATTTATGGCTGACTGCAGGAGTACTGTGCGCTTTGCTGATTGGAATTTATGGGGGAAAATGGATCGGCCGCCGCATCGTTCCCGGCCTGCTCAAATTTGGGGTGGAAATGACTTTTGACCACCGTAGCTGCTCAGGAAAAGGATTTTTGGATACCGGCAATAAGCTTCGGGACCCCTTGACCAATAAACCAGTGATAATTGCCGAATACGAATGGCTGAAGGACTGCCTGCCCGCCGATGTACAGGAGGCTATGGACAGTAATTCGGACGAGGAACGAATGCTGGATGAGCTTATTGTCAGCAGCTGGTCCCGGCGTTTGCGGCTTATACCCTTTACTTCCATAGGCAAAAACAACGGCATGCTGGTAGGTATAAGAGCCGATGAAGTAAAGGTGGAGCTGGGCCGGGATTACCCCCGATATGAAAACCTGGTAATTGGGATATACCGGGGAAAATTGAGTTCTAATTATCAGATGTTGATTCCGGCGGAAATAGTTGAGGGAGGATAGGAGGAAAGAGGATGAAAGGGCAAATAGGGAACCAGATCAGACTGGGTATCATCAAGATAATTACAGCACTTAAACTAAGCAGAACCATTCATTATATCGGGTCTACAGAAGTGCTTCCGCCCCCGCTGGGTGAGAGGCAGGAGATGGATTTAATATTCCGTCTGGGACAGGGGGAGATGACGGTTAAATCCACCCTGATTGAACATAATCTGAGGCTGGTGGTATATATTGCCAAAAAATTTGAGAATACCGGTATAAATATTGAGGATCTGGTATCTATTGGAACCATAGGTCTAATTAAAGCGGTTAACACCTTTGAACCCAGTAAAAACATAAAACTGGCTACCTATGCCTCCCGTTGCATAGAGAATGAGATATTGATGTATCTGCGGCGTAACCTGAAGAATAGGGGAGATATATCTCTGGATGAACCCTTGAATGTAGACTGGGATGGAAATGAGTTGCTGCTCTCGGATGTATTGGGTACCGAGAGTGACATGATATATAAGAAGATTGAAGGAGAAGTGGAAAAAAGCCTGTTGTGGCAGGCCATGCACAAACTGACTAACCGTGAGAAGACCATTATCCAGTTGCGTTTCGGACTTATGGGCGGCGGAGAAAAGACCCAGAAAGAGGTTGCAGATATACTGGGCATTTCCCAATCTTATATATCCAGGCTGGAAAAACGCATCCTAAAACGTCTGCAACGGGAGATAAGAAAAATTGAATAGCCGTGAGCCCTGGGTTTATCGAATAATTTATGGCGGAAGGGTAAATAATTAATAAAAGCCTTTTTGTTGCCCGCAGCAGAGTTGAAGAAATGGTACCCTTGAAGGATTAAACTTGGCAGGGGATGTGTTAGGTGTTGACAAACAAGGTCGAAATTTGTGGGGTTAATACTTCTAAACTTCCAGTATTGAAGAATGAAAAGATGAGAATATTGTTTGCCCAGATGCAGCAGGGTGATACCGAAGCCAGAGAGACCTTGATACAGGGCAATTTAAGACTGGTTCTGAGTGTTATCCAGCGATTCAGTAATAGAGGAGAGTATGTTGATGATTTGTTCCAGGTTGGATGTATCGGCTTGATAAAAGCTATAGACAATTTTGATTTGGGACAGAATGTGAGGTTTTCCACCTATGCAGTGCCCATGGTGATAGGCGAAATAAGGCGGTATCTGCGGGACAACAATGCCGTACGAGTCTCCCGGTCACTGCGTGATATTGCCTACAAGGCCCTGCAGGTCAGGGAAAAGCTGGTCAATATCCATGAGACAGAACCTTCGATAAATCAAATAGCCCGGGAATTGCAGCTGCCCCGGGAAGAAGTGGTATTTGCCCTGGATGCCATACAAGAGCCGGTATCTTTATTTGAACCTATCTATAATGACGGGGGAGACCCGATTCTGGTAATGGATCAGATCAGCGATGAAAAAAATACTGATGAACAATGGCTGGAAGAGATATCGATCAAAGAAGCCATGAAGAAACTGAACGATAGGGAAAAACACATTGTCAACCTGCGTTTCTTCGCCGGTAAAACCCAAATGGAGGTTGCAGATGAAATAGGCATATCCCAGGCCCAGGTGTCGAGATTGGAAAAGGCCGCATTAAAGCAACTGAAAAAGCATATCTAGAAAAGGAGGAGCAGGGATGAGACCAAACCTGCTGTTGATTACCCTGGCAGCCATAATATTCACCATGCTGATTCCAATCACCAACTATTATTATGCTTCTGAACAGGCTTTTACCCCCGATAACATGGTTAAGCTGGAATTGGAATCGAGGTAGTAGGCAAGGAATAATTCTTATTACTTTGCTTTATTCGGCTCTGCTTACCTTAATTTTATGATAAACTTCTTTTAGATCAACAAATCTTTAAGGAGAACCGGGTATTGAGTCATGATGGGGTAAGACTAATTTGGGACAGCAAAACAAATCAGATAAATTCAACTGCCGATAGTATCTCCCACCAGTTGATAGAATTGGTAAATCCAGCCCCTGCTTCTTGCAGTGATTCCATGTTGGATTTGGTGACGCCATCGGTTCGTCCCGTGTCTGCACAGCCATTTCAGGGCAGAATATTTTTCGGTGATAACCTGCAGACAATGGAATACCTGCTTCAGCAAGGCTATGGCAGCCGATTTGACCTCATTTATATAGATCCGCCTTATCTCAGTTCCAGTGCCTATACTTCCCGGGTGAAAATAAAAGATACCGAAGAAGAATGGCAGTCGATCAGCAGACCGGTGTTTCTGGATCCTGGATTTAAGGAAATTGATGCCTATCTGGATCATATCTATCCCCGTTTAATAATGATGAAGGAATTACTGTCCCAGCAGGGTAGCCTGTTTGTACACCTGGATTGGCATATCAGCCACTATGTGAAGATACTGCTGGATGAAATATTTTCTCCCCAGCAGTTTATCAATGAAATCGTATGGTGTTATGGAGGCGGGAGCGGGACCAAAAGGCACTTCCATCGCAAACATGATGTGATTTTATGGTATGGCAGCAGCAGCGAATATATCTTTAATCCCCAGTACCGTCCTTATACCGTCGGTACTTTGGAGAGGGGACTGACCAAGGTCAAGGGGGATAAATACCGGTTGCATGCCGAAGGAGCATTGATGCAGGATTGGTGGACAGACATCAATAAAATACTGAGTCCCACCGCCGCGGAAAACCTGAAATTCCCCACCCAGAAGCCGGAAGCCCTGCTCAAAAGAATCATACTCTCAGCTTCCCGGCCAGGATCTTTGGTAGGTGATTTTTATGCTGGTTCGGGTACTATGGCTTGCATAAGTCAGGAGTCGGATCGAAACTGGATTGCCTGCGACAACAGCCCTATAGCTATTCAAACTACCCTGGAAAGACTGATCAGGCAGAACGGCAATCCGTTTTCGCTGGAACAAACTGCTCTTCCTGACCGAGAAAGTACCCAGGGTTCATTGCAAATCAAAACTCCTGTAATTCAGCCTTATACACAGACTTCAGCCTTAATGCTGCTGGGCCTGGAAGATTATAAACCCCTTGGGCAGCACCTGGGCCACCTGAGAGGGAATCCTGGTTTTAAGAGCCTGATTGATTTCTGGGAAGTCGACCTGGATTATGATGGACACACTTTTTGTTCGGTGCTGCAGGTTTTGCGGGATAAAAAGCGGTATGACCACAATATTAGGGACAGTATAAAACTGCAGGTGCCTTTGCAAGATGTGTATAATCTGGCTATAAAAGTATATGATGTTTTTGGCGGCAGCCAGGTTCAATCCTTGCAGATAGCTGGGATAAAGCCTTAAACTGAGAACCAGGGACCAGGGCAGCCTGGTCCCCGGCTTGAGATGCTGGGGCATATGATCCTTCGGGTCTGGGATCATATTTCATCATCGCTATGATTTAAAGTCTATTTTGCTCCATCAGACGATAAATATCATTTTCAGGATTATCTTCCCAGGGATGCCAGACTTCTTCAAAGACATTTTCATCCCGAAGATCTTCAGCCCTAAGCGGAATTTGAACCCGGCGGTTATTAAAATCAATAGGTTTAACGCTGTGAATCAACATATTATCCGTCTCAGGCATCTCTATGGCTGGAACTCCGGGCCATTCGGTCCGCTATTACCCATATTGCAGTTATAGCAGTGGCATGAAAGGCCCACCATCCCGGCTCCAGGAAGCTGAAACTGCCGGGATCTGCTTTATCTTGGTGCAACATCTTTTTAACCGCCGAGTTTTTATAATCCATTAGTCCTGCTATCAAGAATAACACTCCTTTCAATAAATGATTCATTACTATTTTGCCCGCTTATTTGTCCCTTATGTGGATGGAATCATATGATACAAACTTTACCTATCAACCTATTAGCCAGTTCTTATTCATCTTGTAATTTGAGACAATTTCACATATCATCAAAAAAAAGTAAATAAGAGGTGGGCTATGGAAAGACAGGAAAAGGCTGCTCTTTGTATGCTTCATTCAATAAAAGGTATAGGAAATCGCAGTTTGATAAAGATCAAACATGATTTCAACAGCTATACTGAATTTTTGCAGCTTGATGCAAGTCAGCTAAGGACAAGGGCTTTGTTGCCGCCCCTTGTGCTGGAAGAAGTACTGATTTTAAGGAAGCGGTTTCAGCCCATGCCTTTTTTGGAGGAGCTGGAAGGCAGGGATATCAGGATTATGACTCTGGAAGAGGATAGCTACCCCCGGAGTTTAAGAAATATTTCCAATCCCCCGGCGGTCCTTTACTGCCGGGGGAGCCTGGAAGATGCCGGCAATTTCTCTCTGGCGGTGGTTGGATGCCGGGCCGCCACCAGGTATGGTAAACATACGGCTCGAGAACTGGCCCGTTCACTGGCTGACTGTGGGGTTAATGTGGTTAGCGGTATGGCTCGGGGAATAGACCGGGAGGCACACCTGGGGGCCCTGGAGGGAAATGGCTTCACCGTTGCTGTGCTAGGCAGCGGGATGGACGTGGTATATCCGCGGGAACATATTCAACTGTATGAACAAATCTGCCGGGAGGGTTTGGTTATAAGCGAGTTTCCCCCCTCAGTCCCCCCCGAACCGCGAAATTTCCCCATGAGAAATCGTATTATATCCGGTTTGGCCCAAGGGGTCATAGTAGTAGAAGCCCGTATGAAAAGCGGAGCCCTTATAACTGCTGATTTTGCCCTGGAACAGGGGAAAGATGTATTCGCAGTGCCGGGGCCTATTAATAGCATGGCCAGTGCTGGTACCAATAATCTAATCAAACAGGGAGCCATAGTATACACTGAAATAATGGACATCATACAAGAATACCAGGTTTTGGAGGATATTTTCCCAGCCCCGGGAGTAAAACAGGAAGAATTACTGTTGCTCGATAAGGAAGAATCAGTGATAATGGAGAGTATGAGTTGCGATCCATGCCATTTTGACAAATTGTTAACCATAACCGGTTTTGATATAGGACAGCTCAGCAGCCTCTTGCTCAATCTGGAACTCAGAGGTATAGTGCAATCATTACCGGGAAATTACTATGTAAAACTTTAGTTTTAACGCTGTGATACGGAGAGGTGATTATATTGGCGGGTAATACCCTGATCATTGTTGAGTCGGCAGCCAAGGCCAAGACACTGGGGAAATTCTTGGGCAAAAACTACCGGATAAAAGCTTCAGTGGGACATGTCAAAGATCTGCCCAAAAGCAAGCTGGGCATAGATATAGAAAATGATTTTGAACCCCGGTACATTACCATACGGGGTAAAGGAGACATATTAAAGGAGATCAAGGACGAGTCCCAGAAAGCGGACCGAGTGCTGCTGGCTACTGACCCGGATAGAGAGGGAGAAGCTATTGCCTGGCATCTGCAGACGGCTATGAAAATTCCGGATGGCTCCAGGTGCAGGATTGAGTTTAATGAGATTACCAAAGAGGCAGTTAAAAATGCCATAAAGAAAGCCCGCCCCATCGACATGAATCGAGTGAATGCCCAGCAGGCTCGAAGGATACTGGACCGCCTGGTGGGCTATAATCTCAGTCCCTTACTATGGAGTAAAGTCAGGAAAGGATTGAGTGCCGGCCGGGTGCAGTCGGTGGCAGTAAGGCTTATCTGCGAACGGGAGGAAGAGATCAACGACTTCCAGCCGGTAGAGTACTGGACAATGGAAGCACTGTTGAGTGACAGCCAAAAGAACCAGTTTAATGCCAGAGCAGCAATGTATATGAATGAACGGCTGGAGATTAGTTCGGAAGCTGAAAAAAATAAAATTGAAAAAGATATAAAACAGGCCTCCTTGAAGGTGGGCAAAATTGAAAAGAGAGAAAAGCGCAAGAGACCTAATCCTCCTTTCATTACCAGTACCTTGCAGCAGGAAGCTTCCAAAAGACTAAACTTTTACGCCAAAAGAACCATGCGCGTAGCCCAGGAATTGTATGAAGGATTATCTATCGGCAAGGAAGGAACTATAGGCCTGATAACTTATTTGAGGACCGATTCAACCAGGGTGGCTGGTGCGGCTCAGATTGAAGCACTGGAGTTTATTGCTTCTTCCTTTGGGAAGGAATATGCTCCGGATCAGCCTAACGAATATAAGAGCAGGAAAAGTGCCCAGGATGCCCATGAGGCTATCAGGCCAACCTCCGTCTATCGAACTCCTCAGAGCATAAAAGACTATCTGACCCGGGATCAATACCGGCTTTATAAACTGATATGGGACAGGTTTCTAGCCTGCCAAATGACTCCGGCTATATTCGATACCATTGCGGTGGATATAAATGCTGGTGAGTATGTACTTAAGGCCAATTCATCCCGACTGAAGTTTCCAGGTTATAAGAAAGCATATAACGACAGCGAGGAAGAGGAGATAAAAAATCCTATACCTGATTTAGAGCAGGGACAGGTGGTAAGTCTGCAGGAATTAAAATCCGAGCAGCATTTCACCCAGCCGCCGCCCCGTTTCACCGAGGCCAGCCTGGTCAAACTGCTGGAAGAAAAAAATGTAGGTCGTCCTAGTACCTATGCGCCTATCATTGATACCATTCTGCGCCGCAACTACGTTGAGAGGCAGAACAAAGCATTTGTGCCCACCGAATTGGGGATTATCGTTGTTGAGTTATTGAAAGACAACTTCTCCAATGTAGTAGGGGTGGAGTTTACAGCTCAAATGGAGGAGGAACTGGACCAGGTAGCCGATGGTAAAATGAAATGGAAGCAAGTTGTGCGTGACTTTTATGAACCTTTTTCCTCCGATATAGAAAAAGCCCAGATGCTGTTGGATAAGATAGAGATTAAAGACGAAGAAGCCGGCAAGGAGTGTGCCCTATGTGGCCGACCGCTGCTAATAAAACATGGCCGATTCGGCAAGTTCCTGGCCTGTTCAGGATTTCCGGAATGCCGGCATACTGAATCATTTAATGAAGAGGTAGGAGTTGACTGTCCATACTGCGGTGGTGCCATAATAGCTCTCAGGAGCAAGAAGGGCCGCAGGTTTTACGGATGCAGCAATTACCCGGAGTGCAATTTCAGGTCCTGGAACCAACCCACCGGAGAAAAGTGCCCGCAGTGCGGGGATGCTCTGGTGGCAAAGGCCAGTAAGGGCAACAGCCCCAAGGTGGTATGTCAAAACCAGGGATGCGGTTATAAAAAGGATGATCTAGATTGAATCAGGTTAGTATCATAGGGGGAGGGCTGGCCGGTAGCGAAGCCGCACATTTTCTAGCTGGCAGGGGCTGTTCGGTAAGACTCTTCGAGATGCGGCCTGCCAAGAGCACCCCGATTCATAAAACCGGGGACCTGGCCGAATTGGTTTGCAGCAACTCCCTTAAATCAGAACTGGAAGATACGGCCCAGGGTTTGCTGAAGCAGGAGATGAGAAGATTAGGGTCGTTATTGCTTGCCTGCGCCGAGCAAGCTCGAGTTCCAGCCGGTTCCGCACTGGCAGTAGACCGGCGGCTGTTTTCTTCCCTGGTGACAGAAAGAATAGAAAAAATGGGCAATATACAAATTATCCGGGAGGAAATTACCCGTATACCTGATCAAGGCACAGCGATAATTGCTACCGGACCATTGACTTCGGATACCCTGGCCGGCGAATTGCAGAAGATAACCGGAGAGGAACATCTGTATTTCTATGATGCGATTGCCCCCAGCGTTACCCTGGAAAGTGTTGACCTGGATAAGGTGTTCAAGGCCTCCAGGTACGGCAAGGGTACAGACGATTATTACAACTGCCCCATGGACCAGGTACAGTATGAAGGCTTTTATAAGCGCCTGGTGGAAGCCGATGCCTATGCGGGACATAGTATAGACAAGCAAATGGTTTTTGAGTCCTGCATGCCCATAGAGGCTGCTGCCTCCCGAGGGAGGGAAACCCTCAGGTACGGCCCCATGCGTCCGGTGGGACTGACAGATCCTGCCACCAGCAAACGCCCATATGCAGTAGTTCAGCTTCGGCAGGAAGATAAAGCGGGGCAGGTCTTTGGTCTGGTGGGATTTCAGACCCGGCTGAAATGGTCCGAACAGCAGGAGATATTCAAATTGATACCCGGTCTGGAAAACGCTGAATTCGTGAGATACGGGGTTATGCACCGTAATACTTTCATTAACAGTCCACAAATTCTGGAGGTCTCCCTGCAATTCAGAAATCGGCCCGGATTGCTTTTGGCCGGCCAAATCACCGGTGTTGAAGGATACATGGAATCGGCGGCTACAGGAATTATCGCCGGCATTAATGCTTGGCGGATATTGAATGGGAAACAGCCCCTGGCTCCTCCCAAGACTACCATGATAGGTGCTTTGCTTGATTTTATCAGCAATTCAGAAAGCAAAAGTTTTCAGCCGATAAATGCTAATTTCGGCATATTACCGCCTCTGGAAAGCAAAATTAAGGACAAAAAACTAAGGTACCGAAACTATGTGGGACGTTCGTTAGAGGATATAGACAAGTTTTCAGAATTGTTTCCGAAATAGTTGTAAAACCCGTCCGCATATGCTAGCATTTTTGCTAGAGGACTAATAATGGCGGGAGTAATAGTCGTGTTGAGCAAACATTTAAACGCTTTTTTTGATTATCTGATGATTGAAAAGAGCGCATCCAAGCTAACAATATCAGGTTACAATAAGGATTTGCATCAATTTCTGGAATTTGCTGCCAGCAAATACCAGGTGGCCTGGGAAGAGGTGGAGAGCCGGCATCTGGATCACAGGACAGCCCGGGAGTACCTGGCTTTTTTGCAGTCTCGCGGGTTAAGCCGGGCGACTATGGCCAGAAAATTGGCTGCCTTAAGATCCTTCACCAAGTACCTGTGCCGGGAAGGTATACTTGGCAGCAACCCTATTGCCGCAGTTTCTACCCCTAAACAAGATCAGCGCTTGCCTAAATTCCTCTATCCCATGGAGGTTCAGGTGCTTATGGACGCACCGGACGTAAGTACTCCTCTGGGCAGCAGAGATTGGGCGGTTATGGAAACCCTCTATGCTGCTGGTTTGCGGGTGAGCGAACTGGTGGGCATGAACATAGGGGACATGGATTTTGACGAAGGGCTGATTAAGGTAGTGGGAAAGGGAAGCAAGGAGCGGATAATACCCCTGGGAGGGAAGGCTCGGGAATCCCTGCTGCATTATTTAAAGCATCGGGAGCGGATGCTGAATCGGCAACAAAAGACATCTGAAGCGGTATTTTTAAATAAATACGCTGAAAGGTTATCGGCCCGCAGTGTAAGAAATATCATAAACAAGTACATGCAGCAAGCCGCAATTAACCAGAAAATAAGTCCGCATACCATGAGACATTCTTTTGCTACCCATTTGTTGAATGCCGGGGCAGACCTGCGATCAGTTCAGGAACTGCTGGGGCATGTGAAATTATCTACAACCCAGATATACACTCATCTAACCCGTGAGAGCATTAAGGAGATACATAAAAACTCATTACCCCGGAGGTGAAAAATTGTTTAAAGCAACCACTATCGTCGCAGTGAGGAAAAACGGCAGGACGGCCATAGCTGGTGACGGACAGGTAACAATGGGGCAGAATACCGTTATGAAGCATAATGCCAGCAAGATCCGCAGGCTGTACGAGGGGAAAGTTGTGGCAGGTTTTGCCGGATCAGTAGCCGATGCCTTTACCTTATACGGCAAGTTTGAAGAAAAACTGAAAGAGTATGGAGGAAATCTGACCCGGGCGGCAGTGGAACTGGCCAAGGAATGGAGATCTGATCGGGTATTGAGGAAGCTGGAAGCCCTGCTGATTGTGGCTGATCAGGAGAAAATGTTCGTCTTATCCGGCAGCGGCGAGTTGATTGAGCCTGATGACGGGATAATAGCTATTGGCTCGGGGGGAAGTTACGCCCTGGCAGCAGCCAGAGCCCTGTACAGGTTTACCGACCTTGATTCCCGGGATATCGTTCAGGAAGCTATGAAGATAGCATCAGAAATATGCGTTTTTACCAATGACCACATTTCGGTGGAAGAATTGGTTCAAGAACTGCAATGAGGAGGTTTTATTTCTGCACAACCTGACCCCAAAAGAGATAGTCTTGGAATTGGATAAACATATTATCGGACAGCATGAAGCCAAAAAAGCAGTCGCTATTGCTTTACGCAACCGGTATCGAAGGAAAAAGCTGTCCAGCGAACTGCGGGAAGAAATATATCCCAAGAATATTATTATGATTGGCTCAACCGGAGTCGGTAAAACTGAGATTGCCCGCAGGCTGGCCCGGATGGTGAAGGCGCCGTTTATCAAGGTGGAGGCCAGCAAATTTACGGAAATCGGATATGTAGGTCGAGATGTAGATTCTATGATTAGAGATTTACTCGAAACCTCTATTCGCATGGTTAAACAAGAAAAACTCGAGGAGGTGGAGGATAAGGGCAGAGTAATAGCCGAGGAGCGGATAGTTGACTATATTCTTCCTTTGCCCCGGAAAAAGAAACGGGTTCCGAATAACCCCCTGGAATTGCTTTTGGGTCCAGGAGAAAATAGTTCGGAAGTAATAGAGGAAGATGATCCGCGGCGTAAACAGATTTTGGAACAGAGGGAGATCCTTCAGCAAAAAATCTCCCGGTTGGAGATGGAAGAGGAAATCATTGAAGTTGAAGTAGAAGAACGCACCCCTTCCTTCATGGAGATCATTTCCGGTTCTGGGGTAGAGGAAATGGGCGTAAATCTTCAGGATATGTTCGGCAATCTGATGCCCAGGAAAAAGAAGAAACGCAAAGTCACTGTGGGTGAAGCCCGGAAAATACTGACCGCAGAAGAGGCTCAGCAATTGATAGACATGGACGAAGTCTATCGCCTGGCCATAGAAAGAGTGGAACAGGATGGCATTATATTTCTGGACGAGATCGACAAGATAGCTGGTAAAGAGAGCTCTTATGGACCTGATGTATCACGGGGGGGTGTGCAAAGGGATATTCTACCAATAGTGGAAGGGGCAACTGTTACGACCAAATACGGACCGGTTAAAACGGACCATATTCTATTTATTGCCGCTGGAGCATTTCACACTAGCAAGCCATGCGATTTAATTCCGGAACTGCAAGGCAGGTTTCCCATCAGAGTTGAATTGGATGGCTTGAGCGAAGAAGATCTGACCAGAATATTGAGGGAGCCTTATAATTCGTTGATCAAACAGTATTCAGCCTTGTTGTCCACCGAGGGAGTACAGGTGGAATTCACCGATGAAGCAATACAGAGCATTGCCCGCATAGCTTATTCAGTAAACTCCAAAACCGAAAATATTGGAGCCAGAAGATTGCACACGGTTATGGAAAAGGTGCTGGAAGAGCTTATGTTTACTGCTCCGGACCTGAAGGGTCAGGAGTTGATAATTGACCAAGCCTATGTTCAGGAAAAATTGGAACCCATTTTGCATGATGACGACCTGAGCAGATATATTTTGTAGGAGGTAGTTGAAGTGCCAAAGTCTTTGTTAGAAAAATCCCGTTCAATAAATAAAACCCTGCAAAAGATTGGCGGCAATCCCGTTAATTTTTATGAAATAGCCGAGGTGCTGGCCGTAAACCTGGAGTGCAGTGTTTTTATAGTGGGTAGGAGAGGCCAGGTTTCAGGTTATGCTTTTCATGAGGGAGTGCCGTGTATAGGGATCGATGAATTAAAAAGCCATGTGGAAAGATTCCCGGAGAGCTTTAACCAGGAATTCACCAACATCCAGGAAACCCAGACCAATGTTACCATGGAGCCAGGACGCAAATGTCTGTTTAACTATAACTACGGTGAATGCAACTGTTCTCATAGGCTCTGGTCAATTACGCCGGTATTCGGAGGGGCCAAGCGCATAGGAACTCTTATTCTGGTAAGGGATAGGGAAAGATTTACCGATGAAGATATTGTATTGGCTGAATACGGTGCTATCGTGGTCGCCAATGAGATAATGCGCATGACTTCCGAACGTATTGAAGAACAGGCTCGCAAAAAGGCATCAGTACAAATAGCACTGGCTACCCTGTCCTATTCGGAAAAGGGAGCTATAGAACATATACTGGCTGAGCTGGATGGGACTGAAGGTCTTCTGGTTGCCAGCAGAATAGCTGATAAGGTGGGGATAACCCGCTCGGTAATTGTAAGTGCGCTCAGAAAGTTTGAAAGCGCGGGAGTCATCGAATCCAGATCCCTGGGAATGAAGGGTACATACATTAAAGTGCTCAATGATTATCTGTTTGAAGAATTGAGAAAATAAATCGGCACTAGATAATAATCCTATATCATACTTAAGGCTGATCGCTGAGATCATCCTTATTTTTTTTGCTCCCAAAGACCGACATGAGGCGGGCCTAAACTACCAAAATGTATAGGAATATCTACCCATTTTACAATTTAAAGGAGGAATTAAAACAATTAAAGTCGAAAAGACTAAATTGTGGATAACATGGGGAAAGAAGGTGGATAAAATACTGGACAGGATATTGAATTCAGGAAGGGAACAATTGCTGATTAAGGCCATGGATGCGGCCAGTTTGCGCAATGATGTTATTGCCAACAACATTGCCAACGTAGACACTCCTGATTTCAAGAAAAGTGAAGTCAGTTTCTCGGATAAGATCAGAGACGTCCTATTAAATCAAAGCATTCACATAAAATTAGAATTAACCGATAAAAGACATTTAACTGGATCCAATAGTCCTGGTATACAGACAATTAGACCGGAGATACTGTCCTGTGATAGCAGCACTTACCGCAATGATGGAAATAATGTTGATATTGATGTGGAAATGGCTGAACTGACCAAAAACAAAATATTTTATGATGCCATGGGGCAGAGCATAAGCAACGAGATCAAGCTGCTGCGGCTGGCTATAGAAAGAGGTTAGGTAAGATGGCTTTTTTGAATTGTATAGATGTAAGTGCATCAGGTTTAACTGCTCAAAGGCTACGGATGGATACTATAGCCAGTAACATGGCCAATGCCGAAACCGTTCGAAGCGCTGATGGAACTGGTCCTTACCGCAGGCAGGTAGTGGTCTTCCAGGCTCGTGATAACGATAATTCTCTTAGCAGCTTCCGGGGTGTACTTAATAGGGAGATAGCCTCCTCCGGAGTTGGGGTTCGAGTAAAGGAAATCAGGTCACTGACTGAAGACGAAGCTCCTTTTCGTCTGGTCTATGAGCCGGGGCACCCGGACGCGGATGAGAATGGTTATGTCAAATATCCCAATGTTAACATTGTAGAAGAAATGATCAACATGATTTCATCGACCAGGGCATTCGAAGCTAATTCCAAGGTGATTGAGGCCAGCAGAAATATGGCTATGCGTGCTCTGGATATTGGCAGATAGAAGGGTTGGTGAATGGAGATGGGTGTATTACACGCTGGCAGCGTAACTGCAATGAATCCCAATATCATCAATAGTCCTGACCGGAGAAGCGAAGGGACTGCAGACAAGAACTTCCTTAATTATCTTCATGAAGCACTAAACCAGGTAAACAGCTATCAGCAGGAAGCTACCCAAAGTGCTGCAAATCTGGCCATTGGTAACAACCAGTACCTGCATGACACCACTATTGCTTACGAAAAAGCAATCCTGGCTCTGCAGCTCACGGTGGAAATCAGAAACAAGCTGGTAAGCGCTTATGAAGAGATTATGAGAATGCAGTTATAGTAATCTTGGTTGGGAGTTGAACGATGGATAGTCTCGTTAATATGTTCAAGCAGTCAGCTGTACAGGCCAGGGAAGGCTGGTCGAAACTGAGCCTCAATCAAAAAGTGATGGTGGCGGGAGGAATTCTGCTCCTGCTGAGCACCTTAATATTTCTGGTAAAACAAGGCTCATCCAGCAAGTTTGAGGTTCTCTATTCGGATTTGAACGCCAAGGATGCCGCTGCTATAGTAGAGCGGTTGGATGAAGAAAAGATTCAGTACCGGCTGACTGATAACGGCAGTACCATTATGGTTCCTACCGAAGTCAAGTACATCACCCGTCTTAAGCTGGCCAGTGAAGATCTCCCTCAGGGGGAAGTCGGGTTTGAATTGTTCCAGGAAAGCAGTTTCGGGGAAACCCAGACCGATAAAAAAGTCAAATACCGGGAGGCCTTACAGGGGGAATTGGCGCGAACCATACAGAGATTGGAAAATGTTTCGGCTGCCAAGGTTAATATAGCCATTCCGGAGCAATCATTATTTTCCGATAATGAACAGGCTACCAAAGCATCCGTAGTAGTCAATACCATTAATGGGACGGCTCTTGGGGCCAGGGAAGTCAGATCCATAATAAACCTGGTGGCCAATAGTGTAGAGGGCCTGGAGCCGGAGAATGTAGTTATAGTTGATCAGTACGGCAGTCTGTTGTCTGACGGGGTGGTTGTATCCCCAGAAGCAAATGCTGCCGGGACACTTCAAATGCAGTTGGATATTCAACGTGCTTACGAAACAGCCAAGCAGAATGCCATACAATCCATGCTGGATAAGACCCTGGGCAAAGACAATTCCGTGGTCCGGGTTAATGTGGAACTGAACTTCAACAGCGTTCAGGAGACCAGTGAGAAATATACTCATGATCCTGAAGGGCCCTTTGTACGCAGTGAGCAGATACTGAAGGAATCCAGCACCAATAGCAGCGAAAACGCAGGAATTCCAGGAACTGACACTAATATTCCGCAATATCAGGAAGTAGATACGGGGAGCTCAAATTCCTCTTATGACAAAAGTGACAAAACCAGCAACTACGAGATAAATAAAACCGAAACCTTTACCCAATATGCCCTGGGTCATGTAAAATACGATTATTTGACGGCTTCGGTATTTGTAGATAATGAAGGGGCAGCCAAGGCCAACCTGGGAGAAAATAATGAAGAGAGAGCACAGAAAATAAGAAATATAGTTGCGGCGGCCTGCGGCTTACGGGAAAACCGCAGCGATGAGAATGTTCGCCTGGCAGATAACATATCCGTAGAGTTTATTGATTTTTATACCGAACCGGAACCAGAGCCGCTGCAGCTGAGCGGATTGGATAAGATTATGACTTCACCCTTAATGCCATATATCCTGGCCGGTCTCGCAGTTCTTGTTACAGCCATAATAGTGCTGATATCCCGCCGGAGAAAAGGTGAATCGGAGATCCTGGATGACGGGGAGATAGATGGTTTTGAGGCTGAGGCGGACGAGGAGATAAGCATTCAGGATTTGATGGGCAAATCCCTGACTCCCGAAGAGAAGGAAAGACAAAAGATCAAAGCTGAGATAGAAAATCTAATCGATCAAAGTCCGGAATCTGCCGCTCAGGTAGTGAAGGCCTGGTTGATGGAAGACCAGAGGTGATGCAGTTGAATAAGACATTATCAGGAAGGCAAAAAGCAGCCAATTTCCTTATTTACCTGGGGCCGGAAAGGTCAGCTCAGATCTTCAAATATCTTAAGGAAGAAGAGATAGAGCAGCTGACTTTGGAAATTGCCAATATTCGCCGGGTAGATCCGGAACAGGCGGATGAATTGAACCGGGAGTTCTTCGAAATGTGTTTGGCTCACCAGTTTATTGGGCAGGGCGGAATATCTTATGCCAAGGAAGTACTGGAAAGGGCGTACGGCGAGGAGAAAACCCTGGAAATTATCGCCCGTATATCCGCTTCCTTGCAGGTCCGGCCCTTTGATTTCATGAGAAAGACCGAACCTGGCCAGCTATTGAACTTTATCCAGGGGGAACATCCGCAGACTATTGCTTTGATACTGGCTTATCTGGATCCGGAACAGGCTTCCCTGGTGTTATCTTCCCTGTCGCCGGAGAGGCAGTCTGAGGTAGCCAAACGCATTGCGGTGATGGATACCACATCGCCCGAGGTGATAAAGGAGATAGAGAGCGTGCTGGAACGCAAACTCTCTTCCATTGCTCCCCAGGAGTTGACCAATGCCGGCGGCATAAAATCAGTGGTGGAGATAATCAACCGGGTGGATCGGGGAACTGAAAAAACCATCATGGAGTCTCTGGAGATCCAGGATCCGGAACTGGCGGAAGAGATCAAGAAACTCATGTTTGTCTTCGAGGACATAGTAATGATAGATGATCGTTCAGTACAGAGAGTGCTGAGAGAAGTGGATTCCCAGGATCTGTCCCTGGCCTTGAAGGGATCAAGTGCAGAAGTAGCCCAGAAGATATTCACTAATATGTCAGCCCGGGCTGCCGAGATGCTGAAGGAAGATATGGAATTCATGGGCCCGGTAAGGCTGCGGGATGTTGAGGAAGCACAGCAAAGAGTTGTCAACAGCATTCGCAGGCTGGAAGAAACCGGGGAGATTGTTATAGCTAGAGGCGGAGGAGATGAAATAGTTGTCTAGGGTGATAAAAGGTTCGGCGGTGTATGTTTCCCAGCCCAAAATAATTCAAATAGAGGAACTGAGGGAGCTGCAGGAAAAATATGAGCAGGACAGCAACAAGGCTCACAGGTCCAGCTATATTAAGAATTATGAATTGGAACAGAGCAGACTTAAACAAATAAGGGATGAGAGTGACGCTATCTTACGGGAAACCGAGAGTATGGTAACGGATTTGCTGGAAAAGGCTCGGGAAGAAGCCAGCCATATCATCAACGAGGCCAATGACGAAGCAGGTCAAATAAAAGAAGATAATGCCAGGAGAGGTTATGAAGAGGGGCTGGAGCAGGCTAGGCAAGACATGGAAAATATCCTGGAAAATGCCCGGCAGGAGAAGCAGCAAACCATAGAAGAAGGTGCCCGGATCAGAATGCAGATGTTAAGGGCGGCTGAAGGAGATATGCTTCGCCTGGTAATGGCCATAGGCAGAAAAGTCATTGGAGGAGAGATGAGGACCAACCCGGAGGTAGTTATTAATGTGATTGCTGATGCTTTGAGCTATCTGGAAGGGAGTGAAAATATCTCGGTTCATATCAACCCTCAGGAGGTACTGCAGGTACTGGACGCAGTAAATACCGGACAGATAGCCGATAAGAACAACCAGATTATTGATTTCGAGGTAAAGGCAGACAACCGGGTTTCACCGGGCGGGTGTATCATAAACAGTGAAGAGGGGCAGATAGATGCTACTTTGGAAACTCGTATGACCAAAACCGAGAAACATTTGCAGGGTGTGATAGGGGATGAATGAATCTATCGCCTTTAACCTGGACAAGTATTTGCATATGCTTGAGTCTGGCAATGTATGCCAGATAAAAGGCAGGATATCACAGGCCATAGGCCTTACTCTGGAGGCCACCGGCCCCAGGCTGAGCCTGGGAGAGGTATGTTACGTGCAGAGTGATCACCACCCGGAGATGATAATTCCGGCCGAGGTAGTTGGATTTAAGAACCGGCGGATACTATTGATGCCACTGGGAGAACTGGAAGGTATAGGACCGGGGAGTGAATTACTGGCTACCGGGGAAACACTCAAGGTAAGCGTGGGTATGGATCTTATTGGCAGGGTATTGAACGGACTGGGTGAACCCATCGATGAGAAGGGTGGGGTGATAGTGGAGGACATTTACCCGGTTATGAACAGGCCGCCCAATCCCCTGAAAAGGAGCCGTATCCGGGAGGTGCTGCCGGTGGGAGTAAAAGCCATTGACGGTTTGCTGACTATCGGCAAAGGACAAAGGATGGGGATATTCTCCGGCAGCGGAGTAGGGAAAAGCACCCTGATTGGGATGATCGCCAGGAATACTGGGGCAGATGTCAATGTAATCGCGTTAATTGGTGAACGAGGACGAGAAGTTCGAGAATTCCTGGAGCGGGACCTGGGGAAAGCAGGACTGGCCAGATCAGTAGTGATAGTTGCGACTTCAGACCAGCCAGCCTTGTTAAGACTCAAAGGTGCTTTTGTGGCCACCAGCATCGCAGAATACTTTCGCGATCAGGGTAAGGATGTATTGTTGCTGATGGATTCTCTTACCCGCTTCGCATTGGCCCAACGAGAAATTGGACTGGCAATCGGAGAACCCCCGGCTACCAGGGGCTTCACACCATCGGTTTTCGCTCTGTTGCCCCGGTTGCTGGAAAGAGCAGGTACTTCAGAGCGGGGAAGCATCACCGGATTATATTCGGTATTGGTGGAAGGAGATGATATGAATGAGCCCATTACGGATGCAGTGCGGGGGATTGTGGATGGCCATATCGTACTCAGCCGCAAGTTGGGCGCCATGAACATTTACCCTGCTATTGATGTGATGCAGAGCATCAGTCGGGTGATGATCGATCTGGCCGATGGGGAACATATGGAAGATGCGGTGGGATTCAAGAATATCCTGGCCGCATACGAAGAAGCCCGGGACTTGATTGATATTGGAGCATATAAAGAAGGAAGCAATCCTCGGGTTGATGAAGCGGTCAGATACATAGGCAAGTGTAATGAGTTCCTGAAACAGGGTATACATGAAGAGGCAGAATATCACCATACCCTGCTTCAATTAAAACAGAGCATGAGCGGGAGGAATTAATAATGCATCCATTTAAATTCCGGCTTCAGACCAAGCTGAAAGTTACCAGTATATATGAAGATATGGCTCGGGAACAGCTGAGAATACAATTGTCGACTCGGGATATCATAGCTGAGCAGGTGCGAAGTCTGGATCAGCAGGCTAATAATATCGAACAATCCATCCGCTTGATGAAGAGTGATGAACAAGAATACCGAAGGATGGTTTTCAGCCGCGAATACCTGCCGGTATTAAAAGAGAAGAAGATTAGCAAAACCCTGGAATTGGCACAGGCGGAAAGCAAGGTGGATAAAGCTCGCGACCTGGTGCAAGCACGCTCTCGGGAAAGCAATACTCTGGAAAAGCTCAAGGAGCGAGAGTGGGCCGATTATCTATATGAAAATTCCAAAGAAGAACAAAAAACAATCGATGAAGCTGCCATAGTGGCTTTTTACCGCAACAGATCTCAAACTGCGGTGGGGTAAGCAGTTTGATGTCAAATGGTTGAACTGCAGGTGCTGGCAGTACCTGATATAAAACGGGAGAATATGGGAGAAGAAGATTAATGAAAAAAGGTGTACAGATAGCAATACTGGTTTTCCTAATACTGGTAATAATTGGCGGAGGGTGTACTTTCCTGCTTAAAATGGAAATACTGCCCGTGCCGGCATTTCTTAAGAGCATACCTTTAATCAGTTCGCACCTCCCACCCGACCGGACTCCAGCAGAGGATACTGGAGATTCTCCGGATGTCAGTGACGAAAAGGACGAACCTGATGAACGTCTTCAACTGGAAAAACAGATAAATGATAGAGAGAAAGAAATCGATAAACTAAATACACAGCTGAATGACATGGAAAAGGAACTGGCATCGAGTCTTGAGGCACAGCAGGCTTTGCAGGAGCAGGTACTGCAGCTGCAGGACGAGGTGGCCGAGTCTCTAACCATGAAGCAAAACCAAGCAGATACCTATAAAAATCTGGCTGAATATTACGCGGTTATGAAGGCCCAGAACGCTGCAGCTATTATATCGCAGTTAAAAGATGAAGAGATAATAGGAATCTTTAATCACATGGACAGCGAGACCGTGGCAGATATTCTACAGAGTATGGACAAGAGCAAGGCGGCGGCCTTAAGCAAGAAAATGCTGGCCACGACTGCTATATAGCTGATTTCAGCAAAGGGGGTGAATGCCGGCTGTGAAACACAATTCAAATAATAAGCGAAAGGAGGTGAAACATTGCTAGAAATGCCCATCCTGAACGTATATAGGCAATTGGGGACGCCAATTATCAACTCCAACCCGGGCCAACAATTTGAAGAAAGCACCAGCAAGCAGGACGGTTTCAGCCGTCATATGAGCAAAATCCAGGCTCAGCCCAATGAGGGGGATGGCGGTGAAGCCGGTGAGCCGCAGGATACCGTATTGACCAAGGAAGCTAATCAGCCGATACCAGGCTCTAACTCCATGGAGCTGAAGTTAGCTCTGCTGGATCATTCAACCCGGCGGGAGGAGGATTTGCCTGTTGATGATGATCTGCCAATAACTAAAGTCTTGCTTCCGGCTCCGCCAGAGACCACTGAAATGCCGCCTGTAGACTCGATGCCGGAGAAATACGGTCAGTCCATCAACAGGACTGATAACCCGGAGGAAAACTATCAGGACGAAACAGAAATACCGGTGACCGGAAGCAATTCCTTAGAAAATGCGCTTCAGGCCCTTAACTTGCAGGCAGCCACCCGTCCGGAAAGGAAAACCATCCAGGTGGCAGAGATGAAACCCGGGCCAATGTATGCAGCAGCGGATGAAGCAGCCTTGACAGAAGAAGCCGAAACCAAAGTAAAAGTTAAGAATGGGGATAGCCCCCTGTCCCGGGATCCAGGCAACAAGGGGCAGGCCGGGGAAAAAACCGGCAACCAGCAAAATAAAAATGTTGAAGGGGGCCAGGAAAACAAACCCCGGGGTGATGCCGGAGAGGTTAAGAAAATGATTGACTTCGAAGCCCATAGGATGAAAGCCAGCAGGTTAACCACTACAGTAAAGACAGAAAACCTGCAGCCGGGCAGTTCAGCCCCTTCCTGGCAGGAAGACCTTCAGACCGGAGAGATTAAGCCGGCCAAAGCTGACAGCATCTTCCAGGAGCAGTTAAGAACCCCGGTTAATCCGAAGGAAATAATAGAACAGATGGTAGAAAAAATATCACTTATTCAAAGCAAAAAAGTTTCGGAGTTGACTCTGGATCTTAAGCCGGATTATCTGGGAAAAATGACCATTAAACTAGCCATGGAAGAGGGTGTATTAACCGCCCGCTTTCTAACCGACAATCCCCAGGTTAAAAACCTTTTGGAGAGCAACCTGAGTACCTTAAGGCAGCAGTTGGAAAGTCAGGGGATAAAGGTGGAGAAAACCGAAGTAAACGTACAATTAAACAACGGCGGCTTGTTCGACGGCTCTGAAGGTCAACCGCAGGACAGGTGGCAGTACCAGGGAAACAATACCCAGGGCTGGGATTATGGCCCCAATTACGTTTATGAAGACGAATCCTTTGAGGGTGCGACCGAAGGCAGTCTGAGATATGCCGAAACTGATCTGAACGATGAAACAAGGATGAACTTCTTAGTATAGGGAGGTGTAATGATGAGTATAAGCAGTATAGCCACCGATTATTCCACCCAGGTTAACAGCAATTCTACCGTGGGCAATTCGGAACTGGGAAAAGACCAATTCCTGCAGCTGCTGGTAACTCAATTAAGGTACCAGAATCCGCTGGAACCAATGGAGGATCAGGAATTCATATCCCAGCTGGCTACCTTCAGCCAGTTGGAGGAAATACAATACCTGAGCAGTATGGTTGAAGCTCTGGGACAGAGCTTTACATCCTACATCAGCGGCAGCATGAGCCTGCAGCTGGCAGGAACCTTGATTGGCCGGGAAGTCAGCTATGTAGATCCTGATAGCCTGGATACGGATTCAGAGGAATCGGTAGACCTGCTAAGCGGAGTCATTGAAAGAGTGATATTCAAGGATGGAGTTCCCTATTTCGTTATAGGGGAACACGAAGTAACCGCCGAGTACATAATGGAATTGGGTTCAGTGCCGACGGGCTCCACATCATCGGCCGACTCTCAGCCGGCAGCGGAAGATACGGAGCAAGACGATGAATAAAGTAGTATTTCCTTATCAACCGGTGCAGCCTCTTGCCGCCGAACGCAAACAGGAAAATGCCTCAATCGGCAAGAGTGATTTTCGTCAATTGCTGGATCAGGAGATAAACCCAAACAAATTACACTTTTCCAAGCATGCCCGGCAAAGGCTCCAGGCCAGAAATATTGAACTGGATCAGGAGGATCTGGAAAAGCTGCAGACTGCGGTAGGCAAAGCCAGGGATAAGGGAGCCCGTGATTCATTAATCATTATGGACAAGCTGGCCCTGGTAGTCAGCATCAAAAATAATACCGTGATTACTGCAGTTGATGAAGAGAGTATCCAGGATAATGTGTTTACAAATATTGATAGTGCAGTAATAATGTAGGGCCGGACCTCAAAGAGGAAGCCCCGGGGGCCGAAATATGGAAGCACCCCCTGCACTAGGAAGGAGGTCAGATAGAAGATGATGCGTTCAATGTATTCTGGAGTGGCTGGTTTAAAAAACCATCAAACCAGAATGGATGTAATAGGCAACAACATCGCTAACGTTAATACAGTAGGTTTCAAGAAAAGCCGGGTGGTTTTCAAGGATTCTCTCTATCAAAGCATAAGGGGGGCATCCAGTCCTACCGACTCCCGGGGAGGAACCAATCCAATGGCTATTGGGCTGGGTATGACCATCAGCAGCATCGACCAAATACACAATCCGGCTCCGACTACCATAACCAACAAGACTACCGATATGGCTATTGATGGGAGTGGTTATTTTATCCTCAGTGACGGAGGAAATAAATACTACAGTCGGGCGGGAGCCTTTGACTTTGACAAACTGGGCAGTCTGGTAAGTACTTCCAACGGATACCGGGTTCTGGGCTGGATGGCTGACACCAGCGGCAATATAGATACCACCGGGGAAGCCGGCAGTATTGATATATCCGGCTTCAGCACTACTCCTCCCCGGGCTACTGAATCAATGCAGTTTACCGGTAACCTGGCTTCTACCCTGAATGTTCCGCAAATAAGCGGCGTTGACATCGATCCTACTCAGGGTGACGAACATCCAGACAGTGCCAATTCAGTTATTACTTCCAAAGAGGTGTACGATTCCCTGGGCAACCGGATCACGGTCTATTTCCGCTTCTTTAAAACTGAAATAGACAGCGGTCCGCCGGTGATAAACAACTGGGCCTGCGATATTTCCCTGAATCCGGATTTTGAAAATGCCACCGGCTATGATCCACTGACAGACTTTGAACTGGTAGATATATCTACCGGGGCTGTCCCGGCCAATCCTCTCAGCTTTATTCGGGCCAACAACCTGCAGTTTGATGAAGGCGGCAACATAGTGGACTCCGATAATGCCCAGATATCAATTACCATTGACCGCTCAGCTGAAGGTGCCGAGCCTCTGGTTATGGAAATAGATTTTGCCTCCTTAACTCAGTATAATGCCGATTCAAGCGCCCAGGCAAAGTACCAGGACGGCTACAGTATGGGCAGCCTGAGCAGTTATAACATTGGTATTGACGGTACTATTCAGGGAGTGTACGACAATGGACAGGTCATGAATATCGCCCGGGTGGCCCTGGCCAATTTTCAAAATCCAGCCGGGTTGATCCAGGTAGGGTCCAATCTCTTCCAGGAATCCAATAATTCCGGGGATTGTGTGGTAGGCGCACCCGGCAATGCCGGGATGGGGGCAATAATCCCGGGCAGTCTGGAGATGTCCAATGTAGACCTGTCCGAGGAATTTACGGATATGATTGTAACCCAGAGAGGCTTTCAAGCCAATTCACGCATCATCACCACTTCGGATGAGATGCTGCAGGAACTGGTTAACCTCAAGAGATAGTAACGCCCTTCCTCCGGGAGTCCCTCCCGGAGGAAGCAACGAGGTGAAAAAGTGATTTATCTAACCCGACTGAATGGCGAAAAGATTATACTAAATACCGATTTGATCGAATTCATGGAAAAAACACCGGACACGGTAGTTACACTGACCACGGGTAAAAAATTTGTGGTGCGGGAACCGGTTCATGAAATTGTGGATAATATCAACTGGCTGAAGCGAAAACAGTTTTCAGTCTTAAAAGATTAGTTATGGTTAGGGGGATACAAAGTGGCAGATGAAAATACTGTAGAAGCAGGGCAGAAGAAATCTGGGATGGACTTGAAAATCATTATTATAGGAATGGTAATATTCATTGTCCTGGTCGGTGGTTCTTTCATGTTAATGAAATCAATTATGGCTCCCTTAATGCCGGAAGAAAAGACTGCCAGCCAGGGTAATTCACAAATCGGAGCCCTGGTGCCAATCGGCGAATTTATGACTAATATTAACGACGCTGCCGGCACCCGTTACCTCAAGGTGGAGGTTACGGTAGAGTCATCGGATGAAAAGGCCAAGGAGAAAATTGATTCTTGCATGCCGGTAATCAGGGATAGTATTCAAGGGATCTTATCGGCAAAAACGGTAGCTGATCTGGATATCCGCAACCGGGATAATCTTAAACAGGAAATAAAGGATGAAATAAACAATAAAATAGGCGAAACAGTAAGCAATGTATATTTTACCAGTTTTATCATGCAGTAATACAGCCAGTAGGGAGGGTTATAATTGAGCGAAGTTTTATCGCAAAACGAAATAGATGCTCTGCTTTCAGCCCTTAGCGATGGTTCAGTAAATGCGGAGGAACTGAAAGAAGAACAGAGCAGGAAAAAAGTCAAGGTTTATGATTTCAGGCGCCCCAGCAAGTTCTCCAAGGATCAGCTGCACACCCTGCAGGTGATGCACGACACCTATGCCCGGGCTTTGAGCACCTTTTTGTCAGCCCAGTTGCGGATGCCGGTACAAATGGATGTTCTGTCGGTAGAACAGCTGACCTATGAGGAATTTATGCGATCAATACCCAACCCTACCATTTTAAACATATGTTCCTTTTACCCGCTGGAAGGCAGCATTATTATGGAGATCAATCCCAACCTGGGATTTGCTCTTTTAGATAGACTTCTGGGAGGACAAGGTCAAGCTCCTCTGAAGGTGCGAGCCTTAACGGAGATTGAAGAAACGGTGATAGAGAGAATAGTACAGCGGATGCTGGGCTATTTGCGGGAGCCTTGGGGAAGCATCATAGAAATTGAACCCAATTTGGAGCGAGTAGAGACCAATCCCCAGTTTACCCAGCTGGTTTCACCGGCGGAAGTAATGATGATAATCTCCATTGAAACCAGGCTGGGAGATGTTCTGGGAATGATAAATCTGTGTATACCTTTTCTGGTGCTGGAACCCATCATGGATAAGCTCAGTGTACATTATTATTATTCCACCACTTCCCAGAAGCATAATCCGGAGAATATGCTCCTGATTCAGAATAAACTGGAGACTGCTCGAATCACAGTTAAAGCTGTTTTGGGCCAAAACCGCATTACTGTTCAGGATCTGCTGGAACTTTCGGTGGGGGATGTGATCCCCCTGCGCAGAAAAATTGGCGAACAGCTGGAGCTGGTGGTAGGAACGCGAACTAAATTTACGGGCAAACCGGGTATTAATGATGGAAAAATGGCTATCCAGGTTTGCCATGTGGTAGAGGAGGTAATAGATGATGAGTGATGGCATATTGTCCCAGGAAGAAATCGATGCTCTGCTGTCTGGAGGCAGTAATGACAGCAGTGAACCTGTTAATGAAACCGATTCCCTAGTAAGCGATGCCCAAATAACTGATTATCAGAAAGACACCCTGGGGGAAATCGGTAATATCAGTATGGGAACTGCCGCTACCACTCTTTCAATGCTGCTGAAAAGAAAGGTATCGATAACCACTCCCATGGTAAGTGTAACTACTCGACAGGAAATTCAAACTGAATATCCGCTTCCCTATGTTATTGCTGAAGTTCAGTATACCCAGGGATTGAACGGATCAAACCTGTTGACCGTTAAAGCCGAAGATGCCTGCATAATTGCCGATCTGATGATGGGGAAAGAAGACATTGAGAAGAGGACCGAGTTGGATGAGCTGGATTTGAGCGCAGTAGGAGAAGCAATGAATCAGATGATGGGTTCGGCTACCACCAGCTTGTCCTCGATGTTTAACCGGAGAATCGACATAGCGCCGCCGATAATGAACGTTGTCGATCTGGGCAAAGAAAACCTGGACCTGCCCACTGACTTTACCCAACTGGTGCAGATAAAATTCAAGATGGAAATCGAGGACATGCTCAATAGTGAGATCATGCAGATCATTCCTATGGAAGCGGTCAATACCATGATCAACATACTGGAGAGAAACGTGGAAGATTTCACTGCCCCGGAAATGGATGTTTTGGATGAAAACCAGGCAGATCATAGCCAGCCGCTTGAGTCTGGGTTGGATGAACAGGTCTATCAGCCTCAAGCCGCACAGGCCGTAAACAACTGGAACGATGTATCAAGGATTAGTAGCCAGTCGTCGATAATGGGGGCCAGTGACCCTCATACAATCCAGCCGGTGCAGTTCAGTATGCTTCAGGAGAGCAGGATAGGGGAAACCCCTCAGAACATAAGCCTGATCATGGATGTGCCGCTGGATGTTTCGGTGGAATTGGGCAAGACCCGAAAGATCATAAAGGAAGTCCTGGAACTGCAGCAAGGTTCAATAATACAGCTGGATAAAATGGCCGGGGAACCAGTAGATCTGCTGGTTAATGGGAAATTAATAGCCAAGGGGGAGGTCGTGGTCATAGATGAAAATTATGGTATAAGAATAACAACCATAATCAGTCCTATGGATCGAGTAAACAAATTACAATAAAGAAGCAGGAGGTTAGTTATGGCTAAGAAGATTCTGGTGGTTGATGATGCTGCATTTATGAGAATGATGATCAAGGATATCTTGAGCAAAAACGGTTATGAAGTGGTAGGAGAAGCAGAAAACGGCGCTGTTGCACTGGAAAAATACAAGGATTTGCGGCCGGATCTAGTCACCATGGATATAACCATGCCGGAGATGGATGGGATAACTGCAGTTAAAGAGATAAAAGGGATGGATGGTTCGGCCAGAATAATCATGTGCAGTGCGATGGGGCAACAGGCTATGGTTATTGATGCCATTCAGGCGGGAGCCAAGGATTTTATTGTCAAGCCCTTCCAGCCCGAAAGAGTTATAGAAGCAGTGAGCAAAGCACTGGAATAGAGAAAAGGCAACAGGTGGGTGAAGGATTGCTTTTATCAAAAAGAAAAACAATGATATTGATTATATTGACCCTGATTATGACGGCAGGTATGTTGCTGGTTGTTAATAACCACGGCCTGGCCATAGACGACATCAGTCAATTGCAGAACGAGTTGAGCCGGGAGACTGGGGTTGACAGCCAACCTAAAAATGTGGCCGTGGAATTCATTAAACTACTGTTCATTCTGGCATTAATAGTTGGAGCGGCCTGGTCAGTGGTAAGGCTGTTCGGACAAAAAGCTACTGCCAGGATGCAGGGAACCTGGCTGCATGTAGTAGATGAAGTTATCCTGGGGCAAAACCGGGGTATCGTTCTCTGCGAAGTCGGCGAACGAATATACGCAGTTGGGGTAACAGATCACAATATCTCGCTGTTGTTTGAGATTAACCATCCCAAATTATTGGAGGAGATTGCTTCCGGAGAGTATAGCTCGGGTGCCGGAGCAGATAATGCCAGGGTGTTCAAGGATGGAATTAATAAATTATTCAAATCAGGCGACAGCCTGGCCAACCGGAAGAATTTTCATTACCTTATGGAGGAGCAAAACCAGAGGCTGCAGGATGCGTTTAATTACGATCCAGGCGATGCAAACAAAAAAAATAGAAGAAGTGATGATGATGTCTAAAAGTATCATAAAAAATTGCATCAAAGCAGTTCTTATGGCAGCTCTTATTGTGGCCCTGCTGGCCTTACTGCCATCCAATGCCTGCGCAGAGCCCATTCAAATACCGGATATTAATTTTCAGATGCAGGGGAGCTCAGATGACCCTCAGGGAATGTCTACGGCGATACAGCTGGTGGTCCTTCTTACCGTACTATCTCTTGCTCCCGCCATTCTGATAATGTTGACCTCATTTACCAGAATAGTTGTGGTACTGTCCTTCGTTAGAAGTTCGCTGGCAACCCAGCAGATGCCGCCCAACCAGGTGCTGATCGGACTGGCTCTGTTTCTAAGTTTTTTCGTTATGGCTCCTACCTTGCAGGAAGTTAATTCCCAGGCCATACAACCATATTTGCAGGGTGAAATAGACCAGGAAATAGCTATGGAAAAAGGGATGGAACCACTAAGAGACTTTATGTTTACCCAAACCCGGGAGAAGGATCTGGCCCTGTTTGTAAAAATGTCGAACCTGGATCGACCGCAAAATTTCTCTGACATACCCAATTATGTGTTAATACCCTCGTTTATAATCAGTGAGCTGAAGACTGCTTTTCAGATAGGATTTGTGATTTTCGTTCCCTTCCTGGTTATTGATATGGTGGTAGCCAGTGCCCTGATGTCCATGGGGATGATGATGCTGCCCCCCATGATGATATCACTGCCCTTCAAAATATTGTTGTTTGTGCTGGTAGACGGATGGGGACTGGTAATTCAATCACTTATTATGAGCTTTAGATAGGAGAGGATTTTATGTACCAGGACGTGATATTGGGGATTGCGCATGAGGCGGTGGTAACGGTTTTGCTGGTATCAGCACCGATACTGGGAGTAGCCTTGATAACCGGGCTGGCCATCAGTATTCTGCAGGCAACTACTCAGATACAGGAGATGACCCTGGTCTTTGTACCTAAAATAGTTGCGGTATTTCTGGTATTGATAGTTTTTGGTCCCTGGATGTTAAATGTTCTGACTAGTTTCGTTATTAGCCTGTATACCGCCATACCCCAGATGATAACTATTTAAAGAGGGAGAAGGGGAGAAAGCCAAATGGGTGCTTTTGCTTTAGACAGTTTCTTGTTGATATTGGGCCGGTTGTCGGGTCTCTTTATCAGCGCTCCTATATTTAGCAGCAGGCAAATTCCGGTTATGGTTAAAGCTTTCCTTTTAGCTGCGCTGGCTGTTACCCTGGCCAGCTTTGTGCCGATACAATACGGTCTGCCGGTAGAAACCCTGGGGCAGTTTACCGTTGCTATGGCGGTGGAAATATTTATTGGATACATTATAGGTTTCGTGGTCTACCTGGTGCTGGCAGCCATACAGCTGGCCGGGCAGCTTATGGACATGCAGATGGGCTTTGCCATAGTGAACGTGGTAGATCCCCAGTCAGGAAGCCAGATACCATTGATGGGCAATTTGACCCAGACCCTGGCGCTCTTAATGTACCTGGCAGTTGACGGGCACCACTATCTGCTCCAGGCCATAGTACAGAGTTATAAGATAATACCGGTACTGGGAATGAGCCTGAGTAACGATTTCTACCAACTTATGGTGCAAATGAGCGTTTACCTGTTTGTCATAGCTGTCAAGATTGCTGCTCCTATACTGATAGTGACCCTTACTACGGATATTGCTATGGGATTTGTCGCCCGTACGGTTCCCCAGATGAATGTATTTATCGTGGGTTTACCCCTGAAAATACTAGTCGGATTAATAGCCTTGTGTTTGTTTCTACCCGTCTACCTATGGATATACAGTCTCTTGTTTGATCGTTTTTTTACTTATCTGGATGCCGTAATAATGGCTTTGGGTGTTTGAGCGATGGTGGATGAATACCGGGTAAATTTCTTCTTTGACCTGCAGCTGTTCGCAGATGAAGGCAACACCGGAGAAAAGACCGAGAAGGCAACTCCGCGCCGGGTGGAAGAGGCCCGTAAAAAAGGGCAGGTTTTTAAAAGCAGCGATCTAAATTCGGCCGTGATACTTATGGTTGGATTAGTTACTATATATGTTACTCTGCCATACATGATTGACTGTTTGAAATCCTTTACCCGCTTGTGTTTATTGGACCGCAGTCTATATGATTTTTCTCATGAATACCTGCAGGTGTTATTTGTCGAAGTAATATTAACCCTGGCCAAGTGCATGTTCCCAATAATGGCAGCAACTTCCATTGGGGCACTGCTGATCAGTTATATTCAGGTGGGCTTCATATTCAGCGGCGAGGCTTTTACTCCCAAGCTGGAGCGCTTAAATCCGGCTGAAGGGGCAAAAAAAATATTTTCCAAGCGAGCGCTGGTAGAGTTGCTCAAGGCATTGATGAAGGTGATTATAACCGGATATATAGTATACACAGTGGGGGCCAAGTATTACTTGAGTTTTGCCCGACTGGTGGATATGGAACTGGCTCCCAGCATAATGTTTTTAGCTCAGGTAGTCTTTGAAATGGGACTGAAAGTAGGAGCAGTTTTTGTGATCGTCGGGGTAATAGATTATCTGTACCAGAAATATGAGTATGATAAATCATTAAAAATGAGCAAATATGATATAAAACAGGAATACAAGCAGACTGAAGGAGATCCGCAGCTAAAATCAAGGCAGCGCCAGATACAGAGGGAGATAGCTATGAAACGAATGATGGCCGAAGTGCCAAAAGCAGATGTAGTTATTACCAATCCTACTCACTTTGCGGTAGCCTTAAAATATGAAGCTGAGACTATGCCTGCGCCAGTGGTTACAGCAAAAGGTCAGGATTTCATAGCCCTAAGAATCAAGGAACTGGCGGTGGAAAACGGGGTGGCAATAGTCGAAAACCCACCCCTGGCCCGGACCCTATATACTGTCTCAAAAATCGGGGATATGATCCCGGAAGAAATGTTCCAGGCAGTTGCAGAGGTACTGGCATTTGTATACAAGCAGAAGAAGATAGTGTTGTAAACGGGAGGTTCGAACAACCATGGAATTAAAGTCCAGCTGGTTTAACCGAATATTGAACTACAGTGATTTGATCATAGCTTTTGCCGTTATTACTATCGTTATGATGATGATAATACCCATGAAACCAGTTATGCTGGATGTTTTGCTTACCTTTAACATTAGTTTTGCTTTGATCATTGTCATGGTGGCCATGTTTAATACCGACCCCCTTGAATTTTCGGTATTTCCCTCCCTGCTGCTGATAATGACTTTGTTTAGGTTATCTTTGAACATCTCTTCCACTCGTTTGATCCTGCTAAATGCTCAAGCAGGGGAGGTCATTGCAACTTTCGGCTCCTTGGTGGTGGGGGGGAATACGGTGGTAGGTCTGGTCATATTCCTGATCATCGTGGTGATCCAATTTGTGGTCATAACCAAAGGGGCGGAGAGGGTATCGGAAGTAGCAGCCCGTTTTACCCTGGATGCCATGCCTGGGAAGCAGATGGCCATTGACGCTGACCTGAATGCGGGACTAATAGATGAGCAAAAAGCCCGGGATAGAAGACAAAAAATACAAAGAGAAGCTGATTTTTATGGAGCCATGGATGGAGCCAGCAAATTTGTCAAGGGAGATGCTATAGCGGGTATAGTTATTACCATTATTAATATTGTAGGCGGACTGGTGATCGGTATGGCCCAAAAGGGCATGGCTGCCGGCGAAGCTGCCCAGATTTATACCCTTTTAACCGTAGGGGACGGGTTGGTCAGCCAAATTCCAGCTCTGCTAATATCTACAGCCACCGGCATCGTAGTAACCCGGAGTGCTTCCAACCTCAGCTTGGGCAAAGAACTGGGGCTGCAGCTATTCAATTATCCCAAAGCCCTGGGAATAGCTGCCGTGGTTTTGTTGCTGCTGGGAAGCGTAGGTATGCCAAAAGTGCCTATGTATTCACTGGCGGTTGTTTTTGCCATATTATACTTCGCTTTTCGAGCTGCAGTTCCGGAAGCTGAAGATGAAGATGATATCGATAACCTGCAGGAAGTGGAGGATATCAAGAGACCGGAAAACGTGGTGGAACTCCTGCAAGTGGAAAAGATGGAATTGGAGTTGGGCTATGCCTTAATCCCCCTGGTAGACTCGGAGCAGGGCGGAGACCTTCTGGACAGAATTGTGATGATAAGACGCCAATGTGCCATGGAACTTGGATTTATCGTGCCGCCGGTAAGGATACGGGACAATATGCAGCTGAAACCAAATTCCTACACGGTTAAAATAAAAGGACTCCCCATTGCCGCGGGTGAAATCATAGTAGACAATTATCTGGCCATCGGTCCGGATATAGAAAATGATACCCAGCTCAATGGGATAGATACAGTTGAACCAGCATTTAAACTGCCCGCTCGATGGATATCCTCCAAGGATCGGGAGTCAGCAGAGATCAAAGGGTACACGGTGGTTGATCCGCCTTCGGTATTGGCTACCCATATGACCGCCATTATCAAGAATCATGCTTATGAGCTCCTGGGCCGTCAGGAGATTCAGCATACCATTGACTTTATTAAACAGCAGAACTCCGCAGTAGTTGATGAATTAGTGCCTGATTTGATGAACCTGGGCGATATCCAAAGAGTTCTTTCCAACCTGCTTAAAGAACAGATATCTATAAGAGATATGCTGACTATACTGGAGACCCTGGCTGACTATGCCAAGGTAACCAGGGATACCGATCTGCTGAGCGAATATGTTCGCCAGGCTTTGAAACGGCAGATTAGCCGGCAATTTGCCGATGACCAGGAGAAGATCAGTGTGCTCACCATAGATCCGGGATTAGAAGAAAACCTGCGCGAATCAGTACAGCAAAGTGAATATGGCTCTTACCTGGCCCTGGATCCAGAGCTGGCCCAAAGGATTGTGGACCAACTATCCCGTCTGCACGAGCAGATTACTACCAGGGGCCAGACTCCGGTAATAATATGTGCTCCGGTTTTGCGCTTGTATTTCAAACGTTTTATCGATCGATTTATTTCCAATTACGCAGTATTGTCCTATAACGAGGTTGATGACAGCACTAATGTTGAAGTGATAGGGATGGTGTCGATATGAAAATAAAGAAGTATTTAGCCCGGGATTTTAAATCAGCCATTAAACAAGCCCAGGAGGAGATGGGGAACGAAGCCATAATACTACACACTCGACAGTTGAAGAAGAACCGGTTTTTCGGTTTTCTTTCTCCCAATAATGTGGAGATTACCGTAGCAGTGGATGATAGTCTCAAGGTAAATACTGACTTGAAGCGGGGGAAGAAAACCCTGCGGATGAGCCCAGAGGCAGGCCAGCATAACCCGATCAAGACGGCTGAGCCAAGAGTTCTCCAGTCGGTCGAGCCAAAGCCGATCAAGCCAACTGAGCAAAGGAATATTCAGCCGGCCAGCCATGAGCTTGGTTTAAAAGACGAAGATTCCTTGTTGCTTGAGTTGCAGCAAATGAAGGATATGATGGCAGACATTAAGCTCAGGATGCAAGAAGTTGGAGCAATCAAAGGGATATCGGATCAAGCCCAGTATTTCTATCAAACTCTTATCAGCAACAATGTCAACCAGGATATTGCCATAAGCATTATTAACAACATCGAATCCAAGCTTCCGGTTCAAAAGATGGAAGACGAGACCTGGGTGCGGGATATATGCATAAACGTATTGCAGGATTATATCAGCGATATATCACCTATAAAGGTTACTCCAGGCGAGAAAGGTCATGTGGTATTTATGGTAGGACCAACCGGGGTGGGAAAGACCACCACCATTGCCAAACTAGCTGCCAATATGACTTTTTTGGAAAAGAAAAGCGTAGCCTTAATAACCCTTGATACTTATAGGGTTTCGGCTGCCGAGCAGCTACGGACTTTTGCTGAAATAATCGGAATTCCTATCAGTGTAGTATTTAATGCGGAGGACTTTAAGGAGGCTGTTCAGGAATACCAGGATACCGACATTATATTCGTGGATACCGCCGGCAGAAGCCCCAGGAATCCGCAACAGATGCAGGAATTAAAGGGCTACCTTAATATAGCCCGACCCGATGAGACCATTCTGGTATTAAGTGTTACTACTCACAGCCAGGACTTGATCCAGATATATCGTCAATTTGCTCCCATGAAGATAGATAAAGTCATCTTTACCAAATTAGATGAAACATATAGTTATGGCCAGATACTGAACACCATGCATGAGATCAATAAGCCGGTGGCTTACTTGACCATGGGACAGAATGTTCCAGATGATATTGAGGTGCCGGATCCGTTGTACTTAGCCAGTATGCTGTTGAGGAAGGATGGTCTGGCATGAACGATCAAGCAGAAAGACTTCGAGAGATGGCATCCAGCCACAGGCAACGGGATTACAGCGGAAAACCCAGGAGGACCCGGGTCATGGCTATAAGCAGCGGTAAAGGAGGAGTAGGAAAAAGCACCATAGCGGTGAACATGTCTCTGATATTGGGGCAATGTCAGAAAAAGGTGTTACTGATGGATGCAGATATGGGTCTGGCCAACATCGATATCATGTTGGGAATAATGCCTGATTATACCATACAACATGTAGTCCAGGGTAGAAAAAGGGTCAAAGATATAATTATTGAGGGGCCGGGAGGATTAAGAATAATTCCGGGCGGCTCCGGTATCAATGAGTTGGCCAATCTTAACGATAATGAACTTAACAGGTTGATCCAGGAACTGAGTCGATTGGATGGTGAGTATGACTACCTGATAATTGATACCGGTGCCGGTATATCCAGGAATGTAGTCAGCTTCCTGCTGGCGGCTGATGATGTAATCATAGTGACCACTGCGGAACCCACTGCCTTGACCGACGCCTATGGCCTAGTCAAAACCATTATCAGGCAGTCCTATGCAGGAAAGATTTACTTAATTGTGAACAAGGTAGCCGATAATGCGGAAGGAATATTAATAGCTGAGAAAATTAAAATAGCCTGCGCCAAATTTCTGGATACGGAACTTATAACTCTAGGTAATGTAGTTGATGAACCAGCGGTACGGGAAGGGATTATGAGGCAGAAAGCATTTACCCAGGTATTTCCGACCAGTACCGCAACCCGTAACATCTTATCCATAGCTGAGCGTTTGACCGGCGGAGTGGAGGGACAGCAGGCAGCTGCAGAATCGTCCACAGGAATAAAAAATTTCCTGATCAAACTGAGCAGGGTGTTCAAAGACAATAATGCAGGGGTAGGTTGATGTAATGGATGGATTGAAGATTAATCAATTGCTGGAGATAGTAATCGAAGGAGAGGCTTTCCGGGAGTATTACCCGGTCAGGATCGAAAATATTGAAAAGGACTCTATTATGATGGGGATGCCCATGAAAAAAGGCGGCCTTATCCGGATGCAGGTGGGGCAGGAAATAAGATGTGTTTTTCGCAGTCATAACCAGTATTTCGGTTTTACTGCCACCATTACCGAGGTAGTAATAAGCCCTATTCCCTTGCTGATTACCACTAAACCGGAACAGATAACTTCAATCAACCAGAAGCGTGCCTATGTGCGTATAGAAGTTTCTTTACCTATCGAATATAGACTCTCCAGGGATAAGGAAGATGATGAAGAGGCTGTACCTTCCTATGACCGGGGATTAACCATAAACATCAGCGCCGGAGGAGTTCTGTTTTGTACTGATACAAGATTGGAGTCCCGCCAGCTGCTGGATATTAAACTCCATATACCCAGCCAGGAGACTTTTGAGGCTAAAGCCAGGGTCCTGAGGATATTTGATAAAGTGGACGCCCGGGGCAGATACATTTGGGCAGCTATTCAATACCTGGAAGTATCTGATGCCAAACGGGATAAGTTATTCAACTATATATTCGAAAAACAAAGAGAATTAATCAATACAGCTTATAAGTGGTAAGGAGGAAGCTATGAAGACAATCAGAGTTCTGGTAGTAGATGATTCAGCTTTTATGAGAAAAGTAATCTCAGACATCATTAACCAAACTCCGGGTCTTGAAGTAATAGGTATAGCCCGGGATGGTGCCGATGCGGTCAAAAAGATGAAAGATCTTAATCCTGACGTAATCACAATGGATATTGAAATGCCGGTATTGGATGGCATGTCAGCCCTGGAAACCATCATGGAGACCAATCCGGTACCGATAATAATGTTGAGCAGCCTGACCCGGGAAGGTGCCGAAAAGACGTTAAAAGCACTGGAATTAGGCGCAGTGGACTTTATCCCCAAGCCTTCCGGGCAGATTTCACTGGATATTGCTAAAATACAAGCAGATATGGTGGAGAAGATATTTATTGCCGCAGCTACCAAGCCTAAGCTTCGCAGTATGAAGCAAAGGCCGCTGCAGGAACCAATTCCTTCGGTCACTGTAAGCCAGAGCGTCTGGCCGGTAAAAAGCGCCGGCTTAAATAAACTGGTATTAATAGGGACATCCACCGGGGGGCCTAAAGCATTGCAGGAAGTAATTCCAATACTTCCTGCTAATTTGGACGCTGCAGTATTAGTGGTTCAGCATATGCCGGCCGGTTTTACCCGCTCTCTGGCTGAAAGATTGGATGGAATATCGAAGATAAGAGTGAAAGAAGGGGAGCAGGGGGAGAAAATTGTTCCGGGTTGTGCTTATATTGCTCCAGGAGACTTTCATATGCTGGTGAAAAGACAGCTTGAAGGTTCAGAAAGATGTCTAAAGATTATCCTGGATAAATCTCCGCCTCGAGGAGGCCACCGACCCTCGGTAGACGCAATGATGGAGTCAGCAGCTGAACAGTTCTGGTCTCACATGGTTGGTGTGGTCATGACCGGGATGGGGAATGATGGGGCTGAAGGAATAAAACATATCAAAGCGAAAAACGGGAAGAACATCGCTGAAGATAAATCCAGCTGCATAGTTTACGGCATGCCCAAAGCAGCAGCTGAAACCGGTACGGTGGATAAGATCGTGCCGCTCAAAGATATTGGAAACTGGATAGTAAGAATGTTGTAGGGATAAAGCAGCAAGCAGCAGGATGCTGGGGAAAAATAAGAGCAAAGGGTGTGTATATATGTCGGTGAGGAGGAAGCGGGAATACATATTTAAGCAGCGGATCATTATGAAGCAAGTGGAGATGGTATGTAAGGGGGTGGAATAGTGGCAATTGATATGTCGCAATATATGGATATTTTCCTTGAGGAGAGCAAGGAACATCTTACCATATTAAATGAAAACCTGCTGGAATTGGAGAAAAATTCTGGGAACACCGACTGTCTTAACGAGATATTCAGGGCCGCCCATACCCTTAAAGGTATGGCATCTACTATGGGTTTTGAAGATGTAGCAGACTTGACCCATCATATGGAGAACGTTTTAAGCGCTTTAAAGGAAGGCTTGTTATCAGTTACCCCCCAGGTGGTAGATGTATTATTCCAGTGTTTTGACCGCATGCAGTTCATGATCGACCGGCTGGAATCACTGGGGATATGCAACACGGATAATACTGATCTGATAGATATGCTGGAGGAGATAAAGAAAGGCAACTGCGGTTTTGACAGGGATTATGAGACTGAGATGCCAGAAGGGCAGGAATCTGCGGAAACAGGACCTTCCATGGGTTTTGAATTCAATAGTTACGATATAACTATCATCAATGAAGCTATCAATGCGGGCAGCAAGGTATATTATGCGAGAATATCCGTGGATCCGGATTGTATGATGAAAGCGGTTCGGGCTTTTATGGTTTTCAAGAGCATAGAGGAAGATGGAGAAGTCATTAAATCCGTGCCTCACGTTCAGGATCTGGACGAAGGGAAATTTGACAGTGAATTCGAACTGTTGTTTACCAGCAGTGGGGATTTACAATCAATAACTAAACGAATCAGCAATATATCTGAAATAAACGCAGTTATAAGTAATTTTAGCCAGAGCAGCTTGAATGAGGACCGACAAGGGAGCACTAAGCCCCTAACTGCCGATAATCATGAGGCTGCGGAACAACAAGCAGATACCGAACAGCGGCAGATCCATAAAGCCAGAAAGACGGTTCGGGTTGATATCGATAGGTTGGATACACTGATGAACCTGGTGGGAGAACTGGTAATGCACAAAGGCTGCCTGGAACAAATAGGCGCTACCAATAAAATACCCCAGCTGAACGAAACTATAGAACAGATGGATCGAATCAGCACTGATCTGCAATCAATAGTCATGATAGTAAGAATGGTGCCAATAGAGCAGGTATTTAATCGCTTTCCCCGCATGGTTAGAGACCTGGCCAAGGAATTGAATAAAGAAATCGATTTTATCATGGAAGGCAAAGAAACGGAACTGGACAGGACAGTTATCGATGAAATCGGAGATCCGCTGGTACATCTGTTAAGGAATGCCCTGGATCATGGAATGGAGTTGCCGGAAGAAAGGATAGCGGCAGGAAAACCTGGTATCGGCACCCTGATCCTGAGTGCTCAGCACGAAGGGAACAATGTATATATTGACGTACAGGATGACGGCCGGGGCATCAAAGCCGAAGCAGTGTTAGCCAAAGCCATTGAGCGAGGACTGGTAAGTCAAAACGAAGCCCAGCAGCTAAGCGATAATGATATTCACAAATTTCTGTTCTCTCCGGGGTTCAGTACCTCCGATCAAGTGACTGATATCTCCGGGCGGGGAGTAGGATTGGATGTAGTAAAGACTAAAATAGAATCCCTTAACGGAGAAATATCCATAGACACCAGAGAAGGGCAGGGTACTCGATTCAGAATCAAGCTGCCCCTAACCCTGGCTATTATCCAGGCCTTGATGGTGTCGGTGAAAGATGAGATATATGCCATACCATTGAGTACGGTTAATGAAACCTCATTGATTAATCAGTCTGATATCAAAGTGATACAAAACCAGGAAGTGATTATGTTAAGAGGGAACGTGCTCCCTTTGTTCCGGCTCAAAGATATCCTTGATGTACCGGGAGAAGATATAAGCCAGTCCCAGATATACGTAGTGGTAGTGCGAAAAGGGGACAACCAGATTGGTTTGGTAGTAGATACATTAATCGGACAGCAGGAGATAGTCATTAAATCGCTGGGTAAAATACTGTCCGGCATACCGGGAATTGCAGGTGCTATCGTTGCTGGTGACGGCAATGTCAGACTTATTATTGATATTGCCACATTATTTTAGAGGGGGGATCTAGGGATGCAGGAAATTGATATCAGCCAGGCGGGAGTTGGGATGGCAGACAGTGATGAGATTCAGGTGGTGGTATTTAGGCTGGGAGTAGAAGAATATGCTATAGATATCCTTAATGTTCAGGAGATAGTACGGTTGCTGAACATTACCCGGATACCCCGGGTGGAGGATTACATAGAGGGAGTTGTCAATCTCCGGGGCAATATTGTTCCACTGCTTAATCTGCATACAAAATTTAAACTGCAGGCATCGGGCTTAAAAGATGAAAGAAGGATAATAGTCTGCCAACTAGATGAAACCAAAGCCGGGATAATAGTTGACGAGGTTCTGGAAGTAATCAGGCTAGGACAGAAGGACATTGAATCAGTGGGAGATATTTATACAACGGTCAGCTCCGATCAGATCCATGGTATTGCCAAGGTGTCAGGCAGACTGTTGATCCTGTTGGACATAAAGAAAATAATCATGGGTGAAACCGCTGGACAAGGGGAGTAGGAATCTATGGGGAAAGATTTTTCAGAATTAACAGGAATGGAACTGGATGCACTAAGAGAGATAGGCAATATAGGAGCAGGAAATGCTGCTACTGCTCTGGCCCAGATGGTGCAAACGAAAATCGATATGAGTGTTCCGGAGGTTAACATACTGCCCTTCGATGAGATCCCCAAACTGGTAGGCGGTGCTGATGCCCCGGTATGTGGACTATATTTTGAGGTCAGCGGATCTATCAGAGGCAGTATCTTGTTCATGCTTCCTATTGAACGGGCAGGTCTTTTGGTAGACATGATCCTTGCTCGGCCTCTAGGTGAAACCGATTTAAACCTGGGGGTGGAATTGGAATTCTCAGTAATTATGGAAGTAGGCAATATTATATCAGGCACCTATCTCAACGCTCTTTCCCATTTTACCAACATGAAACTATTGACCTCCGTGCCGGCCCTGGCCATAGATATGGCCGGTGCTATTCTCAATGGCATACTGGCTCAGGTGGGAGCCGTGTTTGACGATGTACTGGTGCTGAAAACCATGTTTACCAGAGAAGACCGAGACATAGTGGGGCACTTTTTTATGATGCCGGATTCCGAATCATTAAGCACCATATTACAAGGGCTTGGGGTGAATTGCTAGTGGAGAAGATTATTCAAGTTGGAATGGCTGAATTAAAGATAGCCAATGCCCCCGACAAGCTGTTAACAGCCGGGTTAGGCTCGTGCATAGGTATCTGTGTATGTTCTCCTGCTCAACAGTTTGGAGTGCTGGCTCATATAATGCTTCCATCCAGTGTCCAGTCCAAGAAGGCCAGCAACAAGGCTAAATTCGCTGATACAGCGGTAGAGTTAATATTGGAAGAGATGAATAAAAAGGGTGTCAGGACATCCAGATTGGTAGCCAAGATTGCCGGGGGAGCGCAGATGTTCAAGTGTGTGGGCGACAGCAGTATCATGAATATTGGCCAGCGCAATGCCCTGGCAGTTCAAGAACATTTAAACCGGTCGGGGATACGTATTACAGCCCAGGATACCGGCGGAAATTATGGACGCACCATTATTTTTGATCCCAAAACGGCAGACCTGCGAATTCGTACTATTGGTCATGGGGAGCGAACAATATAAATGAACATTGATAAAAAGGCGTTATGGATTGAATATAAGGAAAAAAACCTGTCAGCCGCCCGAGAGGAACTGATTGTTCAGTATGCTCATTTGGTCAAATATGTAGCAGGCCGACTGGCAATTACGCTTTCCTCGGTAGTTGAAGTGGATGAACTTATATCCTATGGAGTTGAAGGCCTGATCGATGCAATAGAAAAATTTGATCATCAAAGGAACATTAAGTTTGAAACCTATGCTATTACCAGGATAAGGGGTTCGATGATTGATGGACTTCGCTCCATGGACTGGGTCCCGGTATCAGTACGTCAAAAAGGCAAGGAGCTGGAAAAAACCTTCGCTAAACTCGAGACGGAACTGGGCCGGTCTGCCACTGATGCCGAGGCAGCCGCGGCAATGGGTTTGAATCTGCGTGATTATAATAATCTATTAAAGGATGTTTCCTGTAGTTCGATGATATCATTAGACGATTTTATTCCGGGAGAAAATATGGCTGAAAGGAAGAAACGCATCGTTGATGTCCTGGAAGACCATAATGCGGCCGATGCTCTGAAGCTGGTGGGGGACAAGGAGACCAAAGACTTACTGGTGGCTTCTATAGGCAAGCTGCCGGAAAAAGAAAAGAAAGTGATATATCTGTATTATTATGAAGGATTGACCTTAAAGGAGATAGGGGCAGTATTGGAATTATCGGAATCCAGAATATCACAATTACACACCAAGGCCATATTAAGAATGCGAGGAAGTCTGAGCAAGAAGAAGGATATGCTTTGTAAGAGCTAGAGGGGGGAGAAGATTGCTGGATAACGTAAAGGAAGCTGACGGCACAGTTGAGGTCCACATAGATCCGGATAAATTGAAAGCCTACATGTTGATAAGAAGGCCTTCCGGAAACGGCCGCAAGTGCTCACGGGATGAAGCTATGAAAGCCCTGAGCGACAAGCGGGTGGTATTTGGTATTAACGAAGGACAAGTTCAGGAAGCTCTGCAGGAAAACAACTGGGAACGAAAGATCCTGGTAGCCGAAGGCACACCGCCTATCGATGGTATTGACGCCCAATTGGAGTTTGCCTTTCAGTCCCAGAGCAGCATCCAGCCCAAGATGGACGAAGCCGGCAAGGCGGATTTCCATAATCTGGGCATTGTTAATAATGTGCGCAAAGGCGATCTGCTGGTTACAAAAGTACCGTCCCGGCCAGGAGTACCCGGAGCGGACGTGCACGGAAACAAGGTGCCGCCCCGGGTGGCCAAAGACAAGACTTTGCCCCGGGGAAAAAATACTGTAGCCGATAATGATGGAATCCATTTGTATGCGGCCGTTGACGGCCATATGAGTTTTAGCGGCAACAAAATAGATATTAACCCGGTATTCCATGTTGCCGGTGATGTAGATTATTCATCAGGAAATATTGAATTTATTGGCAGCGTAATAGTAAAAGGGAATGTTACTACCGGTTTCAAGATACAAGCCGGCGGAGATATTGACGTGCAGGGATCAGTTCAAAGTGCAGATGTAATAGCTCAGGGAAGTATAACCGTCAAGGGCGGCATAAACGGTAAGATGAAGGGGAGAGTAGCAGCCGGGAACAACGTCATAGCCCGCTTTATTGAGAATGCCGTTGTGGAAGCAGGCTCTAATGTTCTAGCCAAGGAGGCCATTATACAATCCCAGATCAAAGCAGGCAATTCAGTCAAAGTCAGTGACAACAAAGCCATTATCGTAGGAGGAGTTATACAGGCTGCCGAGGTAGTGGAGTCCAAGGTGCTGGGATCACAGTTGGCTACCCAGACGGTAGTTGAAGTAGGAGTGAATCCTTATATCAGGGAAGAATATCATAACCTGGTCCAGAAGCAGACGGCAAAGAACAAAGAGTTCCAAAATATTTCCCATAATTTGCAGGTATACAATAACAGCGGGATTGCAGTAGAGAATCTCACTGAGAAAAAGAAACAGGTACTGATCAAGCTGTTGGATGTATACACGGTTCTGCGCAATGAACTGCAGGAGATTCAGGGCCGGCTGGAATTTCTGGAAAAAGAAATGAAGAGATTCCAAACCGCGGAAGTCAGGGTGATGGATGTGGCCTATCCCGGAGTTCGTATTACTATCGGGGAACAGGTCTATGTAATAAACGATCCCATGAAGTATTGTCGTTTCGTGAGTGATAATGGGGAAATAAGAACAGCAGCCTTACGGTAGAGTAGGGGGTGTAATCAATGAGCATTAAGAGTATGGATATGCAGGTTCTGGTCCAGAAAGTTGGTGAAGTAGCCAGGATACAGCAGGCTGAGCAGGCCGGTGCCCATAAGAGCAGGCAGGAGTTCGCTGAAGCTATTAATGCCCAGACCGTAAAAAACAGTAAGACACCGAGAAAAGTTGAGCAGAAGAAAGCTGAAATGAATACTGAAAAAGATAAAGATAAAGAAAAGAAGAAATCCAGAAAGAAAGCTGGCCAACAGGAGTCCAAGGACATAGCGGAGCAGGAATTATTTCTCGATCCGGATAAAGGCAGTAAGGTCGATATTAAGATTTAGGTGGTGTATAAAATAATAACTTGGATTAATTTCATCATATTAATTCTGGTAGGGTTAGCCATGTACGTTACCTATCAAAACCGATTGCTGGCAGCCAGTAAAACTGAAGAATTTGTATTGCTGGTAGAAGAAGCCAAAATCGTCAAAGCAGACCTGGAACAATTATTGGAGCATCTGTTGCATATATCAGGCAGTGTTGTTGAGCAAATGGTAAGTGAGAAAGAGAGGCAGGAATGTTCCGGTACTGCCATGGATGCCAGGGAGCAAGTTTCAGCTTCAGCTCCTGCTTCTCTCTATGCCGTTACAGATGGACCTGCGCTGCAGGTGGAACCTGTCCCGATAAGAGCCGAAAAAGAAAAAGGGCCATCTGCCCGGGAGGATGCAGTAAAGACCAGCCCGGATCTGCAGGGTTTTCAGGCTTCGGTGCACAAGCTATACAAAAAGGGCTTGACCCCTCGGGAGATTGCCCAAAAACTGGATAAAGGCCAGGAAGAGGTAAAACTTATTATAAATCTGATGGAAATGCAGTATATGAATATCTAGGCTTTAAGGAGCCTGCCTGACAGATTTATTGAAGCCTCCTGTTTATGATAATCTCATTACCACTCTATAATATTCCGCCACGGCTGATCATTTGGATCATATACGGGGCGGACCCCTTATTCATGCCTTTCCCAGGCACCCAGCAGCTACATTTTCCTCGAAAACAATATAACTGTATTGCTGTAGGATTTCACCCGGCATCCGGGCCGGCTTGGTTTTTTGTATATTTTCTTGCACTAAAAGCGATGCTTATGGTATATTATGTGTTGGTAAATACACACGCTATTGGACTGACCGGACGGTGCTTGAACAAGTTGGCCGGTTGGAATGAAATGGCGGAGGAATAACTAAAAGGAGGATCATAATGTCAGTTATTACCATGAAACAACTGCTGGAAGCAGGAGTGCACTTCGGGCATCAGACCCGCAGGTGGAATCCCAAAATGGCAACCTATATTTATATGGAGCGGAATGGGATTTATATCATCGATCTGCAGCAAACGGTCAAGAAATTTGATGAGGCGTATGCTTTCGTTAAAAATACCGTTACTGATGGGAAAGGTGTACTTTTTGTCGGCACCAAAAAACAGGCCCAGGAAACCATCAAGGATGAAGCGCGTCGCTGCGGGATGTACTTCGTTAACCAGCGCTGGCTGGGCGGAATGCTTACCAACTACAAGACTATTCGGAAAAGAGTACTTAGGCTTAAACAGCTGGAACAAATGGAAGAAAGCGGAGCCATGGAGGTTTTGACCAAGAAAGAGGTGGCCCGGCTTTTGAATGAGAAGGAAAGACTGGAACGTTTTCTGGGCGGCATAAAGGATATGGATAAATTGCCGGGAGCTGTGTTTGTTGTAGATCCGCGCAAAGAAAAAATTGCCGTGGCCGAAGCACGCAAGTTAAACATACCGGTTATAGCCATAGTCGACACTAACTGTGATCCGGACGAGATAGATTTTGTTATCCCTGGTAACGATGATGCCATAAGAGCGGTTAAGTTAATTTCCTCTCGAATTGCAGATGCGGTTTTAGAGGGCAAACAGGGGGAACAGGTTACGGCTTAACAGGGAGGGGAACTGACGTTCCCCTTTTAATTAATATCAGCATAAATCAGAATCCATGTTTAGGAGGTTATATTAGTGAGTATTTCAGCGGCAATGGTTAAAGAACTGCGGGAAAGAACCGGAGCAGGCATGATGGATTGCAAAAATGCCCTGGTGGCTACGGCAGGAGATATGGAAAAAGCTATAGATGAATTGAGGACCAAAGGATTGGCTAAAGCGGCAAAGAAAGCAGGCAGGGTAGCCAGCGAGGGGATTGTTGCTTCTTATATTCATGGCGGAGGAAGAATCGGAGTTCTGGTGGAAGTTAACTGTGAAACAGATTTTGTGGCCAAGACCGATCAGTTCAAACAGCTGGTGCATGATCTGGCCATGCAAATAGCCGCTGCCAAGCCGGAATATATTTGCCGCGACGAAGTTCCGGACCATGAGATCGAACGGGAAAAGAACGTGCTCCGGGCCCAGGCCTTGGAAGAAGGGAAACCGGAAAAAATCATAGATAAAATGGTAGAAGGAAGGATAGAAAAATACTTTAAAGAAAACTGTCTGTTGGAGCAGGCTTTTATCAAGGACCCGGATAAGATTATTGAGAGCTTGATCCACGAAAATATAGCCAAAATAGGCGAAAATATAGCAGTCAGGAGATTTGCCCGTTATGAAGTCGGGGAAGGAATCGAGAAGGAAGAGAGCGATTTTGTAGCCGAAGTTATGGCGCAAATAAAATAGGGTTTGATTTTTAGGAGGTTATAGTTTGCACTCTGGTCCATATAAGCGAGTTGTTTTAAAACTCAGCGGCGAAGCCTTGGCCGGACAGGATGGTTATGGCATCAATCACGAGATAATTACGGACATATCAAAACAGGTAGTAGAAGTAGTAGATAAAGGCGTAGAAACAGGTATTGTCGTTGGTGGAGGCAACATATGGCGGGGAGTTGCCGGCAGCTCAAAGGGCATGGATAGAGCCACAGCAGATTATATGGGGATGCTGGCCACGGTTATTAATGCACTGGCCTTGCAGGATGCTCTGGAACAGCTCGAAATGCCTACCCGGGTAATGTCTGCCATCGAGATGAAGGAAGTGGCCGAGCCTTATATTAGGCGAAGGGCCATACGTCATCTCGAAAAAGGCCGGGTAGTGATATTTGCCGCCGGCACCGGCAACCCTTACTTTTCCACTGATACTGCCGCCGCTTTGAGGTCTGCGGAAATAGAAGCAGAAGCTATACTAATGGCCAAGAAAGTAGATGGAGTATATGATTCCGATCCAGTCCAGAATCCGGGAGCCAGAAAGTATAATTTCCTGGAGTATATCGAGGTAATCAATAAAGGGCTGGGGGTAATGGATTCTACTGCAGCCTCACTATGTATGGAGAACAATATACCTATAATTGTGTTTAATTTAACCAAATACGGCAATATTCTTAAGGCGGTTATGGGCGAAAGAATTGGCACTTACGTAGGGAGGTAATGGAATGATAAAAGACATTTTGCGTGATGCTGAGGAAAAGATGCAAAAAAGCGTAGAATATCTGACCAAGGATCTGGCTGCTCTAAGGGCCGGACGCGCAAATCCGGCTATGGTCGAAAAGATCATGGTTGATTATTATGGTGAACCAACCCCCATCAACCAGTTGGGTAATATTACTATACCGGAGGCTCGGCTTTTGGTTATCCAACCCTGGGATAAGAGCATTATTCCTGATATAGAAAAGGCCATTTTTAGATCTGATCTGGGGATTACCCCCTCCAATGACGGGAATGTAATCCGTATCGCTATTCCGCAGCTGACTGAGGAGAGAAGAAAAGAACTGGTAAAAGTGGTCAAGAAAAAAGGGGAAGAGACCAAGGTAGCTATTCGTAATATTCGCCGGGAATCAAACGATATGCTCAAAATGAGTGAGAAGGAAAAAATGATTTCTGAGGACGAAAATAAAAAGGGAATGGATGAGATTCAGAAGTTCACCGACAAGTATGTTAAGAATGTGGACCAGGTTTTGCAGTCCAAGGAAAAGGATGTTATGGAAGTATAGATTGCATTCTCCGGATTGCACTCTTTTGGGATAATAATTATAATAGCCATATACCCCCTTCTCGGGGGTTTTATAGTTTGGGCGAGAGAAGGGATCTAATGAACCGCAAGAATGACAACCTGGAGTTGGAGATCGTACCCCGGCATATTGCTATTATTATGGACGGCAATGGCCGCTGGGCCAGTAAGAGATTATTGCCGAGAACTATGGGACACCGCGAGGGCATGAAAGCCATTAAAAGAGTGGTAAACGCATGTGTTGAACTTCAGGTGCAATTCTTAACCCTTTACGCCTTTTCTACCGAAAACTGGAGAAGACCCCAAAATGAAGTCGATTATCTCATGGATTTGTTGATTGAATTCCTGAACCGGGAACTGCAGGAACTGCATGAAAACCATATTAGAATAAACATCCTGGGTGACTACAGCTCACTGCCGGCAAAATGTATAGAGGGAATAGAACAGGCCCGGCAGACAACCAGGCATAATAAAACTATGACCTTTAATCTGGCTATAAACTACGGCAGCAGAACTGAAATATTACAGGCGGTAAAAAAGATCGGAGAGGAAATTATCGCCGGCCAGGCAAATATTAATGACATAAATGAAGATATATTCTCGAATTACTTGTATACCCGCGACATCCCTGATCCTGATCTGCTAATAAGAACCGCCGGTGAATTCAGATTAAGCAATTTTTTGCTGTGGCAATCAGCCTACACTGAACTTTGGATCACCGATGTGACCTGGCCGGATTTCGCCAGAGAACATTTGCTGCAGGCCATAAGCGATTATGGAAAGCGTGAACGCAGGTTTGGGGGATTAAGCCGCCGGGAGCAGGAAGGTAAAAATGTTAAAAGCAAGAATAATTAGTGCGGTAATCGGTATACCTATATTATTAGCAATGCTTTATGCGGGCGGCATCTACTGGTGGATAGTTTTTGTGGTAATGGGAGTGCTGGCTCTGTTCGAGTATTATCGCATGATGGCCGGACGCGGGCATAATCCTCAATATCTGCCCGGATATTTGGTGCTTTCAGTTCTTATGTTATCAGTGATTTATAGCGACTGCCTGCTCAATGCTTTTCTGGCGGTGATTATTATCTTTGCTTTAAGTATGATATTCCAATATCCCCGCCTGGATATTAGTGATTCCGCATTGAGCTTTTATGGGGCGTTTTATCTGGGCCTTCTGCTCAGTTTTTCCTTCAGGATTTATTACCTGGATGAACGTTTTTGGATAATGCTGTTGTCTCTTTTGCTCACCTGGTCAAGCGATACCGGGGGTTATTTTGCCGGACGATTTTGGGGCCGCCGGGCACTGGCACCGGAAATAAGCCCTAATAAAACCAGGGAAGGGGCAGCAGGAGCCATAATTCTGTCCATACTCATAGCGGTAGTATTTTTTAGTATAATAGACCTTGGGGATACCAAGCTGGTTTATATATTGATGTTGGGACTGAGTGCCAGTATAATGGCTCAAATAGGTGATCTTATGGTTTCAGGGATGAAAAGATACTTTGGAGTCAAAGATACCGGAAAAATTATTCCCGGGCACGGAGGGGTACTGGATAGATTTGATAGTTTTTTCTTGGTAGTTCCGCTGGTATTTTATTTCTTCAGGTATTTTATTCAGGTTTAAAGGCTCCGTTATCCTTCCCGGACGGGTTTGGAAAAGAGGTAACAGGTTGGATCCTGAATTAAACAGGTATGTTAAGCTGCTGGTAAAATTGGGCATTCTGGTCCTGGCCGTCTTAGCCATATATATGGTGATAGCCTATTTGCTGCCCATAATTGGAGCGGTATTTACTCATCTGCCGGGATTGATACTGCCATTCCTAATTGCCTTGATAATGGCAGTAATTATCGAGCCGGTCGTGGTGTTTCTGCAAAAACGTACCCGGATGAAGCGGGGGTTGGCAGTAGCCTTGAGCCTCTTGGTTCTGGTGGGAGGCTTCATCTATATCATATCCTGGCTGATATCCAGAGTAATCAAAGATCTCATGAAACTCTTTCCTGACCTGGGTGCTTATTCCGACGGGATCATCGAATCATTTCTGGGTGCCATCAAAGATTTTAAAGTTCTCTACCTGCAATTAAACCTGCCTCCAGAAGTACAGGAGGCTATGCAAAACAGCTTGCACCAGGGCATTACGGCTTTGAGCTCCATGGTCAGCAGCAGCATAGATATTTTAAGTGCAACCCTTTCCATGCTTCCGGGAGTGTTTGCCTTTATCTTGATTGCAGCCATAGCTACTTATTTGATCAGCAGCGATCGCTATGAAATCAAACAATTCATTTATAAATTTATGCCGGTTAACACCCAGAGCAAGACCAGCAGCATCTTTAATCAGCTGGTGGATATACTGTTGGGTTTTTTGAGGGCTTATTTAATATTGATCTCAATTACCGCCATTTTAACCATGGTTATGTTGAAGATTCTGGGAGTCGAGTATATACTTACTATCGGCATTCTGGTAGGCCTGCTGGATATGTTGCCTATTCTGGGCCCCGGCCTTCTTTTTGTTCCCTGGATATTGATAGAGTTTATCCTGGGCCATACCTCAATGGGGGTTGGTTTGCTGGTGATATATTTAGTCATATCGTTGGTGCGTCAGTTCACCGAACCCAAGATAGTAGGAGATAACATCGGCCTACATCCGCTTATCACTCTTATGGCCCTTTATATGGGGTTGAAGCTGTTCGGAGCTGTGGGCCTGCTCCTGGGACCGGTAACGGTTGTTGTGGTGGTAGCCAGTTACCGGGCGGGATTGTTTGAAAATTGGAAATGGAGGAAAGATACATGACTCCGAAGCAGAAAATGAATGTAGTTATCCTGGGTTCCACCGGCTCTATCGGTTTGCAGACCCTGGATGTGATAGATAGACATTCGGATCGCTTCAACCTGTTGGGCATTGCGGCCCGGGACGAAGTATCCCTGTTGGCTGATCAGATACAGAAATACCGACCGGTCTTGGCGGCCATGGGAGATGCTGCTTACTACCAGGAATTGAAGTCTCGTTCTGCCCAAGGCTGCATAATATTATCAGGCCTGGAGGGATTGTGCGAACTGGCATCCTGGCCCGAAGCCGATGTAATAGTGGTGGCGGTAAGCGGAGCCATCGGGATAAAACCTACCATTGCAGCCATTACCGCAGGCAAGAGGGTAGCCCTGGCAAACAAGGAAACCCTGGTTGCAGCTGGTGATATAGTAATGGAAAAGTCACGCAAATATAATGCTGCCTTAGTACCTGTAGATAGTGAACATTCGGCCATTTTTCAATGCCTGCGCGGGGAGAGTCGGCATTTGAAGCGGATATGGCTGACCGCATCAGGCGGCCCATTTAAGGATCTGGATCAGAAGCAGCTGGACAGCGTTACAGTTGCAATGGCTCTCAAGCATCCCAACTGGATAATGGGGCCCAAGATCACTATTGATTCTGCTACCCTGATGAACAAGGGATTGGAAGTAATTGAAGCGCACCATTTATTTGGGACAAATTATGATAAAATAAACGTGGTAGTTCAAAGGGAGAGCATCATTCACTCCATGGTGGAGTTGGTGGACGGTTCGTTCTTAGCCCATCTGGGTTCTCATGATATGAGAATTCCGATCCAGTATGCGCTTACCTATCCCGAGCGACTGGATTCATCCGCAGCCGAATTAGATTTTACGGAATTATCTGCTTTGCATTTTGAACAACCGGATACCGTCAAATTCCCTGCCCTGGCCTTGGCGTACCAGGCCGGGCAGACGGGAGGGACGATGCCGGCGGTGCTGAATGCAGCCAACGAAGTAGCAGTAAATAAATTCCTGATTGGCAAAATTTCTTTTACTTCCATACCCTTGCTGGTACAAGAGGTGATGGAATGCCACACCCCTATCAGCCACCCGGATTTGGACAGCATAATGCAGGTGGATGCCTGGGCCCGGCAAATCAGCCGGGAGCTATCTCAAAGACTGTAAGAAGACAGACTGCAGTTGTCTGAGACAGTACAAATAGGAGAGTAAAGCAAAGGTGGGATTGATAATGACCATATTGATTGCCATAGTTACCATAGCAATTTTAATCCTGTTCCATGAAATCGGACATTTCCTGGCCGCCCGGCGCATAGGTATTCCGGTCTACGAGTTCGGTGTAGGGTTCGGTCCTAAAATAGTTTCCTGGAGGAAAAACGAGGTTAACTATTCCATCCGGGTGTTCCCTCTGGGGGGCTTTGTTCGCATGGCCGGTGAAGAGCCCGGGGATCAGTCCGATCCTCAGGGATACAGCCATAGAACACCGCTGGAGAAGATCCGGGTCTCATTTGCCGGACCCTTTATGAATTTTGTGCTGGCGGTATTGATCTTTATTTACAGTTATGCCTTTATTGGCATTCCCGTTACTACCGACGAACCCATTATTGGAATGGTTTTTGACGGACAGCCGGCCCAGCAGGCCGGTATTAAATCCGGAGACCGGATACTGTCGGTAGAGGGTGAAGCCGTCAGCACCTGGCAGGAATTCACTGCTCTGCTCACTGCTGAACCACCTGGGGAACTGGTTGCCATACAAATAGAACGAAATGGGCAGACTGCGCTAATTGAAGTAATACCCGAGGCCAACTCCAGCACCGGCCTGGCCATTATAGGGGTAGCAAGCAATATAGCTTACGAGAAGCAGGGTTTGTTGACTGCGGTTACAATCGGTTTGCAGCAGACTTACCAGCTTACCATAGCCTTGCTGGGGGGCCTGTGGATAATGATCAGCGGAGGAGCCTCGGCGGCTGACATAGCCGGTCCGGTAGGAATTGTAGGATTGCTGGGAGATGCTGCCCAAGTTGGTACGGTATATCTGCTCAGTTTTGCCGCTTTTTTAAGCATCAACCTGGGTATATTGAATCTGCTGCCCATACCGGCTCTGGATGGCAGCCGCATAGTATTTGCCCTTATCGAGGCGGTACGCAGGAAACCTTTACAGCCCGAGAAAGAAGGATTTATTCACTGGCTGGGTTTCTTATTCCTCATGGGGATCATTGTCCTGGTTACCTTCAATGATATTATGAGATTTATAAAAGGGTGAGCTGCATGAGACGAAAAAGCCGGGAAATACAGGTGGGAGACGTTCCCATTGGCGGAGAGCATCCGATAGTGGTACAGTCCATGACTACTGCCGATACCCGGGATATTCGGGCAGTGGTGGGCCAGATAAGGCAGCTGGAGGAAGCAGGGTGTGAAATAGTCCGGGTAGCAGTTATTGACCAGGAAGCTGCTCGGGCCATAGCTAGAATAAAATCCCTGACCGCTATACCCGTAATTGCCGACATACACTTTGATCATCGTCTGGCCTTGATCAGTGTAGAAGCAGGCTGTGATGGACTGAGGATAAACCCGGGCAATATTGGAGCCAAAAACAAGGTTCAGCAGGTGGTAAGAATATGCCAGGATAAAAAGATACCCATCCGGATAGGGGTTAATGCCGGCTCCCTGGATAAAGAATTACTGCAAAAATACGGTCAGGTGTGCCCCCAGGCGATGGTGGAAAGCGCCCTGGACAATGTTAAAATACTGGAAGACATGGGATTTGCCGACATCAAGATATCCTTGAAAGCATCTTCCGTGCCCTTAAGTGTTGAAGCTTACCGAATAATATCCAGGAAGGTAGATTATCCTTTGCATCTGGGCATCACCGAAGCCGGCACCATACCCCGGGCCCTGGTCAAGTCAGCAATGGGCTTGGGCATCCTGCTGCATGAGGGAATAGGGGATACCCTGCGGATCTCGATAAGCTCCGATCCGGTCTATGAGGTCTGGGCCGCCTATGAGATTCTGCGCAGTGCCGGGCTTCGCCAGCGCGGTATAGAGCTGATATCATGCCCAACCTGCGGCCGCTGTGAGATAAATCTCTTCAAGATAGTGGAGGAAATTGATGACCGGATCAAATTCCTGGATAAAAACCTTAAGGTTGCGGTTATGGGGTGTGTTGTTAATGGGCCTGGAGAAGCACGGGATGCGGACATAGGTATAGCAGGAGGGCGAGGACTGGGCATACTGTTTAAAAAAGGCAAAATAGTGAAGAAAATACCGGAGGACAAGCTGGCCGAAGAATTGATACAGGCCATCCAGGAATACGAATAAATAGGTTGGGGCCGGAACATAAGCGGCCAAATACAGATGCAAGGAGGCAAGATATGAAGTCATCAGAATTATTTAATCCAACTCTGCGTGAGGTGCCCAGTGAGGCAGAAATACTGAGTCATCAGCTATTGCTGCGAGGCGGCTTTATACGCAAAACCAGCGGAGGAGTATATTCCTATCTCCCCTTGGCTTTTCGGGTTTTAAGCAAGATAATGAATATTGTACGAGAAGAAATGAACCGGGCCGGAGGGCAGGAACTGATTATGCCCATCATCCAGCCGGCAGAGCTGTGGCAGGAATCGGGAAGATGGGACGTATATGGAGAGGAGATGTTCAGACTCAAAGACCGGCATAATCGGCCCTTTGCCCTGGGACCTACCCATGAGGAAATTATTACCACCCTGGTCAACCAGGATGTTCATTCATATAGAGATTTACCCTTGCTACTCTATCAGATTCAGAATAAATACCGGGACGAAATAAGACCCAGATTTGGACTGATGCGGGGCAGGGAATTTATAATGAAGGATCTGTATTCTTTTGATATGGATCAGGCCGGACTGGATCTGTCTTATACTAAAATGTATGATGCCTATAACCGTATCTTTGCCAGACTTAATCTTAAATATCGGGTAGTAGAAGCTGACAGCGGAGCTATTGGCGGGAATGAAAGTCATGAATTTATGGTTTTGGCGGAAACTGGTGAAGCTGAAATAGTATATTGCGATAAATGCAGCTATGCGGCCAACGTGGAGAAAGCTGAATGCAGCCCGGAAGAGCCAGCCGGCGTGGTCAGGGTTGAGCTTAAGACGGTGGAGAAAGTCCATACTCCCGGGGTAAGAACGGTAGAAGACGTTATGGAAAAACTGGCCGAGCCAGTACATAACATTGCCAAGACGCTAATATATTGGGCGGACGGTGAATATGTCGGCGCAGTAATTCGCGGAGACCGGGAGTTAAATGAAATCAAGTTCAAGAACCTGCTGGGATGCAATGACCTGATTATTGCGGATGAAAACCAGGTGCGGGAGGCACTGGGGGTTAGTGTAGGTTCTCTGGGACCAGTGGGAGCAGGGTTTAAAGTCTATGCCGACCTGGAGATTCCTGCCATGCAGAATTTGGTCTGCGGCGCCAACCAGGATGATTATCACCTGATCAATGTTAACCTGGGCCGGGATTTTGTACCGGAAATGATTGCCGACCTGAGAAACGCCATAAAAGGCGATAAATGTCCGGTTTGTACGGGGGGACTGGACACCACCCGGGGGATTGAAGTAGGTCATATTTTTAAACTGGGCATAAAATACTCCCAGTCTATGAAAGCAACCTTCCTGGACAACAGCGGACAGGAAAGACCCTTTATCATGGGCTGCTATGGCATAGGCGTGTCCAGGACCATGGCTGCCGCAGTAGAGCAAAATAATGATGAGAACGGCATAATATGGCCGATACCCATAGCACCTTACCAAGTAATTATCGTTCCGGTCAACACCAAGAAGAGTGACCAGATGGATCTGGCCTGGAGCTTGTATGAACAACTGCTGGCTCAAGGCATAGAGGTTATTATTGATGATCGGGATGAAAGAGCTGGAGTCAAATTCAAGGATGCTGATTTGATCGGGATACCGCTGCGTATAACTATCGGGCCCAAAGCCCTGCAGGAAAACAAGGTTGAAATCAAGAAACGGTGGGAAAAGGATCCGGTTCTGGTTGCTGTTGACCGGGCTGTTGATGAGACCGCCCACATCTTGAAGCTGTAACGAAGGCTTCCTTAAATCGTTTGAGTCAGCGAAGCCAAATGGTAGTGTTCGCAGAGTGCTTTAATAAGTAAAAGAAAGCAGCCTGCCTCTCGATATAATATAAAAACGAGGGATGTGTGCATTTAACGATGCTTATTTACGAAATCATTTTTAAATTGGCTTTGGCTGGGGTTCTCGGTGGTTTGATCGGCCTGGAGCGTGAGAGTTTGAGCCGTCCGGCTGGTTTGCGGACTTACACCCTGGTCTGTATAGGTTCAGCCCTGGCCATGATAGTATCCATAGATATCTATCTGCAGTATTATCAAACCGTAAATGCTGATCCCGGGCGAATTGCGGCCCAGGTTATCAGCGGGATTGGTTTTCTGGGCGCCGGCACCATAATGCGGGAGGGAGCTACCGTCCAGGGTCTCACTACCGCTGCCGGGCTCTGGGTAGTGGCTTGTATTGGCCTGGCAGTTGGGTCCGGTCTCTATGTTCCGGCTATAGCCACGACTATACTGATCCTGTTTGTGCTTATATATTTCATCAAGTTTGAAGCCAGATTTACCGGGAGTCGAGAATTTAAGGGAGTTGTTCTGATTGTCGAAGACAAACCCGGTCAGGTAGGAGCCATAGGTTCCATTCTGGGTGACCTTTGTGTTTTGATAAAAAACATTCAATTAACCCAGATTGAGAATAATTATCTGGAAATTGAGCTGCTGCTTCAAGTTCCGGCCGGTCTTTCAGTCGATCAGGTGATCGAAGAATTATCCAACTTAAAGGGTCTTCGTAACATTGAAAGATTAAATTAACAGGCCGGGGGAGGCGAATCAAACTGAAACCGGATTTTTACCAGATCATTAAGGACACCGTTGATTACCAATTGGCATCACTTTGGGAAAATACCTTTATCAACAAGCTGGAAATAAGCCAGTCATCCAAACAATGGAGGCTGTTTATAGAGGTAGAACGGCCCTTGCCTAATAGTATTATCACCCAAACTATCCGTGACCTGCTAAAACAATGGCCTTTTCTGGAAAGCCTGCATGTTATCCCCTGCTATTCCGGCTCCCTGAAGGAGATAGAGGATATTATAATTCAATGTCAGCAGGAGCTTGCCTCCTCGGAAGTTTATCCGCAGGAGGATGGCATTGATTGGCGAATCAGAGACAATGGGATAGATGTAGTAAGCAAAGAGGACAGAATCTATCACTGCCTGCTGGAAAACCGGATATGCGAGAATATCTCCCAGTGGTTTTGGGAGCAATATCGTCTGCAGGTATTAGTCAGAGCCCTGCGGGAGGATAAAGTAGCGGATATCCAGCCCCTGATACCGGGGGGGATAGTTCGCAAACCCTTGGAAATACTGGATATAGCCCCTGGGCAGAACAACAAGAACAGAAACCAGGCTGAACGGAATGGAGCCAGGAAACTGAATGAAAAGCAGGCAGTCAGAAAAATATCCGATGTAGAGGAAGGCATGCAATCAGCCGTAATAGAAGGGGAGGTATGGGATAAGGAGTATACACTGCTAAGAGACGGCAGGTATATCATCAATTATTATCTGACTGATAATGCGGACAGTATAATAGTCAAGAGCTTTATAAATAAAAAAGAGGAAGACCCCTTGCCAATCGGTTGCTGGGTAAAAATCATGGGGAGTGTTCGCTATGACAATTTTGCCAAAGAAGTAGTTTTATTTATGGATTCTTACCTGTTGCTCCCCAAGCCGGTTAGGACCGACACCGGGGAAATCAAGCGCATAGAATTCCATGCTCACACCAAGATGAGCGCTATGGACGGACTGGCTGACGTCAAGCGGTTAATCAAAAGAGCGGCGGAATGGAAGCATCCCGCCATTGCTATAACCGATCATGGGGGTGTTCAGGCCTTCCCGGATGCCTATCATGCTTCCAGGGAATATGGCATTAAAGTTGTATATGGGTTGGAAGGATACCTGGTGGAAGCCGATAAAAAGGAGAGAGCCTATCACATAATATTATTGGCTCAGAATTCAAGCGGTTTAAAGAACCTCTACCAGCTGGTCAGTCTATCCTACCTGGATCATTTTTACCGTCATCCCAAGATACCTCGGTCCCTGCTGCAAAAGTATCGGGAGGGCATTCTGGTCGGGACTGCCTGTCAGGCCGGCGAGCTATATCAGTCCATTTTGAATCGCCAGACCCAGGAAGAGATACGGGAGATAGCGAAATTTTATGATTACCTGGAAATACAGCCCATAGGAAACAATGAATTTTTAATAAGGGATGACCGGGTAAAAGATATAGAAGAGTTAAGAGATATTAACCGATACATAATCGAATTGGGACAGAGTTTGCACAAACCGGTTATTGCCACCGGAGATGTACATTTCATTGACCCTGAAGACGAGATATTCAGAACAATTATCCAGGCCGGACAGGGATATGATGACCTGGAATCTGAATCCGCCCTGTATTTCAAGAGCACCGATGAGATGCTGGAAGAATTCTCCTATCTGGGAGAAGAACTGGCCCGAGCAGTGGTAGTGGATTATCCCGGGCAGATTAACTCCATGATAGAAGAAATCAAGCCGGTGCCGGAAGGGTTTTATCCCCCAAAGATCGATACCGCAGCGGAAGAGATTACCGGTCTAACCTGGCAAAGGGCCCATGAACTGTACGGGGAGGTTCTTCCCGACCTGGTTGAACAGCGTATCAAACATGAACTCCATTCCATCACGGAGCATGGCTTCAGCGTCCTGTACCTTATTGCCCACAAACTGGTGGAGAAGTCCAATCAGGACGGATATCTGGTAGGATCTCGGGGATCAGTAGGTTCTTCGTTGGTAGCCTGCCTGACTGGGATTACCGAAGTTAATCCTCTTCAGCCCCATCTTTTATGCCGATACTGTCACAGTAGTATTTTTGCGGTGGATGAAGCGGCAGAATGCGGAGCCGACCTGGATGATCAAATCTGCTCCCATTGTGGTCAGCTCATGCACAAGGAAGGCTTTAATATACCTTTTGAGACCTTTCTGGGCTTTGAGGGAGATAAGGTTCCGGACATTGATCTTAATTTTTCCGGTGATTATCAGATGCAGGCTCATCATTATGTTGAGGAACTATTTGGCAAAGAGAATGTGTATAGAGCAGGAACCATCTCAACTATAGCGGAAAAAACTGCCTTTGGTTTTGTGAAAAAGTATCTTGAACAGCAGCAGATCAATGCCAGGAATTGTGAAATCAGACGTCTGGTTAAGGGCCTGACCGGGGTGAGAAGGACTACCGGCCAGCATCCGGGAGGACTGATCGTGGTACCCAAAGGACGGGATATTCATGAATTTACTCCTCTTCAGCACCCAGCCGACAGAAAGGATTCGGGAGTTATCACCACTCACTTTGAGTATCATGCTATTGGAGATCAGCTGGTCAAGCTGGATATTCTGGGACACGATGATCCTACCGTCATAAGAGAACTGGAGCAGCTTACCGGGGTGAAAGCCTCCAGTATAAAGCTGGATGACCCTGACACCATGAAAATATTCTCCGGGGTTGAGGTCTTGGGTTTGAAGGAGGAAGATGTTGGATCGGGAGTGGGTACCTTTGGTATACCGGAATTCGGCACTCGATTTGTCAGACAAATGCTGGAAGCTACCCGTCCCACTACCTTTGGAGAACTGGTTCGTATCAGCGGTTTGTCCCACGGCACCGATGTATGGCTGAATAATGCCCAGGATCTGATTGAAGAAGGCATTTCAAATCTAACTCAGGTTATATGCACCCGGGACGATATTATGACTTACCTTATCAACCGAGGAGTGGAAAAGAAACAGGCCTTTAATATAATGGAAAGGGTGCGCAAGGGCAAAGGATTGGGAGAAAATGACATACCCATTATGGAAAACCGGCAGGTACCGGATTGGTATATACAATCCTGTCAGAAGATAAAATACATGTTTCCCCGAGCTCATGCGGTAGCATATGTTACCATGGCATACCGGATAGCCTATTATAAAGTTAATTATCCTCTGCAGTTCTATGCCAGTTTCTTTAGTATCCGGGCTGAAGACTTTGATGCCCGGACAGTTCTAGCCGGCTCGGAATCAGTACGCAAGAGGATTAAGGAAATTGATAAAATGGGAAATACCGCCCCGCAGAAGGAGAAAAAACTGCTAATTATTTTAGAACTGGCTCTGGAGATGTATCTGCGTGGTTTTGAGTTTTATCCGGTTGATCTCTACCAATCGGAGGCGGACAAATTCCGAGTTTACGGCAATGGTTTGCTTCTGCCTTTTTCCGCTTTGCCCAATGTGGGTGACAGTGCTGCTCTGGGCATTGTAGAAGCCCGGCAGGATAAACCTTTCGTGTCAGTGGAAGAATTTCAAAGCCGTACTCGCTTAAATAAAACCGCTATGGCTATTTTAAGGGATTATGAATGCTTCGAGGATCTGCCTGAAACCACTCAAATCAGCCTGTTTGGCTGATCAGACAGATATTACCGCCTGAAAAGCATGAATAAATTTGCGTTATCTATATGGTATGGTATATAATCATATTAGTTTAGTATCTTATACTCTCTAGGCAAAGTGGGTCTTCACCCACTTTTTCTATTGTTAATCATATAAGTCAGCAATGATTGGAGGTGCAGGACGTGGGAAACATAAACCTGCAGGAGTTGGTCAGTGAAATGGAGATACTATTAACGAGGATAGATATAGAACTGGTTGATATCGAGTATCGAAGAGAAAGGGAAGGACAAATACTAAGAGTATATATCGACCAGGAATCAGGGGTAAATCTAGATACCTGCACCAAGGCCTCACGAGCTATAAAGTCGGTAATAGATGAAAAAGACCTGTACTATGATCATATGGAAGTTTCCTCACCTGGACTGGATAGAATACTGAAAAAAGAACAGGATTTTATTAGGCATACGGGTCAGATGATTAAGGTCAAAACCAGCAAGGAATATGACGGCCCGAGGAAGTTGACCGGCATTTTAGCCGGCTATGATAAAAACCATATCACTATAAATACCCAGGATAAAGCCATTAACATACCGTTAGAGCAAGTATCGAGAGTTAGACTCGACCCAGATAAATAAGAGGAGGAAGTAAATTGTCTAGTGAGCTTATGCAAGCATTAAATGAGATTGAAAAAGATCGGGGAATACCGAAGGCCGCTTTGATAGATGCCATTAAATCTGCTCTGAATACCGCATATAAGAAGAACTTCGGGATTGCTCAGAGCGTGAATGTGGATATTAATGAAGTAAGCGGAGAGGTAAAGGTATTTTCCCAGAAAACAGTTGTTGACCAAGTAGGTGACGATCGCCTGGAAATTAATATAGATGAAGCCCGGGAGTTGTATCCGGATAGTAATATTGAAGATCTGGTATATGTAGAAATAACTCCCTCCAACTTTGGGAGAATCGCAGCTCAGACTGCCAAACAAGTGGTAATTCAGAAGTTAAGAGAAGCGGAAAGAAGTTTGATATACGAAGAATTCCTGGAAAGAGAAGGTGAAATTGTAACCGGTACCGTACAGCGGGTGGAGAACAAAACCGCATATATCAGCCTGGGAAGAACAGAAGGCATTATGCTGCCTCCGGATCAGATCAGCGGCGAACGGTATGAAGCAGGACAAAGGATCAAAGCATATATTTACGAGGTAAAAAATACCTCCAAAGGCCCCAATATCTTTTTATCCCGCTCTCATCCCTTCTTTTTACGCCGCCTGTTTGAACTTGAGGTTCCGGAAATTTATGATGGAGTGGTAGAGATTAAATCCATTGCCAGGGAAGCCGGGGCCCGTTCAAAAATATCGGTTCATTCCCTGGAGGAGAAGATAGATTCGGTTGGAGCATGCGTTGGCCCCCGGGGCATAAGGGTGCAGAACATTGTATCAGAACTGGGGGGAGAGAAGATCGATATTATTAAATATGATAAATTACCAGAACACTTTATTGCCAATTCTCTTAGTCCTTCCAAGGTGGATCGGGTTTTTATAAACGATGAAGAGAAGATAGCCACGGTAGTAGTACCTGATTACCAGCTATCTCTGGCTATTGGCAAAGAAGGGCAGAATGCTCGTCTGGCCGCCAAGCTTACCGGATGGAAAGTTGATATTAAGAGTGAAAGCCAGTTTATCCAGGAAAGTACCAGTGCTTTTGAGTGGCCTGATAGTGATGAGGAACAGTATTTTGAAGATGCAGATAATGACCAATTATATCCCGATGATGCAGAAGGGACTGAGGATCATGGGGAAGAAGATGCGTAAAATTCCGCAGCGCATGTGTATAGGCTGTAGGAATATGAGAAACAAGAAAGAGCTGATCAGGATAGTGAGAACTCCGCAAGGGGAGATCGAAATGGATACCGGGGGCAAAAAACCAGGTCGGGGAGCATATATATGCGCTGATGCCGAGTGCTTCAAAAAAGCCGTTAAGAGCAAAGGCCTGGAGAAAGCTCTAGAAAAAGCTATACCCGGGGATGTTATAGAAATAATTGGAAAGCAAATAGAGAGTATTTCTTCATAAGGTTGTGATTATTTGAAAAAAGTAAATAGTATTATTGGCTTTGCGCAAAAAGCAGGAAAAGCATCGTCAGGAACTCTGGCCGCCAGGACCAGCTTGATTCGAAACCGAGCCAGATTGCTGGTTATCAGCAGTGATATATCCGATAAAACCGGAGAAACACTGAAAAGGTTATGTGCCAGGAATAATATACCATGGTTGGTTTACGGAGATAAAAACCAGCTTGGCAACTGCGTAGGAAAAGCTTACCGGGTTGCTGTTACGATAAACGATGAGAATATGGCAGCTACCATAATCAAGAGTATTGATGCACTGGGAGAAAAGGTAAAAAGCACGGGGGTGGTTGAATGGCAAAAATAAGAGTACATGAATTAGCCAAAGAAATAGGAATACCCAGTAAGGAAATGGTGGATATACTGCAGGAACTCGGTATGAATGTGAAAAATCATATGAGCACCATGGAAGATACCCAGGCTAAATGGGTTAAGAAAAGGCTCTCCGAGCCGGCCGGGGAGATGCAGCATACCAAACGGGAACAGACAGATAAGACGCCACAATCAGCAGCCCCGAAAAAAACTCCCG